>CABHPB010000083.1 GCA_902168115.1 uncultured Methylopila sp. | reverse complement strand
CTTCCGAGCCCGTCGAGAACCTCCAGACCGCCGATGCCGCGCCGGATCACCGGCGGCGCCTGCGGCATCGGCGCGAGCATTATCGCCCGCCGGCCTGGCTGGTGCCCGAAGTCGCGCTCGACTTCGCGCTGGGGCTCGATGAGACGCGCGTGGTCTCGCGGCTGCAGGTGCGCCGCAACGGCGACGACCGGGTGCTGCGGCTCAACGGCGACGGGATCGCCGCGCGCGGCGTGCTGGTCGACGGGCAGGCGGTCAACGACTGGCGGATGGACGGGGCGGACCTGCTGATCGAGCTGCCCGGCGATGCGCACGAGGTTTCGATCGAGACGCTGATCCAGCCCGCAGCGAACACCCAGCTGATGGGGCTCTATGCCTCGAACGGCATGCTTTGCACCCAGTGCGAGGCCGAGGGTTTCCGCCGCATCACCTTTTTCCCCGATCGGCCCGACGTGCTCTCGACCTATCGCGTGCGGATGCACGGCGACAAGGCGGCGTTCCCGGTGCTGCTGTCGAACGGCAATTGCGAAGCGCAAGGCGAGGGCGGCGGCGAGCATTGGGCCGAATGGCACGATCCCTGGCCCAAGCCGTGCTACCTCTTCGCGCTGGTCGCGGGCGAACTGGTCGCCAACCAGTCCCGCTTCACCACGATGTCGGGCCGCGCGGTCGATCTCAACATCTGGGTCCGTGCCGGTGACGAATCGCGCACCGACCACGCGATGGCGTCGCTGATCGCCTCGATGCAGTGGGACGAGGAGGCGTTCGGCCGCGAATACGATCTCGATCTGTTCAATATCGTCGCCGTCTCGGACTTCAACATGGGGGCGATGGAGAACAAGGGGCTCAACGTCTTCAACACGCGCTACGTCCTCGCCGATCCCGAGACCGCGACCGATGGCGACTACGACGCGGTCGAGGGGGTGATCGGCCACGAGTACTTCCACAACTGGTCGGGCAACCGCGTGACCTGCCGCGACTGGTTCCAGCTGAGCCTCAAGGAAGGCTTCACCGTGCTGCGCGACCAGATGTTCAGCGCCGATATGGGCTCGCCGGCGGTCAAGCGGATCGAGGACGTGCGCGTGCTGCGCTCGGCCCAGTTTCCCGAGGATTCGGGGCCGCTCGCGCATCCGATCCGGCCCGATTCGTACCAGGAGATCTCCAACTTCTACACCGCGACGGTCTACAACAAGGGCGCCGAGGTGATCCGCATGATGCGGACGATGACCGGGCCCGAGCGCTTCCGGCGCGGCACCGACCTCTATTTCGCGCGCCACGACGGCGAGGCGGCGACCTGCGAGGACTTCGTCAAGGCGATCGAGGACGGCGCGGAGATCGACCTGGCGCAGTTCCGGCTGTGGTACTCCCAGGCCGGCACCCCGCAGGTGAAGGCGCGGCTGTCGCACAAGGACGGCCTCGCCACGCTGCACCTCGAGCAGCGGGTTCCCGCGACGCCGGGGCAGCCCGACAAGCAGCCGGTGCCGATCCCGCTCAAGCTGGCGCTGTTCGACCGCGAGAGCGGCCAGCACCGGGGCGAGGAGCTGGTGGTGTTCGACCAGGCGGCCGCCGACTACGGCTTCCCCGGCTTCGCCACGCGGCCGGTGCTGTCGATCAACCGCGCCTTCTCGGCGCCGGTGGCGATCGAGACCGACGCCTCGGCGGCCGACCTGCTGTTCCTCGCCGCCCACGACGACGATCCCTTCGCCCGCTACGAAGCGATGCAGAGCCTGGTCGTCCAGCATCTCGTCGCCGCGGTGGGCGGCGGGTTCCTGTGCGAGGGCGACCGTGAGGCGGGGCGCGAATCGATCGGCCAGGCGCTCGGCGCGGTGATCGACGATCCCGCACTCGACGACCTGATGCGCGGCGAGCTGATGATCCTGCCGGCCGAAAGCTATCTCGCCGAGCAGTTCCTCGTCGCCGATCCCGGCGCCATCCACGCCGAGCGCGAGGCGCTCAAGGCGTGGATCGGGCGCAAGTTGCGCGATTCGCTGGCGGCGCTGCACGACCGGGTGAGGGCGGTGCCCTATGGCCGCAATGCCGAGGCGCGCGGGGCGCGCAAGCTCAAGACGCAGGCGCTGGTCTATCTCGCGGCGGGCGACCCGCGCGACGCGGCGCGGCGGGCGGCGGCGCAATATGCGGCGGCCGACAACATGACCGACCGCCAGGGCGCGCTGATGGTGCTGACCGGGCTCGACGGGCCCGAGCGCGAAGCGGCCTTGGCCGATTTCCGCGCGCGCTTCGCCGGCAACGCGCTGGTCATCGACAAGTGGTTCTCGCTCCAGGCGGGGTCGCTGCATCCCCGGGTGCTCGATCATGTGAAGGCGCTGGCGGCGCATCCCGACTTCACGCTGCACAACCCCAACCGCGCCCGCGCGCTCTACATGGCGGCGGCGGTCAACCCGGCGGCGTTTCATGTGGCCGATGGCGAGGGCTATCGGCTGATCGCCGACCTGATCCTGGCGCTCGACCCGATCAACGCGCAGACCGCCGCGCGCTTCGTGGCGCCGCTCGGGCGCTGGCGGCGGATCGAGCCCAGGCGCTCGGCGCTGATGCGCGCCGAGCTGGAGCGCATCGCCGCCGCGCCGGGCCTGTCGCGCGACACCTTCGAGCAAGTGACCAAGAGCCTTGGCTGACGCGGTCGAGGTCATCCGCGCCGCGGCGCTCGACGGCGTGCCGCACGGCTTCCTCGGCCGGCGCGGCGGGGTTTCCGTGGGCGCGGTCGCCGGGCTGAACGTGGGGCTGGGCTCGGCCGACGATCCGGCGGCGGTGGCCGAGAACCGCCGCCGCGCCGCCCAGGCGGTGCTGCCCGGCGCGCCGCTGGTCGGGCTCTACCAGATCCATTCGCCCGATTGCGTCACCGTCGCCGCGCCGTGGGACGATGCCGACCGGCCGCGCGCCGACGCGCTGGTCACCGACCGGCGCGGCGTGCTGCTGGGCGTGCTGACCGCCGATTGCGCGCCGGTGCTGCTCGCCGATCGCGCTGCAGGCGTGGTCGGCGCGGCGCATGCCGGCTGGAAGGGCGCGGTCGGCGGGGTGATCGAGGCGACCGTCGCGGCGATGGTGGCGCTGGGCGCCCGGCGCGCGGACATCGCCGCCGCCATCGGCCCGTGCATCGCCCAGGCGAGCTACGAGGTCGACGCGGGTTTCCGCGAGCGGTTCGGAAGCGGAGAGGCCGACAACGCGCGATTCTTCGCGCCCGGCGCGGCCGACCGCTGGCAGTTCGATCTTGAAGCCTATGTCGCGCACCGGCTGGCCGCGGCGGGGGTCGGGCGGGTCGAAAGCCTGGGCCTCGACACGTACGCCGCGCCCGATCGGTTCTACTCGTTCCGCCGCGCCACGCACGCCCGCGAGGCCGACTACGGCCGCCAGATCGCGCTGATCGGTTTGGCCTAGCGGGCCGATCCGCCGAACCGGGCGCGGCCAAAAAACCGTCAAAAACACGGTTGGCAGGGGGATTTTTCGCGTCTAT
>CABHPB010000082.1 GCA_902168115.1 uncultured Methylopila sp. | reverse complement strand
TTTTTTTTTTCAAGCAGAAGACGGCATACGAGATTTCTGCCTGTCTCGTGGGCTCGGAGATGTGTATAAGAGACAGGTGCAGGAGCTCCGCGCGACGCTTGCCTCGGAAGGGCTCGTCGACCGGACGGAACTTGTTGGGGAGATCGAGGAGGCCGCGCTCGCCGACGCCTACGACCGCGCGGATCTGTTCGCGCTGGCGTCCCGGCTCGAGGGCTACGGCATGGCCTATGCCGAGGCCCTGGCGCGCGGCCTGCCGGTGGTGGCGGGCGCCGGCGAGGCGGCGGCCGGGCTGATCTCCGGCGCCGCGGGCGAGCTTGTGCCGCCGGAGGACCCGGCCACCATCGCGGCCGCGCTGCGGACGCTGCTCACGGACGCGGACGCGCTCGCCCGCGCCGCCCGCGCCGCTCGCAGCGCCGGCATCCGCCTGCCGCGCTGGTTCCAGTGCGCGGACGTGTTCGAGCACCTGATGGAGCAGGCGGCGGCGCGCGGCTGAGCTCGCCTCAGGTCATTCGCTTCAGGACCGCGTCGCGCGCCACGAAATGGTGGTGCAGCGCCGCGCCGACGTGCAGGACGATCAGCCCGAGCGCCGTGAAGCCGAGCAGTCCGTGGACGTCGTAGATCGTCTCGCCGAGCTCCTTGTTCTCTCCGATCAGCGTCGGGAGATTGAACAGGCCGTACATGCTGACCGGCCGGCCGAGCGCGTTCGAGCCGAACCAGCCGAGGATCGGCATGACGATCACGATCAGATAGAGCGACCAGTGGACGGCATGCGACAGCCCCGTCTTCCAGCCCGGCTGACCGGGCTCCGGCGGCGGCGGACGGTGGCCGATCCTGTAGGCGAGGCGCGCGAGCATGATGACGAGGACGACGATGCCGGTCGCCTTGTGCAGCATGGTGACGAAGTCCTTCTCGGGACCTTTCGGCATGAACTCGCGTCCGATGCCGACGGCGATGAGGCCGATGACCAGCACGGCGACCGTCCAGTGGAGCGCCTTGGCCGTTGCGGTATAGCCGCCGGCGGCGGGAACCGGCGCGTCGGCGGCGGTCGTGCTGAGGCTCATGCGGATGTCCTGATCGAGGGTTTGGCGGCGGGCGCCGCCTGTTGGAGAGATTCCAGATAAGGCCGCGCCTCGACGCGCCCACCACGACGGGCCTCACGTCGCCGCGACGGACTGCGCGGTTGACGCGGCGGGGCCGGCGTGATCGTTCCCGACATACTCAACCTCTTGGCGTCGGGCCGCCGCGAACCCGGAGTTTCCGCATGGCTGACTTGCAAACGTCGATCCCTGACGGGTCGCTCGATGCGCTGTTCGACGGCTATCGCCGGTTCCGCAAGGAGGCCTGGCCGGACCTCCAGCGCCGGTTCGAGACGCTGGCCGAAGGTCAGGCGCCGAAGGTTCTCGTGATCGGCTGTTCCGACAGCCGGGTCGATCCCCAGCAGATCCTCGGCGCAGGACCCGGCGAGCTGTTCGTGCTCCGCAACGTCGCCGCGCTCGCCCCCCCTTACGCGCCGGACCAGTCCCACCACGCCGCGAGCGCGGCGATCGAGTACGCGGTGCGGGTGCTGAAGGTCGAGCGCATCGTGGTGCTGGCGCATGCCGGCTGCGGCGGCGTGAAGGCGCTGTTCGACGGGGCGCCGCCGGAGGCCTTCGACTTCGTCGTGGCGTGGGTCAACATGGCGAGCCGCGCCCGCAAGGCGGTCGATCCGGCGCTGGCGGGAGCCGAGCGCCAGCGCGCCGCCGAGGAGGCGGTCGCGGGCGTCGCGATCGAGAACCTCATGACCTTCCCCTGGATCGCCGAGCGCGTCGCCGAAGGCTCGCTCGCGCTGACCGGCATGCATTTCGGCGTCGCGGACGGCTGTCTGCGCTGCCGCGGACAGGACGGCTTCTGGGCGGACGTGCCGACGGCGTAGGCCCGAAACAAGACGACAGCTTTCAGGAGACTTCGATGACCGACATCATCTTCCGCACCGGCGAGGCCACCGTGCTCGCGGTCGAGGGCCAGGCGACCGACGCCATGCCCGAGCTCGTGATCGGCAAGGTGGACGGTCCGGTCGGGACCGCCTTCGCCTCGATGCTCGGCCAGGTCGCCGGCCATCCGCGCATGTTCGTGGTGCGCGACCTCAACCAGGCCGTGAAGCCCGCGACGATGATGACCACCAAGGTCACCGTCCAGAACGAGGCCTATGTCGAGCTGCTCGGCGGCGTCGTCCAGGGCGCGGTCGGCGACGCGATCCTCGACAGCGTGATCGAGGGCGTCATCCCGAAGGATCAGGTCGACGACCTCTGCATCATCGCGACGCTCTGGCTCGACCCGCGCACCGCGAATGACGAGAACGTCGACAAGGCCGACCTCTACCGCACCAATTACGAGGGCATGAAGCTCGCCATCTCGCGCGCCATGAAAGGCGAGCCGACGATCGACGAGCTGATCGCCAACCGCAAGACCGTCAAGCACTACGCGCTGGACGGCGTCGTCGAGTACTGAGGCCGCGAGACTGGCTGACGCCCCGGTCCCTCTCCCCGCTTGTGGAGAGGGGCCAGGGGCGGGGGTCCGCAGTATGACGCTCAGGCTGCCGGCATAGAGCGGCCTCGACCTCGACGCCCTTTTCGGCGCCGCCCGCGCCCCCTCGCCGCAAGGGGAGGGGAGGTCGACGGCCAAAGCTGTTTCGCGGAGCCCGAAAGCGGGACAGGAAGGGAGTGAGCGTTCAGACCGACAGCTTCAGCCGATAGGCATAGGCGTCGCCGCGGAACATGCCCTCGACATATTCGATCAGCCGCTCTTCCTTGTCGTAGGACCGGCGCTTGATCAGCAGGCAGGGGCGCGGCTCGTCGAAGCCGAAGATGTCGCACTCTCCCTCGTCCGGCTCGCTCGCCTCGATCGTCTGCTCGCACTGAACGAGCCCCACGCCCTGTTCTCCGAGGAGCTGGTAGACCGAGCCGCTGAGGTCCTTCTCCGCGAGGCCGGGCACGGCGGCGACGTCGTACCAGGCGGTCTCCTTGGACATCGCCAGCCCATCGCCGTAACGCACCCGCACGAGCAGCAGGAGCGGCGAGTCCGACGGCACGCCGAAGATCGAGGCGACCGACCGGTCCCGCACGATCGCCTGCTGCAGCACCCGCGACGAGGCGGACTTGCCGAGCTCGTGCATCTCCTCGGTGAAGCCCTTCAGCCGCTCCATCCGCGGCTTGATCTTGTCCGGCCCGGCTTCGACGATGAAGCCGAGGCGGCCGTGGGCGCTCAGCAGCCCCGCGCGGCGAAGCGAATCATAGCATTTCTGGATCGTCGCCCGGCTGAGGCCGAGCTCCACAGCGAGCTTGCGGCTCGGCGGGAGCGTATCGCCCTTCGCCAGATCGCCGCTCAGGATCATGTCGCCGATCTGCTGCTCGAGCTGGAGATAGTTCGGCCGGGCCGTATCGGCGTTCAGCCGCAGTCGGCTTGACAGAGTTGGGTCGGAACTTGAGATCAATCCGGAGTCGCTCGACGATTGAGGCGGCCGCGGGGCCAATTCCCTGACTTTATAGCTCTATCTTCTTCCACGCGACATCGAAGACGAGCCTGCGATGGCGACGGCCGGACTTTTTGTCATCGGAAGCTTCGTCGCGGCCTGCTGCGTCGAGGTCGACGCGCTGCCGCAGCCCGGCGAATCCCTTTCCGCACGATCGTTTTCGATGGAGCCCGGCGGCAAGGGCTTCAATCTCGCCGTCGCCGCGCGGCGGCTCGGCGCGGATGTCGCCGGCCTGTTCGCGGTCGGCGACGACGATCTCGCGCGACTGGCGCCGCCCGCCTTCGAGCGCGCGGCGCTGTCGCCGGACCTTCTGCGCCGGAAGGCCGGACCCACGGGCGGCGGCGTCGGCTTCGTCGCCGCCGACGGCGAGACCTGCCTCGCCGTCGCGAGCGGGGCCAACGCCTTGCTTTCCGCGGAGGACGTTCGGGTCTGCGCGGCGGAGATCGAAGCCGCCGCCATCTGCCTCGCCCAGTTCGAGAGCCCCGACGCCCCGATCCTCGAGGCGTTCTCGATCGCGCGGCGCGCGGGGCGCCTCACGCTGATCAACCCGTCGCCCTTTCGCCCGATCGACGACGCCCTGCTCGCGGTCACCTCGGCGCTGTGCGTGAATCGCACCGAAGCGCGCGCGCTCGGGGCGACCCTCGGAGTCTCGGGAGCGGACGATCGGCTGGACGTCCTGGCCGACGCGGTGTTCGGCGAGGGCCCCGACGCTCTGGTCGTGACGCTGGGAAGCAAGGGCGCGCTCGCCTTCCGGCGGGGCGACGCGACGATCGAGCAGCCGGCTTTCCCCGTCGAGGCGATCGACGCGCTCGGCGCCGGCGACAGCTTCGCGGCGGCGCTGGCGACGGGCCTCGCCGAAGGGCGCGGCTGGGAAGCCGCGATGCGGCGCGCCGCGGCCGCCGGCGCGCTGACCGCCACGGTCCGCGGCACCTTCGACGCCTTTCCGGGCCCGGACGCTCTCGACCGGCTGGTCCGCGCTCCGTTCTGACGGGCGACGGCGGCCGTCAGATCGCGTTGAGGCGGCGATACCGCTCGATCGCGGAGAGCGGCCGCATCGCCGCCGGGGCGACCGAGACCTGCGCGTCCGCCATGGCGTCGCCCGCACGGCTCCGCACGAGGCCGCGCAGCGGCTTCACCGCCTTCGATTCCGGGAAGATCTTCTCGTCGAGCAGTTTCGGCGCGACGCCGAGATGGTCGAGCAGCACGCCCTTGAAGACGGAGCGCAGGTCGGTCGTCGGCATCAGGCTGTCGTCGTCGAGGTTCCTCACCGCGAGCCCCGGCCAGTCGCCATGGACCTTGCCGCCGGCGACCGCGCCGCCCGCCAGCAGCGCGACCGTTCCAGAACCGTGGTCCGTGCCGTCGTCGCCGTTGACCTTCACCGTGCGGCCGAACTCCGTCGCCATCACGATCACAGTGTTGTCCCAGATCGCCGACCCGCTGGACCTGAACTCGTCGAGGCCGCTGTCGAGCTCGTGGAGCGATCCCCACAGGAAGCCGTCGGTCGTGCCCTGGCCGGAATGGGTGTCGAAATTGCCGACGGAGAGCACGGCGATGCGCGGGCCGTCATTGGCCGCCAGCAGGCGCGCGGCGCCGCGGAAGGCCTTGCGGAGCCCGCTGACGTCGCCTTCGCCGGAGCCTGCGCGCTCGGCGAGCTCGTCCGACTTCAGGCCGGCGGACAGCGCCTTGTAGAGCTCGGCGTCGCGCATCTTCAGGAGCCGCGTGACCGAGGAGGTGATGTTCTCCGGCGGATGCGAGAACCAGGTCGGCGACCAGCCGAGCACCGGGGCCGGCCCGCGCAGCAGCAGCGGCGCCTCGCCGATCTGGATCGCGCCGTGGGAGCGGATCGGGCTGCCGCCGGGCAGGACCTGCAGCAGCCGGTTCAGCCAGCCGGTCGGGTTGGAGGCGAGGCCCGGCAGGCCGCTCTCGAGATTGTCCTGGCATTCGAAGTGCGAGCGGTTGCGCAGCGGCGTGCAGACCGCATGGACCGCCGCCGCCTGCTTGGCGCTATACATGGAGCCGAAGGCGGACAGCGCCGGATTGAGCCCGAAGAAACCGTCGAGCGGCTGCGTCGCCGACTTCGGGATCGCGATGTCGCCGCGCTGCGAGACATAGGACGGGTCGCCATGCGGAACGACCGCGTTGACGCCGTCCATGCCTCCCCGCAGCACCACGACGAGCAGGCGCGGGTCCGAGCCGCCGACGGCGCTCGCGAAGCGCGGCGTGAAGGCCGCGGAGAACAGGCCGGCCGTGATGCCGAGCATCGAGCGACGGGACATCAGCAGCTGCGACTCCTCGCAGCCCTGAAGGGCCGCGGCGCGCAGGGCCGGCGAAATGTCCTCCGGCGGAATGATCCGGCCCATCGCTATCTCCGCTGGAATTCGGGCGACATGAACAGCAGCGTCAGACCCGCCCGCTTGTCCGTGGTCCACATCAGGGCGTCGCTGGTCGTGTCGGAGAGGCTCGCGCCGTAGAGCGACTTTCCGAGCTCGTAGGCCGACTTCTTGAAATCTCCGGCATAGGCGTCGACCGCCAGCATCGCCGTGTCGAGCCGGATCGTCATGCCGTCGGGATCGAGCCAGGCCCAGCTCTCGTCCGGATAGCCGTCCGGCGCGGGGCGCTCCCACGGCAGGTTGTCCATCGCGCGCAGCGGCTCGTAGAACAGCCACATCGCGTCGCTCCGGTAGCGGGCGCCGAGCGCGCGGAACTGCGCGATCGAAAGCTCGTAGGGCGTGCGGATCTTCGTCAGCGGCGCGTCGAAGGCGGCCGGCAGGCCGATGAGGGCGAGCGCTGTCTTTTTCAGGTCGCCGCCGCTCTTGTAGAAGGCGTTCGCGACCGGATCGACCATCGCCTTGGTCGGCTCGTCGGTGATGAAGTGGCGCACGAGCTTGAAGGCGATGTGCTCGGCGGTGGCGCGCTTGCGGGCGATGTCGCGCATCGCCTTCTCCGCCTGTTTCTGGCCGTCGGGCGCGTATGTCTTGCCCATGAAGGAGATGGCGCCCGGCTCGTGCCATTCCTTGCGGAAGAAGAACTGGCCCGGTCGGTCGTCCGGCACGTCCGCCCAGTCCTGGCCGATCTCCCACCAGCGGACGAAGGACCAGCCGGTAAGCAGCAGCGCCATCGACGTGACGTCTTTTTCGCTGTAGCCGCCGCCCGTTCCGAGCGTGTGCAGCTCCAGCAGTTCACGCCCGAGATTCTCGTTGTATCCGGCGCCCCAGGCCTTGCCGGTCTCGGAGTTCGGGCCGATCGAGTCCTGGTTGTCGAGATAGCGGATCATCGCCGGGTGACGCATGACGCCGAGATGCATGTCGGCGAACTTGCCGAGCACATGCTTGCGGATGACGTCACGCTCCAGCTGGCCGTAAGTGCCGCGGATGACGCCGTCCTTGTTGATCGACATCGAGAAGTGGTTCGACCAGAACATCACGAGCCGCTCGACGAAGCCGATATCGACTGACAGATGCTTGTCGATGCGGGCCCTGAGCTCGCGCTCGCGGACCGCCTCCATCTCGGAGAAGTCGCCCTGCGATACCCGGGTCGCCGTCGCGTAGGTCGGGAGCGAGCCGCGCTCGATCGCCGAGATCTTCGGCGTGTCGAGCTCGTCCTTCAGCGCCTGCAGGGCGTCGTCGCCGATGCGCGCCAGTCCGCCCGGCTTCGGACCGAGCCCGAAGCGTTGCAGCGCGACGCGGGCACGCTGCGCTTCCCTGGCGCTCAACGGCATGAATGGCCCCCACAGCCGCCGCGAATCAGCTGCGGCCTTGGGGCGCCAGCGTGCCGGGAGGGCGTTACCAACTCAACAAGATCAGCGGTTCAATGCTACCGATCCTGCGGGTTTGTCGAACGCTCCAGACCGTTCAGGACAGCCACAGCTCGAGGGTGCCGGGGCGGGGCGGGGCGCGATACCCCCGGAAGTCCTGCGCCTGCGCTGGCGCCTCGTCGGACGGCGAGGCGTCTCGCACCGCGTCCTGCAGCGTCGTCACGGCCTCCCGATCGGCGTCGTAGTAGTAGCGGACGGCGTCGCGCCTGACCTTGCGAGGCACGCCGCGGATCTCCGCCACGTCGACGCCGCGCCGCCGCAGCTCCGCCGCGACGGCCTTCGCCCTGGCGCGCGCCGCAGGATCGGTGGCCGGCACATGGATGAAGACGCGCGTCCCGGCGGCCGTCGGCGGCAGCGCGATCTGCGTCGCCTCCCGGCGCGCAGGCTCGGCGGAGCTCTCGGCGTCGGACGCTGCATCGACGCTCGCGCTTGATCGGGCCTGCCTCTCCTGACCGGCAGGGCTCGAAGCGGTGACCGCGCCGTCGACCGCGTCCTCGTCCGGCGGAGACGGATCGTTCGCCGCGGTTGCGCTGTCCTCTCCGGCGCTGGGGGCTCCGCGCTCGTCGCCGGCGGCGGGCGCCACCGGAGCGGTGAGTTCGGCGACCTCGCGCTGCAGGTCCGTTCGGCGAGCCTCGAGCTCGGCGAGCCGGCGCTCGGCGTCACGGGCGCCGCTTTCCGCATTAGCCTTGCGCCGATCGAACTCGGAAAGCTGCGCTTCGCGCTGCCGGATCGACGCCTCGCGCGCCGCCAGGCCCTGCTCACGCTCCGAAGCGGCGGACTGCGCGTCGCCTTCGCCGGCCCCGAGGATGCTGGCGCCCGCGATCGTCAGGACGATCAGGGCGACGCCGCCGGCGGCCATCAGCGCGCTCTTGGGTCGTGCCAGCGCGCCGAAGGGAATGCGCCCCGTCGACGCCAGCCGGACGCGTTCGAGCGGATCCCAGCCGAAGCTGTGGGTCTTCAGCGGCTCTCGCGTCGCTCTGCTTGGCGCGCCTGCGCCGCTGAGATGTTCGCCAACCATAGTCGTCGTCCTCCCCGGCGCCCTCGATCCGGCGGACCGTCTGGGGGCAGACGCGAGCGGCGGACATTCATGCAACGCACGAGGAGCCGCGGGAGTTTCCGCGTATTCCCGCGAAATGAAGCTAGCGCCCCTTCAGGCGGCTTTGACGAAGGGGGCGGCGAGACCGAGATCAGCGACGAACCGGTCATACTCCTCGCGTTTGCGCGCCTCGTCGGGCAGCCTGAGAAGGAAGGACGGGTGGACGGTGACGAGCACCTCCACGCCTTCCGCGCTCGTGGTCAGGCGTCCCCGCGCTTCCCCGATCTTGACCGGCTTGCCAATGACGGCGCGGGCGGCGGTGGCGCCCATCGCGACCACAAGCCTCGGCCTGATCGTCGAGAGCTCGCGCGCGAGCCAGGGCCGGCAGGCGGCGATCTCGGAGGTCGAGGGCGACTTGTGCAGGCGGAACTTGCCGCGCGGCTCGAATTTGAAGTGCTTGACGGCGTTGGTGACGTAGACGCGGCTGCGGTCGAGGCCAGCCGCCTCGGCCGCGCGGTCGAACAGCGCGCCGGCCGGGCCGACGAAGGGACGGCCGGCGATGTCCTCCCTGTCGCCAGGCTGCTCGCCGACTACGACCACTTCGGCGTCGTCCGGACCCTCGCCGAACACGGCCTGCGTCGCGTCCGCCCAGAGCGGGCAGTTGCGGCAGCCGTCGACCTCCTCGCGCAGTGCGTCGATGTCATTCCCGTCCGGCGAAAGCGGAGCGATCGGCTTCGACATCAGCCTCTGGCCTTTCTTCGGGACCGGCGGCTCGGCGGCGACCATCGCGGACGTCCGTCTCGCCGCCTCGGCGATCATGGGTGAAATGAGCGACGCCTCCGGAAGGTTGCGCCAGTATTTTTTCGGCATCTCGGCGCGCATCGCCGAAACCTTGAGGCGGGCGGGATTGAAGATGTTCGCGTAGTAGGTGCGCCAGACCGCCTCCAGCGCGTCGCCATCCGGCGCGTCGGCCCGGCGTGCGCCCTCGGCGAACATCAGGTCCGCGCCGTCCCAATGCGCCGAACGCTCGGGCGTCAGGATCGACCAGCGCATGGCGGCGAAGCGGCGCACGAAGAACGGCGCCGTGGCCTCCACGATGTGGTGGTCCGGCTCGAACCAGGCGACGAAGCGCGGTCCGGCCTCGGTCGCGACCTCGCGGAAGCGCACGAACGCGGTCATCTTGTGCTTGTCGCGACGCACGGCCTTGGCAAGGGCGCGCGCCCGGACGAGGTCCGGATCGGCCGCGTCGCCGAGAGCTGTGCGATTGGCCGCGACGCGGGCGAGCAGTCGGTAGAACAGGTCAAACCGTCCCGGATCGCTGTGGAGAAGCCCTACGCCGGCGAGTTCGACGAACTCGCGCGGCACGCTGATGCTCGGAGCTGACGCCGAGCAAGCCGGTGCGTCCCCGGCGTCGGCGCCCGCGAACAGATCCCCATGACCGCCCGTCGACCAGACGACGGCCTCCGCGGGGACGCCGTCGGCAAGCAGCGACCGCGCCGCCGTCCGCCATCCGGCGACGTCGGCGGGGCCGGCGAGCACGACGCGCCGCGCTCTCACAGCGCGAGCGCCAGCTGGCGCGGCGGCGGGACCAGCCGCTCGACGAGGCGCCCAGAATCGAGCAGCGCGATCGACGGCCGGTGGTCGGCGAGCCGCAGGAACGGCGTGACCTTGGCGAGCGACACCCTCAGCCGCGCGAGATCGGCGCTGCGGATCGCCCGGAAGCGCCTCGCCGACAGGATGCGGTCGACCGTCGTCTTGCCGAGGCCCGGCACGCGCATCAGCTCCTCGCGCGAGGCGCGCTGGACGTCGAGCGGGAAGAAGTGGCGGTTGCGCAGGGCCCAGGCGAGCTTCGGATCCATGGCGAGGTCGAGCATGCCGCCGCCCTCGGTGATCTCCTCCACCGAAAAGCCGTAGAACCGCATGAGCCAGTCGGCCTGATACAGGCGATGCTCGCGCATCAGCGGCGCAGGCTTCAGCGGCAGCGCGGCGCTTGCGTCGGGGATCGGACTGAAGGCGGAATAGTAGACGCGCCTCAGCTGATAGCCGGCGTAGAGGGTCGACGACGTCTTCAGGATCGCATGATCGTCCGCGGCGTCCGCGCCGACGATCATCTGCGTGCTCTGGCCGGCGGGCGCGAAGCGCGGCGCGCGGCGTTCGGCCTTCGCTTCCTCGATCCGGCCACGCAGCCCCGCCATGGCCTTCCGGACGGAGCGGCCGTCCTTTTCCGGGGCGAGGCGCTTGAGGCTGGTCTCGTCCGGCAGCTCGATGTTGATCGACAGCCGGTCGGCGTAGAGCCCGGCCTCCGAGATCAGCTCCGGCGCCGCGTCCGGGATCGTCTTCAGGTGGATGTAGCCCTTGAAGCCGTGGTCGAGCCGCAGCGACTTCGCGACGCGCACCACCTGCTCCATAGTGTAGTCGGGACTGCGGATGACGCCCGAGGACAGGAACAGCCCCTCGATGTAGTTGCGCCGGTAGAAGTCGAGCGTGAGGTCGACCACCTCCCGCACCGAAAAGCGCGCGCGCGCGACGTTGCTCGACGCCCGGTTGACGCAATAGAGGCAATCGAAGGCGCAGGCGTTGGTGAGCAGCACCTTCAGCAGCGAGATGCAGCGGCCATCCGGCGCATAGGAGTGGCAGATTCCGGCGCCCTCGGTCGAGCCGAGCCCGCGCGCCGCCCCGCCGCGGACCGGGGCCGAATGTCGCTTCGACGTGCCGCTCGAGGCGCAGGAGGCGTCGTATTTCGCGGCGTCGGCGAGGATCGCGAGCTTGGCGGCGATGTCCAATGCGGGCTCCGGACTTTGATACCTCTCAATCGTATGTTCTTAATTTGTTCCGGTCAATTATGTTCCTGAAATGTTCTTGACGGGTTGAAAGGCGCTGCTATCGTCAAAGTTGAGACGAGGGCGGGCGGCATGGTCACCTGGGTATCCACGGTCGCATTTGAAGGCATCGAGGCCCGGGCCGTCGACGTCCAGGTGCAGGTTGCGCCGGGGTTGCCGGCCTTCGCCATCGTCGGACTGCCGGACAAGGCGGTGTCCGAAGCGCGCGAGCGCGTTCGCGCGGCGCTCGTCGCCTCGGGCCTCGCGCTGCCGCCGCGGCGGATCACCGTCAACCTCGCGCCTGCCGATCTGCCCAAGGAGGGCAGCCATTTCGACCTTCCGATCGCGCTCGGCCTGATGGCGGCGATCGGGGCCGTGCCGTCGGACGCGCTCTCCGGCTACACCGTGCTCGGTGAGCTCGCGCTGGACGGGACGCTCGCCGGCGTCGCGGGCGCGTTGCCCGCGGCGGTCGCGGCGCACGCGCGGGGCCATGGCTTGATCTGCCCGGAAGCCTGCGGCGCGGAGGCCGCCTGGGCGAGCGCGGATCTCGATATCGTCGCTCCGCGCTCGCTGATCCAGATCGCAAACCATCTGAAGGGCGTGCAGGTGCTGGCCCGGCCGCGGCCCGGCCTGCCCGACGCCGCCCCCGCGAGCCCCGACATCAAGGACGTGCGCGGCCAGGAGACGGCGAAGCGCGCGCTTGAGATCGCCGCGGCCGGCGGCCACAATCTCCTCAGTGTGTCAACATTGGACCCAAAGGGAGCACGCGATGGCGCGATGCACTGCACCGGTTAACGGGCATCGATCATCGGCCGCCGCAGCGAATTGCCCGGCATGCCGTGGGGGATGGGGTCGACGCTACAGTAGTGGTTACGGCAGCGGCTACGGTTACGGCAGCTCGGGGTCGTATTCGTCACCGTCCTATTCATCGGGAAGCAGCGGGGGAGGTCGGAGCAGCGGCGGGGGTGGTGGCTCAAGGCCGAGATGGTCCCGTGCCGGATCAACTTTGTCTTACACGCCGTCGCAAGTGATCGCGCTTACGCCGATCCGGGAGACGGTTGAGAGGCGGGCAACGCTACCGGACCTTCGAGACGTCTTCCTCTGCCACGCTTGGGATGACCGGGCGGGGGCCGCCAAGCAACTGTATGATGTGCTCACCGCGCTCGGCGTGTCCGTGTGGTTCAGCGAGAGGGACGTCGCCCTTGGTGTCCCGCTGCTTCGTGCGATCGACAAGGGCTTAGCGAATTCGCGGATAGGAATTGTGCTCGTTACCCCAGCGTTTTTGCGCCGCATCGCCGCTGAGGGCATCGCAGAAAAGGAGCTTTCGGCGCTATTAGCACGCGATCAGCTAGTGCCTATCGTTCACGAAACGACCTACGAAGCGCTCCGCGATGTGAGCCCCCTATTGGGCTCCCGGAGCGGGTTGAGCACTGCGGAGGACCCGTGGGCTGTCGTCGCGGGCAAGCTCGCAGAACTGGTCACCGTGCACCGTGATGCGTCTTAGCGGGGCCGAACAAGCCTAACGAAGGCAATCGCTGCGCACGCGGTGATCATCGAAGGCGGCAACAGTGAGGTCGCACGGTTGGGGGGGCGGACAGCATTCGTCGAGACCTAAGGGGCCCCAAGTGGGCCTACGGGGGGAAGCTCGCTCCGTCCGCTTGTAGCGAGGCCTCTCAGACGTGAGACCCCTACCACAACATCGATGGGATGGTCCAAGGCGTACCCTATGGGGGACCCGAAGGACTTCATATACGACGGCCTATTATAAGTTATTGTGGTAGCGAGATTATCCCTGCCGAACGCTCGGGTATAATCGCCTAGTCTAACCGCCTTGGGAGCGGAGCGGACGCCTTCCCGCGTTGCCAGTTCGCGCCCGGAGCCTCGACATAGCGGGTGGCATTGCGCTCGCCCTCGCGGTCCATCGCTATCAGTCTGCCCACACGAGCGTGGTGACGGAGCCAGGCCGCCACCCGGTCCACGAGCCACCCCTTATTCTTCGCCTTGACGTTCGCAGGCTTATCCTTCCGACCGCGCCACGATGAGAACCACGCCGTGACGATGTCGCGGGCCGATCGCGGCGAGCGCGTGCGATGCATAAGGGCTTGGCAGAACGCGGTAAGGTGGTCCGTCCCTCTGACTAGGGGGAAAGCGCGGCGGGCGGCGAGGGGCTTTCGATAAGCCATCAGGGGCCCTCAAAGGCGAAGCCGTACGTTTGATCGGCGGCGGTCCATCGCGCCCGAGCTTGGTCTTCCCATGTCGTCGGGAGGTCGGGTTCGAAGTGCCGCGCAAGCAGGCCGCAGATGAAGATGAAGGCGTCTCGTGTGGCCTCCTTCGCTGCCCCGTCTTGCTTGCGAAGATTAGAACGGCGGTAGTTGCGGCTACGACCGTCTAGCATCTTGGCTTTCTCGCCGATTATGCAGTTCAGGCTGAGCCGAGCGAACTGGAACGGGGTGCCAGCCCATTCACCGTAGCGCCCCAAACGTGCCTTGTCGGCCCTCAACTTCAGGCGAAGCCAGCCACGGCGGGCACCCCTGCGTGTCGGCTCTTTGTCGCTCTCATACGCTTGCCAAAGGTCCGCACTAGGACGGATGCAAAAGGCGATCGCTTCACCATCCATCCAGCTAAGCTCGAAGGGGTTCTCTTCGGTTCCGATCCAGCAATCCCCGATAGGACCGTGTTCGCCGGGGCCCTCGTATCGGAGGTGCAGCGGACCCACCTCATGCATCTCTCCGTCTCGCAGCGCGAGCATCCAATCGTCGTTCACATCTACTTCCTCTTCGATTGAGTCATGATTGGCGGAACTTCGGAAAGCCGCCTATCGGGATCGTAGTTTCGCCGCCTTGCAGCCAGTGAAAGTCGAGCTGAGCGCTGACGCCCGTGTCTTCATCTCGGGGCCACACGGTGACGCTGGTGAGATTCTCGCGAAGCTTTCTGTTTGTAGCCTCCACATCGAGCGGCTTGGCCATCAGGACGCTCTCCAGAGCCTTCAGGCGCGTTTTGATGCCTTTGGGGGTCTCTCTTGCGATCCGCGCCGAAAGCCGCTGGGTGGCCTCTTGAAGCTCGTGCAGCCGAGCTTCTTCCTCTCGCAGCTTTGTCGCGATAGCGATCGAACCGCCGCCGCGTGCCAGCTCTTCAGCCAACTGCTGAATGCTCTCCTCCGAGCCGTAGCGCTCTGCCTCTAGCGCCTCCCATTCGCGTTGGACCGCATCGCTACCAATCGGGGCGTAGCCGACCCACAAAGCGTCGTTTCGCGTGAGCCCCTCGGTCACCCAATGAAGCGGGACGCTGCGATACTGACACCCTGCGCCGACCTTTGCCTTCGCGCACACTAGACGGGGTTTTGAGCGGCTGCCCTTGTCGACGCGGGTCATTGCCGACCCGCAGTGACCACATCGAGCCAGCCCGGCTAGAGGGTTGCTGATCGGCTGTCCCGCCCGCTGGTATGTTGCTCGGGTTCCGTCGAGACGGGCCTGAAGTCGGTTGAACGATGCGGGGTCGATGACAGCGGGATAGTAGTCCAGCACCGGCATGCCATCCGGCTGACGAAACGTGCGGCCTGCTCCGTCTGTCGCCATCTTGTGGGGCTGGTAGGTGCCGATGACGGCGGCGTTGCGCAGCATCTTCGCCACCGCGCTTTTGTGCCAGCGGTCGCCCCTACCGAAGGTGGGGATGCCCTCAATGTTGAGGTCCCGCGCGATGGCCTCTTGCCCCTTACCGTCCAAGGCTTCGCGGAACACGCGGCGGACGATTTCCGCGCGGTCGTCAATGGTCTCGAAGATTTCTCGAGTTGGCTTTAGGCGAAGCCACTGGGGGCATTGAGCGGTGAGCTTTTCGCTGCCCGCCCGTTGGCGCTTCGCGGCCCACGCAGCGCCCACCCGTTCGCCCTTTCTGAGGCTCTCTTCGTGACCGCGAAGGGCGACCATGAAGGCGACCATGAAAGCGAAGGGCTCCTTATCGAGCCGCTCCGTGTCGTAGCGCTGCCGGTCGTCGAGCGTGACGACAACAATACCGGCCTCGCAAAGCTCTTCCAGTATCCGAACGGCCTTGCGGGGGGTGAGGCGGCTGAGGCGATCCATGCTCTCAACGAGAAGGACGCTTCCGCCCGGTACATCTCCGCTCTCCACCGCATCGCGAAAGGCACGCAGTGCGCCTTCCTTTGCGTTCTTGCCTCGATAGGCCGACACGCCGAGGTCAGTGTAGGCGCGATCATCCAGCTCTAGCCCCTCCCGTTCGGCATAGAGGCGAGCTGCCTCCGTCTGTCGGCGGAAGCTGTCACCGCGCTGCTGCTCAGGGGTGGAGAACCGGACGTATGAAAAGGCGAGAGGCTTAGACATGGACCACCAATACGACGAAACGGGGTCTAATGTACATAGATTGCTACTTTGCGGGCCGCCCGGCGCGGGCAAGTCGATGCTGGCGAGCCGGCTGCCCTCGCTGCTGCCGCCGCTCGAGCCTTCAGAGCTGCTCGAGGTGGCGATGATCCGCTCGATCGCAGGCGAGCTCGCGGGCGGGCGGCTGACCAACCGGCGCCCGTTCCGCGCGCCGCATCATTCCGCCTCGATGGCGGCGCTGGTCGGCGGCGGGGCGCGTCCGCGGCCGGGCGAGATCGCGCTCGCGCATCACGGCGTGCTGTTCCTCGACGAACTGCCGGAGTTCTCCGCCCAGGCGCTCGACGCGCTGCGCCAGCCGCTCGAGAGCGGCGAGGCGGTCATCGCCCGCGCCAACCATCGCATCGCCTATCCGGCGCGTTTCCAGCTCGTCGCCGCCATGAACCCCTGCCGTTGCGGCGGCGGAGAGGGCGGCCACGCCTGCCGGCGCGGCCCTCGCTGCGCCGCCGACTATCAGGCGCGGATCTCGGGTCCGCTGCTCGACCGCATGGACCTGCGGCTCGACGTGCCGGCGGTTAGCGCCGCCGACCTGATGCTGCCGCCGGCCGCCGAGGACAGCGCCGCCGTCGCGGCGCGCGTGCTTTCGGCCCGCCGACTCCAGGCGGCGCGCGCCGAGGCGATCGGTCTGCGGGGCTCAGGTCTCAACGCGCATCTGCCGGTCTCGGCGCTGGAGGAGGCGGCGCGGCCGGATGCGGCGGGCCGTCGGCTGCTCGGCGACGCCGCCGACGCCCTGAAGCTCTCCGCGCGCGGCTATCACCGCGTGCTCAAGGTCGCACGCACCATCGCCGATCTCGACGGCGCGCAGACGGTCGGCCGCATCCATCTCGCCGAGGCGCTCGCCTACCGCGCGGTCCCGGCCGAGCAGGCGAGGGCGGCCTAAGCCGACCGCGTCTCCTCCGCGCTGATCGGCGCCCTGCCGGGGATCGGTCATGCGGCCGAGAACATTGCCGGTCGGCCTTGTGCGTCGGCCGCCTCACACGTCCCTGCGCCGCATGGCCTCGTCCAGTCCGCCGGCGCGGAACCAGCGATAGCCGTAGCCTTCGATCGCGAAGCGATGTCGTCCGTCGGGACCGGGGTCGCTGTGCTTGTCGCCGAGAACGTCGACCAGCCGGACGTCGCCATCGCCGTCCGCGCCGGAGCGGAAGGCGACCTCGCGCGGCTCCGCGTCGAGGTTGTGGACGACCACGACGGCCGCGCCCCGCCACTCATAGCGCAGCGCGAGGATGGCGTCGTCCCGGACAGGTATGACGCTCATCTCGCCCCAGCCGATCTCGGGAACCTCCTGCCGCATCCGGATGATGCGTTCGATCCAGTTGAGGAACGAGTTCGGATCGCGCCGCTGCTGGGCGACGTTGACCGTCTCGAAACCGAAGCCGCCGCCGGAGATCGCTGGCAAGTAGGTCTTGTCCCCGGCGGAAAATCCGCCGTTCTTTTCGCCGCACCATTGCATCGGGGTTCGCGCGCAATAGCGCTCCGGAAGCGAAAGGTCGTCGCCCATGCCGATCTCGTCGCCATAGCGCAGCACGGGCGTGCCCGGCAGGGTGAACATCAGGCTGTAGGCGAGCTCCATGAGCCGGCGGTCGGCCTTCAGCATGGGGGCAAGCCGTCGCCGGATTCCGCGATCGTAGAGCTGCATATCCTTGTCCGGCCCGAAGGCGGCGAACACCGCGGCGCGCTCCTTGTCGGTCAGTCGCCCGAGATCAAGCTCGTCGTGGTTGCGCAGGAACAGGCCCCACTGCGCAGTCGGGTAGCCGGGCTTGGTCTCCTTCAGCGCCTTTGCGAGCGGGCGCGCGTCGCCGGTCGCCAGAGACAGGAACAGTCGCTGGTTCGCCCAGAAATTGAACATCATCTGGATGCGGTCGCCATCGTCGCCGAAATACTTCTGCGCCTCCTTCGGCAGGATGTTGGCCTCGCCGAGGATGACGCTGTCGCCCTTGCGCCACTGCAGGAACTCGCGGAAGGCGCGCAGCATGTGGAACTGCGACTTCGGCTTCGGCCCGACGTCGGGCCCCTTCTCCGCGATCACGAAGGGTACGGCGTCCATGCGGAAGCCGCACACGCCGAGCTGGATCCAGAAACCCATGATCCGCAGCAGCTCGGCCTGGACCTCGGGGTTCGACGTGTCGAGGTCCGGCTGGAAGTCGTAGAAGCGGTGGAAGTAGTAGGCCTTGGCCGCCTCGTCATAGGTCCAGGTCGTCGTCTGGACGCCCGGAAACACCATGCCCTGATCAGCGCCCGCCGGCTTCTTCTTCGACCAGACGTACCAGTCGCGATAGGGCGAAGCCGGGTCGGAGCGGGCCGACTTGAACCACGGGTGCTCGTTGGAAGTGTGGTTGACGACGAGGTCGATCAGCACCCGCATGCCGCGCTGCTTGCAGCCATGGGTGAATTCGACGAAGTCGCCGAGCGTGCCGTAGCGCGGGTCGACGTCGTAATAGTTCGAGACGTCATAGCCGTCGTCGCGGCCGGGCGAGGCCTGGAACGGCATCAGCCAGATCGCGGTGACACCGAGGCCGTGGAGATAGTCGAGCCTGCGCGTCAGGCCGCGGAAATCGCCGACGCCGTCGCCGTCGGAGTCCATGAAGGCCTCGACCGACAGGCAGTAGACGACCGCGTTCTTGTACCAGAGGTCCGAGATCATCAGCGCTCACCGTGCGGCCCCGTCTCGCGAACGCGGCACGGACGCCGGGCGTTCCGGCCCGGCGAAAGGCGCGTCAGCGCGTCAGGCCGAACCCGCGCAGCATCCTGCCGAGCGCCGAACCGCATCGCGTGACGAAGGGCCAGCTCAGCGGCGCCTCAGGCTCGCCGGCCTCGGGCGCCGGACTCGGAGCCGGGCGCGACGGCGACTGGCCGCGGGCCGCCGAGGCGCCGGACGGGCGTTTCGGCAGCGCGCCCTCGATGCCGAAGAAGTCGGCGATGCGCCGCGTCGAGGACAGCCCGACGTCCAGCATGAAGGGCGCCTTGCGCTCGCCCAAGCCGGCGTCGAGCGGGGCGCCGTGTCCCATCTCGGCGATCATGATCTGCTGGACGAGGGTGCGCCCGTCCTGGGTCCAGCTCCGCCGGCGCTGCCCGTCGACCGCGTCCTCCCGCGCCTCGCCAAGCGAAAGACCGTGGACATCAAGCCATTGGCTGACGATCGCGTCGGCGTTGCCGGGTGCGACGGTCTCGTCGGCCGTGCCATGCAGCACCAGGGTGCGCGGCCACGGCCCCTCGTGCTGGGAGGCGGCGCGGACCATGTCGCCGAGCTTTTCCTGCGGCTGCGGCCGCGGGTCGGACATCGCGCGGAACGCCTCCTGCACGCTCGACGCCGCGCCGCATGGCAGCCCCGCGATGACGGCGCCGGCGGAGAAGACGTCCGGATAGTCGGCGAGAAGCGCGGAGGTCATCGCGCCGCCGGCGGACAGCCCCGTCACGAACATCCGGCCGCGATCGATCCGGTGCGTGGTCGCCATGTGCTCGACCATCTCGCGAATCGACCGGATTTCGCCGAGGCCGCGCGCGGAATCCGCCGGCAGGAACCAGTTGAAGCAGCCGCCGGGATTGTTCGCGCGGCGCTGCTCCGGAAAGACGACGGCGAAGCCCAGCTCGTCGGCGAGACGCGACCAGCCGGAGGACGCGTCATAGCCGAGCGCGTCCTGGGAGCAGCCGTGTAACACCACCACGAGCGGTGAGCCGGACTTCAGCCTGCGCGGCGCGTAGGCCAGCATGTCGAGCGCGCCGGGGTTCGCGCCAAAGTCCATCACCGGCTTCAGACGGCTCTCGTCTGTGCGCGTCACGGAGCGCGCTCGCGTCCGTCGCGCGTCGGCCGGCGCCCGCCAACGGTTGCGTTCACGCCGATGATCGACGACCAGAGTGCGGGCTTTCGCCATGCTTTTACGCCTCGTTCGCACGCGTCCGAGAACGCATGGCTCGAAATTTAATGTTGCAACGCATATAGGCGTATTGCATCGCAACATTGAGGCGGTGTGGCGGCGCGTCGCGCAATCGGATCTTGCGCATGCGGATTGAGCCGGCCGCTTCGCTCGCGTAGAAGGCCGCCCGAACCCGACTGAACGCCTGAAGGATGAAGCCATGGCCGACCAGGCCGCCACGCCTCCCGACCGCCTGTCGACCGATCCGTCGAGCCCGTTCTACGACGAGGCGACCCTGTCGCGCGGCGTCGGCGTGCGCTTCAAGGGCGCGGAAAAGACCAACGTCGAGGAATATTCGGTCTCCGAGGGCTGGATCCGCGTCGCGGCCGGCGTCGCGCGCGATCGACACGGCAACCCGCTGACGATCAAGCTGAACGGCGCCGTAGAGCCCTACTTCCGGGACGTCGCCTCTCCGGATTGATGCTCTCCGCCGGCCATTGACGGTCGGCGACGATGCCGGCCACTCTGTTCGCGCACAAGTCGCGTCGGGGGGCGCTCAGGACATGTTGATCACTCGTCTCGCGGCTTTCATCGCCGCCGCGCTTCTGCTCGCGCCGGCGTCGGCCTGGGCGGCGCCGAAGGAAATCGAGGCCTCGATCAACGAGGCGCGTCAGAACTGCGGAGCGAAGGTCGAGCTCGGCGAAAAATTCATGACTCGACGGGACATCAACGCCGACGGCGTCGAGGACTTCATACTCGACTACGGCGAGTTCTCCTGCGACGGCATGATGAGCTTCTTCTGCGGCTCCGCCGGCTGCACGCAGGAGGTGTTCGCCTCCCTGCCGGACGGCTCCTACGTCAAGGTGTTCGACTTCAACGCCCATTCCATCGACTTCAGGACGGTGCGCGGCAAGCCTGCGATGGTGCTGTCGCTCCACGGCGGGTCGTGCGGAAAGGCTGGCGCGGCGGAGTGCAAGCAGACGCTGATCTGGAACGGCAAGACCTTCAAGGCGTCCCGCTGACGACCGGTCACGCGATCTCGAGGATCTCCACCTCGCCGCCCGTGAAGCTGGCGAGGTCTCCGACCGTCTTGCCCATCAGCGCCCGCGCCAGCGGCGAGATGTAGGACACCGAGCCCGCCGTCGGGTCGGCCTCGTCCTCGCCGACGATCCGGAAGGTCTGGCGGCGGCCGTCCTCGCGCTCGAAGGTGACGCGGGAGCCGAACGCCACCTTGTCGGCGCCGGCCGTCTCGATCAGTTCGGCGCTCGCCCTGCGCGCGGCGTAGTAGCGGACGTCGCGCGCGGCCCGCGCCAGCGCGGAGCGGTCCAGATCCTGGTCGCCGGAGGCCTTGGCGACGGCGAAGGCCTGACGCGCCTCGGCGAGCGCGGCGTCGAGGGCCGCAAGCCCTTCCCTTGTGACGAGGTTCGGGTGCGGCGAAATCGGCCGGTCGGGCAGGTCGGCGGCGGTCGCCTCGTAGTCCTGCTCCTTGGTGAAGGCCACGCTCATGTCTGCGTCGAGCTCCGGAAAACGTTCAGACGATCACGTCCCGCATGCGGGGGAAAGCAGCCGAAAGTCGGAATCCCGCGCGGTCGCGTCAAGGCTTCCGCAAGGATGGCCGGCGCAGGATCGCGCGCGGGACGTGGCGCGCGACGGAGCGTTAAGGTGGCGTTTGAACTGTTGGCGGCCGTCGGAGCCGCCGCCGCTGCGGGGATCGCGGGGTTTGCGCTCGGCCGCCGGCG
Source organism: uncultured Methylopila sp. (assembly GCA_902168115.1). Lineage (GTDB taxonomy): Bacteria > Pseudomonadota > Alphaproteobacteria > Rhizobiales > Methylopilaceae > Methylopila. Next base: position 192,377 of record CABHPB010000082.1, on the reverse strand, counting down.
CGGCGTCGCCCGCGTCGCCCCGACCTCGACAGCCGACGTCGCGGGCGAGGGCGGCCCGCTGGTCGCCGCCGCGCACGAGATGCGTACGCCCCTGACCGGCGTGGTCGGCGCCGTCGATCTTCTGCTCGACACCGCGCTGACGCCGGAGCAGCGCACCTACTCGCTGGCGGTCCGCAGCTCCGCCGACGCGATGCTCCGCCTCGTCGAGGAGATGCTGGACGTCTCCGTGCGGTCCGGCGCGTCGGCCGCGGAAACGATCGACGTCGCGGCGCTGGTCGAAGAAATCTCCGAACTGCTCGCGCCGCGCGCGCAGGCCAAGGGCCTCGATTTCGCGGCCCTCGTCGCCGAGGACGCGCCCGGCGAGATCGTCGGCGACGCGGGCCGCATCCGTCAGGTGCTGCTCAATCTCGCCGGCAACGCCATCAAGTTCACCGAAGCGGGCGGAGTCGGCCTGCGCGTCGAGCGCGCCGAGGCGGGGCTCGCGTTACGGGTCGTCGACACCGGTCCCGGCTTTGATCCGAGACAGTCCGAAAGTCTGTTCCGCGACTTCGAGCGCGCGCCGGACGCGCAGGCGGAAGGGGCGGGGCTTGGCCTCGCCATCAGCCGACGGATCGCATCCGCCATGGGCGGAACCCTGACTGCGGCCTCGGAGCCCGGAGCCGGCGCGACCTTCACCCTGACGCTGCCCTGCTGGGGCGCGGATTCCGGCTCGCAGACCGAGGAATTTGCGGGGCGCCGTATCGCCGTCCTCTCGTCCGCCGCGTTCAGCGGTCCGTGGCTCGTCGAGTGGCTCGGCGCGCGCGGCGCGGCGGCGCGGCTGACCGCTCCCGACGAGGTCGAGGCGGCGGGGCTCGCCGCGTTTCGCCCGGACGTCGCCGTCGTCGACAAGGGCGTGGGAGACGCGGCGGCGCTGGCGCGTCTCGCCCGCGACTGCGGCGCGAGGACGGTGCTGCTCATGCTGGCGCCGGGCGAGCGCAAGGCGCTCGGGACGCTCGCGCAGGACGGCTTCGACGGCTATCTCGTGAAGCCGCTGCGCGCCGCCTCGCTACGCGAGCGGCTGACGGGCGTCGGCGCCGCCGAGGTTTCGCCCGCCGTCTCGTTCCCGGCCACAGGCGGCCTGAAGGTCCTGGTCGCCGAGGACGACCCGGTCAGCGCCCTGATCGCGCTCGCGCATCTGTCCCGGCTCGGGCACGCCTCCGTCCATGTCGCGGACGGGGCCGCGGCGGTCGCGAGCTTTGAGGCCGAGCGCTTCGACGTCGTGCTTCTCGACATGCGCATGCCGCGGCTCGACGGCCGCGCCGCCGCCGGCCGCATGCGCGTCGTCGAGGCCGCCGAGGGGCGTCCCGCCGCGACGCTTGTCGCGTTGAGCGCGGACGGCGGCGATCTGGCGGCGGCCATGGACGCCGGGCTCGATCAGGTTTTGGCTAAACCGCTGGAGCGACGCGCGCTGGAGGCGATTCTCGAGCCTCTGGTCCCGGCCCGGCCGGAAGAACCTCGTCAGCCTGCAGGTTTCGCCGGTTGACGACGAACGCGTGACGTCATCCGCCCGTCGACTGTTTGTGATGTCTTCTCCGGGAGCTTCCCCGCGAATCCCGTCGCTTTAGCTCGGCGGACGCGCTAGGGGAGCGCAAACGCGCCGGAGCGCCGCATGACCGTTCACCGTCCGCCGCAGACCGGGCCGGGCGCCATCGTGGGGCGCATCCGTTCCCATCGCCAGGCGGCCGCGCTTGCCGCGCCCAGGGGCTTCTCAATCACGCCGAAGTGGGGGTTCGGGAAACCGAGCCGGGATCGGCTGGAGGCGGCGCAGGCGCTGCCGAAGCCGCTCGGACGGATCGGCGGGCTCGAGCTGCGGCTCGCCGAACGCCCGCGCGACGTGAAGTACGCGCAGCGCCTGCGCTACCGCGTGTTCTTCGAGGAGATGTCCGCCGTCGCCGATCCGATCGCCAAGCTCTGGCGGCGCGACATGGACCTGTTCGACGCGGTCTGCGACCATCTCGTCGTGACCGACCACGCCGCGCAGGGGACCTCGCTCGCGTCGACGCTGCTGAACGGCATGAAGGGCTTCGCGGTCGACGGCGCGGCGTCCGCCGGTCCTCTCAAGACGAAGCCGGCCGTCGTCGGCACCTACCGGCTACTGCGCCAGTCCGTCGCCGACCGCGCCTTCGGCTTCTACACCGCCGGCGAGTTCGACATCGACCCGCTGATCGCGCGCCATCGCCACCTGAACTTCCTGGAGCTCGGCCGCTCCTGCGTGCTGAAGCCCTATCGCGACAAGCGCACGGTCGAGCTGCTGTGGCACGGCATCTGGGCCTATGTGCTCGCCCACCGGGTCGACGTGATGATCGGCTGCGCCAGCCTCGAGGGCGTCGATCCGGACCAGCTGCGGCTGCCGCTGTCCTATCTCCACCACTTCCACTCCGCCCCCGCGGAATGGGCGGCCGGCGCGCTGCCGGGTCGCCGGGCCTCGTTCGACCTGATCCCGAAGGATGAGATCGACCTCCGCGCGGCGCTGCGCACCCTGCCGCCGCTGATCAAGGCGTATCTGCGCCTCGGCGCCTATATCGGCGACGGCGCGGTCGTGGACCGGGAGTTCGGCACGACCGACGTGCTGGTGATCCTGCCGAAGACGGCGATCAACCCGAAATATGTCGGCTACTACGGCGCGGAGGCCGAGCGCCACGCGGCCTGAAGCTTCGCCGTCCCAAGTGGAAAGGACGGTTTCGAGGGCGCGGCGCGCCGATCGTGTTCGCTCTGCCGGACCGAGCGCGAGTCTTCATGTTGCGGGCGCCTCGGGGCGCGTGTCATGCGACGCGGGGTCGCGAGACGGCGGAACGTCGTTTACGGCAACGTTTCCGAGATGAAGCGCCGGCGTGATGACGCCGCGCGCGGGAACGCCGATGCCCGATCGCCCCAAAACGCCCGACCGCCCGCTCAAGATCGCGCTGGTCGAGGAGAGCCCGGTGCGGGCCGCCATCCTCGAGGAGGGGCTGCGCGAGGCCGGGCACGCGACGATCCTGCGGATTCCGGACCGGGCGAACCTGCTCGAGCGCATCTACGCCATCGACCCCGACGTCATCCTGATCGGCCTCGCCAATCCCTCGCGCGACGTGCTGGAGCAGATGTTCCAGATGAGCCGTTCCGTGCGGCGGCCGGTCGGCATGTTCGTCGACCAGTCGGACTCTTCCTCCATCGAGGCCGCGATCGACGCCGGCGTGTCGGCCTATGTGGTCGACGGACTGAGGAAGGAGCGCGTCAAGCCGATCCTCGACACCATGGTCAGCCGGTTCAACGCTTTCTCGCGCCTGAAGGCGGAGCTCGACCAAGCCAAGAGCCAGCTCGAGGAGCGCAAGCTGGTCGACCGCGCCAAGGGCATCCTGATGCGCCAGAAGGGCATCGGGGAGGAACAGGCCTACGCTTTGCTTCGCACCGTCGCCATGAACGAGAAGAAGAAGATCGCGGAGATCGCCCAGGCCGTCGTCACCGCCGCGGAGCTGCTGAAATGAGCCTCGACCGCATCAAGATCGGGTTCATTCCGCTGGTCGACGCCGCCGTGCCGATCGTCGCCGCCGATCTCGGCTTCGCCGCCGCCGAAGGGATCGAGATCGAGCTGCATCGCGAGATCTCCTGGTCGAACATCCGCGATCGGCTGACCCTCGGACAATTCGACGCCGCGCATCTGCTCGCGCCCCTGGCCGTCGCGACCAGCCTCGGCCTCAATTCGGTGAAGACCCCGCTCGCGGTGCCGATCGCCCTCAACCTCAACGGCAACGCGATCACGCTGGCCCCGCATTTCCACGACGAGCTGATGGCGCGCCTGGCCCCGCGCGAGGATCGGGCCGATCCTCGCGCGACCGGCGCGGCGCTCAAGCGGCTGGTCGAGGATCGGCGCGCCAACGGCGAGGAGCCGCCGGTCCTCGGCATGACCTTCCCGTTCTCGACCCACAATTACCAGCTGCGGCTCTGGATCGCCGCGGCGGGCCTCAATCCCGACGAGGACGTCCGGCTCGCGGTCGTGCCGCCGCCCTACATGGTCGACGCGCTCGAAAACGCGCATGTCGACGGCTTCTGCGTCGGCGCGCCGTGGAACTCCGTCGCCGTCGAGCTCGGCCTTGGACGCATCCTGCATCTCGGCGTCGAGCTCCTCTCGAGCTGTCCGGAAAAGGTGCTCGCCGTGCGCCGCAAATGGCTCGACGAGCGCTCCGACGTCGCGGAGCGTCTGATCCGTGCGCTGGCCGCCGCTGGAAAATGGATGGAGCTGCCGGGAAACCGGGCGGAGGCGTCGGATCTGCTCGGCGCGTCCGGCAGGCTGGACGTCGCGCCGTCGATCATCAGACGTGCGCTGGATGGGCGTCTTCCGACAGGCGCCGGCGACGAGCTGCGCAACGACGGCCGCTATCTTGTCTTCGCGCGGGACGGCGCCATGCGTCCCGACGAGCGGCATGCGCGCTGGCTGTACGCCGAGATGGCCCGCTGGGGCCAGACGAAGGGTGGGCCCGAGGAGGAGGCGCTGGCGGCTTCGGTCTATCGCGCCGACGTCTTCGACGCCGCCCTCGGGATCTCCGCGCCGTCGGTCGCCGATCCCATCGGATCGAAGCTCGGCTGACGAATCCAGCGCGGCTGAATCGATCCGCGATCTGCACAAGTTTAGTGCACTGCACAAAAGCCGGGCGCGCGATCATGTCGGCGCCCATGCGGTCGAAGTTCGGCCAATTCGCTTCGAACTCTCCAAATTGAACCGAAGTCGGCTTCGCGACCGAACTGGCACGCGTCTTGAATGACAGGTCGCGTGGTTCGCGTCGGCGCTGACGCTTGGACCGCAACGCCCATCGAGGGGCACGCCAGCAACGCCGCTGAACCGACACGCGACTCCGCGCGTCGAGACAGCGGCTTTTTTGTTCGCCGGCATCCGATCGACTGGAGCCGGTTCGTTTTGTGGATCACGCGGCCCGCGGGCCGCCAACGGAGCCGGAAATGAGCCACGACGCCAAGACGCCAGACGTCGCGAACGCCCTTCTGTCCGGCGTCAGCCGCCGCAGCGTGCTGAAGGCCGGCGGCTACGCCGCCGCCACGCTCGCGGCCGCACGAACCCTCTCCCCGTCCGGCGTGTTCGCCCAGGGCGCGGGTCCCGAGACCACCAAGGCCAAGCTCGGCTACATCGCGCTGACGGACGCCGGTCCGCTGTTCGTGGCCAAGGAAAAGGGCTTCTTCGACAAATACGGCATGACCGAAGTCGAGGTCACCAAGCAGTCGTCCTGGGGCACGACGCGCGACAACATCGTGCTGGGCTCGGGCGGCGGCGGCATCGACGGCGCGCACATCCTCACCCCCATGCCGTATCTGATCACGTCGGGCGCCGTGACCCAGAACAAGGCCGGCACGCCGATGTCGATCCTCGCCCGCCTCAACGTCGCGGGCCAGTGCATCTCGGTCGGCCAGGAATACGCCGACCTCCAGCTCGGCCTCGACGCCTCGCCCTTCAAGGCCGCGCTCGAGAAGAAGAAGGCGTCGGGCAAGGACGTGAAGGCCGCCATGACCTTCCCGGGCGGCACGCACGACCTCTGGATCCGCTACTGGCTCGCCGCCGGCGGCGTCGACCCGAACAAGGACATCCAGACCATCGTCGTCCCGCCGCCGCAGATGGTGGCGAACATGAAGGTCGGCACTATGGACACCTTCTGCGTCTGCGAGCCCTGGAACGAGCAGCTCAAGAACCAGAAGATCGGCTACACCGCGATCACCACGGGCGAGCTCTGGGACAAGCACCCCGAGAAGTCGTTCGCGATGCGCACCGACTGGGTCGAGCAGAACCCGAGGGCCGCCAAGGCGCTGCTGCTCGCCGTGATGGAGGCGCAGCAGTGGTGCGAGAAGACGGAGAACAAGGAAGAGCTCGCCGCCATCTGCGCCAAGCGCAACTGGATCGGCGCGCCGGTCGCCGACATCGCCGACCGCATGAAGGGCAAGTTCGACTACGGCGCGGGCAAGCCCCTCGTCGAGAACAGCCCCTACATCATGCACTTCTGGAAGGACCACGCGTCCTATCCCTACAAGAGCCATGACCTCTGGTTCCTGACCGAGGACATCCGCTGGGGCTATCTGCCGGGGACGACTGACACCAAGGCCCTGATCGACAAGGTCAACCGCGAGGATCTGTGGCGCGAGGCCGCCAAGGAGCTCGGCGCGACCGACCTCCCGGCCTCGACCTCGCGCGGCGTCGAGAAGTTCTTCGACGGCAAGGTCTTCGACCCCGAGAAGCCCGGCGATTACCTCGCCAGCCTCGACATCAAGCGCATGGTCTGACGGAGCGCGCCGCGTGGCCCTTCCGGCCGCGCGGCGACCCGCAGGCGACACCCGAATTATCGCGGAGAGCCCGATGACACAGACCGCCGCGGCGTCCAACGTGACGCCGCTCAAGCCCGCCCAGCCGGCGGAGGCCCCGGCCTCGGCCAGGGTGGTCGCGCTGCCGACGCCGAAGAAGCCGTTCTTCGGGCCGCGCATGAAGACGCGCGCCATGGACGCCGCCGCGACCTTCATTCCGCCGCTGCTGACGGTCGGCGCGCTGCTGCTGTTCTGGGAGGTGCTGTGCTCGTCGCCGACCTCCTCGCTGCCCTCGCCCTCGCGAGTGGTCACGGACACGTGGGAGCTGATCGCCAACCCGTTCTATGACAACGGCGGCAACGACAAGGGCCTCGGCTGGCAGCTCTACGCCTCGCTGAAGCGCGTCGCGCTCGGCTATGCGCTCGCGGCCGTCGTCGGCATCGGCCTCGGCGCGCTGGTCGGCGCCTCGACCTGGGCGATGCGCGGGCTCGACCCCGTCTTCCAGGTGCTGCGCACCATCCCGCCGCTCGCCTGGCTGCCGCTGTCGCTGGCCGCCTTCCGCGACGGCGAGCCCTCGGCGATCTTCGTGATCTTCATCACCGCGATCTGGCCGGTCATCATCAACACCGCGGTCGGCATCCGCAACATTCCGCAGGACTACAAGAACGTCGCGGAAGTGCTGCGCCTCAACCCGATCGAATACTTCTCGAAGATCATGCTGCCGGCGGCCGCGCCTTACATCTTCACCGGTCTTCGCATCGGCATTGGCCTGTCGTGGCTCGCAATCGTCGCGGCCGAAATGCTGATCGGCGGCGTCGGCATCGGCTTCTTCATCTGGGACGCGTGGAACTCGTCGCGCATCAGCGACATCATCCTCGCGCTCGTCTACGTCGGCGCGGTCGGCTTCGTGCTCGACCGGATCGTCGCCCTCATCGCCGTCGCGGTCACGCGCGGCACGGCCAACGCGTGACGGTGGGCAAAGCCATGACCAAGCCGTTTCTCAAGATCGAGCATGTCGACAAGTCGTTCTCGCGCGGGGCGATGACCAACGAGGTTCTGAAGGACGTCTCGCTGGAGGTCGCCGAGGGCGAGTTCATCTCGATCATCGGCCATTCCGGCTGCGGAAAGTCGACGCTGCTCAATATCGTCGCCGGCCTCACCAAGGCGACGAAGGGCGTCGTCTTCCTTCAGGACAAGGTGGTGGACGAGCCGGGCCCCGACCGCGCGGTCGTGTTCCAGAACCACAGCCTGCTGCCGTGGCTGACCTGCTACGAGAACGTCGCGCTCGCGGTCGACAAGGTGTTCGGCAAGACGAAGTCCAAGGCAGAGCGCCACGACTGGACGATGCACAAGCTCAAGCTCGTGCACATGGAGCACGCCAAGGACCGGCGTCCGTCCGAAATCTCGGGCGGCATGAAGCAGCGCATCGGCATCGCCCGGGCGCTCGCCATGCAGCCGAAGGTGCTGCTGCTCGACGAGCCGTTCGGCGCGCTCGACGCGCTGACTCGCACCCATCTGCAGGACCAGGTCATGCAGATCCAGACCGAGCTCAACAACACCGTGCTGATGATCACGCACGACGTCGACGAGGCCGTGCTGCTCTCGGACCGCATCGTGATGATGACCAACGGGCCCTCGGCCCGCATCGGCGAGGTTCTGGAGGTGCCGCTGGAGCGGCCGCGCAACCGGCTCGAGCTGGTCTCGGACCGCGCCTACATCGCGGCGCGCGCGGCGGTGCTGAAGTTCCTCTACGAGCGCCACCGCTTCGTCGAGGCGGCCTGACGGTCCCCGGGCGCCGGAGGTCGCCTCCGGCGCCCGTTTTGGGCGCACTGCACAATCGCCGTGCGCCCGAACGGTTCGACGACGGCGCGAGCCGAAGGTCGATCCGTTCAAGCTCCAGGAAATTCCGCCGGTTCAGGCGGCTGGCATGCCTCTTGAATGAACTGTCTCGTGGTTCCCCGTCGACGCTGACGCCAGGACCATTCGCCCATCGAGGGGCGCGCCAGCATCGCCGCTGAACCGACACGCAGACGAATGCGCGGGTCGAGACAGCGGCTTTTTGTTTGGTCCGCGCCATCCGAGCGAGGCGCGGGCCGGGAAACGGGTCCCTTCGGGGGCGGCGATCGGAGTCCGGAAGCAAGCGCATGAGCGGGAAAGCTGCATCGACGAAACGGCCGGAGCGCGAACGTATCGTGCTGGTTGGCGCCGGCATGGCCGCGCTGAAGCTCCTCGAGGAGCTCAACGCCGCGTGCCCCGGCAAATACGACGTCACCGTGCTCGGGGCGGAGAAGGACGCGGCCTACAATCGCGTGCTGCTGTCCTCCCTGCTCGCCGGCGAGGCCGCCGACGAGGACCTGACGCTGAAAGATCGCTCCTGGTACGGCCAGAGCGGCTTCCGCCTGTTCACCGACGCGCAGGTCTCTCGGATCGACCTCGCCAGCAAGACCGTCTGGCTGACCGACGGTCGCTGGGCGACCTACGACCGGCTGGTGCTGGCGACGGGCTCCGAACCGATCCGCCTGCCGCTGCCGGGCGGGCATCTGCCGGAGGTCGTGACCTTCCGCGACCGGGCCGACGCAGCCATGCTCGCCAGGCTCTCGGGCGAGGGCAGGAGCGCCGTCGTCATCGGAGGCGGGCTGCTCGGGCTGGAGGCGGCCTACGGCCTCGCCAAGCTCGGCTGCGCGACGACGGTCGTGCACATCTTCGACAAGATCATGGAGCGCCAGCTCGACCTGAAGGCGGCCGCGACGCTCAAGCGCCAGCTCGAGAAGAAGGGCATCGGCTTCGCCCTGTCCGCCCAGAGCGCCGAGATCGTCGGCGAGGCCCGCGTCGAGGGCCTGAGGCTCGCGAGCGGCGAGGTTCTGCCGGCCGACATGATCGTCATGTCCTGCGGCGTGCGGCCCAACGCCGGCCTTGCGCGCGAGGCGGGGCTGGACGTCAAGCGCGGGATCGTCGTCGACGACGCCATGCGGACCTCCGACGCGAACGTCTACGCGATCGGCGAATGCGCCGAGCATGCCGGCGTCGTCTACGGCCTCGTCGCGCCGGCCTACGAGCATGCGAAGACGCTCGCGCGCCATCTCGCAGGCGAGGCGGAGGCGGCCTACGCCGGCAGCCTGCTCTCCACCAATCTCAAGGTCTCCGGCGTCTCGGTGTTCTCGGCCGGCGCCGTCGAGGCGGAGGAGGGCGACGACATCGTCACCCTCGCCGATCCCGGCCATGGCCATTACCGGAAATTCGTGATGCGCGACGACCGCCTGGTGGGGGCGATCCTAGTCGGCGAGGCCTCGGACGCGCTCTGGTATCTCGACCTGATCGCCTCGGGCGCGCCGCTCGGCGAGATGCGCGACGACCTGGCCTTCGGCCGGTCCTTCGTGGCGGCGGCGTGAGGAGGCGGCGATGAGCGGCGATTTCACCCCCGACCAGAAGCGCTACCTCGAAGGCTTCATCTCCGGCGTCCAGGCGATCCGCGGCTCACGCGGCGCGCCGGGGCTCGGCGGGCAGGTGCCGTTCCAGGGGCAGGGCGCCGGCCAGTCCCTGCCGGCGCCGCAGGAGCAGGCGCCCTCCGGCCCGGACGCGATCCATCTGGAGGCGATGGCGCGGCAGGAGAAGGCCGGCAAGAAGCTGGTCGCTCAGGAGAAGGCCAAGCGCGACGAGCATCCGTTCGACTTCTACGCCCGCTTCAAGGGGCTCGCGGCCGAAGGCAAGTACGCGAAATCGATCGACGACTTTCGCGTCCGCTTCCACGGCCTGTTCTATGTCGGGCCAACGCAAGACGCGTATATGTGCCGCCTCAGGATCCACAACGGCATCCTGAAGGCGTGGCAGTTCCGCGGGGTCGCGGACCTCGCGGAGCAGTTCGGCGGCGGCTACAGCCACGTGACGACCCGCGCCAACCTTCAGGTGCGCGAGATCGGCGCGAAGGACGGGCCGGCCTTCCTCGAGGGCCTCGTCGACATCGGGCTCACCGCGCGCGGCTCCGGCGCCGACAACATCCGCAACGTCACCGGCACGCCGACGGCGGGCGTCGACCCGCAGGAGCTGGTCGACACGCGCCCCTACGCCAAGGAGTGGCACCACCACATCCTCAACGACCGCTCGCTCTACGGCCTGCCGCGCAAGTTCAACGTCGCCTTCGACGGCGCCGGCCGGATCGCCGCGCTCGAGGACACCAACGACATCGGCTTCCAGGCCGTCGAGGTGCTGGACGGCCACGGGATCGAGCCGGGCGTCTGGTGGCGTCTCGCGCTCGGCGGCATCACCGGCCACCGCGACTTCGCGCGCGACACCGGCGTGATCGTGCCGCTCGGTGAGGCCAACAAGGTCGCCGACGCGATCGTGCGCGTCTTCATCTCGCACGGCGACCGTAGCGACCGCGCCAAGGCGCGGCTGAAATACGTGCTCGACGCCTGGGGTTTCGAGAAGTTTCTCGAGGAGGTCGAGAAGGTTCTCGGCGCCAGGCTCGTGCGCGCGCCGGCCGGCGCGCTGGCGCCGCGGCCCGAAAGCGACCGCATGGCCCATATCGGCGTCCATCCGCAGCGCCAGAAGGGCCACAACTGGATCGGCGTGTCGCTGAAGCTCGGCCGCATGTCCTGCGACCAGATGCGGGCGCTCGCCGACATCTCGCAGGAATATGGCGACCGCGACATCCGCCTGACCGTCTGGCAGAACCTGCTGATCTCGGGCGTGCGCGACGAGTTCGTGGCGCAGGTCGAGGAGAAGATCCGGGCGATCGGGCTGGAGACCGCCTGCTCGAACGTCCGCGCCGGGCTCGTCGCCTGCACCGGCAATCGCGGCTGCAAGTTCTCCGCCGCCGACACCAAGGGCTTCGCCGACCAGATCGCGACCCACATCGACGGGATCGGCCTTACCGTCGACACGCCGATCAACATCCACGCCACCGGCTGCCACCACTCCTGCGCCCAGCACTACATCGGCGACATCGGCCTGATCGGCGCGCGCGTGCCGGTCGGCGAGGAGGACACCGTCGACGGCTTCAACATCCTCGTCGGCGGCGGCTTCGGGACGGACGCCACCATCGCCCGCGACCTCGTCTCCGAAGTGAAGGGCGAGGACTGCCCGGCCGTCGTCGAGAAGATGCTGCGCGGCTACCTCGCCAACCGCGAGAGCGAGGCCGAGACCTTCGCCGCCTTCACGCGTCGCCACGAGATCGACGCGCTCAAGACCATGTTCGAACTCGAGAAGGCCTGACGCACATGTCCGCGCCAACCCAGATGATGCTGCCGCCGCTGGTGCCGGAGAACGCGCCGTTCAGCCCCGAACAGCGTTCCTGGCTGAACGGCTTCTTCGCCGGCCTGCTCTCGATGGACGGCGGAGTGCAGGCGCTGTCGCGCGACGCGGCGACCGCTTTGCTCGGCGAGCCCCTGCCGGGCGCCCCGCAGGCCGCTCCCGCCGAGGAGGAGGACGACGGCGCGCCGTGGCATGACGCCTCCATGCCGATCGACGAGCGCATGCAGCTCGCGGACGGCAAGCCGCTGAAGCGCCGCATGATGGCGGCCATGGCCCAGCAGGACTGCGGCCAGTGCGGCTATCTCTGCGACACCTATTCCTTGGCGATCGCGACCGGCGAGGAGACAAAGCTCAATCTATGCGTGCCCGGCGGCAAGGAAACGCAGCGCATGCTGAAGAAGCTCGCCGCCGAGCTCGAGGGCGCGGCGCCCGCGACGAAGCCGGCCGAGGCGGCGCCGGCTTCGGCCCAGCCCGCCGCGGCCGAGCCCGGCCGCTCGCGCGAGACGCCGGTCGAGGCGACCTTCCTGTCGCGCCTGAAGCTCAACGGCGAGGGGTCTTCCAAGGAGACCAACCACGTCGAGATCGACCTCAGCGCGTGCGGCCTGACCTACGAGCCGGGCGACAGCTTCGGCCTGTTCGCGACCAACTGCCCGTCGCTCGCGGCCGATCTCGCGACGCGCCTCGGCGTCGCGCCGGACGCGCCCGTCAGCCATGACGGGCAGACGCTGCCGCTTGCGACCTGGCTGTCCGAAAAGGTCTCGCTCGGCGCAGCGCCTGACGCGCTGTTCGAGCTGCTCAGCGTCCATGTCGAGGACGCTTCCGACAAGGCGAAGCTGATGCGGCTCGCCGAGGGCGAGAACCCGGACGGCGACCTCGAGACGCTCGACGTCCTCGCGGCGCTGGAGAAGTTCCCGGCCGCGACGCCCCCCGTCGCCGACCTGCTCGCGACGCTCGAACCCTTGCAGCCGCGGCTCTACTCGATCTCCTCGGCGCTCTCGGCCGATCCCGGCAGGGTCAGCCTCACCGTCGACGCGGTGCGCTACCGGATCGGTGAGCGCACCCGCCTCGGCCTCGCCTCGACCTATCTCTCCGACCGGGTCGAGCCGGGCGCGAAGCTCAAGGTCTACGTCCAGAAGGCGCACGGCTTTGGGCTGCCGAAGAGCGGCGACGTCCCGATCATCATGGTCGGGCCAGGCACAGGCGTCGCGCCGTTCCGCTCCTTCCTGCGCGAGCGGCGCGCGGCCAAGGCGGCCGGCGGCGCCTGGCTGTTCTTCGGGCACCAGCGCGAGGCGACCGACTTCTTCTATCGCGAGGAGATCGCCGAGCTGCAGGAGACCGGCGCGCTGACGAAGCTCTCTCTCGCCTGGTCGCGCGACGGCGACGCCAAGGTTTATGTCCAGGACCGGATGCGCGAGGCCGGAGCCGAACTCTGGAGCTGGCTGGAGACGGGCGCCCATTTCTACGTCTGCGGCGACGCCAAACGCATGGCGGCGGACGTCGAGAAGGCGCTGATCGACATCGCGGCGGAGCACGGTGGCAAGGGCGACGGCGCGAAGGCCTACATCGCCGACCTCAAGAAGGCCGGCCGCTACCAGGCCGACGTCTACTGACCGGGGATCGCGCATGAACGTGCACGCCGCCGATCCGAACCCGGCGCCGATCGCGACCACCTGCCCCTATTGCGGGGTCGGCTGCGGGGTGCTTGCGCAGCCCGACCGGGCGGGCGGCGCGACGGTGGCGGGCGATCCCGACCATCCGTCGAACTTCGGGCGGCTGTGCTCGAAGGGGTCCGCGCTCGGCGAGACGCTCTCGCTTGAGGGCCGGCTTCTGCATCCGGAGATCGATGGCGAGCGCGCGAGCTGGGACGAGGCGCTCGACGCGGTCGCCAAGGGGTTCCGCCAGACGCTCGAGACCTACGGGCCGAAAGCGATCGCGATCTATCTGTCGGGCCAGCTCCTCACCGAGGACTATTATGCGGCTAACAAGCTGTTCAAGGGCTTCCTTGGATCGGCGAACGTTGACACCAACTCCCGGCTCTGCATGTCGTCCTCGGTCGCCGGGCATGTCCGCGCGTTCGGATCCGACACGGTTCCGGGGACCTATCGCGACCTAGAATCCGCCGACCTGATCGTCTTCACCGGCTCGAACGCCGCCTGGTGTCACCCGGTGCTCTACCAGCGCATGCTGGCGGCGAAGGCCGAGCGCGGCACGAAGATGGTCGTGATCGATCCGCGCGTCTCGGCGACGGCGGAGGAGGCGGACCTCCACCTCAAGATCGCGGGCGGCAGCGACGTCGCGCTGTTCTCCGGCCTGCTCGTCCATCTCGCCGACGCGGGACGGATCGATCCCGCCTATGTGCATGCGCACACGTCAGGGTTCGACGAAGCGCTCGCCCGGGCGCGCGAGATCGCGCCCGGTGTCGCCGCTACGGCGAAGGCCTGCGGCGTCTGCGAGGCAGACGTCGCCGCCTTCTTCGCGATGTTCGCCGAAACGGAGCGCACGGTCACGCTCTATAGCCAGGGCGTGAACCAGTCGGCCGACGGCGTCGACAAGGTCAACGCCATCCTGAACTGCCACCTTGCGACAGGCCGCATCGGAAAGGCGGGCATGGGACCCTTCTCGCTGACCGGCCAGCCCAACGCCATGGGCGGGCGCGAGGTCGGCGGGCTCGCCAACATGCTCGCCGCCCATATGGGCTTCGACGCGGAGTCGGTCGACAAGGTCGGTCGGTTCTGGGACGCGCCGCGCATGGCGAAAGCGCCTGGTCTGAAAGCCGTCGACATGTTCGAGGCGGTCGCGCGCGGCGAGATTCGTGCGCTCTGGGTGATGGGCACCAACCCGGCGGCCTCGCTGCCGCGCGCCGGCGCGGTCGCTGAAGCGCTCGGCAGGCTCGACCATTTCGTCGTCTCGGAGAACGTCGCCTCCAACGACACGCTCGCGGCCGGCGCGAAGATCCGCCTGCCGGCCGCCGCCTGGGGCGAGAAGGACGGCACGGTCACCAATTCCGAGCGGCGCATCTCCCGGCAGCGGCCGTTCCTTGCGCTGCCCGGCGAGGCTCGGCCGGACTGGTGGGCGATCGCGCAGGTGGCCAAGCGCCTTGGCTATGGCGAGGCTTTCGGCTGGCGCACCGTCGGCGAGGTGTTCCGCGAGCACGCGGCGCTCTCCGCCTTTGAGAACGACGGCGCGCGCGACTTCGACATCGGCGCGCTCGCGAGCCTCGACACCCGCGACTACGATCGCCTGCAGCCGGTGCAGTGGCCGGCGCGCAAGGGGACGGCGCGGACCGAGACGCGGTTCTTCGCCAAGGGCGGCTTCTACACCGCCGACGGCAAGGGCCGCTTCGTCGCCGTCGCGGCGCCGCAGGCCGCGGCGACCCTGTCCGCCGACTTCCCGCTGCGTCTCAACACCGGCCGGATCCGCGACCAGTGGCACACGATGACGCGCACCGGGAAAAGCCCGCGCCTGTCGAGCCATCTGCCGGAGCCGTTCCTCGAAATCTCGACCGTCGACGCCCAAGCCGCAGGAGTCGTCGACGGCGGCTTCGCGACCGTCGCCACGGCCCATGGCGAGGCGACGCTGCGCGCGCGGGTCACGCCGGAGGCGCGCGACGGCGCGCTGTTCGCCGCGATCCACTGGACCCAGGAGACCTCGTCGTCCGGCCTGATCGGCGCGCTCGTCCACGCGCGCGTCGATCCGATCTCCGGACAGCCCGACGCGAAGTCGACGGCGGCTTCGGTCCGGCCCGCGCGGTTCGAGCGCCAGGGCTTCGCGCTCTCGCGCGGCGCGCTCGAAAAGCCGGATGGCGCATGGTGGGCGACCGCCGCCGTACCAGACGGAACGGGGATTCTTTTCGCGACCGACGACCAAGTCCGACTCGAGGACCTGATCCCGGATCTGGACCCCGGCGACGAGGTCGTCGAATTCGTCGATGCGCGCCGTGGCCGCCATCGGGCGGCGGTTTTCCGTGGCGGCCTGCTGCAGGCCTGCCTGTTCGTCGGCCCGGGACGACAGGAAAGCGCATGGACCTACCTGCGCGGGCGGCTCGGCCAGTCGCTGGACGAAAGCGAGACCCGCGGGCTGCTGCTCGCCGGCCGCGCCAGCGACGGCGCCTCGCTCGGACCTCTTGTCTGCGCCTGCCATGGTGTCGCGAAGGGGGTAATCGAGAGCGCCATCATGACTGGCGCCTGCGACGCAGCCGCGGTCGGGTCAGCGACGAAGGCGGGCACGAACTGCGGCTCCTGCCTGCCGGAGATCCGCCGCATGCTAGCCGCCATGCGGGTTCCGGAGGCGATTTCGGCCTGATCCGGCGTCGGCGCCCACCACCCGCAGTTCGGAAATCGTAATAAGAATTGTCTCAGTAGACGCCTCGTAAATCGAGCCGCATTCTCCTGGCGCGTCGGGAGAAGCGCCATGTCGAAGCGATCAATACTTCCTGCATTTATAATATTCATATTATTCGGCGGGGCGTCCTCGTTCGCAGACGAGCCGCAAGGCACGAAGGGCCAGAATTACGACCGGGTCGTCGTCGACGTGCAAAGCGAAGCCGGGGTCCAGGTCTCGGCCCGCGTCATGACCATCAACCGCCACACCGACAGCGCAACGGCCATCACGGTGACGGACAATGGCGCCCAGATCTTCGGTCCACACACCAATCCGGACGAGCGCTGGCGGCAGACCTTCCCATTGACGGGCAAGGGCCGGCACGAGGTCGTCATGACCTGCAAGAGCCTGAACTCTTCGCCGGTCTACTGCGCCCTCGCCGTCGAGACCGCAGCGGCCTCCGTGCAGTAGGAGAGAACGGCGGGCGCCGCGCGATCGCGACGCCGGCGTCGTCTCACGCGGCCTTCTTCAGGCTGCCCATGTCGATGACGAAGCGATACTTCACGTCGCTCTTGAGCATCCGGGCGTAGGCCTTCTCGATGTCCTGGATCGGGATGATCTCGATGTCGGACGTGATGCCGTGCTTGCCGCAAAAATCAAGCATCTCCTGCGTCTCCGCGATGCCGCCGATCAGCGAGCCGGCGAAGTTGCGGCGGGCGAAGATCAGGCTGAACACGGCGACAGCGAGCGGGTTCTCCGGCGCGCCGACCTGACAGAGCGTCGCGTCGCGCTTCAGGAGGCCGATATATTCGTTGATGTCGTGCTGGGCCGCGACGCAGTCGAGGATGAAGTCGAAGCTGGAGGCGTGAGCCGCCATCTGGTCCTTGTCCTTGGAGATCACGACCTCGTCCGCGCCGAGTTTTTTGGCGTCCTCCACCTTGTTGGGGGAGGTCGTGAACAGGACCACCTTCGCGCCCATGGCGTGGGCGAGCTTCACCGCCATGTGTCCGAGCCCGCCGAGGCCGACGATGCCGACCTTCATGCCCGGTCCGACCTTCCAGCGGCGCAGCGGCGAATAGGTCGTGATGCCGGCGCAGAGCAGCGGCGCGGCGGCGGCGAGATCGAGGTTTTCGGGCAGGCGAAGCACGAAATCCTCGTCGCAGACGATCTGGTCGGAATAGCCGCCATAGGTGTTCTCGCCGGTCTGCTTGTCGGCGCCGTTATAGGTGCCGACGAACATGTTCTCGCAGTACTGCTCGAGCCCGTCCTTGCAGCTTGCGCAGGTCCGGCAGCTGTCGACCATGCAGCCGATGGCGGCGTTCTGGCCGACCTTGAACTTCGTCACCTCGGGGCCGACCTCGACCACCTTGCCGACGATCTCGTGGCCGGGGACGCAGGGATAGATCGAGTTCTTCCACTCGTTGCGGGCCTGGTGCAGGTCCGAGTGGCAGACGCCGCAATAGGCGATCTCGATGCGGACGTCCTTCGGGCGCAGGTCGCGGCGGGTGAAGTCGAACGGCGCAAGCTGCGCGTCGGAGGATTGAGCTGCGTAGCCGGTGCAGGCGAACATGGCTGTCCTTTCGGCATGAAAGCCCGGCGGCGCGCGGGACATCTCCCTGCGAAGAGCTCGGCCGGGCGGATTGATTACGGGGCGGATTCTAAGGCGTGTTCCGCGCGCGTCACCCTTGCGGGCGCGCATCGAAGCGCGGCGCCGCCGCATGACGGGCCTGCCCGCGGAGAACCGATCAGTCCCCGACCTGGAAATCGCCCGGCTGCGGCGGGGCGAGCGGGGTGAACTGGCAGCGATCGGGCTTCAGGTCGATCAGCGGCGTGCCGTCGAGGCAGTCGAGGCCGCGCACCAGCACCGTCGCTCCTTCCCGTGCGACGAACGACACGAGCGAGGTCCCGATCGGGTTCGGCCGCACCGGCGAGCGCAGCGCGAAGGTCCCGCGCGTCGTCCCGTCGTTCTTCGGGCTCTGGAGCACGAGGTCGCGGCGCGACTGGTCGAGCCAGTACAGGACCTCGAGCTGCTCGAAAGCCTCGATCCCGGCGAGCGCGGGGCTCCACGGCTCGAAGATCTCGATCCGGCATGTCGGGCCGTCCCGCCGGCCCTGCCGGGGGCATTCGAGCCGCGACGTCCAGGGCGTGCGGATGCGGCCGATGAAGACGAGCCCGGCGTCCGTCGCAGCCGGCGGCTCGACGGCGACCTCGTTGGCGCGGATCTCCTGCAGCCGGACCATCAGACCGCTCGCTGGGCTTCCACGAGGCGCAGCAGATAGCGCCCGTAGGCCGTCTTCTCAAACAGTCTTCCGCGCGACTCAAGCGCCGCGAGGCCGATGAAGCCGTTCTCGAAGGCGATCTCTTCCAGGCACGCGATGGCGAGGCCCTGCCGGTGCTGCAGCGCGCGGACGAATTCGCTCGCCTCTAGCAGGCTGTCATGCGTGCCGGTGTCGAGCCAGGCCGCGCCGCGGCCGAGCTTTTCGACCGACAGCGCGCCGCGCTCGAGATAGGCGCGGTTGACGTCGGTGATCTCGAATTCGCCGCGCGCCGAGGGTTTCAGCGCCGCGGCGATGTCGAGCGCGGCGCTGTCGTAGAAGTAGAGGCCCGTCACCGCCCAGTCGGAGCGCGGCTTCTCCGGCTTCTCGACGATCGCCGTCGGCCGGCCCGCGGCGTCGAGCTCGACCACGCCGTAACGCTGCGGGTCCTCGACCTGATAGGCGAAGACGGTCGCGCCGTCGGGCCGGGCGGCGACCGCCTTCAGCCGCTCGCCGAGATTGGCGGAGAAGAAGATGTTGTCGCCGAGCACCAGCGCCACGCGCCCGTCGCCGACGAATTCTCGGCCGATGACGAGCGCCTGCGCGATGCCCTCGGGCCTGTCCTGCACCGCATAGGACAGGCTGAGGCCGTAGTCCGACCCGTCGCCGAGCAGCCGCTTGTAGCTGTCGAGGAACTCGGGCGAGGCGATCAGCAGGATGTCGCGTATCCCCGCCAGCATGAGCGCCGACAGCGGATAGTAGATCATCGGCTTGTCGTAGACCGGCAGCAGCTGCTTGTTGACCGCGAGCGTCGCCGGATAGAGCCGGGTGCCGGAGCCCCCGGCGAGTACGATGCCTTTCAAACGCCGCCCCTGCTGCCTTGACCTGCGCGCCGCGCGTTCTCCGCCGGCCGCCGATCTATAGCCGGATCGCGCCTCAGATCACGCGGAAATCGTCGGCGTCGATGTCGAGGCCGCGTCCGAGCGTTGCGAACCTGATGGCGTCGGCGCCGCCCGCGCCGTCCCTGTCGTAGAGGAGCGCGCCGGTCGAGGACTTGTAGATGATCCTGTCCTCGTCGTCGGCTGCCCGCGCGCCCACCACGAACGCGTCGTCGTCCAGCGCGCCAAGCGACAGCGCCGGGAACACGGATTTCGCAAGTTCGATCGTGTCCTTTGCGGCGCTGAAGCCCTTGATGGCGTCGACGTTGTCCCCGCCGTCGATCGCGGTGTTGAAGCGGAAGATGTCGGCGCCGCCCCTGCCGATCAGGACGTCCGCGCCAAGGCCGCCGTCAAGCCTGTCGGCGCCGAGGCCGCCGTCGAGCTTGTCGGCGCCACGCCCCCCGTCGAGTCTGTCGGCGCCGCCCTTGCCAGCGAGCGTGTTGTCGCCGGAATTGCCGGTGATCCTGTTCGCAAGGCCGTTGCCGGTTCCGTGGATGTCCTGGCCTCCGCGCAACGTGAGCGCCTCGAAACTCGCCGAGAGCGTGTAGCTGAGGGTCGTCTGGACCTCGTCATTCCCGCCGCCGGACGCCTCCACCACCACGTCGCCCATGTCGTCCACGAGGTAGCGGTCGTTCCCATTGCCGCCAACCAGCCTGTCCGCGTCCTCGCCGCCGTCAAGAGTATCGGCCCCCCCGCCGCCCTCCAGCGTGTCGGCGCCGCCTGCCCCGGACAGAGAATCGGCGCCGGCGCCGGCGCGGATCAGGTTGCCGCGGTCGTCGCCGCTCACGGTCTCGGGCGAGACGTCGTCGAGATGGATGGTGAGCTCGCGGTCGGCGAAATTGCCCCCGGCGTCGGTGACGCGAACTTCGATCGTGAAGCTGTCCAGCTGTTCGTAGTCCAGCAGGAGACTGTCGGCGACCCTGACGGCGCCGGAGGCCGCCCCGATCGTGAAGCGGCCGTCGGCGTCGTCGAGCAGTTCAAAGCGCAGCTCACCTGCGGCCGAGCCGGCGTCGGTGGCCTCGACAGTCCCGAAGATCGTGCGGTTCTCCGTGTTCTCCGCGACCGTGTCGTCGCTGAGCCCCTCGATCGTCGGCGCGACGAAGTCGTTCGGCAGGTTCGAGGCGTCGAAGATCTGCTCCCTGATGCTGCCGTCCTGTGAGTTCCACTGAACGACGAAGCGTTCTCCCGTCAGGGCGATCACATGGGGAAGCTGCTGATAGCCATCGGTTTGCGTATTGACGAGGAACTCGTCGCCGCGTTTTTCTCCTGTCGCCGCGAAAACCTGGCCCTTGATCCCCGGTGCGGATGGATCGCCGCCAGTGCCGCTCATGTCCGTCCAGACGACGACGTAGCTGCCGTCGGCCAGTTCCGTCACGCTCGCCTCACCCTGGTCTTCGGCGGTTTCGGTGTTGACGATGAATTCGTCGCCGATCGTCTCGCCCGTAGCCGAGTACAACTGGGCATGAATGCCGTTGTCAGATCCGTCTGACCCCGACCAGGTGACGATGAACCGTTCGTCCTCGAGCGCCTTCACCGATACGGACGAGCCCCGGGAGGCGATTTCGATCGGACCGCCGACTTTCTCCCCGGACCGATCTAGGAGTTGCATGGAGACGACGCCAGACAGCTCGACGGCTGAAGCGTTCGTCCAGGCGACGACGTAGCCGCCGTCAATAGCGGCGGCGCTCGGCATGATCGGGCGCAAGTCTTCCGGGGCGTCGATTGAAATCGATCCGTCGATAAGAACTCCACTTCCGTCGTATATGCGCGCGTTTATAGTATCGGAAAAATCGCTCTGACCAACGAGCATGAATTGGCCGTTGTCGCTTACGGAAATGTTCTGAATTCCGAAGTCGTCCGGGACAGAAAAGTAATTTCGCACCGAGCCGTCCTCATTGAGGATGGCGCTGTAATTGGAGTCTGTGCTGGATGATGGGTCGGGATCGTCGTTCTGCAGACCCTCAGAGAAATATTGATGTCTTATCGTAGCCGATATGATTGCGCCCCCATCGGAGAGGCCGGCTATGACGGGCATGAATATGACGTAATCTACAGTTGATCCGTCGTGCACCCAAGGCTGGCTGACCAGTGTAACGCTGTTGGTGTCCTCGCCGTTTGCAGAGGTATATCTTACTGAAAGATAGCTGACGGTAGAAACCATGGAATATTCGGCGGTGGCGAATCCGCCGTTGGACAGTTCAGCTACGCCACGAAAGTAGAACCAGGATCCATCTACGGTCTCTTCACCGATTTTGATTGGGCTGGTCATCTCGGCGCTCCCCGGCCTGACGCCGATCTCAGATCACGCGGAAATCGTCGGCGTCGATTTCGAGGCCGCGTCCGAGCGTTGCGAACCTGACGGCGTCGGCGCCGCCCGCGCCGTCCCTGTCGTAGAGGAGCGCGCCGGTCGAGGACTTGTAGATGATCCTGTCGTCGTCGTCGGACGCCTTCGCGCCGACGACGAAGGCGTCGTCGTCCAGCACGCCGCGCGACAGCGCCGAGAACACCGATTTCGCGAGTTCGAACGTGTCCTTGGCGGCGCTGAAGCTCTTGATGGCGTCGACGTTGTCTCCGCTGTCGATCGCGGTGGTGAAGCGGAAGACGTCCGCGCCGCCGTCGCTGATCAGGACGTCCGCGCCGAGGCCGCCGTCGAGCGTGTCGGCGCCGCCCTTTCCGTCGAGCGTGTCGGCGCCGCCCTCGCCGTCGAGCGTGTTGTCTCCGGAGCCGCCCGTGATCCTGTTCGCTAAGTCGTTGCCGGTTCCGTCGATGTCCTGGCCTCCGCGCAGCGTCAGCTTCTCGACGTTCGCCGAGAGCGTGTAGCTGGCGGTCGCCTGAACCTCATCATTTCCGCCGCCGGACGCCTCCACCACCACGTCGCCCGTGTCGTTCACGAGGTAGCGGTCGCTCCCTTTGCCGCCGACCAGTCTGTCCACGCCTTCGCCGCCGTCGAGGGTGTCGTTTCCGCCGCCGCCCTCCAGCGTGTCCGCCCCATCGGCGCCGGACAGCGCATCCTTGCCGGCGCCGGCGATGATCCGGTTGTCCCTGTCGTCGCCCTTGACCGTCTCGGGCGAGACGTCGCTGAGATCGATCGTGAACTCGCGATCCGCCGTGTGTCCCGCCGTGTCGGTGACGCGGACCTCGATCGTGAAGCTCGTCTCCTGCTCGTAGTCGAGGCGCAGGCCGTCCGCGACGCGGACGGCGCCGGAAACGGCCCCGCTGGTGAAGCGCCCGTCGGCGTCGTCGAGCAGCGTGAAACGCAGGTCTTCGGCGGCTGTGTCGACGTCGGACGCTTCGACGGTCCCGAAGATCGTCCGGTCCGTCGTGTTCTCCGCGACCGTGTCGCCCGAGAGGCCGTCGATCGTCGGCGCGACGAAGTCGTTAGGCAGGTTCGATGCGTCGAAGATCTGCTCTTTGACGCCGTTGTTCTGTGACGCCCATTGAACCATGAAGCGATCGCCTGACAGGGCGATCACCAGGGGCCACTGCTGCGAGCCTTCGGTCTGCGTATTGACGAGGAACTCGTCTCCGCGCCTTTCGCCGGTCGCCCCAAAGACCTGGCCTTTGATCGCCGTTCCGGACGAGTCGCCGCCGACGCCGCTCGCGTCCGTCCAGACGACGACATAGCTGCCGTTCTTGAGTTCGGTCACGCTTGCGTATGACTGGTCCCCGCCGGTCTCGGTGTTGACGATGAATTCGTCGCCGATCGTCGCGCCTGCGGCCGAGTACAACTGGGCATGCACGCCGCTGCCGGACCCGTCCGACTCGGTCCAGGTGACGATGAACCGTCCGCCCTCGAGCGCCTCGACCGACATGTCCCTTCCACTCGAAGCGATCTCGATCGGGCCGCCGACCTCCTCCCCGGACTGATCCAGCAGTTGCATCGACAGGACCCCTGATTGCTGGGTTCCCACGACGCTCATCCAGGCGACGACATATCCGCCGTCGAAGGCGGCGGCGCTCGGAGTGACCGGACGCAAACCCGCGGGCGCCTCGAATGAAATCGAGTCTTCGATCAGAGTTGCATTTTCGTCGTATAGAATCGCGCTAAGACCATCGGCAGTTCCGTCGCTGCCTACGAGGATGAAGTGACCGTCCTCGCCGGACGCGATATCTTGCACCCCGAAATCAGCGGGGGCGTTAAAATACTTTCTTACCGATCCGTCCTCGTTGAGGATGGCGCTGTAGTTAAAAACTATGCTGTACGGCCGCGAGGGATCGTCGTTCTCGGGATCTTCGATAAAGTAGTCGTATGAGACTGTCGCTGATATTACCGTGGCGCCGTCCGGCAGGCCCGCAATCACGGGCGAGTATGTAATGTAATTCACGTCCCAATCGTAATTGGACCACGGCTCACTGAGCAGATTTACCGTTCTCGTATCTTCGCCTGTCTCAGACGTATATCTGACATCAAGATAACTGACGGTCGATGGCGTCGTAAATTCGGCCGTCGCATAGCCGCCACTGGACAGTTCGGCGACGCTGCCGGTGATAAAGTCGGAGTTGCCGCTTTTCTCTCCGCCGATTTTGGTTGGACCCGCCATGTCAGCGCCCCCCGGCCTTCCGAATTCGCTGGTTGTGCGACTACGCCAAGATGCTGCGCTCTTGCTCGCCGGCGCACAAATCGACTTTCGTTGCTTGCAATCGGTCTACGATCCCTTGGCCGTTATGTCGGCTGCGCGCGTCGGAATGCCGGTCTTAAGAGGCGGTACAGCCGGCGCGCCGTCAGAATAGCTCCGGAGCCGAAGAGAGCATCGGCGCGGCCACGTCCTTTTCCGATACGAGAGCGCCGCCGCGGTCGACCGGCCAGTCGACGCCGAGCGCAGGATCGGCCCAGAAAACGGCCCGCTCATGGGCTGCGGAGTAAGGCCGCGAAACCTTGTAGATGACCTCGGTGTCCGGCTCGATCGTGCAGAAGCCGTGCGCGAAGCCTTCCGGCACGTAGAGCAGCGTTCCGTTCTTGGCGCTAAGCGTTACCGCGACATGGCGGCCGAAGGAGGGAGAGCCGCGCCGGATGTCGACCGCGACGTCGAGGATCGCGCCGCGCGCAACGCTCACTAGCTTGGCCTGCGCGAAGGGCGGCAGCTGGAAGTGCAGGCCGCGCACCGTGCCGGGCTTGCGCGACAGCGAGCGGTTGTCCTGAGGGAATTCTGCGACGAGGCCTTCCGCCTCGAAGGCGGAGCGCTTGAAGGTTTCGGCGAACCACCCGCGCGCGTCCTCGAACCGCCTTGGGCGGATCTCGACGACGTCCGGAATGTCGAGCCTGATGAATTCCATGGAACGCTCGCGCTTGGGGCGAAGCGAGCGCTAGCGCGGGCAGGCGCGCCAGGCAAGCGTCGGCCGGCGTAGGCCGACCGACGCAGGCCGGGGCGGATCCGGCTGACTGGGGGTCAGCCCGAGATCGCCTCGAGCGATTTGCCCTTGGTTTCGACGCCGAGCGTCAGCACCGCGATCGCCGCGATCACGAAGGAGCCGGCGCCGAGCGCGAACACGCCGGCCGAGCCCAGCGTCGGCAGCACCACGCCGATGACCGAGGGGCCGATCAGCGAGCCGATGCGGCCGACCGCCGAGGCGCAGCCCGCTCCGGTCGCGCGCGCGCGGGTCGGGTAGAGCTCGGGCGTGTAGGCGTAGAGCGTCGACCACATGCCGAACAGGAAGAACTGCATGGTGAGGCCGAACACGATCAGCATGGTGAAGTTCGGCGCGTTGCCATAGGCGTAGGCTGCGATCGCCGAGCCGATCAGCATCAGCGCGCAGGTGCCCTTGCGACCCCAGGCGTCGACGAGCCACGCGGCCGTGATGAAGCCCGGAATGCCGGCGAGCGCGATCAGCACGACGTATTCGGTCGACTTGGTGTTGGTGAAGCCCTGCGCCTGCAGCAGCGCGCCGAGCCAGGTTGTTAGGCCGTAGAAGCCGAGCAGCGCGAAGAACCAGACCAGCCAGATCATCACGGTGCGGCTGGCGTATTCACCGCTCCAGAGCTCGAGGAACGAGAAGCGGCGCGCGCCCTTGGCGACCGCGACGACCGGCTTCGGCTCGTCGAGGGTCGTCCCGGCCGGAAGGCGGGCCACCACCTTGCGCTCGATGTCGGCCATCACCTTCTCGGCCTCCTCGGCCCGGCCCTGGTCGGCGAGCCAGCGCGGGCTCTCGGGCACGAAGAAGCGCACGACGAAGAGGAAGAGCGCGGGGATCGCTTGGCAGAGGAACATTTCGCGCCAGGTGAAGTGAGTGAGGAAGAACCAGCTGAGCAGGCCCGCCGCGATGAAGCCGAGCGGCCAGAAGCCTTCGAGGATCGCGAGATAGCGTCCGCGCTTCTTGGTCGGCACGAATTCCGAGACGATCGCGAGAGCGACAGGGAACTCCATGCCCATGCCGAAGCCGAGCAGCAGGCGGGCGTAGCCGAGCGTCTGCGGGTCGGGCGCGTAGTAGCACCAGAGGCTGCCCGCGCCCCAGAAGATCATCGAGATCTGGAACACGAGCTTGCGGCCGAGCCGGTCGGCGGCCATCCCCGAGATCGCGGCGCCGAGGAACATGCCGAGGAAGCTCATCGACGACAGGAAGCCGGCCTGCGCCGTCGAGAGGTTGAACTCGGTCTTGATGGAGCCGAGCAGGAAGGTCAGCGAGCCGAGGTCGATCGAGTCGAAGAACCAGGCGGTCGCGATGATCGCGAAGATCATCTTCTGGTAGCCGGTCATCGGCAGACGATCGAGCCGCGCGGCGATCATGACGTCGCTGGCGGTGGAGGCGGCGGGGAGGACCCCCGCTGCCGCGCCGCCTGTCGGCAGCGTGATATCGGACATGCTGATCCTCCCATCAATTTTTATGATTGGTTGATCGTCACGCTAGTCGCGAGCCATCAGAAATGCAATTGATATATTAGATGTCGGCTGCTGATGGATGCAGCAAGCCTCCATGGCGCGTCGCCGGGCAGGATGCTAAGAGTCCGAGACGATTCTGATATGCGGACGCCCCCCATGAACGCCTCTGCCGCCCGGTCGCGATCGCGGTCCACGCAGGGCGCAGGCTCAGCCAAGCGCGGCTCGCGCGCACGGCCCGGGGCGAGCGCGCTGACGCTCACCGACCGCGCCTATATCGAGCTCGAGGAGCTCATCACCACGCTGCAGCTGCCGCCGGGGGCCTTCCTCAGCGAACTCGCGCTCGCCGAGCGCCTTGGCATCGGCCGCACGCCGATCCGCGAGGCCCTGCAGCGGCTGTCGCGCGACGGGCTTGTGGTGGTCGTTCCGCGCCGGGGCATCCTCGTCTCGGAGATCAACCTCAAGACGCAGCTGAGGCTGCTCGAGACCCGTAGGGTGCTCGAGGCGCTGCTCGCGCGGCTCGCCGCCGAGCGCGCCGACCCCGGCGAGCGCGTGCGGTTCCAGGAGATCTCGGTCGCGATGCGCGCCGCCGCCGACCAGTCGGACGACATGGCGTTCATGCGGCTCGACCGCGAGTTCAACCAGCTGGTCGCCGCCTCCGCCCGCAACGAATTCGCCGTGCGCTCGATCGCGCTGATGACCGCGCTGTCGCGCAGGTTCTGGTACCAGCACTACAAGGAGGTCGGCGACCTCGGCCTCTCCGCGCGCCTCCATGCCGAGGTCGCGGAGGCGATCGCAAGCCGCGACGGCGCGGCGGCGGGCGCCGCGTCCGACCGGCTGATGGACTACATCGAGAGCTTTACGAGGAAGACGCTGGACGTGTGATGCGCGCCGCGCTCACAGCTGACGGCGTCGCTCTACCATCGTCGCGAACTTCTCGAACTCCTCGTCCTTCACGGAATAGGAGTGGTCATCGTCGGGGAAAGCGCCCGACTTCACGTCGCGCACATAGGCCGCGACGCCCGCCACCGCGACCTCGGTCAGGTTGGCGTAGCGCTTGGTGAACTTCGGCTTGAAGTCGGTGAAGACGCCGAGCAGGTCGTGGCAGAGCAGGATCTGGCCGTCGGTCCCGACGCCCGCCCCGATGCCGATGGTCGGGATCGTCAGCTGCTCGGAGATCAGCTTCGCGATGCGCGCTGGCACGGCCTCGAACTCCAGCATGAAGCAGCCGGCGTCCTCGATCGCGAGAGCGTCTTCGAGGATCTTGAAGGCGGCGTCCGCCGTCTTGCCCTGGATCTTGAAGCCGCCGAAGTTCGCGATCGTGTGCGGCGTCAGCCCGATATGCGACGCCGTCGGGATGCCGGCGTCGACCAGCGCCTTCAGGATATGCGCCTGGGATTTGCCGCCCTGCGGCTTCACCGCGTCGGTCAGCGCCTCCTGCATGAAGCGCGTCGCGTTGGTCAGGGCGCGGTCGACGGTGCTGTAGCTCTGATAGGGCATGCAGCCGAGCACGAAGGTGTTCTGGGCCCCGCGCCGGATGGCCTGGGCGTGCATCACCATCATGTCCATCGTCGCCGGGATGGTGCTGGCGTGGCCATGCGCGATCATGGCGAGGCTGTCGCCGACGACGGCCACATCGACGCCCGCCATCTCGGCCCACTTGGCCGAGGTGTAGTCCGGCACCGACATGTAGACCATCTTCTCGCCGGTGGTCTTCGAGGCGCGGATTTCGAGAATCGTCCGCTTTTCGCGGGTCGGCTTGGCGAGCGCGTCCATGACTGTCCTTTGAAAGCTTCAGGCCTTGATTGCGCGCTTCAGGAGGTTAGCGAGCGCCGCCTCGACGCGTCGGCCTTTCAGGCCGCGGCCGCGCCGTATCCAGAGATCACGCGGTCGATGTCGGCGGTCGTCATCTCCCACTCGTTCTGGAAGTTGGCGACGACGTCGCGCATGAACCGCTCCGTCAGCGCGTCGGCGCGTCCGGCGTCGCCGAGATGGTCGTAGAGCAGCGCGAAGGCGAGCTGCCGCGGCGCCTCGCCTTCATAGGACCATTCGAAGTCCTTGCCGGCGTGGTTCTTGAGCTCGTCATGCGGTTCGAGCCGCTGGCCGTCGACAAGAACGGCGACGCCGTCGATCGTCCGGTCTCCGAAATAGGTCTTCATCGCGCCCGTCCCGCCGCATCGCGCCCGATCGGCTGGTTGTCGGCCTTGGAGCGCATGACCTCGGGAAAGATCCACAGGCTCCCCATCGTGAAGGGGCCAAGGAAGATAAGGGCCCATTGGGGGCCGGTCTGGCCGAGTCTGCCCATGAAGAGCCAGGCTGCCACGGCTGCGAGCCCGACCATGACGGTCAGCCCCATTTTGATCGGGAACGGCATCGTCTCCTCCCTAGACTTTTCTTGTTTGTCGTCGCGACCGGGGTCAGGCGCCGTAGACGCCGCCCACGGCCTGAAGTCCGCCGATCGCGACGAGCGTGATTGCGAGCAGACCCGCAAGACCCGCGCGTCCGTCCCGCTGCTCGGCCGGCCAGGCGTTGAACAGCCCGGGAGCGAACAGCAGCGCGAACCCGCCGACGATCACCATGCTGGTCCAGCGCAGGTTCTGGGCGCCGTACAGCGTCGCGCCGACCAGAAGCGCCAGGAAGGCGAGGGTGAGGGCCGCCACCAGCGCGACGCCGGACGCGCTGCGCGACAGATCCGGCCGCGTCTCGAGCGGAAACAGGCCCGCGATCACGTAGAAGCCGAGGCTCGCGACGCCCGAAAACAGCGCGAACCAGCAGAGCGCCACGGTGTTCGGTTCGATCGACTCCATCGCCGCCTCCTCACTCCGCCGCCTGCAGCGGCTGCGCGTCGGGGCGGCCCGGCGTGCGCGAGGTCTTGCGCATGTCGGTCTTCACGTGCCGCGTTGAGTAGCCGTTGAACAGCGTGCCGATGAGGCCGCGGTTGAGGTCCGACGTCCCGAACAGCCAGTCCATGATCGGGAAGGTGAGGTTCATGTTCTTCTCCATCATGATCGACTGGTCGTGATGGGCGGTGTGGTGCCGACGGTTCGTGTTGATCAGCGGGCAGTTCCGCACGAACCAGTTCTCGTCGACATGGCAGCAGAAGTGCATGAACTCGTAGATCATGTAGATCGACGTCGTCGTCGTGATGAACAGCCAGCCGACATTTGGCGAGAACAGGAAGCCGAGGACGATCGCGCCGGGAATCGACATCAGCGTGAAGGTCGCGAGCGCGTAAGGCGGGAAGAAGGTGACGCGGTAGTCGCGATGGTCCGCAAAGCGCATCTCGTGCTCGGTGAAGAACTGGTGATGCTGCAGCGTGTGCCGGTTGTAGACGGCGCGCGCGACCGGATTGCTCGACGGCCGATGCATCACGTAACGATGCAGCCACCATTCGAAGAAGTTGCAGAACAGGAAGGTGACCGGGACGGTCATCAGCTCCAGCCACGTTGGGGAATTCAGGTTGGAGATGTAGATGTACAGCGCGGTGAGACCGATCGTGTAGATGATCGCGATGTGCAGGAAGCCATTGTACCAGCCGGCGACGCGCTGGCGGTAGTTGGCGCGGTAGCGCCGCTGGCGCTCCGACATCGGGCTTTGGGCGATCTCCATGACGATCCTCCTTCGGACATGTCCGGGACAGGTCGACGCCTGTTCGTCCATCTAATATATCAGTGACGTATCACGTGTCCAGCCGCAACGTCGGCCCAGCCCGCCATTTCGACGGCGGCCTGATGCGGTCCCTGAAAAATGAGCGCCCGGATGAGGCGGTCGCCCGGGCAAAAACGCCTCTGGCGCCGCTTTGAGGGCGGCGCTGCGCAGGATCAGCCGGCGATGGCGGTCATGGGTGGGGCCGCGTCAGCCCTGCTCGAGCGCGACCAGTCGACGATCGTCGATGTCAGCTTTGGCGGAGCCTTCGGCTGGCGACGAAGCGACGGTCCGGATCGCCTGGACCGGGCGACGCGCCCAGCGCGCGAGAGAAAGGATTCCCGTTCGGCCGCTTTGGCGCGGCCGCCTGCAGTTCTTGAGTTCCATCGACTTCAACCAGTTCGGCGCGTCGACACTCGTTCTTGACGGGCAGGCGCGCGAATCGCCACTTTGCTCTGAATCTATGATGGGGAGGAAAGCCTCCACTGCAAGCAACATCTGCTAGTCATCATTGCTTAAGTCCAAAGATGTGGACAATTGGTGTCACTCGCCGACTGGCGCGAATATTTGCGCACTGCAATATTCGGGCGTGTTGCAATGCGGCGCATGCTTCTTTCTACAAAGTAAGTATACAATTTAGCGCGGGGGTGATCCGTCCTGGATGCGACGCCGGGCGAGGATCTGCACGCCGCGCCGGGCGCCCGATCAGGCGAGCCTCACAAGGGCGCCTTCGTCGGGGCGGAGCCGGAGCGTCTCGGCGACGGGACCGGCGCGATCCATGAACGTGGACAACAGCAACTCGCCCGTCGGCGCGCCATGTTCGGGAAGCGCGAGACTCTGCTCGCCGGGTCCGAGATTGAGCGCGACCAGCCAGCGTCGCCCGTCGAGACGGCGCTCATAGGCCAGGATGTCGCCGGCGGCCTCCACCGCATGATACGCGCCGGCGCGCAGGATCGGGTCCTGCCGCAACGCAATGAGACGGCGATAAAGCGACAGGATGGACCTCGGGTCCCCGTCGAGGACGGCGACGTTGCGCGCGTCGTGGTCGGCGCTCAGCGGAAGCCATGGCCGCCCGTTCGTGAAGCCCGCAGCGCCGCCTTCGTCCCATTGCATCGGCGTGCGCTCCGGGTCGCGGCCGAGCCCCGGCTCGTTCCGCTCCCAGGGATCCTGCGCCTGTGCTGTCGGCACCGGAACGTTCTCGAGCGCGATCTCGTCGCCGTAATACATGGTCGGCGTGCCGCGCAGCGTCAGCAGCAGCATGGCGGCGACGCGCGCCTGGCGCGGTCCGATGCGGGTTGCGACCCTCGGCTGGTCGTGATTGCCGAGCACCCAGTTCGGCCAGCCGCCCTCGGGCAGCGCCGCCTCATAGGCGTCGATGAGCCGTGCGAGGCCACGCGCGTTCCACTCGGCGAGGATGAGATGGAAATTGAACGGCAGATGCGCCCCGCCGAGGTCTCTGCCGTAATAGGCCACCAGCCTGTCGACCGGCAGGTAGATCTCGCCGATCAGCACGCGGTCGCCGAATTCTTCGAGCGTGGCGCGAAGTTCGGCGACGACGCCATGCACGTCCGGCTGGTCCGTCGAGCGCGTCTGCAGGACGCGGCGGATGTCGGCCTCGCCCTCCCGGTAGTCGGGATTGAGCGGGTCGTCGCGGAAATCCCTGTCCTTTAGAAGATGCCAGATGACGTCGACGCGGAAGCCGTCGACGCCGCGCCGCATCCAGAAGCGCAGCACGTCGTTCATCGCCGCGCGCACCTGCGGATTGCGCCAGTTGAGATCCGGCTGCTCCGTCAGGAAGGCGTGGTAGTAGTATTGCCCGCTGGCCTCGTCATACGCCCAGGCCGGGCCGCCGAAATTCGACATCCAGTTGTTGGGAGGGCCGCCGCCCGGCGCCGGGTCTCGCCAGACATACCAGTCGCGCTTAGGGTTCTCGCGCGACGACCGGCTCTCGCCGAACCAGGGATGGGCGTCGGAGGTGTGGTTCGGCACGAAGTCGAGCACGATCTTCAGGCCGAGCGCATGGGCCTCCGCGACGAGCCGGTCGAAACCGGCGAGATCCCCGAACAGCGGGTGGATGTCGCAATAGTCGCTGACGTCGTAGCCGAAGTCCGCCATCGGCGAGGGAAAGATCGGCGAGATCCAGACCGCGTCGACGCCGAGCGCCTTGAGGTAGCCGAGGCGCCGCCGGATGCCATCGAGGTCGCCCACCCCGTCTCCGTCGCTGTCCTGAAAGGACCGTGGATAGACCTGATAGAAGATCCCAGACTGCCACCACGCCAGATCGGCCATGCGCGCTCCGCTGCTCGAGTTCTGCGCGCAACATAGTCCGCGCGGGCGGCCGGAGGATGACCGATCCGCGGCCGGGCCAAACCCCTCGATGGCGCCGTCCCATCTCCTGGACCGGCCGCTCGTCGTTTCGTACTTGGAGCCGCCGCCGGCCGTGGCCATGATCGACGCTCATGCACGCTGCGGGCGCCGGGGCCTGAAGAGGTCCGGCGCCCGCCCGCCCAGCGCCGGAGCGTCTGCAGCTTGACGTCGCCCGCCCCGGAACCGAACGCCCCGATATCGCGCCGGTCGATGGCGATCGCCGCATTCTCGACGATCGTCGAGTGGTACGACTTCACGCTCTACCTCTATTTCGCGACCGTGCTGTCGCGCGTGTTCGTCGGCGCCGGCGACGGCTCGCTCGCGGCGACGCTGGCGGGCTTCGCGCTCGCCTACCTGCTCCGTCCGCTCGGCGCGATCGTGTTCGGGACCATCGGCGACCGGTTCGGCCGGCGGCGCGCCATGCTGCTTTCCGTCGCGATCATGACGGCGGCGATGCTGGCGACCGCGGTGCTCCCGACCCACGCCCAGATCGGGCCTGCGGCCGGCTGGCTGCTCCTGGCGCTGCGATGCGTGATGAGCTTTTCGGTCGGCGGGGAATATGTCGGCGTCGTCGCCTATCTGCTCGAGGGCGCTCCGGAGAAACGGCGGGGGCTCATCACCTCCTCCGCCTCGGCGGCGAGCGAGATCGGCGCCTTGCTCGCGGTCGGCGTCTGCGCGGCGACGGTCCATATGCTGAGCCCGGCCGATCTCGACGCCTGGGGCTGGCGCATCCCGTTCCTCGTCGGGGCGGCGCTCGCCTTCAGCGTCTGGGTCGGCCGCGCGATGATGGAGGAGTCGCCGGAGTTCGAGCGCCAGAGCGCGGCGGGGACGGCGCCCGAACGGCCGCTCGCCTACGCGCTCACGCATCACCGGGCCGGCGTGCTGCGCGGCTTCGCGATCTCCGCGCTCGGCTCGATCACCTATTACGTCGGCATCACCTACGTGCCGGCCTTCCTGACCTCGACCGGCGCCTTCTCCGAAGGCGCCTCGCTCTGGCTGTCGACGGCGGCGGCTCTGGTGGTGATCCTCGTCACCCCGCTTATCGGCGCGCTGTCGGACCGGTTCGGTCGCAAGCCCGTGCTCGTCGCGCTTGCCTTCGCGGCGGCATGCCTTCCGGTCGCGATGTTCGCGCTGATGGCGGGCGGCGCGCAGCTCGAGGCCGCCATCGGCGCGGCCGTCCTTGCGGCGGTGGCGGGCGGCGTGAGCGCCGTCGGCGCGGTGGCGACCGCCGAGCAGTTTCCCGGCGAGGGACGGGTGACGGGCCTTGCCCTCGGCGCGACGACGGCGACGGCGCTGTTCGGCGGGCTCGCGCCGCTGCTCGCCCAGCTCCTGGTCGAACGGACCGGCTGGACGACGGCGCCGGGTGCGATGATCGCCGCGGTCGCGATCGCCGTCCTTCCGGTGTTGCTCGCTTTGCCGAAGGCGCCGCCGGGCGGTCCGCGGCCCGGCGCCTCGCCCTAGGCCGCCTTGCGCTTCGACAGGAAGTCGCCCATCCGCTCCAGCGCCCGCGAGATGTTTTCGGCGGAGTTGGCGTAGCTGAGGCGGATGTAGCCTTCGCCGAGCACGCCGAAGTCCGGGCCGCCGATCACCGCGACGCCCGCGTCCTCCAGCAGCGCGGAGGCGAGGGGCTTGGCCTTCCAGCCGGTCTCCTTGACGTTGGGATAGGCGTAGAAGGCGCCCTTCGGCGTCGCGCAACTGACCCCCGGCAGGGCGTTGAGCCCCTCGGTGACGAGCTTTCTGCGCTTGTCGAATTCCTTGCGCATGTGATCGACGGCGTCCTGCGGCCCTTCGAGCGCGGCGATGCCGGCCCACTGCGTCGGGGCGTTGACGCAGGACCAGGCGTTGACTCCGAGCTTGCGGACGTCGTCGTAGAGCTTCTTCGGCCAGACCGACCAGCCGAGCCGCCAGCCGGTCATGGCGTAGGTCTTGGACCAGCCGTTCAGCACGATCAGCCGGTCGCGGATCTCCGGATAGGCGAGCAGGGTCTGGTGCTCGAGCCCGTCGAAGGTCAGCTGGTCGTAGATCTCGTCCGACATGATCGCGACGTCGGGGTGGGCTTCGAGCCCCTTCACCAGCTTGTCGATCTCTTCCTTCGGGGTGACGCCTCCGGTCGGGTTGGCCGGCGAGTTGATGATGAGCAGGCGCGTCTTCGGCGTGATCAGCGACAGCGTCTCTTCAGCCGAGAAGGCGAAGCCGTTCTCCTCGCGGATCGGCACGGGAATAGGGTTCGCGCCGGTGAACTCGATCATCGAGCGGTAGATCGGAAAGCCGGGGTCCGGGTAGAGGATGTCGACGCCGGGTTCGCCGAACAGAAGGATCGCGGCGTACATCGTGACCTTGCCGCCCGGCATGATCATCACGAGCTCGGGGTCCACCTCGACGCCGAAGCGCTTGTTGAGGTCCTTCGACACCGCCTGGCGCAGCGGCAGGATGCCGGTCGCGGGCGTGTAGCCGTGATGGCCGTCCTTGAGCGCCTTGATCGCCGCCTCGACGATGTGCGGCGGGGTCGGAAAGTCCGGCTGGCCGATGCCGAGATTGACGATGTCGCGGCCTTCCGAGGCGAGCTTGGTGGCGCGGGCGAGCACCGCGAAGGCGTTCTCTTCGCCGATGCGGTCGAAGGCTGCGACAGTCTTCAGCATGACGGTTCTCCGGCTGCGGGGTCTTTTGGTCCGCGGTTTCCGTCACAACACCTAGCATCCGGCGCCCGATTGTCATCCGGGCGCCTTGCGGCGCGGTTTCACGCCGCGACCGACTTCAAGGGCGCGAGCCCGCCGCATTCCTGTGGCAGCAGGCGGCGATGACCCGTCGCATGATCATCGCCTTAACGCTCGCGTTGGGCGCGGCTCCCGCGCTCGCCGCGCCCAAGACCACGGTCGTCATGGCCAAGGTCGGCAAGACCAACGTCCAGATCCGCATCCTGCTGCATCCGCAGGTCGACCAGTGCTCCGCTCCGCTGTCCAAGGAACTCCGCGCCGAGGCGACGCGGCTCGGCGCCGCGCATGTTCGCGAGAACCTCACGAAGCTGGTCAAGAAGGCAGGCACCGACGCCAGCGGCGCGAGCGAGTTCTTCGGCGTGAGCTACCTCGCCGGATGCCCGAAGGACGGCAGCGCCTGGCTCGCTTTTCCGGTCGAGGGCAAGGACAAGTCGGTCACGCGTTTCCAGCCGGGGCTCGGCTGGTCGGGGATGATGAAGCTCTGACATGAGCTTTCGCGATCGGCCGCTTCAGCGGAATTGGCTGGACGCGGGCCGCGCGCCGTCGCAGGGAGGACGGCCCGTCCTCGAAGCCGACTGAGCCTCCATGACCGACCGCACGCCTCCCATCGATCCTGCGACAAACCCGCCGCGCGGTCCGCTCGTCGGCGGCGAGACGCCGACACGGCCTCGGGCGGAAACGCTGCAGGGCCGGCATGTCCGGCTCGGGCCGCTCGATCCGGCGAAGGACGCGGCCGATCTCTTTCCGGCCGTCTCCGGGCCCGAGAAAGAGCGCCTGTTCGCCTATCTGTTCGACGCGCCGTTCGAGAGCGAGGCGGCGCTGCGCGCGGCGCTCGAGGCCGCCGCCTCGGCGGACGCCGCCGTCACGCTCGCGATCCGCGACGCCGCGGGCGAAAGGACGCTCGGCCGGGCGAGCTTCATGCGGATCGAACCGGGGCATCGCTGCATTGAGGTGGGCTCGATCCTGTTCTCGCCCGCTTTGTCGCGCACGCCGGCCGCGACCGAGGCGATGTACTTGATGGCCGCCCACGCCTTCGCGCTCGGCTACCGGCGCTACGAGTGGAAGTGCGACGCGCTGAACGCGCCCTCGCGCGCCGCGGCCCTGCGCTTCGGCTTCCGATTCGAGGGGATTTTCGAGCGGCACATGCTGATCAAGGGGCGCAGCCGAGACACCGCCTGGTTCGCCATGACCGAGGACGACTGGCCGGCGATCAAGGCGGCGTTCGAGGCTTGGCTCGATCCGGCGAACTTCGACGCCGGGGGGCGGCAGATCCGCAAGCTCACGGAGCTCCGCGCCGGCTGAGTCGGCTCAGGCCGTCTCCGGGTCCAGCAGCCGGTGCAGGTGAACCACGAAGTAGCGCATGTGGGCGTTGTCGACGGTCGCCTGCGCCTTCGCCTTCCAGGCGGCGCGGGCGCTGGCGTAGTCGGGGAAGATCCCGACGATGTCGAGGTTCGGCACGTCCTTGAAGGCGACGCCCTGAACATCCTCGAGCTCCCCGCCGAAGACGAGGTGGAGCAGCTGCTTGGGGACGACGTCGCTCATAGGGTGAAGGTCTCCGCAGGGTTCATGTGACCACGGCCGCGGTTGCGGCCAGTGCTTCCTCGACGGCCGCGGCGAGCGCCGCGGCGCGCCTGGGGGCGGCCGCGATAAGGCCCCCGTGGCGCGTCGTCTCTCTGTTGTAGGACGGGACCTGCCCGTCGAAGCCGATCAGCCTCGCGCCCGACTCCTCGAGGATCAGGTGCGCGGCTGCGATGTCCCAGTCATGGGCGCGCGGCCGCGCAAGCGCGGCGTCCAGCGTGCCACCGGCGACCTGCACGAGGCGGTTGGCGAGGGCGTAGTGCCACTTGCCCGTCTCGACGCCGCAGGACTTGAGCGGGCCGACCAGGCTGGACGGACCGCTGATCGACAGGCCGCGAAGGTCCTCGCCGTCGGGGACCTCGAGCGCGGTGGTTCCTGCGGCCGTCGTCAGCGTCGCGCCACCGCCGCGGACCGCGGCGTAGGTCGCGTTCTCGCACGGGTTGCGCACGACGCCGGCCACCGGCGCGCCATCCTCGACCAGCGCGACCGAGACCACCCACTCCGGCTTGTTCTCGACGAAGGCGCGGGTGCCGTCGATCGGGTCGACGATCCAGAGCCTTCGGCAGGCGAGCCGGTCGGGCGTGTCGGCGGTCTCCTCCGACAGCCAGCCGGAGCCTGCGACGAGTGAGGGCAGCTCGGCCGCGAGGAAACGGTCGACGGCGATGTCGGCCTCGGTGACCGGGCTGTCGTCGCCCTTGGTCCAGCGTTCCGCCCCGTCCCGGAAGAAACGCAGCGCGATGTCGCCGGCTTCACGCACGATTTCGTCGAGGCGGACGGCGAGGCGGTCGAGATCGATGGTCGCGTCGGGGGAAGGCACGGGTCGGCGGTGTGTCCGGTTCGCAAGCGTCTGGAGGGCCACGCAAAGCAGCGCATCACCAAAGTGTCGGCATGAAGGCTCAGGCGCAAGGCGGGAATGGCCGTTCATCACATTCTTACCCTGTCCCGAAAGCTCCTCTTCAGCATGAGCGAAGACATGCCCCGGTTCAGGAAGGATTCACCAGCTCTCTTAAGCCGTTAGCGTCGCTTCGGAGCGCATTCTCACGCACATAAAGCGAAGAGTTCGAAGCAATCGGGCCTTCTCTCGACAGGATGCTGAGACGTCAAACCGCAGCCGGCGCGCCTCGTCGCGTCGGCTGGGACAGGAGCGACGAGAAATGCGCAACGCGACGCTGTTTTCCGACTTGCCGCAGCCGGCGAACGACGCCGAAGACCTTTGCGAGGTCGATCGCGAGGAGGCTTCCGAGCGCGCCGAACTGTCCAGCGGGCGTCCGCGCCCGCGCCGCGGCTACAGCATGCTGAAGGGCCGCCGCACCCGTTTCCAGGCGCGCCGCCGCACCGGCCGGCTGACGCCCGAGACGCCCGTCCATCGCGGCGAGCGCGAGATCATCGCGCGGAACTGATCAGGCCGGCGCCGGGTCTCGCATCGCCCAGCGCACGACCGAGCCGATCCCGATCGCGCCGATCGCGACCGCCGGCCGGCCGATCCGCGGACTGCGCAATCCGTGCATCCGCGCCGCCCAGTCGGGCAGCAGGTCGATCCCGGCCTGCATCATCAGTCGATAGGCCGGCGCGAGCGCGAGACCTGCAGGCCGCTGCGAGAGCAGCGCCTTTGCGACCGCGCAGGTGCGCTCGTCGACGACGAGGCGCGGGCGCATCGCCTCGAGATAGTCCTCGACCTCGCGGCGCGTCGTCGGCACGTCGCCCGCGCCGAGCTTCTTCGCCACGATCGCCATCTCGGCGAGGTAGCGGTCCTGGTCGGCGGGCGGGAACAGCGCCTCGCGATAGCGCAGATGCGCGGCGAGAAAACTCCGCGCCTCCGCGACATGCACCCATGTCAGAAGGTCGGGGTCGTTCGCCGAATAGGGCGTCCCGTCCGGCAGACGCCCCGCGATCCTGTCATGAATGGCGCGCACCCGCGCGATCAGCGCCTCGGCCTGCTCCGTCGACCCGTAGGTCGTGCCGGAAATGAAGCGCGCGGTGCGGCGCAGCCGTCCGGACATGTCCTTCCGGTAGTCCGAATGGTCCCAGACCCCGGCGAGCGCGGCCGGATGCAGCATCTGGAGAAGCAAGGCGCCAACGCCGCCGATCATCATCGAGGTCACGTCCCGATGGACCCGCCATGCCGAGGAGCGCGGCCCGAACAGGCCGTCGTCGGTCCGCTCGGCGCGGCGGCCCTCGGAGGCGCCGACCATTTCCAGGATCTGCGATCTGATGGCGTGGCGGATCTCTTGCACGCTCTAGACTTAGGAGCGCCGCGCGAAGACGCCAATGACGCCTGTCAGCGCTTGGTCTCGTGAAGCACGATCGGCTGCGGCCTGACGTCGACGACCGGCTTGGAGGCGTCGTCGCGTCGACGACGCTCCTCGACCTTGCGAATCCAGGTCCAGACCAGAAACAGCAGGACGGGAGCCGCGACCACAAAACCGTTTATGGCGACCAGGGACACATAGAGTCCGGGATCATCGGCATAGGAGAACCACCCGCCGCCGAAGCGCATTCGTGGCCAGATCAGTCCGTAGCTCGCCGCGCAATAGATCTTGTAAGCGCAGAACGTCCACAGGCCGAGCAGCCCAACAACGCAAAACGTCTTGCCGGGGGGCATGCGGCGCTGGCTCGGGCGACTGTTCGTCGGCATGGCGATCGTCCGGTTCGGACGGCGATGATGCCGTGCAGGCGTAAACGGATTGCCCCGGATCTGGCGTGGCGCCTCAGAGCTCCACGAACAGCCAGGCCAGCAGCGCGACGACCACGGCCGCCATCAGCCACAACCTCAAGCTCGCCTGCGCCAGCACGAAGCGCTTATGCTCCGGGCTGACCGGATCCTTCACCACCTGACCGTCTTCGCTCATCTCGCCCGCCTTCTCACAACCGTAATATGGCGTCTGCGACGAGCCCAAGGAAGACCAGCGCGCCCGCGTCGCGGTTGGACTTGAACAGCCTCAGGCACAGGGCGGGATCGTCGACGTCGAGCCGGCGCGTCTGCTTCAGGCAATGCAGCGCGAAAGCGATGACGCCGGCGTAGGACATCAGCCCGCCGCCGGCGAGCAGCACGGCGACGAAAAGCAGCGCCGCGGCGCCGGCGTAAAAGGCGAACAGGATCGGCTGCGTCCGCGCGCCGAACAGCAGGGCGGTGGAGCCGACGCCGATGGCGAGGTCGTCCTCCTTGTCCTGGTGCGCGTAGATCGTGTCGTAGCCGATGATCCAGAGGAAGGCCGCGCCGTGCAGCGCGACGGGGGCCCAGTCGAGCCGCTCGAAGGCGGCCGCCCAGCCCATCAGCGCGCCCCAGCCGAAGCACACGCCCAGCATCGCCTGCGGCCACCAGGTGATCCGCTTCATGAAGGGGTAGAGCGCGACCGGGACGATGGAGCCGAGGCCGACCAGGATCGCGAACGGCGGCAGCGACAGCAGCACGGCGAGCCCGACCAGCAGCAGCGCGGCGAGGAAGGCCGCGGCCTGCTTCGGCGTGATCTGGCCGGAGGGCAGGGGCCGCGAGCGGGTGCGCGCCACCTTGGCGTCGATGTCGCGGTCGACGAGGTCGTTGTAGGCGCACCCCGCGCCCCGCATCGCGATCGAGCCGATCGCGAACAGCGCGAGATGCCACGGGTTCGGCCAGCCCGCGCCGGAGGCGACGGCCGCGAGCGCGCTCGACCATGCGCAGGGCCAGAACAGCAGCCACGCCCCGATCGGCCGGTCCGCTCGCGCGAGCCTGAGATAGGGCCGCCAGGCCGCCGGCGCGCGGCGGTCGACCCAGTTCGAGGGCAGGGCGTCCGCGACGGAGCCGGAGGCGGGGGGCGTGGTCATCACGCGGCGATCAAGCGACGCGGCGGGGCGGCCGGTCAAGCGGGTTGACGGAAGCCGCGGCGGCATGATCCGGCTAGCCGATGCCCGATTACGACTTCTCCTCCACCCGGCTGTTCGTGGACGCCTCCCTAAGCGAGGGCGCCGAGGTCACGCTCGAGGACAACGCCGCGAACTATGTCCGCAACGTCCTCCGGATGTCGGCGGGCGACGGGCTCCTGCTGTTCAACGGACGCGACGGCGAGTGGGGCGCCCGGGTCGCGGAGGTCGCCAAGAAGCGCGTCCTGCTCGCCTGCGAATCGCGCCTGCGGGAGCAGACGCCCGCGCCCTCGCTCCGCCTGATGTTCGCGCCGCTCAAGCACGCCCGGCTCGACTACATGGTGCAGAAGGCCGTCGAGATGGGCGTCTCGCGGCTCTCGCCGACGATCACCCGCCGCACGCAGGTCGCGCGCGTCAACCTCGAGCGCATGCGCGCCAACGCCGTCGAGGCCGCCGAGCAATGCGGCGTGCTGACGATCCCGGAGATCGACGAGCCGGCCTCGCTGGATCAGGGACTCGACGGACTGCACGAGGATGCGGCGCTCGTCTTCTGCGACGAGGCGGCGGATCCGGCCGAGGGCGCGGCGGCGCTCGCCCCGTTGAAGGGCCGCTCGCTCAGCCTCCTCATCGGCCCGGAAGGCGGCTTCGATCCGCTGGAGCGCGCGGCGCTGCTGCGGCGGCCGGGAATCGTCCGGCTGGGGCTCGGCCCGCGCATCCTCCGGGCCGATACGGCTGCGGTCGCGGCGCTCGCTCTCGTCCAGGTTGCGGCCGGCGACTGGCGTTAAATCGATCCTGAGCGGATTTAGGATCGATTAACCAAATCCGATCAAGCTCTTCAACGGTTTCGGATGGAGCGCCCGGTCTCGATGGCCGTTGCCGAAAAGCCGCACCATCACGGGATCGCCACGCAAGCCTCAACTTGCCATGCCGACGCCACGACAAAGGGGCGTATAGCCTTAAGTCGGCGCTGTCGGACGGCGCTTGAGTAACGAGTCACCGCGAACACGCCCATGTCCACAGCGTCATCCCGTGAGTGCGCATCTCCCTTCGTCCTTTGGGCGCGCCGCGCGGCGCTTGCGGCGCTCCCCCTTCTTCTCGCGGGCTGCGTGACGTCCAAGCCGCTCGCGACCGCCGAGCCGCCCAAGGCCCAGCCCGCGCCGGCCTTCGCGCCCGCCCCGGCGCCGATCGCCTCGATCGGGCCCTCCTTCGGCGAGCCGGCCGCCTCCGAGCGATACGGCGACAGCCTGACGGCGAGCGAGCCCTATCCGGTCAAGTCGATCAACGTCGAGAAGGTGAAGCCGGAGTTCCTCCGGCAGACCGTCCCGAACACCACCGGCGAGCCCGCCGGCACCATCGTCATCATCCCGAGCGAGCGTCACCTGTATCTGGTGCAGGACGACGGCACCGCGCTGCGCTACGGCGTCGGCGTCGGCCGCGAGGGATTCGGATGGTCCGGCGAGGCCTATATCCGCCGCAAGCTGGAATGGCCGGACTGGCATCCGCCGGCGGAGATGGTCGCGCGCGATCCGCATGCGCGCCCCTACGCCAACGGCATGCCCGGCGGCCCCGGCAACCCGCTCGGCGCGCGCTCCATGACGCTCTGGCAGGGCGACAAGGACACGCTGTTCCGCATCCACGGCACCATCGAGCCCTACTCGATCGGCAAGGCCGTCTCGTCCGGCTGCATCCGCATGATGAACCAGGACGTCATCGATCTGTACGACCGGGTGCCGCTCGGCACCAAGGTCGTGGTCCGTTCGTGACCGATAAGTCCCGGACCCGCCTCGGGGGAGAGCGGGTCCATCGCCGGGCGCACAGCCCGGCGCGCCATGGCCGGGTCGTCTTCGGGCGGCCCGGCCTTCGCGTTTCCAGAGCCTGACGGAACCTGAGCGAATGACGACCGACGCCTCCGCCGCCCCCCTCGGTTCTGCTTCCGAAGAGGATGCGCCGCTCGCGGCCCCCGCGGTCGTGCGGCTGTCGCGCCGCGCGCTGGTCGCCGGCCTGCCGCTCGCGCTCGGCGCCTGCGCTTCGGGCCCCAACATGGCCTCGCTGTTCGACGAGTTCGGCGACTCCGGCTTCAGCTACAACAAGATCTACGGCGCGCGGTCCGACAACGGCCGGGACCTGCCGGCCATGAACTACGCCAATGTCGAACCGACGGTGCTCCGTCGCCGCGTCGCCGACCCGACCGGCGAAAAGCCCGGCACGATCGTGGTGAAGACCTCCGCCCGCCGGCTCTACTTCGTGGAGAAGAACGGCTCCGCGATCCGCTACGGCATCGGCGTCGGCCGCGAGGGCATGGAGTGGAGCGGCCGCGCCAAGATCGCGCACAAGGCGGCCTGGCCGCGCTGGACGCCGACCCCCGAGATGATCAAGCGCGACAAGAAGACCAACGGCCCCTGGGCCGGCGGCATGCCCGGCGGCCTGCAGAATCCGCTCGGCGCGCGCGCGATGTACCTGTTTCAGAACGGCCGGGATTCGTCCTACCGCATCCACGGCACGAATTATCCGAAGTCGATCGGCCTCGCGATGTCGTCGGGCTGCGTGCGGATGTTCAACCACGACGTCATCGACCTCTACGACCGCGCCGACGTTGGAGCGACCGTCATCATCGACGCGTAAGGCGGACAGCCGGTCCCCCTAGACGCCCCGCCTGCGACCGACTAACTGACCGCGGCGTTCCCCCTGCCGCCGAGACCCCATGGCCCGCGACCAGATCGACCCGACCGCGCTTACCTCGCGGGACGAACTCGTCGCTTGGATGGAGGCGGGCTGCAGGCCGGAGTCCGAGTTCCGGGTCGGCACCGAGCACGAGAAGTTCCCGTTCCACGTCGCCGACCTGTCGCCTGTCCCATATGAAGGGCCGGCGGGCATCCGGGCGATGCTCGAGGGCATGCAGGGGCTGCTCGGCTGGGAGCCGATCACCGACGCCGGCAAGATCATCGGGCTCTACGACGTCACCGGCGGCGGCGCGATCAGCCTCGAGCCGGGCGGCCAGTTCGAGCTGTCGGGCGCGCCGCTCGAGACGATCCACCAGACCTGCTCCGAGCTCTACGCGCATCTGGCGCAGGTCAAGGAAGTCGCCGAACCGCTTGG
Organism: uncultured Methylopila sp.; assembly: GCA_902168115.1. Lineage (GTDB taxonomy): Bacteria > Pseudomonadota > Alphaproteobacteria > Rhizobiales > Methylopilaceae > Methylopila. The sequence continues at coordinate 149,250 of CABHPB010000082.1, read as the reverse complement.
CCTCGGCTTCCTCGGCCTCGGCATGAGCCCGAAATGGACGCTGGCGGAGACGCCGGTGATGCCCAAGCGCCGCTACGAGATCATGACGCGCTACATGCCGAAGGTCGGCTCGCGCGGCCTCGACATGATGTACCGGACCTGCACGGTGCAGGCGAATCTCGACTTCTCCTCCGAAGCCGACATGGTCAAGAAGATGCGCGTCGGCCTCGCGCTGCAGCCGATCGCGACCGCGCTGTTCGCCAATTCGCCGTTCACGGAAGGCAAGGCGAACGGCCTGCTCTCGGCTCGTTCGGAGATCTGGCGCGACACCGACAACGACCGCGCCGGCATGCTGCCCTTCGCCTTCGAGGACGGCTTCGGATTCGAGCGTTACGTCGACTATGCGCTCGACGTGCCGATGTATTTCGTCAAGCGCGGCGACGTCTATCACGACGTCGCCGGCGCCTCGTTCCGCGACCTCATGCAGGGCGAGCTGGCCCAATTGCCGGACGAACTGCCGTCGGTCTCGGACTGGACCAACCACCTGTCGACGATCTTCCCCGAGGTGCGCCTCAAGCGCTTCCTCGAGATGCGCGGCGCGGACGGCGGCCCGACCAGCCGCATCTGCGCGCTGCCGGCCTTCTGGGTCGGGATCTACTACGACGCAGCGAGCCTCGACGGCGCCTGGCAGCTCGTGAAGGGCTGGACCGCGCAGGAGCGGCAAGCCTTACGCGACGCGGTTCCACGCGAGGGCCTCAGGGCGACGATCGCCGGACGCTCCGTGCTGGACGTCGCGAAGGACGCGCTGCAGCTCGCCGAGGACGGGCTGAAGCGGCGCAAGCGTCTCAACTGGATCGGCGAGGACGAGAGCATTCACCTGCGCCCGCTGATGCAGGTCGTCGAGGATGAGCGCACGCTCGCCGAAGGCCTGCTGGAGAAATTCGCCGGCGCCTGGGGCGGCGAGATCGACCCGGTCTTCGCCGAGATGGCGTACTGAGCCGCTACGGGCCCGCGCGGACGCATCCCGCGCGGACCCGAGAGATCCTCATGAGGATCAGCCGCAGACGCGGTAGCCCCAGCTGTCGATCCAGCAGCGGCGATAACGCGGCGCGTAGTAGTAGGCGCGCGGGCGGACGTATACGCGCGGCGCCCAGTAGTAGCCGTAGCCGCCGCGCCAGCGGCGACCGCCGCCCCAGCCGCCGTGACGCCAGCCGACGTTCATGAGTTCGCCCTGCGCCGCGTCGAGCTTGGCTTTGGCGAGGCCGGCCGCGGAGGCCGGCGCGGCGGACGCGGGCGCCGAGGCGGCGACCATGAGGCCGCCGGCGAGAACCGCGGCGGAAAGCGCATAGGTATGGATCATCGTGTTTGCTCCTTTTGCCGGACGCTCCCGAGGGCGCAGAGGGAGCGACGCCCCCGGACGTCCGCACATTGGTGGCGCCGGGCCGCAGCAAGGTTCATCGCGACGGCGGGATTTTTCGCGGGGGCCGTGCGAGCCCCTGAGAATTCAGGCGGCGGCGCAGCGCTCGCCGGGGCAGCGGTTGACCTCGACGGTGACATGCGCGAGCGGCGCGAGCCCCGCGAGCTTCGCCTTGTAGGCCGCCGGCTCCTTGGGGTCGTGGGTGACGAGCGAGACGATCGCCGCCACGTGGCCCGGCCCGACCCGCCACAGGTGAAGGTCGCTGACCGTGACGTCGCCGGTCTCGAGCTTTTCGCGGATCGCCGTCTCCAGTCCGGCGTCCGGCGGGGCGTCGACGAGGGTGCGCGCGGCGTCTCCGGCGAGCGAGAACGCCCAGGACGCGATCATTAGCGCGCCCAGCACGCCGACGGCCGGGTCCATCCAGGTCCAGCCGAACGCCCAGCCGGCGGCGAGGCCGGCGATCGCGACGACCGACGTCAGGGCGTCGGCCAGCACGTGCAGATAGGCTCCGCGCAGGTTGCGGTCGTCATGGCCATGGGAGTGGTCATGATGGTGGCCATGGTGGTCAACCTGTCCATGACCATCGCCGTGGCCGTGACCGAGCAGGGCCGCCGAAAGGATGTTCACGGCGAGGCCGAGCGCGGCGACGACGGTCGCCTCGGCGTAGGCGACGGGCTGCGGGTTCGCGAGCCGCGACAGCGACTCCCAGGCGATGGCGAGCGACACCATCCCGAGCACGATCGCGTTGGCGAAGCCGGCGAGGTCGCCGACCTTGCCGGCGCCCATGGCGAGCCGCGGATCGGCCGCCCGCCGCGCCGCGATCCTGTAGGCGAGCGCCGCGACGCCGATCGCGCCGGCGTGGGTCGCCATGTGGAACCCGTCGGCGAGCAGCGCCATCGAGCCGAACGCCCAGCCGGCCGCGATCTCGGCGACCATCGTGACCGCGGTGATGACGACGACCCAGCCGGTTCGCCGCGCGTTCTCGGCGTGGCCCTCGCCGAGGAAGCGGTGCTCGTGGCGGAACATGGCGGCGTGGCTGGACTGGTGCATCCCAAAACTCCCTGACGGGAGAAAGTGAGGCGTGCGCCCGGCCCGATCAAGCCATCAGCGCCGGACATAGCCGCCATCACCGATCGTGGTTTGCCTCCTGGCCGGCGCCGCGCGAGAAGGGCCAAGCCTCGGAACCGTCTCGAGGTCCTGATCCCATGTCCCGCAGCATCGCGCAGCCGGCGTCCCCCATGTCCCGCGCGACCCCCGCCTTCGACCGCGCCGACGCCGCGCTCTACGCCACGCTCATCCTCGTCTGGGGCACGAGCTGGATCGCGATCCGCCACCAGCTCGGCGAGGTCGCGCCGGTCGTCTCGCTGCTGTGGCGCTTCATCCTCTCGGCCGCGATCTGCTTCGCGATCGCGCTCTGGCGCGGCGAGCGCCTCGGCTTCCCCGTGCGCCGGCACCTCTGGTTCATGGCCGCGGGCGTGCTGATGTTCTCGACCAACTTCCTGCTGTTCTACCTCGCCGGCCGGCACGTCCCGACCGGCCTGCTCGCGGTCGTGTTCGCGCTGGCCTCGCCCATCAATCTCGGCCTGTCCGCGCTGTTCTTCGGACGGCCGGCGGAGATGCGCGTGCTGGTCGGCGCCGCGATCGGCGTTCTGGGGGTCGCGCTGCTCTACGCGCCGGAGATCATGGGGACGGGCTTTGACCTCGCCGCCCTCGGGGGGCTCGCGCTCGCAGTCGCCGGAACCCTGTGCTTTTGCCTCGGCAACATGGCCTCCAGCGTCATCCAGCGCGAAGGCGTCAGCGACACCGCAGCGACCGCCTGGGGCATGGGCTACGGCGCGCTCTGGCTGCTGGCCCTGAGCCTCGCCAGCGGCGCCGAATTCGCGTTCGACTGGCGCGCGCCTTACATCGTCTCGCTCGGCTGGCTCGCGATCGGCTCGTCGGTCACCGCCTTCATCGCCTATCTCGCGCTCATCAAGCGCATCGGCCCGGCGCGGGCGGGTTTCGCGACCGTGCTGTTCCCGGTGGTGGCGCTGGCGATCTCGAGCGTCTTCGAGGACTATCACTGGGGCCCGCTCGCCCTGCTCGGCGTCGCGCTGGTCGCGGTGGGGAACGTGGTGGTGCTGGGGCTGGCGAAGCGGAAGACTGGCGGGTAGGGCTCAAGGTGACCCGGCCGATCGGCGAGGCAGTGCTCCCCGGCTTCCCACGCGACGACAAAGAAGGCCGCCATGAAGGTCCCGCCGATACCCGCTTCCTTCTTCGGCTCGGTGCTCGGCCTCGCCGGGCTCGGCGGAAGCTGGCGCGCAGCGCATGACGTCTGGGGACTGCCGGTCTGGCCCGGCGAGGCGCTCTACGCCGTCGCCGGGATCGTCTGGCTCGTCCTGCTCGCGCTCTACGTCGCCAAATGGCTGGTCGCCCGGGCCGACTCGATCGCTGAGGCGCTCCATCCGATCCAGTGCTGCTTCATCGGGCTCGTCGGCGTCGCTACCATGCTGGTCGGCGCGGGCGCGCTGCCGCATGCGCGTCCGCTCGCGGTCGCGCTGATCGCAGCCGGCGCGCTGTTCACGCTCGGCTTCGCGATCTGGCGGACCGGCGAACTCTGGAAGGGAGGACGGGATCCGGGCACGACCACCCCTGTGCTCTACCTGCCTACGGTCGCAGGCAGCTTCGTGACCGCGGCTTCGCTCGGCGCTCTGGGTCATCCCGATTGGGGACAGGCCTTCTTCGGCGCCGGACTGTTTTCATGGCTTGCGATCGAGTCCGTGCTCGTCCATCGCCTCCTGACAGGCGAGCCTTTGCCGCCGCCTCTGAGGCCGACGCTGGGCATCCAGCTCGCGCCGGCGCCCGTCGGCGCGCTCGCCTACCTTTCGGTGACGCAAGGCCCGCCCGACGTCCTGGCTCATGCGCTTCTCGGCTATGGCGTCCTGCAAGCGCTTGTGATCGTCCGGCTCCTGCCCTGGATCACGAAGCAGCCTTTCGCGCCGTCCTACTGGGCCTTCACCTTCGGCGCGACGGCGCTGGCGTCCACGGCCCTGAAGCTCGTCGCGCGTGGTGACCTGGGGCCGGCCGCGCTGATCGCCCCCGCGCTGTTCGTGGCCGCGAACCTCGCGGTCGGCTACGTGGCGATCCGTTCCGTCATCAGCATCCTGCGGTCCGCACGCCCGACGCCGGCGGCGGCGACGTAACGTCCGGCGATGCCTCGGGCGGGGAACATCCCGCGCGCTTGGTCGGTCACGACCAGACGCGAGAGGGGCGCTCAGCCCCTCTCGCCCTTTTCAGCGCGATCCTCGATTTCTCGGTAGAACCCACGCCCGGAGCGTCTTCGGCTCACACGCCGTTGCGCTTCAGGAAATCGCGGATCCGGTCCGCGATCTCGCCCGCGTGGGTCTCCAGCGCGAAATGGCCGGCGTCGAGCAGGTGGACCTCGGCCTTCGGCAGGTCGCGCTTGTAGGCCTCGGCCCCCGGCGGGATGAAGAAGACGTCGTTCTTGCCCCAGACCGCGGGCAGCGGCGGCTGAGCTTTGCGGAAATTGGCCTGGAACTCCGGATAGCGCTCGACATTGGTGCGATAGCTCAGGCTTAGGTCGAGTTGGATCTCCTGCGCCTCCGAGCGGAGCATGAAGTGCATGTCGACCACGCGACGCCGCGGCTGCGTTAGGATCTCGCGGCGGTCGCGTGTCGGATCGGCGGGGGCCCGGCGCATCGTCGAGCCTGAGCGCGCCGGAACGGGTCGATACGGCGCCGTCAATCGCTCCTGACGGGCGAGACAGGGCCCTTTCCGGAGACCCACAGGCCGGCCTCGCGCTCCTCTTCATCCTCGTCGGGGCTGACGCAGATCTGGCCGCGCAGCGCGGCCGACAGCTCGTCCGCCTCGGGGATCCGGGCCGCCGTGCGCGCCCGGTCCGGCCACCACGGCGGCGGCGCGTCGGACCCCAGCAGCCGGCCGAACATGTACCAGGCGTCCTCCGCCGCGGTGCGGCGCGGCAGCACGCGGATGATCTGCATCATCCCCGCGTCCTCATGGCCGACGATGTGGCAGTGATAGACGAACCGGCCGACCATCACCGGGTTGGTGAAGGGGATGATGATGGATACCTCCCCCGCCTTGCCGTCCTTGGCGTAGGGCAGGTTGATGACATCCCGCATGCCGGTCGCGTCCTCCTGCTCGCCGACGCCCGCCTTTTGCACGAGGAAGGCGGTCTGGTGCAGGTGGAAGACGTGGAGCTCGCCGGACGTGTTCCGCAACGTCCAGCGCTCGACGTCGCCGACGCGGGCGGTGGTGTCGACCACGTTTGGATCGAACTGCCGCTTGTTGATGTAGAACGTGTTCCCGTCCGCGCTCTCCGAGAACGTCATGGTCCGCTCCCGGGTGATCTCCATCGCCTTGATGTCGCGGGGCCGCGGATAGATGTCGCCCCGGTCGGCGGCGGGCTCGCGCAGGCGCGCGCCGATCCCCTTCGCCGGTTTGGGATCGCCCGCGACGACCAGCGTCCCGATCCGGACCTGCGGGTTCGGATCGCCCTGCGGGCCGGTGTCCACCTCCAGCGACCGGAGCGCGTAGCGGCCCGCGGCCCCTGCCTTCACGGCGACGGTCGTGCGGGCGCCGGGGGAGAGGAACAACACCTCTTGCCGTTCGGGCAGCGGCAGCACGTTGCCGTCGCGCTCCAGCGTCCAGAACTCGTGGCCCTCGAGCGCCAGCTTGAAGTAGCCGTCGGCGCCGAGATTGCCGATCTGCCAGACCTGCCACTCCTCCGGCCGCGCCTTGATCGGCGGATCGCTGTAGCTGTTCAGCGTCTTGGTGATCGCCGTGCTCGGGTCTTGGCCCGGCAGGTAGATGTCCTTCAGCACCATCACCCGGCGCCTGAGCTTGGCGAGCTCCGGGTAGTGCTCCTCGATATAGCCGTCGACGATCAGCATGCCCGACATGCCGGACAGGATCTGCGGTTCGACGAAGCCGTGCGAGTGCGGGTGGTACCAGTGCAGCCCCTGCGGATGGTCCTTCGGGAACGGCACCACGTAGTCGAATGTCTTGCCCGCCTTGACGTCGAGTAGAACGTCGTCGCCCGGCGACTTCGGGCTGACGTCCGTCCCGTGATAATGCACGTTGGTGCGCAGCGGCTTCTTGATGGCGACGTCGGCGCGGCCGATCTCGTTGTGGATCGTCAGCCTCAGCGTATCGCCGCGCTCCAGCACAAGCGTCTGCGGGATGTACCTGCCGTTGTAGACGTTGCTGCGGAACCGTTTGCCGGCGACGCGCACCCAGGCCGGCCGCGCCGTCAGCGTCGCCTCGAGGACGCCGTCCCGGCTGCGAAGTTCCGGCGGGTTCGGAAGGTCGTCGATCGCCTCGGGATCGCTCACATCCCCGACGATATCGGGTGGCGTCGCCATTGGCGGGTCAAAGATGTCGGGCGCGCCTTCAGCCGCGAACGACGTCGCCGCCAGCGCCTGAAGGAACAGGGCCGCTATCACCCAGCGCTTCATGCTGATCTCCCCCGAAACCAGTCTGCCGGCGATCAACTCCGCTTAAGCAACAACACGCCTTCCGCTCCCCGCGGGCCGCGGCCCGGCAGGAAGCTCCACCGTCGATTGTTCTCCCGCGGCGAGGCTTAGGCAAGCGTCAAAGGAATCGCGCAGGACCCTGACCGGGCGTCCGCCCGATCATTCCGGAGATGCACCGTATCGCGCCGGCGCGTGCGCTGAACCGCGGCGCCCGCTTCAGTGCTGCGCGCCGAGGAACTGCCGGAGCTCGGGGGTCTTCGGGTCGCCGAACACCTCGTCGGGCGGGCCGATCTCGTGGACGCGGCCCATATGCATGAAGACGACGCGGGAGCAGACGTCGCGGGCGAAGCGCATCTCGTGGGTCACCATCAGCAGCGTCATGCCCTCCGCTGCGAGCTCCTTCACCACGGCCAGCACCTCCTGCACGAGTTCGGGATCGAGCGCGGAGGTGACCTCGTCGCAGAGCAGCGCGACCGGCTGCATCGCGAGCGCGCGGGCGATCGCGACGCGCTGCTGCTGGCCGCCGGAGAGCTCGTCTGGATAGGCGTCGAACTTGTGGCCGAGCCCGACGCGGTCGAGCATCTTCTTCGCCATCGCCTCGGCTTCGGGCTTGGGCGTCTTCTTCACCACCATCTGGGAGAGCATGACGTTCTGCCCCGCGGTCTTGTGCGGGAACAGGTTAAAACCCTGGAAGATCATGCCGACCTTGAGGCGCAGCGCCTTGAGGTGGAGCTCGTCGGTCGCGAGCTGCGCGCCGGCGACCTGGATCGAGCCGGCGTTGATGGTCTCGAGCCCGTTGATGCAGCGGAGCAGGGTGGACTTGCCCGAGCCGGACTTGCCGATGATGGCGATGACCTCGCCCGGCTCGACGTTGAGGTCGATGCCCTTCAGCACCTCGTTGTCGCCGAAGCTCTTCCTCACCTCAGTGATTTCGATGAGCGACATTGAGCTTCCTTTCGAGGAACTGGCTGGATTTCGAGAGCGGGAAGCACAGGACGAAGTAGATCAGGGCGACGAAGCCGTAGACGGTGAAGGGCGCGAAGGTCGCGTTGGCGATGACCTGACCGGCCTTGGCGAGCTCGGTGAAGCCGATGATCGAGGTCAGCGAGGTGCCCTTCACCACCTGCACCGAGAAGCCGACGGTCGGCGGCACCGCGATCTTGAGCGCCTGCGGAAGGATCACGTGGCGCATCTGCTGGAGGCGGCCCATGCCGAGGCTCGCCGAGGCCTCCCACTGGCCTTTCGGGATCGCCTCCACGCAGCCGCGCCAGATCTCGGCGAGGAACGAGGCGGTCCAGAGGATCAGCGCGATGCCGGCCGCAAGCCAGGCCGGCACCTCGATGCCGAGCAGCGACAGGCCGAAGAAGGACAGGAACAGCTGCATCAGCAGCGGGGTGCCCTGGAACAGCTCGATGTAGCCGGAGGCGAAGACGCGCGCGGCCTTTCCCTTCGAGATCCGCAGGAACAGGATCGCAAGCCCGACGATCGCGCCGCCGGTGAAGGCGACCAGCGAGAGGACGACGGTCCAGCGCGCCGCCAGCAGCAGGTTGCGCAGGATGTCCCAGGTCGTGAATTCGATCATGCGGTGAACTCGATCATCGGGCCGCGCTCCTCTTCGGGAACAGCAGCCAGCCGACGCCCTTCAGCAGCTGCCGCAGCAGGATCGCCAGCGCGAGGTAGATCAGCGTCGCGACGATGTAGGTCTCGAAGGCGCGAAAGTTGCGCGACTGGATGAAGTCGGCGGCGTAGGAGAGGTCCTCGGCCGCGATTTGGCTGACGACCGCCGAGCCCAGCATGAGGATGACGATCTGCGAGGAGAGCGCCGGCCAGATCCGCTGCAGCGAGGGGATCAGCACGACGTGCCAGAAGGTCTGCAGCCGGCTCATGCCGAGGCTCCAGCCGGCCTCGAACTGGCCCTTCGCCGTCGCCTGGATGCCGGCGCGGATGATCTCGCAGCCATAGGCTCCGAGATTGATGATCATGGCGGTGAGCGCCGCCGTGGTCTCGCTGAACTGGAAGCCGATCGAGGCGAGGCCGAAGAAGATGAAGAACAGCTGGATCAGGAACGGCGTGTTCCGGATCACCTCGACATAGCCGCCGACGATCGGCCTCAGCCACATGGGGCCGAGCGCCCGCGCCCAGGCGCAGGCGACCCCGAGCGCGACCCCGAAGGTCGCGCCGACGAGGATCAGCCAGACGGTGAGCCAGACCCCCTTGATGAGGACGCCGGAATACTGTCCGAGCCAGGAATAGTCGAAGACGTAACCCATTCGCGCCCCCCGGCCGCTGGTTGGAGGCTCAGAGGTCCTTCGGAAGGTCGGTCTTCAGCCACTTCTGCGCGATGGCGTTCAGCGCGCCGTCGGATTTGGCGGCGGTCAGGATCTCGTCGATCCTGGCCTTGAGCGCGGGCTGCTCCTTGTTCATGCCGACATAGCAGGGCGAGTTCTTGATGAGGAACTTCAGCTGCGGCTTCTTCGGCGGGTTCTTCTCGAGGATCGCGGCGGCCACGACGTTGCCGGTCGCCACCACCTGCACCTGGCCGGACAGGAAGGCCGAGATGGTGCCGTTGTTGTTGTCGTAGCGCTTTACGGTCGCGTCGGACGGGATGATCTTGGTGAGCTCCAAGTCCTCGACCGAGCCGCGCGTCACGCCGACGGTCTTGCCCGCCAGGTCCTCGACCTTCGACACCGCCACCGTGTCCGGCGCGAACACGCCGTTGAAGAACGGCGCGTAGGGGACCGAGAAGTCGATGACCTTCTCGCGGTCCGGGTTCTTGCCGAGGCTGGAGATGACGAGGTCGACCTTATTGGTCTGCAGGAACGGGATGCGGTTCGCGCTGGTGACCGGGGTGAGCTCGACCTTCACGCCGAGCTTTTCGGCGATCAGCTTCGCGACGTCGATGTCGTAGCCCTGCGGGGCCATGTCGAGGCTGACGCTGCCGAAGGGCGGGAAGTCCTGCGGCACCGCGATCCGGATCGTTCCGCGCGAGGTGACGTCGGCGAGCTCCGCGCGGGCGTCCGGCATGGAAGCCGCGCCGAGCGCGAAGGTCGCGGCGAGGATGAGGAAGGATCTGCGGAGCATGGATGCGGCGTCCTGGCGTCTGGAGACCCCGCCGCGGAACGCGACGGCCGAACCCTACGGACGCAAGCCGTATGCCAGCGGTTTTGGGCAGAAGGGGCAGTCCCTTCTCCCCTCGCGGGAGAAGGTGGCTGGAGCGAAGCGGAGGTCGGATGAGGGGGCTTTTTCCGCTAGCCGGCTGCTTGGAGCTTCATCCTGAACCGCCCCCTCACCCATACCCTCTCCCGCGAGGGGAGAGGGGGCGGAGCCGTCGCGCTGTTCCCCTGTGCGGTCTGCCGTTCTGATGCACGGGACCTCGCCGCTACGTGGTCTCGTGCCCAAAAAACAGGCGGCTGCTACTCCGCCGCCTCGGCCGCCGCGAACTCTGTCGACATGTTGTCGAGGCTCGCGACAATGTGGTCGGCGAGCGCCTGCACCGTCTCGTCGACGGCGCCGGGATTGCGCAGCAGGGCGATCTTGCAGCTCGGCAGCGGCGGGTAGCCTTCCGCGGAGCCGAGCACCCGCATGCCGGTCCGCAGAGCCGATTCCGGCACGACCGAGACCGCGAGCCCGGCGAGCACCGCGGCGCCTACGGCGGCGAAGCTGCGGCTCGAATAGAGGATGCGGTGCGGTCGCGCGACCTCCTCGAGCTTGGCCACCGCGCTCTCGCGCCACACGCACGCCGGATGGCTCAGCGCGAGCGGCACCACCTGCTCCTCATGCACCAGCGAGCGCTGCGAGGTGACCCACAGCAGCGGCTCCTGCCGGATGACCTCGCCGACCGGCTTTCGGGTCGCATGGGTGATGATGGCGAGGTCGACCTCGTCGCGCGAGACGAGGTTGATCAGCTGGTCGCTCGGCTCGCACAGCACCGTCACCTCGACGCGCGGGTTAGAGCGGGAGAAGCGGGCGAGGATTTCGGGCAGGTAGCGCTCGGCGTAGTCGTCGGGCAGGCCGAGGCGCACCCGGCCGGTCAGCGCGTCGTCGGCGAAGGCCGAGATCGCCTCGCGCGAGATGTGGACGATGCGCCTGGCGTAGTCGAGCAGCCGCTCGCCGTCCTCGGTGAGGCGCGCGCCGCGGCCGTCGCGCGCGAAGATCGGCCGGCCGACCCGCTCCTCGAGCCGCTTCATCTGCATCGAGACGGCGGACTGGGTCTTGTAGACGACGTCGGCGGCGCGGGTGAACGAGCCGGTGTCGACGATGGCGACGAAGGTCTTCAGCTGGTCGACGTCGAGCAGCGCGGGCATGGCGGCTCCTCCGGATTGCGCCCATCGTTTGGGCCATCATCATGTGTGATGGGGTACATTATAAACATTCGCTTCTCTGATCAATGCGGTGGGGGCATATCTCCCTTCGAAGCGACGGGCCGGGTGGCCCGCGCGAAGTCCGGCGCCGGTCGTCCGGACAGAAAGGAGAGCCGAAATGTCGTTCTTTACCGAAGGCCTGTTCCACAACTCTTCCGCCCCGCGCGCCTTGCGCCCGGTCAGCTGGTCCCGCGTGGGCGCCCACCTGAAGGCGTTCGCCGTTTCGCTCACCCGCCGCAGGCAGATCCATGCGCTGAGCCAGCTCGACGACCGCATGCTCTCGGACATCGGCGTCACCCGCTCCGACCTCGAGGAGGCGGCGCGCTGGTCGCTCTGGGGCGATCCGGGCGAGCGCCTCGCCGAGCTCGCGGAAGGCCGCCGGAGCGCGCGCGAGCGCGCCCTCGCGGAGCTGAAGCCGCGCCGCGACTGAGGATCGCGATCCGACAATGACGCCGTCACCCCGGCCGAAGCGCCGGGGTCCATTGCCGCAGCGCTATCGATGTATTTGGGCACGGCGGCGGTAATGGGTCCCGGAACAAGTCCGGGACGACGGTGGTGTGTCGCCCGCGCGGCCTTAGACGGTCGCGCCTTACCGTTTCGGCGTCTGTCCCCCGAAGAAAACGTCGAAGATCCGCTCCATCGCGTCAGCGTTCTGGGCGGAGATCTCGCGGCCCGTTCTGAACATCTCGTCGAACGGGTCGGCGGGCTCGGCCTGCCGGGCGTCGTCCCCAGCCCCGGCAGGCCGTTCGCTGTCCTGCGCCGGATCGCTTTCGGGCTGCTGCGGCGCTTTCGGCGCGCCGCCGAACATCGAGTTCAGGATGTCGCCCATCGCCTCGCCCATCGGGTTCGAGGGCTGCTGCGGCGCTTCCTTGGTCCCGCGCCCGAACATGTCCATCCATTGCTCGAACGGGTTGCCGGGCGCGGCGTCGCGGCGATCCGCCTGACCCTGCCCGAACATCTGGCCGAACACGTCGCCGAACGGCCCCGGGAACCCGCCGCCCTGCGGGGCGAGGCCGCCCTGCATCGCCTTCATGAAGCCGCCCATAAGGATGCTGGCGAGAACCGGCAGCACCTGCCGGATGATCTGCGCCTGCACGCCCGAAGCCGCCGCCGCCTGCGCCGCCACCGCGCGCGAAACCTCCTTGGAGCCGAACAGCGCGCCGAGCGCGTCCTCGCCGGCGCCGCGGGCCCTAGGATCGAGCGCCGCCGCCTGCGCCTCGAAGGCGCGGGCGTAGGTCTCGGTCTGGAACAGCTCGGCGAAGCGCTGGGCCCCGGCGTCGCTCGCGGCGTGCCGCTGGAACCCTTGCATGAAGGCCGGCGTGAGGGCCGCCGTGGCGGCCCGCATCTGCTCCGGCGACATGCCGTAGGCGCGGGCGAGGTTGTCGAACGCCGCGCCGCCCTGCGCTTGCCGGAACAGATCGAACATCGTGTACATCACAGAACTCCTGCCCGGCGGACGCGTTCGTCGTCTTCGATCTTAGAGCTTCATGGCTTTCGTCGCCACCCGACGCATGGCTATCGAAAGTCCGCGCCTCACGCCGAGGCCTCCGCCGCCTGCGGGGCCATGACGTCCTCGTCGATCTTGCCGCCCTTGCGCTTCGGCATCGAGAGCGGCTCGGGCGTCGGCTTGTTGGTGTAGGACAGGTGCCGCCCGGCGGTGATGCCGTCGACCCGCTGGATCTCGAGCCGCTGCGCGTCGCGTCGCCGCACGTCCGCCTCGATCTCGGCGGCGCGCTCAGGGTCGACGCCGACCGCCTCCAGCGCCTGCCGGCCGAGCACCAGCGCGCTCTCGAAGGTCTCGCGGACGACGTTCTCGACGCCGAGGCCGTAGAGGTCGAGCGCGTGGCCGCGGTCGTAGGCCTTCACGACCAGTTCGGTCAGAGGAAAACTCTGCCGCATCATCTCGACGATCCGCTTGGTCGCCTCCTGGTCGTCGACGCAGACCAGCACCGCGCGCGCGTCGCCGGCGCCGGCGGCGCGCAGCACGTCGAGCCGCGAGCCGTCGCCGTAATAGACCTTGAAGCCGAAGCGCGAGGCCTGCTCGACGCGCTGCGGGTTGGCGTCGATCAGGGTGGTCTCGACGCCTTCGGCCAGCAGCAGCTGGGCGGCGATCTGGCCGACGCGGCCGAAGCCGACGACGAGGACCTGGCCCTTGGCGTCGGAGAAGTCCTCCTCCGGGACGGCCTTCTTCGGCTCGGAGCGGTCGGCGGCCCACTCGGCGAGACGCACGACCGCCGGGGCGAGCACGAGGCTGAGCGCGGCGAGCGCCGACAGCATGCTGGCGGAGCCCGGCTCGATCAGCCCGTGGGTCTGGGCGAGCGGGATCAGCACGAAGGCGAACTCGCCGGCCGCCGCGAGCAGCGCGCCGACCCGCAGCGCGTCGCCGAAGGTCGCGCCGAAGACGCGGGCGAGCGCGGCGGCGACCGCCACTTTGAGCGCCAGATAGACGACGACGCCGGCGGCCAGCACCGCCCAGTTCGCCGCCACGACCGCAAGGTCGATGGTCATGCCGATGCCCATGAAGAACAGCGCGATCAGCAGGCCGCGGAACGGCTCGACGTCGGCCTCGAGCTCGTGGCGGTAGGACGAGCCGGCGAGCAGCACGCCGGCGAGGAACGCGCCCATCGCCATGGACAGCCCCGCAAGGCTCGCGACCTCGGCCGCGCCGAGCACGACGAGCAGAGCCGCCGCCGTCATCACCTCGCGCGCGCCGACGCCGGCGAGCAGCTTGAACATCGGGTCGAGCAGGTAGCGGCCCGCGACCACTATTCCGGCGAGCGCGCCCGCGCCGATCGCAGCCGAGGCCAGCGCCTCGGTCCAGCCGCCTTCATGTCCGCTTCCGCCGCCGAGGATCGGCACGAGCGCGAGCGCGGGCACCACGGCGATGTCCTGCGCGAGCAGGGTCGAGAACGTCTTCTCGCCGTAGCTGCGATTGAGGTGGCCGCGCTCCTCCAGAATCTGAAGCGCGAGCGCGGTGCCGGAGAAGGCGAGGGCGAGGCCGACGGCGAGAGCCGCGCGCGGGGCGTAGCCGAAGGCCCAGAGCGCGCCGGTCAGCGTGACCGCCGTCACGGCGATCTGCAGCCCGCCGAGCCCGATCACCAGCCGACGCAGCGCGATCAGGCGTTCGAGCCTCAGCTCCAGACCGATCAGGAACAGCAGCATGACGACGCCGATCTCGGCGACATGCAGGATCGAGGTCGTGTCCTGGAAGAAGCCGGCGACCTTCGGCCCGATCACCACGCCCGCCGCGAGATAGCCGACCGCGACGCCGAGGCCGAAGCGGCGTGCGAGCGGGCCCGCGATCACCGCCGCGATCAGGAAGATCAGCGCGCCGAGCAGCATGCCGGAGGAGGAGCCGTGGTCCATTCGGGAAAAAGCCTTCGCGGGAAGCAGTCCGCACTTTGGCCGCTCCGGGTGAGCCGGAGCAAGTGCTCAGCGTCGTCATGGGCTTGCGCGGGCGCCCGCGTCTTAAGGCGCTCATGACGGATGCGTCGTCCGCGATTATGTAGCGGTCATCCGGCCGTCACGCGCGCGGCCGACCGCGAGCGGCGCAATGCAGGTTCACGAGCTTTCCACGACCGACATGCCCGCGATCGCCGAGAGGCTCGCAGGGCTGCCGCATCTCGCCTTTCTCGACAGCGCGATGCCGCATTCGGCGCTCGGCCGCTACTCCTACGTCGCCGCCGACCCTTACGCGGTGCTGGAGGCGAGCGGCGGGGGCGATCTTCTCGCAGAGCTGAAGGACGCGCTCGCCGTCCCCGGCGCCGAACGCCGCCCCGACCTGCCGCCGTTCCAGGGCGGCGCGATCGGCTTCATCTCCTACGAGTTCGGCCGGCGGTTGGAGACGTTGCCGCAAGCCGAGGTCGACGACCTCGGCGTTCCGGACGCGATCCTGCCGCTCTATGACTGGGTGATCGCCTGCGACCATGTCGAGGGCCGGGCTTGGCTGATCTCAACCGGCGCTCCCGAGGCCGACGCTGACGCCCGCGAGGCGCGGTCGAAGGCGCGCGCCGCCGCCGTGCTGGAGGCGCTGGAGCGGCCGGCCCCGAGGCAGGCCTCGCCCGTCCAGCCGGCGCTCAGCTTCCGCTCGAATTTCTCGCGCGGCGACTACATCGAGGCGATCGCGCGGACCGTCGAATACGTGCTCGCCGGCGACATCTTTCAGGCCAACATCGCCCAGCGCTTTCTCGCGGACCTGCCGGCCGGATTCGACGCCTGGACCTTCTACCGGCGCCTCAGGTCGCGCAACGCCGCGCCCTTCGCGGCCTATCTCGCCTTCGGCGACGTCACCGTGTGCTCGTCCTCGCCCGAGCGGTTCGTGTGCGTCGACGCCGGCCATGTCGAGGCGCGGCCGATCAAGGGCACATCCAAGCGCTGGGCCAACCCGCACGCCGACGGCGCCTCCTCCCGCGCTCTGCTCGACAGTGAGAAGGACCGCGCCGAGAACGTCATGATCGTCGACCTCCTGCGCAACGACCTGTCGCGGGTCTGCCGGCCGGGCTCGGTCGAAGTCCCGAAACTCTGCGGGCTGGAGACCTACGCCTCGGTCCACCACCTCGTCTCGGTCGTCACCGGACGCCTCAGGCACGGTCTCGGCGTCACGGATCTTCTGCGCGCCAGCTTTCCGGGCGGCTCCATCACCGGCGCGCCGAAGCTGCGGGCGATGGAGATCATCACCGAGCTCGAGCGCTACGCCCGCGGCGTCTATTGCGGCTCGATCGGCTGGATCGGCTTTTCGGGCGACGCCGACTTCAACATCGCGATCCGCACTGCGACGCTCTCGAAGGGCAAGGCTGTGTTCGCGGCCGGCGGCGGCATCACGGCGCTGTCGGACCCGGCGGCCGAGTATGACGAGACGCTGACCAAGGCGCGCGCCGTGTTCGACGCCTTCGGCGGCTCGCTCGCCGAGGAGGGCTCGGCCGGCGCGGACCGGGCGCGGGCCGGGGGGCTTCGGTGATCCTCGTCATCGACAATTACGACAGCTTCGTCTTCAACCTGTCGCGCTATTTCGAAGAGCTGGGCCGGCCGACGACCGTCGTCCGCAACGACCAGACCACGCCGGACGAGATCGAGCGGATGGCGCCGGGCGCCATCATCCTGTCGCCAGGACCCTGCACGCCGACCGAGGCGGGCGTGACGCTCGAGGTCGTGCGCCGCTTTTCCGGCCGCATCCCGATGCTCGGCGTGTGCCTCGGCCACCAGGCCATCGGCGAGGCCTTCGGCGGCAGGGTCGCGCGCGCGAAGAAGCCGCTGCACGGTCGCTCCTCGCGGGTGAGGCATGACGACGCCGGGCTGTTCGCGGGGCTGCCGAACCCGCTTTCGGTCGGCCGCTACCATTCGCTGATCGTCGAGTTCGACGAGGGCTATGACGGGCCGCTCGTCGTCACCGGACGGTCCGAGGAGGGCGAGGTGATGGCGCTCGCCCATCGCGAGCACCCGACCTTCGGGGTGCAGTTCCACCCCGAGTCGATCCTGACCGAGGCCGGGCACCGCCTGCTGCTGAACTTCATCGCGGCCGCGGGGGAACGGGTCGCATGCTCCGCCTGAACGGGGCGGCGGTCGACGGCGCCGCTCCCTTCGATCTCGCCGACCGCGGGCTGACGCTCGGCGACGGGCTGTTCGAGACGATCGCGGTGTTCGGCGGCAAGCCCGCGCTGCTGGGCGAGCATCTCGACCGGCTGGAGCGCGCCGCGGCGGAGATCCGCCTCCCGGTCGACCGCGCCTTCTGCGAGGCCGAGATCCTGGCGCTCGCGGCCGGGGAGGGCGACCGCATCGTCCGCCTCACCGTCACGCGCGGCGCCGGCGCTCGGGGGCTCGCGCTCCCGGAGGAGGCGAGGCCGAACGTGATCGCGGCGTCTTCGCCCTATCCGAAGGGCGCGCTCAACGTCCCGATCCGGCTCGCGACGGTCTCTGTCCGCCGCAACCCGACGAGCTTCGCGAGCCGCGCCAAGACCCTCTCCTATCTCGACAGCGTGCTCGCCTTCGACGAGGCGAAGCGCGCCGGCGGCGACGACGCGCTGATGCTCAACACGGACGGCCGCGTGGCCTCGACCGCGATGGCCAACCTGTTCGCGCTCGTCGGCGACGAACTCGTCACGCCGCCGGTGAGCGAAGGCGTGCTGCCGGGGATCGTGCGGGGCGCGGTCATGGAGCTCGCGGAAAAGGCCGGCCTCATGGCGACGGAGCGTTCCCTCGACATCGAGGCGTTCGACCGGGCGGACGCGCTCTTCGCGACCAACAGCGTGCGGCTGGTCATGCCGGTCACGATGGTCGACGGCCTGCGTCGCGGCACGCCCGATCCCGTCGCGCGCCTCGCCGCCCTGGTCGCCCGCGCCTGCGGGGCGGCTACTCGTTGACGTTCTGGTAGCCGGTGAAGACCCAGCGGCCGTCCTTCTCGGCGAAGAAGTAGTTGTTGCCGTCGCAGTCGGCGTACCAGCTCTTGCCGAACCGGCGGGCGGTTTCGTCCGCCTTGGGATCGTTCTTCGCGACGGAGTCGCCGCGCAGGCATTTGAGGACGCCCTCGTCGCCGCCGCCGAACATGAGGTCGATGTCCGCCTTGCCGAACTCCTTCGCGGTGATCTTCGGCGCCATCTGGTAGACGTCGATCACCAGCGGAAAGCGCGACATCGCGGCGAACGCCTTGACGTCCTTCTTCTCGACCGCGTCGGCCAGCGCCTTGCGCGCGAGTGACAGGCCTTCTGGCGCCTTTGGCCCGGCGGCGTGGGCGGCCGTCGCAGCGAGGAGAAGAGCGAGCGTTGAGAGCAGAAGTCTCATGGCCGGGTTCTCCGGTTGGACACGATCCTTGTCCGGCCCTTCCGGCAGGGATCCAGAGCCTCAACGCATATCAGGAAGAGCCGGCGCCGTCCGGCCCGCACTTCGTCCGCTCATGCATTGGCCCAGAATCCGGCCTTGCATCCTCATCCGGCCGAAGCCAGATTAAATCGACCAGTCGAAACGACCAGTCGGAGATGCCTCATGCGCGAAATTCAGGCTTCCGAGGCCAAGACCCACCTGCCCCGGCTCCTGACGGATGTCGAGCGCGGCGAGACGATCGTCATCACCCGGCATGGCCGTCCGATCGCGCGTCTTTCCCCAGCGGGCGGCGATCGCCGTTCGGAACTGGCGGACCTCAAGTCCGACATCGTCCGGTTGCGGGGCTCAATGCCGCGTCTCGAGCTTCGCGACATTCTGTCGGCGCGCGACGATGGGCGTCGCGGCTGATGCCGTTCGTGACGGATGCGTCGATCACTGCCTCCTGGCTGCTGCCGGACGAAAGCGATCCGCGCGCGGTCGCCGCCTATGACCTTCTGGATGAGCAGGACGCGGCGGCGCCGTCGCTGTGGTGGTTCGAGGCGCGCAACATACTCGTGGTCAACGAGAGGCGCGGCCGGATCGACACAGGCACGGTCGACCAGGCTATCGCAGTCCTCGCACGCCTGCCGATCCGGATCGACCAGGAGCCGGACGACAAGGCCGTGCTCCGCCTCGCGCGTCGTCATCGTCTGACGGTTTACGACGCAGCCTACCTGGAACTCGCCATAAGGCTGGCTTCGCCGCTCGCCACCCTGGACGACGCGTTGGCGCGGGCCGCCGCCGGCGAGGGCGTGCCGCTGATCGGCGAATAGACAAGGAGCGCGCAACGCCCTCCTCAGGGCAGCGCGTCGAAGCCCGGGCCGAAGCCGTTCAGCGAGACCGGCACGCCGATGCCCTCTTCGGGCGTCTGGAAGATGATGAAGGTCGCCTGCTTGCCGGTCTTGAACTGGTTGACCAGCGTGTCCTCGAGCACGACCTCGGCTACGCAGCCGTTGGGCAGGCAGCGCACGAAGCCGGCGCGGCCGACCTCGGTCTGGTCGATCCGCAGGCCGAGGCCCGACGGCAGCAGCACGCCGAGCGGCGCGAGCACGCGCAGGAGGCGGCTCTTCTTGTCGGCGGTCTTCAGCACGATCACGGTGAGGCCGACGTTCGGGCGGTCGTCGGCGGTCACGCTCTGAACCAGCGCGCACTGCTCGCCCTGCGCGCCGGGAGGCGTGTCGCAGCGCATTTGCCAGTCGCCATGCGTCGCCTTGACCGCGCCTTGCGCGACAGCGCTCGCCGGCGCAAGGCCCGCGGCCATGGTCGAGGCGATCAGCAGTCTGGCGACCAGTCTGGCGGCCGGAAGTTTGGAGGGGCGCACCGTCGGCGGTCTCCTGATTCTGCGTCGACCGGGACGGCGACGGGGCCGGCCGCGCCGAACGGCGAGGCCTCGTTCACCGCCCTGTCAAAAGCTCCGGACGGCGCGGTTGGGCGTAACAGAGGACGTCGCCGTGTCAAGCGGCTCAAGGCGTGCGCCGGGGTCGGCCAAGAGTGTGACGAGACGGCGACATTTTCGCGCGCAAATGCCGCACGAGGCCCTCCCAATGGTCACATTGAGCTTTTCTAACCGGTATGGTTTCAAGGCCATGCCGCCAGAAGCGGCGCCCGGCGCGCCGCTGCGCTTTCGCGCGGCGAGACGAGGCGGGACGCCGACGCGACGCGTAGGATCGCCGCACGTCGCGCGGTAAAGGGGTGGGGCCAAGCGCTGGCCTCGGGGAACGACAAGAGGCGTTTAGAGCATGTTTCGACCGGGACGTCTGACGACCATCGCTGCCGCCGCTCTCGCGGTGGGCGCGGCCGCCGCTCCGGCCCTTGCGGGAACCGGCCAACCCTCGCCCTGGCAGCTGGGGCTGCAGGACGCGGTGACCCCGGTCTTCGAGCAGGCCCACTCGTTCCACAACTTCCTCGTGATCATCATCACGGCGATCACGCTGTTCGTCCTCGGCCTGCTCATCTACGTCGTGGTGCGCTTCAGCGAGGACAAGAACCCGGTGCCGTCGAAGACGACGCACCACACGCTGCTCGAGGTCGCCTGGACGATCATCCCGGTGCTGATCCTCGTCGCGATCGCCGTGCCGTCCTTCCGCCTGCTCTACGCCCAGTACACCCCGCCCCCGGCCGATCTCACGATCAAGGTCGTCGGCCGCCAGTGGAACTGGGACGTCGTCTATCCGGACACCAAGGGCGTGACGATCACCCAGCTGATGCTCCAGCCCGACGAGCTGGCGCCCGGCCAGCCCTCGAAGCTCGCCGTCGACAACCCGGCCGTCGTGCCGGTGAACAAGGTCGTCAAGGTCGACGTCACCGCCGAGGACGTCATCCACGCCTTCACGATCCCGTCCTTCGGCGTGAAGGTCGACGCCATCCCGGGCCGCCTGAACCAGACCTGGTTCAAGGCCGAGAAGGAAGGCGCCTATTACGGCCAGTGCTCCGAGCTCTGCGGTCTCGCCCACGCCTTCATGCCGATCGAGATCCAGGTCGTCAGCGAGGAGACCTACAAGAAGTGGCTCGAGGCCGCGAAGGCGGATCCTGAGAAGGCCAAGGAAGTCCTGAAGCAGGCCAAGGCGGACGCCGCCGCCGCGAACAAGATCGCGGCGCGCTGAGCGCGCCTGGCCGACACGAAGCAGCAGATTTGGGAGAGGGCGGCATGGCTACGGCAGCGGCTCACGGACATACGAGCGCAGACCACGACCATCCGACCGGCTTTCGCCGGTGGGTGTTCTCGACGAACCACAAGGACATCGGAACGCTCTACCTGATCTTCGCGATCTGCGCGGGCATCATCGGCGGCGCGCTCTCGATCGGCATCCGCCTGGAGCTGCAGAGCCCCGGCATGCAGATCTTCACCAACCCGAACACCTTCAACGCGTTTACGACCTCCCACGGCCTGATCATGATCTTCTTCATGGTCATGCCGGCGATGATCGGCGGGTTCGGCAACTGGTTCGTGCCGCTGATGATCGGCGCGCCGGACATGGCCTTCCCGCGCATGAACAACATCTCGTTCTGGCTGCTGCCGCCGGCGATCGGTCTGCTCATCATCTCGCTGTTCGTCGAGGGCGCGCCCGGCTCGCACGGCGTCTCGGGCGGCTGGACGATCTACCCGCCGTACTCCTCGAAGGCCGGCCAGCCCGGTCCCGCGATGGACTACGCGATCCTCGCGCTCCATCTCGCCGGCGCCTCGTCGATCCTCGGCGCGATCAACTTCATCACCACGATCTTCAACATGCGCGCCCCGGGCATGACGCTGCACAAGATGCCGCTGTTCGCCTGGTCGGTGCTCGTGACCGCCTTCCTGCTGCTGCTCTCGCTCCCGGTCCTCGCCGGCGCGATCACCATGCTGCTGACCGACCGCAACTTCGGGACGACCTTCTTCGACCCGCAGGGCGGCGGCGACCCGATCCTGTTCCAGCACCTGTTCTGGTTCTTTGGCCACCCCGAGGTGTACATCCTGATCCTGCCGGGCTTCGGCATGATCTCGCACGTGATCTCGACCTTCTCGAAGAAGCCGATCTTCGGCTACCTCGGCATGGCCTACGCGATGGTCGCGATCGGCGTGGTCGGCTTCGTGGTCTGGGCGCACCACATGTACACGACCGGCATTTCGGTGAACACGCAGGCCTACTTCGTGTTCGCCACCATGGTCATCGCGGTGCCGACCGGCGTGAAGATCTTCTCCTGGATCGCGACGATGTGGGGCGGCTCGATCTCGCTTCGCACCCCGATGATCTGGGCGATCGGCTTCATCTTCCTGTTCACGCTCGGCGGCGTCACCGGCGTCGTGCTGTCGAACGCCGGCATCGACCGCTCGCTGCAGGACACCTACTACGTCGTGGCGCACTTCCACTACGTGCTGTCGCTCGGCGCCGTCTTCGCCATCTTCGCGGGCTGGTACTACTGGTTCCCGAAGATGAGCGGCTACATGTACAACGAGACCATCGGCAAGCTGCACTTCTGGTTCACCTTCGTCGGCGTGAACCTGGTGTTCTTCCCGCAGCACTTCCTCGGCCTCGCCGGCATGCCGCGCCGTTACATCGACTATCCGGAGGCCTTCGCCGGCTGGAACATGGTGTCGTCCTACGGCTCGTACATCTCGGGCATCGGCGTGCTGATCTTCCTCTACGGCGTGTTCGAGGCCTTCGCGAAGAAGCGGCTGGCCGGCGACAACCCCTGGGGTCCGGGCGCGACGACGCTGGAGTGGACGCTGTCCTCGCCGCCGCCGTTCCACCAGTTCTCGACCCTGCCGCGGGTCAAGTGATCGAGCGGCGGGGCGGAGCCTACGGGCGTCCGCCCCGCCTTCTTTCCGCCGGCCGCCCGCGGCCGGTCTGACGGGACGCGTATTCGTCGATGTCGATGATTCAGGACGATCGTATCGAAGCCGTCTCGGCCCTTCCCGGGCCGAGCCTCGCCGGCGTCGGGGACTATCTCGCTCTGCTGAAGCCGCGGGTGATGTCGCTCGTCGTGCTGACCGCGCTGACCGGCCTCGTCGTCGCGCCGACCGGCGAGCATCCCGTCGTCGCGGCGATCTCGCTGCTGTGCATCGCCGTCGGCGCCGGCGCCTCGGGCGCGCTCAACATGTGGTGGGACGCCGACATCGACGCCGTCATGGCGCGCACCGTCACGCGCCCCGTGCCGTCCGGCCGCGTGACGCCGGGCGAGGCGCTCGCCTTCGGCATGACGCTCTCGGTCGGCTCCGTGCTGATGCTCGGCCTCGCCGCCAACTGGCTGGCCGCCGGCCTGCTCGCCTTCACCATCGCCTTCTACGTCGTGGTCTACACGATGTGGCTGAAGCGCTGGACGCCGCAGAACATCGTGATCGGCGGCCTCGCCGGCGCCATGCCGCCCATGGTGGCCTGGGCCGCGCAGACGGGAACCGTCAGCTTCGAAAGCGCCGTGCTGGTCGCGCTGATCTTCATGTGGACGCCGCCGCACTTCTGGGCGCTCGCGCTGGTGAAGTCCGAGGACTACGCCCGGGCCGGCGTGCCGATGCTCCCGGTCGTCGCCGGGCAGGACGAGACCCGCAGGCAGATCCTGCTCTATTCGCTGGCGCTCGCGCCGCTCGGCGTCGCGCCGGCGCTGATCGGGCTCGGCGGCTGGCCCTATCTCGCGGTCTCGGTCGCGGGCGGCGTCGAGTTCGTGCGCCGCGCGCTGATCGTCCACCGCGTCCGCGAGGGCGCCCCGGCCCGCAAGGCGGCGATGGGGCTGTTCGGCTTCTCCATCCTCTACCTGTTCGCGCTGTTCCTGCTGCTCCTCGCGGAGAAGCTCGTCGGCGTCGTACCGCTGACCGGTCCGGTCGCGGGCTGGCTGTGACGGCATGACCCGCGATGACGACAGGCGCGCCACAGGACTGGTCCTCACCGAGGAGCAGCAGCGCCGGCGCCGCGCCCGCAACGTCGCGATCGGCGTCGCGCTGTTCGTGCTCGTCGTGCTGTTTTACCTGCTCACCGTATTCAAGATGGGCGGCAACGTCGCCAACAGGCCGCTCTGATGGCTGAGCCGGAGCGCGGACCCGACGACAGGGCGCGGCCCCGCCACGGGCGCATCGCCTTCGCCTGCGCGGCGCTCGTCGCCGGCATGGTCGGCGCGTCCTACGCGGCCGTCCCTCTCTACGACCTGTTCTGCCGCGCCACTGGCTACGGCGGCACCACCCAGGTCGCGACGGCGGCGCCCGAGAAGGCGCTCGATCGCACCGTGACCGTGCGCTTCGACGGCAACGTCGCGCCCGGCCTCAAATGGACCTTCGGTCCCGAGCAGACCACGATGACGGTCAAGGTCGGCGAGACCAAGCTCGCGATGTTCAAGGCGAAGAACGTCTCTGACAAGCCGCTCACCGGCACCGCGAGCTACAACGTCACGCCCGAGCAGACCGGCGCCTACTTCTCCAAGATCCAGTGCTTCTGCTTCACCGAGCAGACGCTCCAGCCGGGTGAGGAGATCGACATGCCGGTCGCCTTCTTCGTCGACCCGTCGATCGCCGAGAACCGCGAGCTCGACGACCTCAACGAACTGACCTTGTCCTATACGTTCTTCCCTGCCCGGCAGCGCTCCGCCGCTGTCGCGGGAGAGCGGCCGAAGAGCTAAGATAAAACAGGCGCGGCGGGCGACCGGCGCGAGAAGAGAGGGAAGGGGATCCCCCGAATGGCCGACGCCCACGCCAAGCATCACGACTACCATCTCGTCGACCCGAGCCCCTGGCCCTTCATCGGCTCGGTCGCGGCCTTCGTGCTCGCGATCGGCGCCGTCACCTACATGAAGGGCGGCGCGCCCTGGATCGCGCTCGCGGGCTTCGCCGGCGTGCTCTACACGATGATCGCGTGGTGGAGCGACGTCATCAAGGAAGCCCATCGCGGCGACCATACGCGCGTAGTGGCCATCCACCTGCGCTACGGCATGATCCTGTTCATCGCCTCCGAGGTGATGTTCTTCGTCGCCTGGTTCTGGGCCTATTTCGACGTCGCGCTGTTCCCGAACGAGATCCACCAGTTCCAGCGCACGGAAGTGACCGGCGGCGTGTGGCCCCCCAAGGGCATCGAGACCTTCGACCCCTGGCACCTGCCGCTGCTGAACACGCTGATCCTGCTGACCTCGGGCACCACGGTGACCTGGGCGCACCACGCGCTGATCCACAACGACCGCAAGGGCCTCAAGCAGGCCCTGTGGCTGACGATCATCCTCGGCGTGCTGTTCTCGATCTGCCAGGCCTACGAGTACGGCCACGCGGCCTTCGGTTTCAAAGGCCACATCTACGGCGCGTCCTTCTTCATGGCGACCGGCTTCCACGGCTTCCACGTGATCGTCGGCACCATCTTCCTCGCGGTCTGCCTCGCCCGGGTCTACAAGGGCCACTTCACGCCGAAGCAGCACTTCGGCTTCGAGGCGGCGGCCTGGTACTGGCACTTCGTCGACGTGGTGTGGCTGTTCCTGTTCGCCTGCATCTACGTCTGGGGCGGCGGCGCGCACGCCGGCTGACGCTTCTTTCCTCTCGCTTCGGCGGGGCCGCGGGCGACAAGCCCAGCGGCCCCGTTCGCTTTTGGAAGGCGCCATGTCCGCTCCCAGCGCGCCCGCATCCGCCGCCCTTGCCGGGCTCCTCGGCCGCTGCCCGGCCTGCGGGCGGGGCAGGCTGTTCAAGGGCTACATCGCCGTGCCGCCGGCCTGCGACGCCTGCGGCCTCGACTACGGTTTCGCAGATTCCGGCGACGGCCCGGCCGTCTTCGTGATGCTGATCGCAGGCTTTCTCGCGCTCGGCTTCGTGCTGTGGGTCGAGTTCACCTACGAGCCGCCCTACTGGCTGCACCTCGTCGTGTCGCTGCCGGTGACGCTCGCGATCTGCCTCGCGCTGCTGCGCGTGTTCAAGGGCGTGCTGATCGCGCTGCAGTACAAGCATGACGCCGCCGAAGGCCGGCTCGAGCGCTGACGCCATGACGACGTCCGGATCCAAGGCGCTCAAAGTCGGTCTCGCCGCAGGCCTCGCCTTCCTCATCCTCGTCGGGCTCGGGACCTGGCAACTGCTTCGGCTGCACGAGAAGGAGGCGCTGATCGCGCGCGTCTCCGAACGGATGGCGGCCGAACCAGTCGCGGTCCCGCCGCGCGGCGACTGGGCAAGGCTCGACGTCGACCAGTGGAGCTATCGCCGGGTCACGGTGGAAGGAACCTACGACTTCGCCAAGGAGGCGCGGGTCTACGTCAACCTGTCGGAGCCGCGCGGGAAGCTGAAGGGGCCGGGCTACTTCATCCTGACGCCGCTCGACCTCGACGGCGGCGGCACGGTGCTCGTCAATCGCGGTTTTACCCCGCTCTCGGGCGGGGCGGTCTCGCGCGGGACGAGCGGCGAGCGGGCGAGCGTGTCCGGGCCCCTGCGCGAGCCGGAAGGCCGCAACCTGTTCACGCCGGCGGACGAGCCGAAGCAGCGCCTGTTCTTCGCGCGAGACCCGAAGGCGATCGCGGCACAACTCGGGATCTTCGAGGCCGCTCCCTTCACGGTCGACGCCGAGGCGAGCGGTCCCGGCGGCCTGCCGCAGGGCGGCGAGACGCGCGTCAGCTTTCCGAACCGTCACCTCGAATACGCGCTGACCTGGTACGGCCTCGCCGCCACGCTCGCCGCCTTCGTGGCGGTTCTCGCGCTTCGCGCGCGGCGTGCATAACGGCTTCAAGGTCGAGAACTGGCTGGCGCCCTGACCTGCGCCGGCCGCGCGCCCATTGGTCGCGGGCGGTATCCTGCTGCTCACGAGGCGCGGAAGCGATCTGTTGGGAGGCTTGGGCGCACGCCTCCCGCGGCCGGCGAGAACAGGCCGATCGACGATATAAAAATATGTGCATGTGGCCTGTCGGCATCGCCGTTAACTGTTTGTAAACCGATCCGGGCTTGTTTACGGTCCATTAAAGGCCGCCGCGGTCGGGGGCGCGGCCACATTTTTGACGGGGGTCCCGAATGGATCGACGCCGCACGACGCGCCTGGCTCTCATAGGCGCGGCCGCACTGACGGTCTCGGCCTGCGCCCAGCAGCAGTCC
This sequence comes from uncultured Methylopila sp., assembly GCA_902168115.1. Lineage (GTDB taxonomy): Bacteria > Pseudomonadota > Alphaproteobacteria > Rhizobiales > Methylopilaceae > Methylopila. The sequence continues at coordinate 122,637 of CABHPB010000082.1, read as the reverse complement.
AACATCGCCGCGGTGTCGCGCACCAACAGCTTCGCTTACACGGCGGCCGACCGGGAATGCCTCGCCCGGGCGATGTATTTCGAATCCAACCGCTCCAGCTCGGACGGCATGCTCGCCGTCGGCTCGATCGTCGCCAACCGCGTCCAGTCCGGCCGTTACGGCACGACGGTGTGCCAGGTGGTCGGCGGCAAGCGGCAGTTCGCCCCCGGCGTGATGACCCGCACCATGTCCGGCCCGAGCGCCGATCTCGCCCGCGCTACGGCCGATCAGGTCCTCGCCGGCAAGCGCCATCCGGGCGTGAAGAGCGCGATGCACTTCCACACCGCCGGCATGCGCTTCCGCTACCCGAACATGCACTATGTGCTCGTCGCGGGCGGCAACGCCTTCTACGAGAAGCGCGATTCCTCCGGCGGCGGCGCCGCGTCCAACGCCCGTTCGCTCGCGCTGGCGCTGGCCCACGCCAAGGCGGACTCGCAGCCGATCCAGGTCGCCGCCGCGACCCCGCTCGAGCAGCCGATCGCGCCCGCCGTATCGACCTATTCCGGCGGCGTGGTCACGGTCACCGCGAAATCCACGGCCCCGGCCGCCATCGTCACGACGACGCAGGTCGCGTCCGCCGTTCCGGCCGCCGCGCCCGCCGGCAAGGCCGCGGTCCATCCCGCCCCTGGCGCCCAGCCCATCGCCGTCGCTTCGGCCGCGCCCGCCCAGGCGCCCGCGAGCGCCGCGGCGTTCACCGCCGCCGCCTCCTCCAAGCGCACTGTCCAGCCGCAGCCGGTCGTCGTCGCCTCGGCCGCTCCGGTCGCTGCGGCCGCGCCCGAGGCGTCCCGCCAGCAGCAGGTCGCCCGCAGCGCCCAGCCGAAGGCCGAGCGTCCGGCCGTCGCGCCGGTCGCCTACGCCGAGGCCGCCGGCCCGGCCGTCGAGCTGCCCAAGGTCCGGCCCGCCCCGAAGCGCGTCATCAAGGTCGACCAGAGCGAGCCGGCGCTCGCCAGCGTCGCGCCCGCCGCTTCGCCGAAGAAGGCGCGTCCCGCCAAGGCCGAGCCGGTGGCCGCCGCCGAGCCGGCCGCCCCCGCGACCGTCGCCGCCGCCGAGCCGTCGCCGAACTACTCGCCGGTCGCCGCACGCAACGTCGCCTCGGCCTTCGACGCCTTCCGCTGACGAGAGCGGGGCGCCGCGAGCGCCCCGACTTGCATTGGCCGAGCTGGCTCGCCGACGCCACCGCCTTCCTCATGCTGAGGAGCTCCCGTGAGGGCGCGTCTCGAAGCACGCAGTCGGCCTCCGCTGCATCGGCCATAGTGCGTCCTTCGAGACGCACGCTGCGCGTGCTCCTCAGGATGAGGGAGACCGTCGCATGGCGGAATCGATCAGCGCTTCAGCGCGAACGCCGTCTGCGGCAGCAGGAACGGGCCGTCAGGGGCGACGCCGACCCGCACGGCGACGTCGTAGACCGCCGCAATCGTCGCGTCGGTGAGCACGGCCGCTGGCGGCCCCGCCGCCACGATGCGACCCGCCTTCATCGCCACCAGTTCGTCCGCCGCCATCGCGGCCAGGTTGACGTCGTGCAGCACCGCGAGCACGCCGCCGCCAGCGTCCGCGTGGCGGCGCGCGATGGCGAGCGTCGCGAGCTGGTGTGCGAGGTCGAGGTTCGCGGTCGGCTCGTCGAGCAACAGGTAGCGCGGCCTGCCGTCCGGCGCGGCGGCCAGCTGGGCCAGAACCCGCGCGAGATGCGCGCGCTGCCGCTCGCCGCCGGACATGGCGGTCGAGGAGCGCGGCCCCGCGCCGGCGAGGTCGACGGCGGCGAGCGCCTGCTCGACCGCCGCGTCGGCCTCGGCGCGGGCGAGACCCTGCGGCAGGCCGAGCCGCACCACCTCGTCGACCGTGAAGGGGAAGGCGAGCTCGACGGTCTGGGTCAGCACCGCCCGCCGCCGCGCGAGCTCCGCCGGCCGGAAGGCCGAAAGCGCCATGCCGTCGAGCGCGACCTCGCCCTGCGAAGGGGAAAGGTCGCCGGCGAGCGCGGCGAGAAGGCTCGACTTGCCGGCGCCGTTCGGGCCGATCAGCACGGTGACGCGGCCGGGGCGGATGGCGAGGCTCGCCTGCGCGACGACCGTCCGGTCGCCGAGCCGCACCGACACGCTTTTCGCCTCGAGCGCGCTCATCCGAACAGTCGGGCGCGGCGGCGCAGCAGCAGCCACAGGAAGAACGGCGCTCCGAAGGCCGCGGTGACGACGCCGATCGGCAGCTCCGCGGGCGCTGCGGCCATCCGGGCGATGACGTCGGAGGCGAGCAGCAGCGCCGCGCCGATGAGCGCCGAAACCGGCAGCAGCGCCCGGTGCGCCGGGCCGATCGACAGCCGCACCAGATGCGGCGCGGCGAGCCCAACGAAGCCGATCACGCCCGCGCTCGCGACCGCCGCGGCGGTGGCGGCGGCGACGCCGAGCAGCGCCGCCGTCTTCAGCCGCTCGACGTCGACGCCCGAATGGAACGCCGCCCGCTCGCCGAGCGCGATCGCGTCGAGCCCGCGCGCGAGGAACGGTGTCTGGACAATCAGCCAGGCGACGAAAGGCGCCGCCAGCGCGACCTTGAGCCAGGTCGCGCCGCCGAGGCTGCCGAGCGTCCAGAACAGGAAAGTCCTGAGCTGGTCGTCGCGCGCCATGAAGACCAAAAGGCCCGTGCCGGCCGCCGCGAGCGCGCCGAGCGCGACGCCCGCGAGCAGGGTCATCGCGATCTCGGTGCGCCCGTCGCGCGTCGCGATCCGGGCGAGCAGCAGCGTCGCCGCGAGGCCGCCGAAGAAGGCCGCGACCGGCAGCGCGAGCGCGCCGAGCGCCGGCGGCAGCAGATGCCCGACGCCCTCTCCGAGCACGATCCAGGCGACGGCCGCGAGCGCCGCGCCGGACGAGACGCCGACGAGGCTCGGATCGGCGAGCGGATTGCGGAACATGCCCTGCATGACTGCGCCGGCGAGCGCCATCGCCGCGCCCACGAGAGCGCCGAGCGCGGTGCGGGGCCCGCGCACGTCGAACAGGATGGCGGCGTCGCGTAGCATCTCGGGCGGCAGCCCCGCGCGGCCATGGCGAAGGGCCGCCTCGATCACCGCGAAGGCGCGGGCCGGCCCGATCGCGACCGGGCCGATCGACAGCGAGGCGAGCACCGCGACCGCCAGCAGCAGGGCGGCGAAAAGGACGGCGGCGGCCTTGGTCACCTGCGTGCGGCGGCCTCGCCGGTCCAGGCCCGCGAGGGCAGATCGCGGAACGTGGCCTCCGGATAGATCTTCCTCGCGACGTCGAGCGCGGCGTGGGCGGCGCGCGGGCCGAAGCCGACGAGCCCGAGCGCGTCGGCGGCGATGACGCGACCTTCCTTCACGGCGGGCGAATCCGCCAGCGCCGGGCGCTGCGCGATCTCCTTCGGGGAGACAGGCGAGCTGGTCTGCAGCACGACGATGGCGTCCGGCGCCATGCCGTAGGCGGCCTCGTCGGTCAGCGGCTTCCAGCCGGAAAGCGCCGCGGCGGCGTTATCGGCGCCGGCGAGCGTCAGCGCGAAGCCCCCGCTCGAGCCCGAGCCGCCGGCCATCAGGGTTCCCGAGCGGGGCGGGCCGAGCAGGATCAACGTCTTGCGGCGCGTCCCGATCTTCGCGACGTCCTCCGACAGCGACTTCAGGTCGGCGGAAACGGCCGCGGCCAGTTCCGCCCCGCGCTCAGACGCGCCGGCGGCTTCCGCGACGGTCAGGATGCGGGCCGGGATGTCTTCGGCGGCGGTGATCTCCTTGAGGGAGACCAGCTTCACGGAGGCGGCGGACAGCACGTCCATCGCCTCCTTCGGGCCGGCGCCGTCCGTCGCGACGATGAGGGTCGGCGACAGCGCCAGCGCGCCTTCGGCCGAGATCGCGCGGTAGTAGCCGACGTTCGGCTTTTTCCGCGCCTCCGGCGGAAAGCCCGACGAGACGTCGACGCCGACCACCTGGTCGCCGAGCCCGAGCGCGTAGAGGATTTCCGTCGCGGCGCCGCCGAGCGCCACGATGCGCGGCGCGGCGGATGACTGAGCGCGCACGACGCCGATGCGCGCAAGCGCGGCCGACGTCGCAAGGCCGCCGATGACGAAGCGACGGGAAAGAGCGGCGTTTTTCATAATTATTCCAATTTTAGAATGACTTAGACGCCAAGCGGCGCACTAGGCCCAATGCATGACGGGCTGTCAATCAGGCGCAGGCCGGTAATGGATGTCGCCAGATGCCGCCCGTGGGCGGAGCCATGCGAGAAGCCCCTTCGGCCTTTTGCTTTGACCACGAAGTCTGGCAAAATCGCCCTCGCTTCCAAACCGGGTGGGACTTGGTCAAACTCTCCGAGCAACAGACGGGTAGACGGCTCAACGCGGAGGAGCGGCGCGCCGTCAAGGCCGCCGAAGTCCAGCGATTTGTGACGAAGTACGGTCGCAAGGCCCAGAAAGGCGCCGAACCGAACGACAGGAAGTACGACAGGAAGACCGAGCAGACGATCCGACAAATGGATCCGTTCGAACTCGACCGCCTGATGCGCGAGGACGAATGAGGCCCAAGCGCGCCCAAAGATTCCGGCATCATGCGCCTTGCGCGGGGCGGCCCGGCGCTTTCGCGCTTGCGAAACGGCGCGGCCGGCGCCAGTCTCGCTGCGTCCGATACGACGATGCGGGAGAGCCCAGCCGGCCGACAGGCCGCGTATGGCGCCGACGGAGCAACCGCCCCCGGAAACTCTCAGGCACAGTCACCGCATCGTTGGACGATCTGGAGAGAGGCGCCCCCGAGGCGTCCACCGAAGGAGAAACCCGAAGGGGCCGCAAGGCCTGAAGGGGAAGCTCTCAGGTAGCCGCGACAGATGGGGGTTTTGGCCTTGGACGCGCCGCTCGGCGCGCTCGGGGCAAAACCGTCCGTCGTGGAGCGCCAGATGACCGATTCCGCCGTCAGATCCGACCCGTTCTGCGCCGCCGAGCCGCTGCGCCGCACGCCGCTTCATGCCTTTCACCTGAGGCATGAAGCGAAGATGTGTTCCTTCGCCGGCTACGAGATGCCGATCCAGTACGCTGGCGGCGTGCTGAAGGAGCACCTCGCCACGCGCTCCGGCACCGGGCTGTTCGACGTCTCGCATATGGGCCAGATCGCGCTTGTCCCCCGCTCCGGCGACGTCGACGACGCGGCGCGGGCGCTGGAGGCGCTGGTTCCCGTCGACGTCCTCGGCCTGAAGGCCGGGCGCCAGCGCTATGCGCTCTTCACCGGCAAGGACGGCGGCCTGCTCGACGACCTCATGGTCGCGCGCCTGCCCGACCGCCTCGTGCTGGTCGTCAACGCCGCGACCAAGGAAGCGGACGAGGCGCATCTGCGCGCCCGCCTTCCGGACGGCGTCGAGGTCCGCCCGATCGATCGCGCGCTGCTCGCCGTGCAGGGGCCGGGCGCCGAGGCCGCGCTGGCGCGGCTCGCGCCGGAGGCCGCCTCGATGAAATTCATGGATGCCCGCAAGATCGAGGTCGACGGCGCGCCCTGCCTCGTCTCGCGCTCCGGCTACACCGGCGAGGACGGCTTCGAGATCTCGCTCGCGCCAGATCGCGTCGAGGCCTTTGCGGAAAAACTGGTCGAGGCGGGCGTCGTCCCGATCGGGCTCGGCGCGCGCGACTCGCTCCGCCTCGAGGCGGGCCTCTGCCTCTACGGCTCCGACATCGACGAGGCGACGACGCCGGTCGAGGCGAGCCTCGTCTGGGCGATCTCGCCGGCCCGCCGCGCCGGCGGCGCGCGGGAAGGCGGCTTTCCGGGCGCGGAGGTGATCCTCCAGCAGATCGCGGAGGGTCCTTCGCGCCGCCGCGTCGCCCTCGCGCCGGAGGGCCGCGCCCCCGTGCGGGCCGGCGCCGAGTTGTTTTCCGCTGAGGAGGGCGGCGAGCCGGTCGGCCGCGTGACCTCCGGCGGCTTCGGGCCGAGCGTCGAGGCGCCGGTCGCCATGGGCTACGTCCCGGCGGCGCTCGCCGGGGTCGGAACCCGCGTGTTCGCAGAGGTGCGCGGCCGTCGCCTGCCCGTCGCCGTGTCCGCGCTTCCCTTCGTTCCCGCCCGCTTCAAGCGGTCCTGACCTTCAGCCCAAGGAGCAGTCCCATGCTGCGTTTCACCGAAGACCATGAGTGGCTCCGGCTCGACGGCGACGTCGCGACGGTCGGCATCACGACCCACGCCGCCGAGCAGCTCGGAGACCTCGTCTTCGTCGAGCTGCCGAGGGTCGGCGCGACGCTGAAGAAGGGCGCCGCCGCGGCGGTCGTCGAGTCCGTCAAGGCCGCCTCCGACGTCTACGCCCCGGTCGACGGCGAGGTGGTCGAGGTGAACGACGCCGCGGCCGGCGAGCCGGCGAGCGTCGGCGCCGACCCGCAGGGGCAGGGCTGGCTCTACAAGGTCAAGCTCGCCGATCCGGGCGCGCTCGACGCGCTGATGGACGAGGCCGCCTACGCCGATTTCGTGAAGTGAGATTGGGGGCGCCGACTGCGTGCTTCGAGACGCCGTCCTGCGGACGGCTCCTCAGCATGAGGCATGTCCAGAGCTCCATGTGCGGTCCGGACCCTTCAAGCCGGACCCCGCCCTCCCTCATGCTGAGGAGGCGCGTCAGCGCCGTCTCGAAGCACGCAGTTCGCCTCCGCAGCCCCGCTCCCGACGAAGGGTGACGCGATGAGCCTCGACAAATACGACCCTTACGACTTCGCCAACCGCCGCCATATCGGCCCGACCAAGGCCGAGATCGACGAGATGGTGGCCGCCGTCGGCGCCAAGAGCCTGCACGGGCTGATCGACGAGACGCTGCCGCCGGCGATCCGGCAGGCCGAGCGCATCGACTTCGGAAAATCGCTTTCGGAGCGCCGGGCGATCGAGCGCCTGCGCGAGGTCGCGAACAAGAACCGGCTGCTCGTCTCGCTGATCGGGCAGGGCTATCACGGCACGACCATGCCGCCCGCGATCCAGCGGAACATCTTCGAGAACCCGGCCTGGTACACGGCCTACTCGCCCTATCAGCCGGAGATCAGCCAGGGCCGGCTCGAGGCGCTGCTGAACTACCAGACCATGGTCTGCGACCTGACCGGGCTCGACGTCGCCAACGCCTCGCTGCTCGACGAGGCGACGGCCGCCGCCGAGGCGATGGCGATGGCGCGGCGGGTTTCGTCCTCCGAGGCTTCGGCCTTTTTCGTCGACAATGATTGCCTGCCGCAGACGATCGCGGTGCTGCGGACCCGCGCCGAGCCGTTCGGCTGGGAAATCCTCGTCGGCGATCCCTTCGCCGATCTCGATCCCAAGACCGTGTTCGGAGCGCTGTTCCAGTATCCGGGCGTCGAGGGCGAGATCCACGACTTTTCCGCGCCGATCGCCGCGCTGCACGAGGCGGGCGCGATCGCGGCCGTCGCGGCCGACCCGCTCGCTCTGACCCTGCTGAAGCCGCCGGGCGAGATGGGCGCCGACATCGCCGTCGGCTCGACCCAGCGCTTCGGCGTGCCGGTCGGCTTCGGCGGCCCGCACGCCGCCTATATGGCGACGCGCGACGCCCACAAGCGCACGCTTCCGGGCCGCATCGTCGGAGTCTCGGTCGACGCCAAGGGCAAGCGCGCCTATCGCCTCGCGCTGCAGACCCGCGAGCAGCACATCCGCCGTGAGAAGGCGACCTCGAACATCTGCACCTCGCAGGTGCTGCTGGCGGTCGTCGCGTCGATGTACGCGGTGTTCCACGGCCCGCAGGGGCTGAAGGCCATCGCCGCGCGCGTCCATCGCGACGCGGCGCGGCTCGCGGAAGGGCTGGAGGCCGGCGGCTTCGAGGTCGAGCCGAAACGGTTCTTCGACACGATCACGGTGAAGGCGGGGGCGTTCCAGAAGCTGATCCTCGCTCGCGCGGTCGAGAACGGGGTGAACCTGCGCAAGGTCGGCGAGGACCGGATCGGGATCACGGTCGACGAGCGCACCCGCGAACATGTCATCGAGGCGGTGTGGAGCGCCTTCGGCGTCGAAAGGTCGGTCGAACTCGAGACCTGGCCGGAGCCGCGGCTGCCCGAAGACCTGCTCCGGACCTCAGACTTCCTGACCCACCCGATCTTCCACATGAACCGGGCCGAGAGCGAGATGACGCGCTACATGCGCCGCCTCGCCGACCGGGACCTCGCGCTCGACCGGGCGATGATCCCGCTCGGCTCCTGCACGATGAAGCTGAACGCGACCGCCGAGATGCTGCCGATCTCGTGGCCGGAGTTCTCCGAGATCCATCCCTTCGCGCCGCAGGACCAGACGGCCGGCTATCGCGAGCTGATCGGCGACCTGTCGCAAAAGCTCTGCGAGATCACCGGTTACGACGCGATCTCGATGCAGCCGAACTCCGGCGCGCAAGGAGAGTACGCCGGGCTGATGGCGATCCGCCGCTATCACCTGTCGCGCGGCGACAGGGGCCGGGACGTCTGCCTGATTCCGTCCTCGGCCCACGGCACCAACCCGGCCTCGGCCCAGATGGCGGGGATGAGCGTCGTGGTCGTGGGGGCGAGGCCGGACGGCGACGTCGACCTCGACGACTTCCGCGCCAAGGCGGACCAGTACGCCGACCGGCTCGCCGCCTGCATGATCACCTACCCCTCGACCCACGGCGTGTTCGAGGAGCATGTCAGAGAAATCTGCGAGATCGTCCATGGCCATGGCGGGCAGGTGTATCTCGACGGCGCCAACCTCAACGCGCTGGTCGGCCTCGCCCGGCCCGGCGACGTCGGGGCGGACGTCTCTCATCTCAACCTGCACAAGACCTTCTGCATCCCGCATGGCGGCGGCGGGCCGGGCATGGGCCCGATCGGGGTGAAGGCCCATCTGATCCCGTTCCTGCCGGGTCATCCGGAGACTGGCGGGGAGGGCGCGGTCTCGGCGGCGCCGTTCGGCTCCGCGTCGATCCTGCCGATCTCCTGGAGCTACTGCCTGATGATGGGCGGGCGCGGGCTCACCCAGGCGACGCGCGTCGCGATCCTCAACGCCAACTACATCGCAAAGCGCCTCGAGGGTGCCTATCCGATGCTGTTCCACGGCCGCAACGGGCGCGTGGCGCATGAGTGCATCGTCGACATAAGGCCGTTCCAGAAGAGCGCGGGGATCACCGTCGACGACGTCGCCAAGCGCCTGATCGACGCCGGCTTCCATCCGCCGACCATGAGCTGGCCGGTCGCCGGCACGCTGATGATCGAGCCGACGGAAAGCGAGACCAAGGCCGAGATCGACCGCTTCTGCGACGCGATGCTGGGGATTCGCGAGGAGATCCGGGCGATCGAGGAGGGGCGGGCCGACAAGGCGGACAACCCGCTCAAGCGCGCCCCGCACACGGTGCAGGACCTGATCGGCGAGTGGGACAGGCCCTATTCGCGCGAGGCCGCCTGCTTCCCGGCCGGTTCGCTCGGCATGGACAAGTACTGGCCGCCGGTGAACCGCGTCGACAACGCCTATGGCGACCGCAACCTGATGTGCTCCTGCCCGCCGCCGGAGGCCTACGTGCCGGCGGCTGCGGAGTAGCGGACGTCGTCTCTACCGGCCGCGCAGGCCCTTGAGCCGGTAGAGCGCCTCCAGCGCCTCGCGCGGGGTGAGCGCGTCGGGGTCGATGGCGTCGAGCGCTTCGACGGCCGGGTCGGCCTCGGCCTCCGGCGCCTTCCGGGCGGCGGCGAACAGGGGGAGGTCGTCGATCATGCGCTCGACCGGCGAGGCGCGGTCGTGCGCCTCGAGCTCGTCGAGGACCGCCTTCGCGCGCCGCACCACGGCCGGCGGCAGGCCGGCGAGCTTCGCCACCTGAATGCCGTAGGACCGGTCGGCGACGCCGGGCGCGACCTCGTGGAGAAAAACCACCTCGCCCTTCCACTCGGCGACGCGCACGGTCGCGTTCCGAAGCCGTGGTAGCCGCTTCGCCAGAGCCGTCAGCTCGTGGAAATGCGTCGCGAACAGCGACCGGCAGCGGTTGACCTCGTGCAGGTGCTCGATCGCCGCCCAGGCGATCGACAGGCCGTCGAAGGTCGCCGTGCCGCGCCCGATCTCGTCGAGGATCACCAGCGCGCGCGGGCCGGCCGTGTTCAGGATCGCGGCGGTCTCGACCATCTCGACCATGAAGGTCGAGCGTCCGCGGGCGAGGTCGTCCGCGGCGCCGACGCGGCTGAACAGCCGATCGACGACGCCGATCCGCGCGGCCTTGGCCGGCACGAAGGCGCCGGCCTGCGCGAGCACGGCGCAGAGCGCCGCCTGCCGAAGATAGGTCGACTTGCCGCCCATGTTGGGGCCGGTGACGAGCTGGATCAGGCCACCGCCATCTTCGGGAGCGGACAAGTCAGCGTCGTTCGGCACGAAGGGTTTTCCCTCGCGCTTCAGCGCCGCCTCCACGACGGGGTGGCGCGCGCCTTCCAGCGCGAAGTCGAGGCCGTCGTCGACATGCGGCCGGACCTGGCCGAGATCGACCGCGACCTCTGCCAGTCCCGCCGCGACGTCGAGCGCCGCGAGCGCGTCGGCGCAGGCGCGCGAGCTCTCCCAGCTCTCCTTCACGCGCGCGACGAGGCCCTCGAAGATCTTCAGCTCCAAAGCGAGCGCGGTGTCTCCGGCCTCGGAAATCCGGCGCTCCAGATCGCCGAGCTCTGTGGTGGTGAAGCGCATCGCCCCCGCCATGGTCTGGCGGTGCACGAAGGTCTCCGCATGCGGCGGCTTCAGCAGGCGCTCGCCGTGCTGCTGCGGGACCTCGATGAAGTAGCCCAGCACGTTGTTGTGCTTGATGCGGAGCGTGCGGACGTCGGTCGCGTCCGAATAGGCCGCCTGCAGCTGCGCGATCACCTTGCGGCTCTCGTCGCGAAGCGCGCGGGCGCCGTCGAGCTCGCTGTGCCGGCCGGCCCGCACGAAGCCGCCGTCGCGCTTAAGCAGCGGCAACTCGTCGGCCAGCGTCTTGCCGAGATCGAGCGCCAGCGCGTGGTCGGCGGCGGCGAGCGCGCCGGCGATGGCGACGAGCTCGTCCGGGGCGTCCCGCATCGCCGACAGGCGCTCTGAGAGACCCTGCGCGGCGGCGAGCGCGTCGCGGATCGCGGCGAGGTCGCGCGGGCCGCCGCGGTCGGAGGCGATGCGCTGGGCGGCGCGCGCGAGGTCCGGCGCGCGGGCGAGCGTCTGGCGCACGAAGCGGCGCATCTCCGGCGTCTCGATCAGCGCCTCGACGGCGTCGTGGCGGCGCGAAATCGCCGCCGGGTCGAGCAAGGGCCCCGCGATGCGCTGGCCGAGCAGGCGCGAGCCGCCCGCGGTGACGCAGGCGTCGATCGCGTCGAGCAGGCTGCCCTCGCGCTCACCCGAGAGCCGGCGCACCAGCTCCAGATTGGCGCGGGTCGCCGCGTCGATCTCCATCACCGCGCCGCGGCCCTCGCGGGCGGGGCGCGACAGCGGCGGCAGGTTCGCGAGCTGCGTGCGCTCCAGATAGCCGACGATCGCGGACGCAGCGGTCAGCTCAGGCTTCGACAGGACGCCGAAGGCCTCCGTGGTCGCGACGCCGAAGTGTTTTGCAAGCCGCGTCTCCGCGCGCGCCGGATCGACGAGGTCGCGCGCGAGCGGGGTGACGGCGGCGCGGCTGTCGGCGAGCGCGCCTGCGAGCTCCTCGATCATGCCGTCGGGAACCAGAACCTCCGCCGCGTCGAGCCGGGCGAGCGCCGCGCCGAGGCCCGCGACCGGGACCTCGCCGACGGAAAACGCGCCGGTGGAGACGTCGACGGAGGCGAGGCCGAAGGCGAAGCCGCCGTCCTCGGCGCGGCCGCGCGCGATCGCGACCAGCAGGTTGGCGCGGCGCGGCTCCAGCAGCGCGTCCTCGGTGAGCGTGCCTGGCGTGACGAGGCGCACGACGTCGCGCCGCACGACCGATTTCCCGCCGCGCTTCTTGGCCTCCTTCGGATCCTCGGTCTGCTCGCAGACCGCGACCCGGAAGCCAAGCCCGATCAGGCGCTGCAGGTAGTCGTCGGCGCGCTCGACCGGCACGCCGCACATCGGGATGTCCTCGCCGAGATGCTTGCCGCGCTTGGTGAGCGCGATGCCGAGCGCGCGGCTGGCCGCCTCCGCGTCCTCGAAGAACATCTCGTAGAAATCGCCCATCCGGTAGAACAGCAGGCTGTCCGGATTGGCGGTCTTGATCTCGAGGTATTGCGCCATCATCGGCGTCGGCTGGGCCGGGGCGAGCACGTCCATGGTCACCGCGCCGCTCCGGCTGGATGACGCGACTGCGTGTTTCGAGACGCCCGCTGGCGCGGGCTCCTCAGCATGAGGAGCGCGGTGAATGCCAAAAAAGAACAGTCCTCATGCTGAGGAGCGGTCCGAAAGGGCCGCGTCTCGAAGCACGCAGTCGGCGTCTGCAGGGCTTCAGCGAAGGGCCGACATTGCGGCGCCTGCTTCGCCATGAGCAAGGCTGCGGGCCGGCTCCGTCCACGGAGAATTTGACTTGTTCGTAAGGCTGTGTACCAAATGGTACATAGTTATCCGAACAGTACAGAGAGAGCCTTTAGATGTCAGGACGTCCGCCGTTTCCGCCCTTCACCGCAGCGACCGCCGCGCAGAAGGCGCGCATGGCCGAGGACGCCTGGAACAGCCGCGACCCGGCCAAGGTCGCGCTCGCCTACACCGAGGACAGCGTGTGGCGGAACCGCGCCGAGTTCCTGAAGGGCCGCGCCGAGATCGAGGCGTTCCTGACCCGCAAATGGGCGCGCGAGCTCGACTACCGGCTCATCAAGGAAGTCTGGACCCATGGCGAGAACCGCATCGCGGTGCGCTTCGCCTATGAGTGGCGCGACGACAGCGGCCACTGGTTCCGCTCCTATGGCAACGAGAACTGGGAGTTCTCGGAGGAGGGCCTGATGCGGCGGCGGTTCGCCTCCATCAACGACCTGCCGATCGCCGAGAGCGAGCGGAAGTACCACTGGCCGCTCGGCCGCAGGCCGGACGACCATCCGGGCCTCAGCGACCTCGGCCTCTGAGCCGCGGGGGAGGCGCGGTATGCCCCGCATCGTCGCCGAGCGCGCGGACGTCCTGCCCGCGCTCGGCGAGTGCTTTCGCGAGCACGGCTTCGAGGGCGCGAGCCTCGCGCTCATCGGCGCCGCGACCGGGCTCGGCAAAGGCAGCCTCTACCACTTCTTTCCCGGCGGGAAGGCGGAGATGGCGACCGCCGTGCTCGCCGAGATCGACGGCTGGTTCGAGCGCGAGGTGTTCGCGCCGCTCAGGGAAAGCGAGTCTCCAGCAGCCGGGATCGCACGCATGTTCGAGGCGACGGAGGCCTATTTCCGCTCAGGCCGTCGCGTCTGCCTAGTCGGCTGCTTCGCGCTCGGCGAGGTGCGCGACCGGTTCGCGGAGGCGGTCCGCTCGTATTTCCAGCGCTGGGTCGACGCGCTGGACCTTGCGCTCGGACGCGCGGGCGCAAGCCCGGATGAGGCGCGAAGGCATGCGGTCGACGTGGTGGGCGGAATTCAGGGCGCGATCGTTCTGGCCCGCGCGCTGGACGATCCGGAGATCTTCTCCGGAATCCTCGCAAGGATTAGACAAGGCCTTATGGAGATGAAGACAGCGTCCTGACAGGCCCGCCGGACATTACGCGCCTGGTTTTCCCATCTTTTCGATGTCGATCCACTCGGCCAGCGATCGGCATCACCAAAAGGCTGTCCGCGAGAACGCGCGTTCGGATCGGTAGTAATACTTACGACTATATGCAATATTGATTGCATACACTCGCGGGGCAGATGATTTCCTGTCCGACCTAAGAATGCAATGGGTGTTTGAACTGCGCGCGGCGTGGCGGCCGCCGCTGCGTCGCCTGCGCCTTCCGCAAGTCCAGACAGCATTCTTTCCGAAGCCTCGGACCCAGCGGCTCCCGGCCCGCGTCACACGATCGGTGGACGCGGACGAGGAGGCCAACAACAGATCTGGGGGTTTCAATGAGCAGAAGCATCCCGAAGACATCAGGCTTCGTCGCATTTGCGGCCGGAGCCCTGACGCTTGTCGGCGCCGCAGTCTTCACCGCCGCGCCGGCTTCCGCCGAATGGGGCGGCGGCTATGGCGGAACGCCCGGCGGCAGCGGGGGCGGCAGCGGCTATGGCGGCGGACAGTCCGGCGGCTGGGACAAAGGCGGAGGCCAGTCGGGCGGCGGCTACGGCGGCGGCCGGCCGAGCCGGCCTGACGGCTATGGCGGAGGACGGCCAAGCCGGCCCGACGGCTATGGAGGCGGGCGGCCGAGCCGGCCCGACAGTTATGGCGGCGGGCGGCCGAGCCGGCCCGACGGCTACGGCGGCGGCCGGCCTGACGGATACGGCGGAGGACGGCCTGGCAGCTATGGCGACTACGGGAGAGGGCGACCCGATGGCTACGGCGGCGGCCGGCCGGGGGGCTACGACGGCTATGGCGGCGGCCGGCCTTCGAGGTATGGCGGCTATGGCGAGGGACGGTACGGCCGCGACGGCTACTATGTCCGCGGGCACTGCACCTCTTATCGTGGCTGCGGCTCTGACTATCGCCGTCCGCCGTACCGCCCCGGCCCGGTCTACCGTCCGCGCGACGATTACTGACGCGGTAGGGCGCGTGAGGACGCCGGCCAGCTCGCGGCCGGCGTCCTCGGCAAGTTCCGCACGTCGCTTCAGCCCGCGAGATCCGCCACCACGGCGTCGAGCACCGGAAAGCCTTCGGGCGTCACCCGTAGCCGGTCGCGTCCGACGCGCTCCACCATGCCGTCCATGACGAGGTCGTCGATCCGCCTGTCGGAAATGCGCCGACCGGAGAGACGGTGGAAGCGGGCGAGGTCGATGCCCTCGGTCAGCCGCAGCCCCATGACGAGGAACTCGTCGGCCTGCGACTCGAGCGAAAGCGCGTCGTTGACGACGAGGCCCGATCCGTCCGCCTCGACGGCCGAGGCCCAGAGTTCCGGGTTGCGTTCGGTCGAGAGCTCCCGACGCGCGTCGTTCACCACCAGCCGGCCGTGGGCGCCGGGACCGACGCCGGCATATTCGCCGTAGCGCCAGTAGACGAGGTTGTGCCGGCTCTCCTGGCCGGGACGGGCGTGGTTCGAGACTTCATAGGCGGGGAGGCCCGCGGCCTCGCAGGTCTCCTGCGTCATGTCCCACAGCGCCCGCGCCGTCGTCTCGTCGGGCGTCTTCAGCTTGCCGTCGCGGTGCAGGCCCCAATAGGGCGTGCCCTCCTCGATGGTGAGCTGGTAGAGCGACAGGTGGTCGGTTCCGAGTGCGATCGCCCGCGCGAGCTCCTCGCCCCACGCCTGCGGCGACTGGTCGGGCCGGGCGTAGATCAGGTCGAAGGAGACCCGCTCGAAGGTCGACGTCGCGACGGCCAGCGCGGCGAGCGCCTCCTCGGCGGTGTGGAGCCGCCCGAGCTGCTTCAGCGCCTCGTCATGCAGCGACTGGACGCCGAGCGAGACGCGGTTGACGCCGGCGGCGCGATAGCCGCGGAAGCGCTCGGCCTCGACGCTGGTCGGGTTCGCCTCGAGCGTCACCTCGACGGCGTCGTCGACCTCCCAGTTCTCGCCGATCGCGTCGAGGATGCCGCCGACGGTCTCGGGCAGCATCAGCGAGGGCGTGCCGCCGCCGAAGAAGATCGAGGAGACTGTCCGGCCGGGAGCGAGCGCCGCCATGTGCGCGATCTCGCGCCTGAAAGCGGAAAGGAACCGCGGCTCGTCCCAGCCCTTGTGGCGGACATGGCTGTTGAAGTCGCAATAGGGGCACTTCGAGGCGCAGAACGGCCAGTGCACATAGACGCCGAAGCCCGGCTCGCCCGAAGTCCCGTCGCTCATCTCGGCGGCCCGTCCGGATAGAGCGCCGCCATCAGCTCGCCGAAGGCGCGGGCGCGATGCGACAGGCCGGTGGCGCGGCCGGTCTCGTCCCAGCTCACGCCATGCTTCTCGTCGGCGGTCATCTCGCCGAAGGTGCGGTGATGGCCTTCCGGCAGGAAGATGGGATCGTAGCCGAAGCCAAGATTCCCGCGCGGCGGCCAGACCAGCACGCCGGGAACCGAGCCCTCGACGTCGAGCCCTTCGCCGGTCGGCCAGGAAAGCGAAAGCGCGGCGACGAAGGCCGCGCGGCGGTCGTCCGGATCCGTCGCTCCGCGGTCCTGCAGGTCCTCCTCAACGCGCGCCATCGCGGCGGAGAAGTCCTTGTCCGGGCCGGCCCAGCGGGCCGAGAACAGGCCCGGAGCGCCCCAGAGCGCGAAGACGCAGAGCCCGCTGTCGTCGGACAGCGCCGGCAGGCCCGAGGCCTTGGCCGCGCTCTCGGACTTGATGCGCGCGTTCTCGGCGTAGGTGGTGCCGGTCTCGTCCGGCTCAGGCAGGCCGAGCTCGCCCGCCGAGGTGAGCTCCAGCGGAAACATCGCCAGCAGCTCGCGGAACTCGCGCAGCTTGCCCTGATTGTGGGTCGCGATGACGAGGCGCGGCCCGAGCGGCGGGAGGGTCATCTCGCCCGTCTCACGCGACGGCCATCTTCTGCAGGTCGACCAGCGTCCCGCAGCCCGCCTTGGCGAGCTTCAGGAGCGCCAGCAGCTCCTCCTCCGAGAAGGGCGCGCCCTCGGCGGTGCCCTGCACCTCGACGATGCCGCCCGAGCCCGTCAGAACGAAGTTCGCGTCGGTCTCGGCCGAAGAATCCTCGGCGTAGTCGAGGTCGAGCACCGGCGTTCCCTTGTAGACGCCGCAGGACACCGCCGCGACGTGGTCCTTCAGGGCCTCGCCCTTCAGCATGTCGCGCGCCTTCATCCAGGCGAGGCAGTCGTGCAGCGCGACCCAGGCGCCGGTGATCGAGGCGGTGCGGGTGCCGCCGTCGGCCTGCAGCACGTCGCAGTCGACCGTGATCTGGCGCTCGCCGAGCGCCTTCAGGTCGACGACGGCGCGAAGCGAGCGGCCGATCAGGCGCTGGATCTCCTGCGTGCGGCCGGACGGCTTGCCGGAGGTGACCTCGCGGCGCGTGCGCTCGTGGGTCGCGCGCGGCAGCATGGCGTATTCGGCGGTGACCCAGCCCTTGCCCTGGCCGCGCAGCCAGCCCGGGGCCTTGTCCTCGAGGCTCGCGGCGCAGAGCACGTGCGTCTCGCCGAACTTCACGAGGCAGGAGCCCTCCGCGTAGCGCGCGACGCCGCGTTCGAGAGACACGGCGCGCATGGCGTCGGGGGTGCGGTTGGACGGGCGGACGGACATGAATTCTCGCGAACTGAATTTTTGGACGGGGCCTCTTCTGCCCTCAGGCGTTGCGCGCCGCAAGCGACGCGCTTGATCCCGCGCGCTTAAGTTCGGAAAGTGAGCGCCGCGTAACAGTCGCCTGCGACCGATGTCCTTCGAACGTCCGCCTTCAGAACCGCCGACCCAGAGCCTCGCCGGCCTCGACCGCCGCTCCCGCGAAATCTTCCGGCGGATCGTCGACAGCTACCTGACGACCGGCGAGCCGCTCGGCTCGCGAAACATCTCGCGGCTGCTGTCGGTGTCGCTGTCGCCGGCCTCGGTCCGCAACGTGATGGCGGACCTCGAGGCGCTGGGACTGATCTATGCGCCGCATGTCAGCGCTGGCCGTCTGCCGACCGAGCTCGGCCTGCGCTTCTTCGTCGACGCGATGCTGGAGATCGGCGACCTCTCGCCCGAGGACAGGGCCGCCATCGAGCGCCAGGTCTCGGGCGCGAACCACGCCCGCAGCATGCAGGACATCCTGACCGACGCCTCCACGATGCTGTCGGGTCTGTCGCGGGGCGCCGGCGTCGTGGTCGCGACCAAGCAGGACCCGGCGATCAAGCACATCGAGTTCGTGCCGCTGGAGCCGGGCAAGGCGCTGGTCGTGCTGGTCGGGTCCGACGGCTCGGTCGAGAACCGCGTGGTGCAGTTGCCGCCGGGCCTGCCGTCGTCCGCTCTGGTCGAGGCGTCGAACTTCCTCAACGCGCAGATGCGCGGCCGCACGCTCGGCGAGGCGCGCTCGGCGGTCGAGAACGCGCTCTCCGCCGCCCAGCAGGAACTCGACGAGCTCTCCGCCCGCGTCGTCGCGGCCGGCCTTGCCGGCTGGTCGGGCGGGCCCGCAGGCGAGCCGCGCCAGATGATCGTGCGCGGCCAGCACAACCTGCTCGAGGACCTGAAGGCGCTCGAGGACCTAGAACGCGTCCGGCTGCTGCTCGAGGACCTTGAGGGCAAGAAGGACGTGATCGACCTGCTCGGCCGCGCCGAGAGCGCGGACGGGGTGCGCATCTTCATCGGGTCGGAGAACAAGCTGTTCTCGCTCTCCGGCTCGTCGATGATCGCCGCGCCCTTCCACGACGAGGACAAGAAGATCGTCGGCGTGCTTGGCGTGATCGGCCCGACGCGGCTGAACTACGCCCGCATCGTCCCGATGGTCGACTATACCGCCCGCATCGTGGGGCGGCTCATCGGTCAGGGCTGAGCCGGCTCAGCCCTTCCGCACGAAGCCGACGATGTCCTTCACATGGGCCATCGTCTCCGACGCGATCACGTCCGCCCGTTCCGCGCCCGAGACCAGCACCTTGTCGATGTGGCCGGGGTCGGCCACCAGGCGGCTCATCTCCGCGGTGATCGGCGAGAGCTTGGCGACGGTGAGGTCGACCAGCGCCTGTTTGAACTGCGAGAACTGCGATCCGCCGAACTCGGCCAGCACCGCGGCCGCGTCGCTGTCGGCGAGCGCGGCGTAGATGCCGATGAGGTTGTCGGCCTCGGGGCGCGTCTTCATCTCCTCGACGCTCTCGGGCAGCGGCAGCGGGTCGGTCTTGGCCTTGCGGATCTTCGAGGCGATCTTGTCGGCGTCGTCGGTCAGGTTGATGCGGCTCGCGTCGGAGGGGTCCGACTTCGACATCTTCTTGGTGCCGTCGCGGAACGACATGACGCGCGTCGCGGGCCCCGCGATCAGCGGTTCGGGCTGGGGGAAGAACTTTTCCGGCAGGCCGTTCTCGGCGATCGACTTCGAAAAGTCGTTGTTGAACTTCTGCGCGATGTCGCGGGCGAGCTCGAGATGCTGCTTCTGGTCCTCGCCGACCGGCACGTGGGTCGCGCGATACGCCAAAATGTCGGCCGCCATCAGGTTCGGATAGGCGTAGAGGCCGACGCTCGCGTTCTCGCGGTCCTTGCCGGCCTTCTCCTTGAACTGGGTCATGCGGTTCAGCCAGCCGAGCCGGGCCACGCAGTTGAAGATCCACGCGAGCTCGGCATGCGCCGAGACCTGGCTCTGATTGAAGACGATGTGCTTCTCGCCGTCGACGCCGGCGGCCAGGAACGCCGCGGCGACCTCGCGGATCGACTTCTTCAGCTCGACAGGGTCCTGCCAGACGGTGATGGCGTGGAGGTCGACCACGCAATAGAGGCACTCGAAACGCTCCTGCAGCTCCACGAAGCGCTTGATGGCGCCGAGGTAGTTGCCGAGGTGCAGGTTGCCGGTCGGCTGGACGCCGGAAAACACCCGCGCGTGCGCATTTGTCATCGGTTACGCCGTTTGCCCCATGAAAGACGGCGCGTTATGGCGTTGGGCTCCCTGCCGCGCAAGGCCCGCCGTACTCCCCGGCGGCGCCTCGGTCCTCCTCAGCCGAACACCGGAGACGCACAGCATGACAGCGCCCAGATACGACGTGCTCGGGATCGGCAACGCCATCGTCGACGTGATCGCGAAGGCTGACGAGGAGTTTCTCGTCCGCGAGGGCCTCGCCAAGGGCTCGATGGCGCTGATCGACGAGGAGCGCGCCGAGACGCTGTACGGCAAGATGGGCCCGACCATCGAGGCCTCGGGCGGCTCGGCCGCCAACACGCTGGCCGGGATCGGCTCGTTCGGCGGCAAGGCGGCCTTCATCGGCAAGGTGAAGGCCGACCAGCTCGGCGCCGCCTTCCGCCACGACATCACCGCGATCGGCGTCGACTTCCCGACCGCCGCGGCGACCGAGGGCGTGTCGACCGCGCGCTGCTTCATCCTGGTGACGCCGGACGGCGAGCGCACCATGTCGACCTATCTCGGCGCCTGCCAGGCGCTGTCGGTCGACGACATCGACGAGGCCGCCGTCAAGGACGCCGCCGTCACCTACCTTGAAGGCTATCTGTGGGATCCGCCCGCCGCCAAGGAGGCCTTCCGCAAGGCCGCCGGGATCGCCCATGAGGCCGGCCGTCAGGTCGCGCTGTCGCTCTCGGACTCGTTCTGCGTCGACCGCTACCGCGCCGAATTCCTCGCGCTGCTGAAGGACGGGGTCGTCGACATCCTGTTCGCCAACGAGGGCGAGCTGAAGTCGCTCTACGAGACCGGCGACATCGAGACCGCGCTGTCCGCCGTCGCGATCGACGCAAAGCTCGCGGCCGTGACGCTCGGCGCCAAGGGCTGCGCGGTCATCCAGGGCGACGAGCGCATCGACGTGCCGGCGGCGGCGCTCGAGAGCGCGATCGTGGACCTCACCGGCGCCGGCGACCTGTTCGCGGCCGGCTTCCTCTACGGCCACACCAATGGCCTTGGCTTGAAGCGCTCGGCCGAACTTGGCGGGCTGGCGGCCGCCGAGGTCATCCAGCATGTCGGCGCCCGCCCGCAGGTCGAGCTCAAGGCGCTCGGTCAGGAACGCGGCCTGATCTGACGCCCGGGTCGTCCTTACCGTGTCCCTTTGAGGGAAAAGGTGGCCGACGCGAAGCGTCGGTCGGGTGAGGGGTGACGGCGGCGTCGTTTCGGGCGACGATCGACGTCTCGTGCCGAGAGGGCGCCGCCGTCACCCCTCACCCCACCCTCTCCCTCAAGGGGAGAGGGGGTTGGAGACGCCGCGTCAATGACTGAGTTCCCCGTCTTCGACGGCCACAACGACACGCTCCTGCGCCTCTGGCAGCGCGCCGCCCCATCGTCGGGATCGGCGCGCTGCACGTCCTTCACGCCGCGGGGCTGCGTTCGATCGGCCCGGTCTGGAGCCGCCCGAACGTCTTCGGCCACGGCGCGCCGTTCCGCTTTCCCTCGAGCCCCGACGTCGGGCCGGGCCTGACCGACGCCGGCAAGGCGTTCGTGCGCGAATGCGACCGGCTGCGGCTGGTCGTCGACCTCAGCCACCTCAACGAGGCGGGCTTCTGGGACGTGGCGCGGATCTCGACTGCGCCGCTGGTCGCGACCCATTCCAACGCCCACGCGGTCACGCCCCACGCGCGCAACCTGACCGACGCCCAGCTCGGCGCGATCGCCGAGCGCGACGGAATGGTCGGCCTCAATCTCGCGACCTGCTTCCTGCGCGAGGACGGCCGGATGCGCGCCGACACGCCGCTCGAGGCGGTCGCCCGCCATCTCGACCACCTGATCGCGAGGCTGGGCGAGGACCGCGTCGGTCTCGGCTCGGACTTCGACGGCGCGCTCGTTCCGGCCGAGATCGCCGACGTCGCCGGGCTCCCGCGCCTGTTCGAGGCGCTCGGCCGCCACGGCTACGACGCCGCCACGCTGGAGAAGATCGCGTGGCGGAACTGGCTGGCCGCCCTGGAGCGCGTCTGGGGCGCCTGAGGGCGGCCCGTCAGCCCGCCGGAAGGAACAGGTCCTTCAGCGCCTGCGGCTGGCAGCGCAGATATTGGTCGGGCGCGCGGACCTGCGCGCCGAGCGCTGCGGCCGCATGCCAGGGCCAGCGCGGGTCGTAGAGCACCGTGCGGGCGAGCGCGATCAGGTCGGCGTCGCCGGTCGCGACGATCGCCTCGGCCTGCTCGAAGCCGGTGATCAGCCCGACCGCGATGACCGGGATCGACACCGCCTGCTTCACGGCCCGCGCGAGCGGCACCTGGTAGCTCGGGCCGACGGGAATCTTCTGGGCGGGGTGCAGGCCGCCGCTCGATACGTGGATCCCCGAGCAGCCGCGCCTCTCGAGTTCCTTCGACAGCGCGACGGTCTGCTCCGCGTCCCAGCCGCCCTCGACCCAGTCGGAGCCGGACAGGCGCATGGTGACCGGCCGCTCGGACGGAAACGCCTCGCGCACCGCCTCGAAGACTTCGAGCGGAAAGCGCATGCGGTTCTCGAGCGAGCCGCCATACGCGTCCGTCCGCCGGTTCGACAGCGGCGACAGGAACTGGTGCAGCAGATAGCCGTGCGCGCCGTGGATCTGGACGGCGTCCATGCCGAGCCTCGCCGCGCGCCGGGCCGAGGCCGCGAAGGCGTCGCGCACGCGCTTCAGCCCGTCCGCGTCGAGCGCGACGGGCGCGGCGTCCGTGTCGGCGAAGGCGACGTCGGAGGGCGCCTCGGTCCGCCAGCCGTTGGGATCGGACGGGGCGATCTGCCGTCCGCCTTTCCAGGGCTTTTCGGTCGAGGCCTTGCGGCCCGCATGGGCGAGCTGGATCGCGATCGGCATGTCGGACCAGCGCCGCACGCCCTCCAGCGTCCGCGCCATCGCGGCCTCGGTGGCGTCGTCCCAGAGGCCGACGTCGGCGTAGGTGATGCGGCCCTCCGGCGTCACGGCCGTCGCTTCGATCGTCAGCAGCGCCGCGCCCGAGAGCGCGAGCTGCCCGAGATGGATCAGGTGCCAGTCGGTCATGCGGCCGTCCTCGGCCGAGTACTGGCACATCGGCGCGATGACGATGCGGTTCGTGAGCTTGAGCTCGCCGACGCCGAACGGGGTGAAGAGGACGGGTCTGGCCACGTGTCTGTCCTTAGGTCCTTGGGATGTCGCGCCCAACATGTGTCGCGCGGCCCTGCGGAAAAGCGCGCAAACGAAAACGGCCGGCCCCGAGGGAGGCCGGCCGTTCGGAGAGCGAGGCGGGAGAAGCCTCGCGGGGGAAGTTTGCGCCGTCAGGCGCCGGCGAGCGCGCCCTGGCGGGCCTGCTCGGCGGCCGGCGGCTCGATGGTCGACCGCTTCACATGGGCCGCGAGCACCGGACGCAGCGCCACGATCGCGAGGAAGGCGGCGAACAGGTCCATGGCGGCGACGGTGTAGAGCACGGTCGCCCAGGTGCCGGTCGCCTCCATCATGAGGTTGCCGACCGGGACGAACAGCGCGCCGATGCCCTTGGCGCAGTACAGCACGCCGTAGATCTTGCCGATGTGCTTGGTGCCGAAGGCGTCGCCGGCGAGCGCCGAGAACAGCGAGTAGACCTCGCCCCAGGCCAGGAACACCACGCCCGACAGGATCAGGAAGGCGTAGGGGTTATGGCCGAAGTAGCCGAGCGCGATGATGCCGAGGCCTTCGAGCGTGAAGGCGATCAGCATGGTCTTCTCGCGGCCGATGTTGTCCGAGATCCAGCCGAACAGAGGGCGCGAGATGCCGTTCATGATGCGGTCGAGCATCAGGGCGAGCGGCAGGGCGGCCATGGCGACGAAGCCGAGGTCGACCTTGAAGTTCTTAACGCCGAGGTCCTGAGCGATGACGCCGAGCTGGGCGACCGCCATCATGCCGCCGGTGACGACGCAGATGAACATCAGGAACATGAGCCAGAACAGCTTGGTGCTCATGGCTTCCTTGAGGGTGTAGTCGCGACGGGTCTGGAAGACCTTGTCGGAGACCTTGACCTCGCTCTTCTCCGGCGAGCGGAGGAACCAGGCCGCGACGAAGGCGAGACCGCCCTGCAGCAGGCCGAAGAACAGGAAGGTGGACTGGAAGCCCGACGATTCGATCATCGCCGCGATCGGCAGGATGGTCGCCGCGGAGCCCGCGCCGTAGCCGCCCGCCGTGAGGCCGACCGCAAGGCCGCGCCGATCAGGGAACCACTTGAGCGCGTTGTTGATGCAGGTGGCGTAGATGCAGCCCACGCCAACGCCGCCGACGGCCGCGCCGACATAGAAGCCCATCAGCGACGTCGCCTGCGAGTTCAGGATCCAGGCGAGACCGATGAAGACGGCGCCGAGCGCGACCATGACGCGTGGGCCGTACTTGTCGATGAAATAGCCCTCGATGGGCGTGAGCCACGTCTGAACCAGCACGAAGATCGTGAAGGCGACCTGAATCGCGGCGCGATCCCAGCCGAAGGTCTTCTGGATCTCGGGGACGAACAACGTCCAGGCGTACTGGATGTTCGCCGTTGCGATCATGCAGATCACGCCGACGACGATCTGAATCCAGCGTGTCGACTCCGACACGTTTGGTTTGGTCGATGATACCGCGGTGGGGCTCAACTTCGTTTCCTCCTCACGGCTGCTTTGGCAGCGCTGTCGTTTCGGCCATATGGCCTTGGCTCAACTGACGATCGACCGGGCGAATACGGTCACCCCGATCGATCGCCGCGCGCCGCCCAAGCCTCAGCCCTGAGGTGCGCGCATATCTGGCATGCCAAATCTGGCATCCCACTTTGTCGCAGGTAAAGCGGAATCTTTCGAGCCCTGTGGACGTCTGGGGAGGCCCACCCATATGTCGGCGAGGCCCTTCGCGCAGCGGTCCGGCCAGCGTCTCCGCCAGCGTCATACCGCAGTGCGACGCCTTGTTTCATAATCGTTTAAGGCGCTTCGCGACCCTGCTTCGGCATCACGATGCTGCGATGCGAGATCAAGAAAAAGCCGGCCCTTTTGGGGGCCGGCGTGATCAGTTTTCGGGGTTTCAATAACGCGAATGTGAAGCACGCGGCCGTGATCTTGACCGCGGAAGCATTCAGTCGTCGCGATAAACGCGCTCGCGGCGTTCATGCCGCTCCTGCGCCTCGATCGACAGCGTCGCGATCGGCCGGGCGTCCAGCCGGCGCAGCGAAATCGGCTCTCCGGTCTCCTCGCAATAGCCGTAGGAGCGGTCCTCGATCCGCGCGAGCGCGGCGTCGATTTTGGAGATCAGTTTCCGCTGGCGGTCGCGGGCGCGCAGCTCGATCGCCCTGTCGGTCTCCGACGAGGCGCGGTCGACGAGGTCGGGATGGTTCTGGTTCTCGTCCTGCAGATGCTCCAGCGTCTCGCGGCTTTCGCGCAGGATCTCGTCACGCCAGTTGAGCAGCTTGTCCCGGAAGTAACGACGCTGACGCTCATTCATGAAGGGTTCGGCGTCGGTAGGCCGATAGTCCTCTTCCAACTCCACGCTCATGTCATAAGCCTCTGACTCGCCTGCGGCGGGTGGGGTCGTTCGCGCGCTATATACTCTGCCCGCAAGCCTCGGACAATCGCTGATCGCGTCATGAAACCTTTGAAAACAGTGCGTTATTTCAGGTACGTAGGAACACTGACGGCGTAATCCTCCGTTCGCTGTGGCTTAGGCGCCGCGCTTCGCGAGCTCCACCTGCGCCCTCAGCTCGATGGCGGCAAGGGTCTCGTCCAGTCCGGCCTCGCCGGTATCAGAGCGCGCCGCGCCAAGCTGGGCCGCGAGCGCGCGCAGCGCCGCCGGATCGTCGCGCCCTTCTATCAAGGCAAGTTTCAGGCCGTCGAGGACGTCGAGCAGCCCGCGGCCGCGCGCCATCGCGCGCCGCCTGCGTTCGCGGGGCTCGTCCTCCTGGAACGCCTGCAGCGCCAGCAGCGAGTCGAGCGACGGCGCCTGTCGAAGCGGCGCCGCCTGCCTGGCGGTCTCCGCCCCGGAGGCGTCCGCGAGGGCGAAGGCGCCCGCGCCCTTCGCGGCCGACCGCGCGGCGGACGGGCCGGCGATGGTCCGGCCGAGGCTGTCGATCCGCATCGTGCGGTCTCCTGACGGTTCGCATGGACGGTGAGGGGATCATGGTTAACCGCGCCTTAACAGACCGGCAGATTTTGCCGGGCCGAAGCCGAAATTGCCGGGCGCCGACGCGCCCTCCGTCCGAACGCGGCGGCGAAAACGCCTCATTTTCCAGCAGTCCGACGCTCGGCACGCCGTTCGCATGGTTAACGCCGCGTTCCGTTCCGATGCCCGCCCCGGGTTTGCCGATGCCCCTGTTCCTTCGCCGAGTCGCAGCCTTCGCCGCCGCAGTCCTGGTCGCCGCGGCGCCCGCGCATGCGGCGGATCTTTCCGCCGGCGCCGGCGTGCGGGCCAGCAAGGGCGGCTCGCCCTATGGCGCGGCCGAGGCGCGCGCGGAGGGGACGGTGCGCGTGGCCTCGACGAGGCGCGCTTTCGCGGGTCAGGACGACGGCGGCCCGAGCCGCGGCGGCGTCCAGTCCCGCATCAAGGATCTGACCGACATCGAGGGCGTGCGCGAGAACCAGCTCGTCGGCTACGGCCTGGTCGTCGGCCTCAACGGCGCCGGCGACTCGCTCAACGCCGCGCCCTTCACCAAGCAGAGCCTCCAGTCGATGCTGGAGCGGCTCGGCGTCAACACGCGCGGCGCGACGCTCCGCACCAAGAACGTCGCCGCCGTGATGGTGACCGCGAACCTGCCGCCCTTCGGCACGCAGGGAACGCGCATCGACGTCACCGTCTCCTCGCTCGGCGACGCGACCTCGCTGCAGGGCGGCACGCTGATCGTCACGCCGCTGATGGGCGCCGACGGCGAGGTCTACGCCGTGGCGCAAGGCTCGGTCGCGGTCATCGGCTTCAACGCGGAAGGCGACGCGGCGAAGGTCGTCCGCGGCGTGCCGACCACCGGCCGCATTTCCAACGGCGGCCTGATCGAGCGCGAGATCCCGTTCGCGCTGAACAACCTCTCGACCGTCCGGCTCGCGCTGCGCAATCCCGACTTCACGACCGGCCGGCGCATCGCCGCCGCCATCAACGCCTTCATCGGCTCGGGCGCGGCGGAGCCGCTCGACCCCTCGACAGTCGGGGTCAAGGTGCCGGCGGCCTACAAGGGCAACATCGTCCAACTGCTGACCGAGATCGAGCAGCTGCGCGTCGAGCCGGACCAGCTCGCCAAGGTCGTGATCGACGAGCGCTCGGGCATCATCGTGATGGGGCAGGACGTGCGCGTCTCGACCGTCGCGGTCGCGCAGGGCAACCTGACGGTGACCATCACCGAGAGCCCGACCGCGAGCCAGCCGGAGCCGTTCTCCAACGGCGAGACCGTCATCACGCCGCGCACCGACATCACCGTCGACACCGACAAGGAGCGGCGCCTGGCGGTGCTGAAGGAAGGCGTCAACCTGCGCCAGCTCGTGGACGGCCTGAACTCGATCGGCGTCGGTCCGCGAGACCTGATCGGCATTCTCCAGGCCATCAAGGCGGCGGGCGCGCTCCAGGCCGAAATCGAGGTGATGTGATGGCGGGACAGGACCTCGCTTCCACGCTCACGACGGCGCTCAACGCGCAGAAGGCCTACGGCGCGCATCCGAAGGCCAAGGCGCAAGGCAAGCAGGACGCCGCGGCCCAGGACTTCGAGGCGATGTTCCTCACCCAGATGATGGAGCGGATGTTCACCGGGCTTTCGGGCGACGGCCCGCTCGGGGAGGGCGCGGCCGGCGGCGCCTACCGCTCCATGCTCGCCGACCAATATGGAAAAACAATCGCAGCCGCGGGAGGGATCGGCCTCGCCGCTTCCGTCCGCAGCGAACTCATTGCGCTTCAGCAGGGAGCAAACAAATGACCCCTCGCCGTCTCGTCCCCGCCGTTCCGAGGCCCCCGCTCAGCCCCGAGGACGCCGCCAGACGCATCTCCCAGATCGCCGACACCGTCGAGCGGCTGACCGCCGTGATCGCGGAGGAGACCCGGCTGGTGCGCTCGGGCGCCTATGACGCGGCGGGCCTGCTCGCGGCCGAGAAGGGCGAGCTGTCCGGCCGCTACATGCTGGCCGTCGACGGCCTCGCCGCCAATGCGGAGGCCGTCGCGGCCCAGCCGCGCGAGAATGTCGAACAGGTGGAGCGCCTCCACGCGGATTTCCGCGCCGCGCTCGACGAGAACCTCTTGGTCCTCGGGACCGCCCGGTCGGTCGCCGAGAGCCTGCTGCGCGGCGTCGCCGAGGAGATCGGCCAGAAGGGCCGGCCCGAGACCTATGACGCGCGCGGCGGCGGGACCGACGGACGGCCGAAGGCTTCCCCCATCACGCTCTCGCGCGGCGCCTGAAGTCACTAGGATTAGAACGAATCGGGCGCCTCGCCGTTAACCCAACCTCCTAACGCCGCCTTAACGGGCGGCGAGGCAAAGTGCGTATGTTCCCCGTGTCCTGCGGTGGACGGCCCTTTGCTCGGAGCAGGAGATGGACGCCCCGATCGCTTCCGTGACAGTGCTGCCGGCGGCCCCGCGGCCGATCGAGTTCGATCGCGTCCAGCCCGCTCCTTCCAGCCAGTCGACCGGCGCCCAGTCTTCCGGCGCCGGAACAGATCGCCAACCGTTCCCGAACGAGTTGGTCGCGGCGCGGCTCGACGCGCAGCGCTCTGTGTCGCTCGACCCGGACACGGGGAGCCTGATCTACCGGATGATCGACATCTCGTCGGGCGACGTCAGAAGCCAGACGCCGAGCGACGCGCGCCTGCAGCTGCGCGCCTACATCAACACCGTCTTCTCGGCGCCCGATCCGGCGATCGAAGTCACGGCTTGACCCGCCCGCAAGGCGACGCGTCCGAAAGCGCGCCCGGACCCCGGGCGCGCTTCGCCGCGCGTCAGCCCCTGAGGCCTTCGGCCAGATTCCGGTTGATGTTGATGAGCGCCGTCAGCTGATCGGCGATCGGGTTGATCTCCATCGCCGCCGAACGGCGCAGGGAGAACATCGCGACCTTCTTGAGGTTCTGCTTGGTGTCGGCGTCGAGCGGGTTCTCCGCCCGGCTCACCGCGCTCAGGAACACCGTCCAGAGTTTGCGGTTGAAGGTCGCCGCCTCGCGGGCCTCGCTCCGGTCGAAGGGCTCCGTCTGCTGCACGGCGGCGAAGCGCGCCGCGGCTCTCAGGAGGAGCTGGGCGTCCCGTTCACGAGGGTTCGCCGTCGTTTGGGCCATCCGCGCGTAGGCGTGCGCCGCGTTGTGCATGTTCGAAGATACTCGCCTCGTGCGCGATCAGTTTCCGCGCCTCACGGAAAGCTTTGTAGAGCTGCCCCGTTAAAACGCAGTTAGTGATCGTATCGACAATTGAGGCAGTCGACGGCGCGGCCTTGAGCAAGTCTCTCGACAAGGTGGTGTAGGTCGGAAGCAGCGCGTCGGCGGTGCCGGCCAGATACATCATCTGGATCACGTAGGCGATGCGCCTGGCCGGAGTCTCGGCGTCGGCCTCCCTGAGGATGTCGCGCTCGCGCAGGACCGGCTCCTGCCCGTCGATCAGCAGCGAGGTCCGGACCTGGCCGTTGGTCACGACGGAGCGCCCGATGACGATGCGCTCGCCGGGCTTGAGTTCGACTTTCAGCGTCATGACAACACCATAGCATTGATCCGCCGCGGCCGGGCGCGCCGACGGGCTTTATCCCCAATCGGCCACGACGAACAGCCGATTGGCGGGCGATCACGCGGCCCTAACCTTCTCGCGGAGTAAATTCCGCAAGGAGACACGCTTGTCACGTACCGACCTGGTCGAGCCGCAGCCGCCGGCGCTCCCCTCGCCCTGGGCCACGGAGGCGCGCGTCGGGCTGATGGAGGACGCCCGCGCCTTCGCGCGCGACGTCGTCATGCCGATCGCCGACCGGCTCGACCGCAAGAAGGGCGAGATGCCGCGCTCGCTGGTCGACAAGATGGCGAGGAAAGGCTGGTTCGGGCTGACGATCCCGGCCGAGCACGGCGGCATGGGTCTCGGCGTGTTCGAATATTGCCTCGTCTCCGAGGAGCTGGCGCGGGCGTGGCTGTCCGTCGGATCGATCCTCGCGCGAGGGCAGGGGCTCGGCACGCAGACGATCGACGACGAGCGTCGGCTGTCGCTGCTTCGTAAGTCGGCGAAAGGTCAATGGATCGGCTCGATCTCGCTATCCGAGCCGACCGCCGGCTCCGACCTCGCGGGCGTGCGAACCCGCGCCGTGCGCGACGGCGACGACTGGGTGCTGACCGGGACCAAGCGCTGGGCGGGCTTCGCCAAGGGCGCGGACTTCATCGAGGTGCTCGCCCGCACGCGCGAGCCGAAGAAGGGCGAGCCGCGTTCGGCGGGTCTCGAGCCGTTCCTCGTCGTCAAGAAGCCGGGGACCTTTCCGAAGGGCGTGACCGGCAAGGTCATCGACAAGATCGGCTATCACGGCTTCCTCACCTTCGAGCTCGAGCTCGACGGCGTGCGCGTGCCGGAGAGCGACCGGCTGACCGGCCTCTATGGCGACGAGGGCGCGGACGCCGACTCCGGCGGCTTCGCGTCGGTGCAGCGCGGTCTCAACATCGCTCGTGTCCACACCGCCGCGCGTGCGGTCGGGGTCGCGCGGGCGGCGGTAGAGGACACGCAGGCCTATCTGCAGGAGCGCGAGCAGTTCGGCCATCCGATCGGCGACTTCCAGGCGCTGCGCTTCGCGCTCGCCGACATGGCGGCCGAGGTCGACCAGGCCCGCGCCTACTGGCGGCAGGTCGCGCATCTGCTCGACCAGGGCGAGCCGGCCGAGCGCGAAAGCGCGATGGTCAAGTTGCTCGCGACCGAGACGGCGGTGCGCGTCACCAACCAGGCCATGCAGCTGCACGGCGGCAACGGCTACACCACCGAGCGCCGAGTCGAGCGCTACTGGCGCGACGCGAGGTTGACCACGATCTTCGAGGGCACCAGCGAGATCCAGCGCCGCATCATTTCGGACCGCATGCTGCCGCGGGCCTGAAGCGCGCCGGGAAGGGGCGGCTTGCTCAATCGGAAATCTTCGGGAAAGCGCCGAGCGCCCCGATCGGGCCGTTCGCCTCGTCCGCGGCGCGGGCGCTGTAGCCCAGCACGCTCCGTCCGTTTTTCAGCCTCGCGAAATGCGGTCCGCCTTCGCGATCCTTGTTTTTGGCCAGATCGAATATCTTGCCCGTCTTGCCCGAAAAGGAGACGAACGCGCCGCGGATATCGCTGTTCAGGTCGTCCGTTTCCGTCGCGACGCCGACGCTCCAGGCGACCAGCAGGCCGGCGTCGGTCTCGGACATGGTCACCGCGCTCTCCTTGGACTTGGCGACGATCGGGTCGTCGATCGCGATCGCCTTGCCGCGCTTGCCCTTTTTGTCGAGAAAGACGCCCTTGAGCTTGGTGTCGACGACGATCGGCAGCGAGCCGGCCTCGGAATAGGTGTTCTCTCTCCAGATCACCGCCACGCCCCCGGAGTCGAGCTTGCGGGTGCGCGGGTCCTCGTGAACCAGCTTGTTCGCTTCGTCGAGGCGAACGGGACCTCCCGACGTCTTGGCCGACGCCGTGAATCGTTGCGCGAAAACGCCCTTCCCGGCGCCGAAACGCGAATAGGTGAGCACGAAAGCATCGCCGAGCGCCGCGACCCGCGGGTCGGCGAAGGTGACGTCGGCCGGCGGCGCAAGAGTCGCTGGCAAGCCTTGCGCCTCTCCGTTGGCCGCGAAAACGCGCAGCATCAGCGCCTTCTTGTCCGGCGGCTGAAAGTCGTTCCAGGCGACGACGAACCTGCCGCCCGGAAGCGCGGTGGCGGAGACTTCGCTCTGGAAGGTCCCGGCTGAGGCCGCCGATATGACGATCTCGGAAGAGGCCGCCGTACCGTCGGGCTTCACGACCCGGATCAGCACCGCGCTCTGGCCGTTGGGGCGCCCGATCCAGGCTGCGGCGACGTTGCCGTTGCTCAGCTTGGTCAGCTTCGCTTCCGAAATCCCGAACTCGGATCGGCCGTCGGTCGTGAGCGAAACGGCCGGCTTGGCCTTGCCCTTGGCGTCGACGGGCCGAACGAAGACGTCGAGCCCGTCCGAGACGGCGAAAAGCGCGCCGCCATTGTTGAGCGACGTGACGTTGCGCGTGCTGGACGACGTCGAAAGCCCGACGTCGATCGGCTCGCCCGGCGTGATCTTCGGTTCGGCTGTGGCCGGAACGACGCCGGCGCAGAACGCGCAGGCGATCAGCAGCGATCTGAAGGCGTCGGTCACGACGTCAGTCCTTGATCTCGAGAAACGAGCCGACGGCGCCCTGCGGACGGCTCGTCGTCCCGACCGGGGCGGAGGTGAAGCCGAGCAGCACACGGTCGTCGACGAGTTCGACGAGGCGCGGCTCGGCCTCGTGGTCGTCGATCGACTTCGTCAGTGGCACGATGTCCCCCGCTTTTCCCTTTTCAGAAACGAAGGCGCCGCGGATGTCGGAATGCAGCTGGAAGTCGTCATGCTCGAGGAAGACGCTCCATCCGACCAGCAGGCCGGCCTTCGTTTCGACCGGCGCCAGGAAGCGCTCGATCGTCCTGTCGCCGGCGTCGTCGTCGAGCGCGATCAGCGCCTGCTTCTGGCCCTCAGCGTTCACGAACCGGCCCCTGATCACCGTGTCGGTGATGATCGGGAAATCGCCGCCGGTGAAGGCGTTCTCGCGCCAGACGGCGGCGTAGCCGCCCGAGGCGAGCGGCGCGACGGCGGGCTCCTCGTGTACGAGCTTGTTGTCGGCATCGAGCCTGAGCGCGCCGCCCTGCGGCTTGCCCTTGGCGCTGAAACGCTGCGCCAAAACCCCCTGCTTCCCATCGCCGAGCGCATAGACCACGACAAAGCCGTCGCCGAAGCGGGTGGCGACGGGCGAGACGACGCTCGCGCCGCCGGGGCCCTTGATCGTCGCCGGCTTTCCGACCCGATCGCCCGACGCCTTGAAGATCTGCGCGTTGAGGCTCGTGTCGCCCGCCTCGGTCTTGGTCCGCCAGATCACTGCGAACCTGCCCTTGGCGAGCGCGACCACCGAGGCGTCCGAATTGTCGGCGAGGTCGTCGTCCGAGACCGGGATTTCGTCGGAGGCCGGCGCGCCCTTCGGCTTCACCACCCGCGCGAACACCGCGTCCTTGACGCCGACGAGCCCGACCCAGGCCACGGCGACCTGGCCGGTGGTCAGCTTCGCCATCGCCGCGCGCCGGACGCCGGAGATCGACTTGCCGTCGACGGCGAGGGGCTTTGCGCCCTTAACCACGCCGCTCTTCTTGACGATCCGGACGAAGACGTCGTCGGCGCTCCCGAAGGCG
The DNA here is from genome assembly GCA_902168115.1 of uncultured Methylopila sp. GTDB lineage: Bacteria > Pseudomonadota > Alphaproteobacteria > Rhizobiales > Methylopilaceae > Methylopila. The sequence continues at coordinate 89,884 of CABHPB010000082.1, read as the reverse complement.
GCGAGGGCAGAGCCCTTCCTGAGCGGCACGGCCGCGAGGAAGCGGTCGTCGTCCTGCTGGCCGACCTTGAACGTCTCCGACGGCCTGGCCTCGGGCGCCGCGACGGCAGGCCGGCCCGCCGTCAGCGCGACGAAGACCAGCGCAAGTCCTGCCGCAGGCAAGGGAAAGCTCATCACGCCGATCCCCCCAGATAGCGATGATGGCGAAAACTTGCCTCTGCCCGCTCTGGTTTGCAATCGCCAAGACGAAGGGGATCCGGTTACATGCGTGGCCAGCTTCCGCCCGGCGTCGCCGCGCCGCGCCGACGTCCGGAGGCGGGCGTTTCCGGGTTTCGCCCATCGCGTGCTACAAGGCGCCAGCGCCGCGCCGGTCGATCCGGCGGGGCCTCATCCGATCCAGAGCCTCGGGCCGACCGAGCTCCTCCGGTCCTCCGGAGGGCGCCGGCCCCGATTTGAACCGACTGCGACGCCCAGAATGAAGTTCCTCGATCAGGCCAAGGTCTACATCCGCTCCGGCGACGGCGGCGCGGGCTGCGTCTCGTTCCGGCGCGAGAAGTTCATCGAGTTCGGCGGCCCGGACGGCGGCGACGGCGGGCGCGGCGGCGACGTGATTGTGGAATGCGTCGCGGGCCTCAACACGCTGATCGACTACCGCTTCCAGCAGCACTTCAAGGCCAAGACCGGCGTCCACGGCATGGGCAAGAACCGCACCGGCGCCAAGGGCGCGGACGCGGTGCTGAAGGTCCCCGTCGGCACCCAAATCATCGACGAGGACGAGGAGACGCTGATCGCGGACTTCACCGAGGTCGGCCAGTCGATGCTGCTCGCCAAGGGCGGCAACGGCGGCTTCGGCAACGCCTATTTCAAGACCTCGACCAACCAGGCCCCGCGCCGCGCCAATCCCGGCCTCGAGGGCGAGGAGCGCTGGATCTGGCTGCGCCTCAAGCTGATCGCCGACGCCGGCCTCGTCGGCTTGCCCAACGCCGGCAAGTCCACCTTCCTCGGGGCCGTCTCGGCGGCAAAGCCCAAGATCGCAGACTATCCCTTCACGACGCTCGAGCCGAACCTCGGGGTGGTCGGCGTCGACGGGCGCGAGTTCGTCATGGCCGACATTCCGGGCCTGATCGAGGGCGCCCACGAGGGCATCGGCCTCGGCGACCGCTTCCTCGGCCATGTCGAGCGCTGCCGGGTCCTCCTGCATCTCGTCGACGGAACGTCCGAGCACGCGGGCGAAGCCTACAAGGTCGTGCGGGCCGAGCTCGAGGCCTATGGCGCCGGGCTCACCGACAAGCCCGAGATCGTCGCGCTGTCCAAGGCGGACTCGCTTTCGCCGGAGCTTCGCAAGGAACAGCTCGCGCGCCTGAAGCGCGCCGCGAAGAAGACGCCCGTCGCGCTCTCCTCCGCCTCCGGCGAGCAGGTGCCGGAGACCCTGCGCAAGCTCCGTTCGGTGATCGACGAGGCCAAGGAGATCGAGGCGGCCGAGGCCATGCCGAAGGTGAAGGAGGAGGCGTGGCGGCCGTAAGCCGCGCCGCTACCTCTTCACCGCGACGCTCGCCGCGCCGACGATCTGCGACCCGGAAAACCCGAAGCCGATGTCCTGCTCGAACCGCAGGAAGACGCGGCGCTTGCCTGGATCGAAGCCCGGATCGCTGTCCGGCGCCGTGACGAAAACCTTGAACCACTTCAGCTTTTCAGGCTCGGCGTCGAAGGTCAGCTGCGGCTTCGGCTTGTCGAGGCAGTCGCCCTTCTTGTTCGTCTCGCATACCGACACGCCGAATCTGGTGTCCGGCGCATCCTCGAACCAGCCGGCGTAGACCGGCCGCGCGACCAGTCTGGCGGCGGTTCCGGCGTTGCCGCCCCTGACGCGGAACGCGCCCTTGCCCGAGCCCGGCAGATCGAGCACGTCGCCGGGCTCGAACGCCTCGACGACCATGTCGGCGGGCGCGCCGGTCGTGCGCGAGGTCACGGAGATCTGGTTCGACAGGTCGAGCGCCGCCGGCCCGGTGCTGCCGCAGCCGATCTTGACGGGCGAGACCGTCGTCGGGTCGCCGTCATAGATGGCGTGGGTCTCGAGCTGCACGCCCATCGCTTTGGTCTCGCCCGGATCGAGCGAGAACAGCTCGTCGATCCCACCGACGAAGCGCTTCCGCTTCGCGTCGAACTGCCGCCAGCTGACGCTCAGCTGCTCGAACACGTCGGTTCGCGCATAGCAGTCCGTCACGCGTTTTGAGCTGCGGTTGGTCAGGCGGACCAGATACCGCGCGACGTCGCCGATCATCGTGGCGCGGATCGGAGCGTCGACTTCGACCCTCAACGCGTCCGGCTGGGCAGGGAAAAGCGGGGATGCGATCAGGGCCGGGTGGCTCGCCGCGCCGACGACCTTGCCGCCCCTTCGCCCGGTGAAGACGAACGAGCCGGAGACGGTGCGGCCGGGGCTCGTGTCGAACGCGTCGGTGAAGGCGAAGCTCACCGTCCGGGTCGCGCCGGCCGCGAGCGTGACGGGGGCGGGCGCCTTCACGCCGCCGCCGAGGTCGCTCGATGAGACGACCTCCATCGGCTTTTTGGTGCTGTTGTGCAGCACGAAGGTCGGCGGGAACCCCTGCGGGTTGAACTCGACGAAATAGGGATGGTCGTAGAGGCGGGCGCCGCCGGCGGTCGCGAGGAAGATCGAAAGCCCGCCCTCGGGCGGGAACACGCGCGTCGTGACGCTGACGTCGTCGGTCGCGCCGGTCTTCGAGCCGATCTGGATCGAATAGGGCTCGCCCTTCTTCGCGACGAACTGGACGACGCTCTGCGTGTCGCCCACGCCGGGCGTCGGCGTGTCGTCGTCGAAGGCGATGCGCTTGAGCCTCAAAAACCTGTCTTTGCCTTCATAGACGGCGAGGGCGGTGTCGATCCGGCTCGCGAAGGTGTGGATCACGACCTTTCGCGTGTCCGCCGCGGTCACCCAGTTCCAGAGCGTCTTGTTCATCACCCCGCTCTGGCTCGGCTCGCCGGGTTCGCGGGTCGCGTCGAAGTTCGCGAGCATGCGCGAGAAGCCGAACGGGCCGTTCGGGCCGGGAGCGTCCGCCTCGGCGCTCGGCCTCGGCCCGCCGAGAAAGCGTAGAAGCGTCATCTCGCCGAAGTCGCTCCAGGCGTCGTCGATCAGCTTCCGCTCGGCCTCCCTGTACTTCCTGTCCGCCATGTCGCGCAGAGGCTTTGGCAGGCTCTCGTCGCGGCGCAGGTTGTCCCAGGCCGTGAGCTCGGCCGCCTTCGCCGGCTGGCCTGCGAAAGGCGGAGCCGGGGCGAGACACATGAGCGACGCCAGCAGGCAAGCGGTCGGCCTACGCATGGCGGTTTCTCCGTCAGCCAGATCGCGTCGGCGGCGTCATGGGCCGGAGCGTGATTCTAATCGTCCGATCAACCTGCGCCATCGGTAGAATCCCTGAGGGGATGCAAACTCGTCGGGCGTCGCGGACGAGGACGGCCCTTGTCTTGCGACTGAGGGATGACCTATGCGATCCGGCGATCGACTTTCCGTTCGCGGACGGCGGTCGGCCCCTCATCGCGCAAGCCAGACCCGTGACGCTTCCCTCGCTCGATTCCTTCCGCCGCATCGTCGTCAAGATCGGCTCGGCCCTGCTCGTCGACCAGGCGCGCGGCGAGCTGAAGCGCGCCTGGCTCGAAAGCCTCGCCGCCGACCTCGCCCGCCACGCCGCGCGCGGCGCCGAGATCGTCGTTGTCTCCTCGGGCTCTATCGCGCTCGGCCGCACCATTTTGCACTTCCCGCGCGGGGCGCTCCGGCTGGAGGACAGCCAGGCCGCCGCCGCCGTCGGCCAGATCGCGCTCGCCCGCGCCTGGAGCGAGGCGCTCGGCGCGCACGGCATTTCGGCCGGGCAGGTGTTGCTGACGCTCGGCGACACCGAAGAGCGCCGCCGCTTCCTCAACGCCCGCGCCACGCTCGCCCGGCTGCTCGCGCTGAAATGCGTGCCCGTCGTCAACGAGAACGACACGGTCGCGACGCAGGAGATCCGCTACGGCGACAACGACCGTCTCGCGGCCAGAGTCGCCTCGATGGCGGGCGCCGATTGCCTCGTGCTGCTGTCCGACATCGACGGGCTCTACTCGGCCCCGCCGGCGCAAGACCCGAACGCCAAGCTCATCCCGCTGGTCGAGCGCGTGACCCCTGCGATCGAGGCGATCGCGGGCGGCGCGGCCTCGGAATATTCGCGCGGCGGCATGCGCACCAAGATCGAGGCGGCCCGGATCGCGACCGGCGCCGGCGTCGCCATGCTCATCACCTCCGGACACGTGCTCGGCCCGCTCTCGACGGTCGAGGCGGGCGGGCGCTGCACGTGGTTCCTGCCGCAGGAGAGCTCGGGGCAGGCCCGCAAGAAGTGGATCGCCGGCGTGCTCGCCCCGAAAGGCGAGATCCATGTCGACGCCGGCGCGGCCTCCGCGCTGAACCACGGCCGCTCGCTGCTGCCGGCGGGGATCGTGAGGATCGAGGGCCATTTTTCGCGCGGTGACGCAGTGATCGTGCGCGCGCCGGACGGGGTCGAGGTCGCGCGGGGGCTCGCCTCCTATGACAGCGCCGACGCCAACCGCCTCAAGGGAAAGCCCAGCGCGGAGATCGAGACCGTCCTCGGCTTTAAGGGACGTCCCGCGATCATCCATCGCGACGATCTGGTGCTGACAGGGGCGTGACGCGGACTGAGTCCGCCGACGTTTGCGGTTCTCGGCCTGCGCGCCCATCTGGTGACGACAGTCCGGATTCGCGCTAGGACCCGCGGAACTCCACGAGGCATGCCATGACCCTCGCCGCCGAACGCCAGACCGAGGACCTCGCCGCCGTCATGCGCGACGTCGGCCGCCGCGCGCGCGCCGCCGCGCGCAGGCTCGCTCTGGCGCCACGCGAGGCGAAGGACACGGCGCTGGTCGAGGCGGCGAAGCGGCTGCGCGAGACCGAAGGCGCGATCCTCGCCGCGAACGCCGCGGACGTCGCCGCCGCCAAGGCCGCCGGCGTCGCGGGCTCGTTCATCGACCGCCTGACGCTGACCCACGCCCGGCTCGCCTCCGTCGCTGAGGGGCTGGAGACGGTCGCCGGCCTCGCCGATCCGGTCGGCGAGACGATCGCGTCCTGGAAGCGCCCGAACGGGCTGCGCATCGACCGCGTCCGGACCCCGCTCGGCGTCGTCGGCGTGATCTATGAGAGCCGGCCGAACGTCACCGCCGACGCCGGCGCTCTCTGCCTCAAGGCCGGCAACGCCGCCATCCTGCGCGGCGGGACAGACAGCTTCCGCTCCTCCGCCGCGATCCAGGCGGCGCTCGTCCACGGCCTCGCCGAAGCCGGGTTGCCCGAGGACGCGATCCAGCTCGTGCCGACCCGCGACCGCGCGGCCGTAGGCGCCATGCTGTCGGGGCTCGACGGAAACATCGATGTCATCGTCCCGCGCGGCGGCAAGGGGCTTGTCGCGCGCGTGCAGGAGGAGGCGCGGGTCCCGGTGTTCGCGCACCTCGAAGGCAACTGCCACGTCTATGTCGCGACCGGCGCCGATCTCGACATGGCGAAGGCCATCGTGCTGAACGCCAAGCTCCGGCGCACGGGCGTGTGCGGCGCGGCCGAGACGCTGCTGGTCGACCGCGCCGTCGCCGCGAGCCATCTCGCCCCGCTCGTCGGCGCGCTCATCGAGGCCGGCTGCGAGGTGCGCGGCGACGCCGAAACGCGCCTTGCCGACGCGCGCGTCCTGCCCGCGAGCGAGGACGACTGGCGCACCGAATATCTCGACGCGATCATCGCGGTGCGGGTCGTCGACGGGATCGAGGCCGCGATCGACCACATCGAGACCTACGGCTCGCACCACACCGACGCGATCGTCACGGACGACGAGGCCCTCGCCGCGAAGTTCCTCGCCGAGGTCGACAGCGCGATCGTCACGCACAACGCCTCGACCCAGTTCGCCGACGGCGGCGAGTTCGGCTTCGGCGCGGAGATCGGCATCGCGACCGGCCGCATGCACGCCCGCGGCCCGGTCGGCGTCGAGCAACTGACCTCGTTCAACTACCGCGTCCACGGCACGGGGCAGACCCGGCCTTGATCCGCCTCGCCTGTCGTCCTCTCCGCAGAGGGGGAGGGGGCGCTGCGGCGCCTCGCCGATGAACCGCGTCCTCACGCCAAAACTTCCGCCCGCCGCGCCCGGCATGGCGATCGGGCTTTACGGCGGCTCGTTCAACCCTCCACACGAGGCGCATCGCAAGGTGGCGCTGACCGCGCTGAAGCGCCTCGGGCTCGATCGGCTCTGGGTGCTGGTGACGCCCGGAAACCCGCTGAAGCGGCACGGCGGCCTCGCCCCGCTCGCGGAGCGCATCAGCGCCGTCCGGGCGCTGATCGACCATCCGCAGGTCGTCGTCACCGGGCTCGAGCGCGACATCGGCACCAGCCGCACCTGCGAGGTTCTCGCCTACCTGAAACGTCGTCGCCCCGACGTCGACTTCGTCTGGGTGATGGGCGCCGACAATCTGAGCGACCTGCACCGCTGGGGCCGCTGGCGGCGGATCATGGAGGCCGCGCCCGTCGCGATCGTCGACCGCCCGGATTCGACCTTCGCGCCGCTTTCGGCCCGCGCGGCCCAGACCTATGCGCGCTTCCGCGTCGACGAGCGCGACGCGCCCGCGCTCGCCCGCGCCCCCGCGCCCGCCTGGTGCTTCCTGCACGGTCCGCGCTCGAGCCTGTCCTCGACCGCGCTGCGCACCTCGGCCGTCTGACGCGCTTCGTCGCCCCCCGAGCGGGACCCAGGGGTTTCCCGATGCCGCTTCCGCGGGCATGGTCGACCGACAAGAAGCGATCGGCGTCCAGCCGACGATCCACCGGGAGATGACGATGTCGAGGCTCCTTCGCCTGCTGCGGCCGCTCGCCGTTCTCGCGCTCGTCGCGATCCCGCCTTGCGCGCGGGCCGACGACTATCCCTCCCGCGTCGTGACCATCGTCGTCCCGACCGCGCCGGGAGGCACCACCGACCTCGCCGGCCGGCTCGTCGCAGAAGGGCTGCAGAAGCGCTTCAACGGTAAGCCGTTCATCGTGGAGAACAAGGCAGGCGCCAGCGGCAACATCGGCACGGGTTTCGTCGCCCGCTCCGACCCGGACGGCTACACTTTGCTGCTCGCCTATTCCGGCTATCAGGTCGCCAATCCCGCGCTCTATCCGCGGCTCGACTGGCATCCGGTGACGAGCTTCGAGCCGATCGCGGATCTCGTTCACGCCGCCCAGGCGATCACGGTGCGCAAGGACTTTCCGGCGAACACGCTCGCCGAGTTCATCGCCTACGCCAAGGCCAATCCGGGCAAGGTCACCTACGCCTCCTCGGGGCAGGGTTCGATCCAGCACATCGGCAGCGAGCAACTGTCGATGCTGGCCGGCGTCAAGATGGTCCACGTGCCGTACAAGGGGTCAGGGCCCGCCACCAACGACCTGATCGGCGGCCAGGTGGACGCCTTCATCACCACGCCGCCAGCCATCGTCGCGCACATGAAGGCCGGCAAGGTGAAGGTGCTCGCCATCACCAGCGCCAGGCGCCACGCGTCCATGCCGGACGTGCCGACGGCGGCGGAAGCCGGGCTCAAGGGCTACGAACTCGAGTCCTGGTTCGCGCTCTATGCGCCGGCCAAGACCCCGAAGCCGATCGTCGACAGGCTCGCCGCCGAGGTGGCGGAGGTGGTCAAGACGCCGGAATTTGTGACCAAGGCCAACGAGAACGGCGCGGACGTCGTCTACAAGACGCCCGCGGAGCTGAGGAGGTTCACCGAGGACGAGCTCAAAAGATACTCCGAGCTCATCGCCAAGACCGGCATCAAGCTGGATTGAACGTCGCGCCGCGTCGGGCCGGCCCGAAGGCCACAACGCCGGACTTTCGGCTCTGTGACCCCCGCTGTAGTTGAAATGTCGCGAAGTTCAGCCTTAATCTGGTATGGCCGGAACAGGATTCCGGCTTGAGGACGGCAGACGGAAGGCGAAACCCCTGTCCACCACAGCGCTGAAGGAGCAGCCGAATTCGGCGGCTCACATCGGCGCCGGAGCCGCGAGCGCGGCGAACCCGGCGCTGCTTCACCTCATCCTCGACGTGCTCGACGACAACAAGGCCGAAGACACCGTGGTCATCGACCTGCGCGGCAAGTCCGCGCTGGCCGACGACATGGTGATCGCCTCCGGCCGCGCGACGCGCCATGTCGGCGCGATCGCGGACAAGCTCGTCGAAGAGCTGAAGAACGCCGGGCACGGCAAGGCGAAGGTCGAGGGACTGCCCCATTGCGATTGGGTGCTGATCGATTGCGGCGACGTGATCGTCCACCTGTTCCGCCCGGAAGTGCGCGCCTTCTACAATCTCGAGAAGATGTGGTCGGCCGGACGTCCGTCGGAGATCGCCTATTCCTGACCTCGTCCGGCGCCGCGCCTCGTAGCGACGGAGCCTGACGATGCGTCTAGTCATCGCGGCGGTCGGCCGCCTGAAGGCCGGCCCGGAGCGCGAGCTCGCGCGCCGGTACCTCGACAGGATCGCCCAGACGGGACGGGGCGTCGGCCTCGACGCGCCTGAGATGATCGAACTCGACGAAAGCCGCGCCCGCGCGCCCGAGCAGCGCAAGCGCGAAGAGGCCGCCGCGCTGAAAAGCGCCCTCGATCCGAAGCTCGCGATCTTCGCGCTCGACGAGAACGGCAAGCATCTTTCCAGCGAGGCCTTCGCGGCCGATATCGGCCGCCGCCGTGACGACGGGGCGGCCGGGCTGGCGTTCGTCATCGGCGGCGCGGACGGGCTCGCCGAAGAGTTCGCCGCCGCCGCGGACCGGAAGATCGCGTTCGGCGCGATGACCTGGCCGCACCAGATCGTGCGCGTGCTGCTTGCGGAGCAGCTCTACCGGGCCGCGACCATCCTCGCCGGACATCCTTACCACCGCAGCTGACGGCGCTTTCCGACGGTAACCGGCCCCGCTGTCCTTTCGTCCAATTGGAGCGAGGCGCGACTGGAACATTTAGGTCGCGCGCAACTCAGCGCCACGAAATACAAACGGAAGGAGTTATAATGAGAAGCGTCAGTCTTTATCTCGTCGCGCCGGCCCTGCTGGCGACGGTCGCCGCCGCATCGGCCGCCGACGTCACCGAGTCGATCGAGATCAAGGCCGCGCCCGCCAAGGTGTGGGCCGCCTCCGCGGACGACTTCTGCGGCATCGGCAAGTTTCATCCGGCGGTCGAGAAATGCGCGCTGTCCAAAGGCGGCAAGACGCGTACGCTGTCGCTGAAGGGCGGCGGCACGATCGTCGAGGACCAGACGGCGAACAGCGACGGCTCGAGCTATTCCTACGTGATCGTCGAAAGCCCGCTGCCGGTCGCCGACTACAAGTCGACCTTCACCGTGAAGGGCTCCGGCGACAGCTCGACCGTGACTTGGACCGGCTCGTTCCAGCCCAAGGGCGCAGACGAGGCCGCGGCCAAGAAGGTGGTCCAGGGGATCTACTCGGGCGGTCTCGCCGCCCTGAAGGCGAAGTTCTGAAGGTCGGGACGCCGATTGGCGGAGGAGGGCGGGCTTCGACGCGGCGTCGGGGCCCGCCGGTCCGCCGATCCGGCGCTGGCGTGGTTGACGGAACCTTAACGAGGGTCGACTGAAATCGGCCGATGGCCCAAGCCGCTTTCCGCGCGATCCTGCTCGCCGCCGCGCTGATCGCGGCCGGCGCGGCGCGCGCCGAGGCTCCGCCCGCGCCGACGGACCCCGCCGCCGAGCAGCGCAAGGCCCTCGAAACCGCGCGATCGAACCTCGAGGAGACCGAAAAGCGTCGCCAGCAGCTCGCCGCCGAGCTGGAGGCGCTGAAGGGCGAGCGGGCGAAACTGCAGTCAGGTCTTGCGAGCGCCGTCGCCTCGATCCGCGATAAGGAGCCGGCGATCGACGACCGCAGCCGCCGAATCGGCGAACTGGCCGAGTCCGAGCGCCAGCTCAAGGCGTCGCTGCTCGCCCGCCGTGAGGTGCTGGCGGAGGTGATCGCGGCGCTGCAGCGCATGGGACGCCAGCCGCCGCCGGCCCTGCTGGTGCGTCCGAACGACGCTCTCGAGGCGCTGAGATCGGCGATCCTTCTCGGCGCCGTCGTGCCGGACATGCGCGCCGAGGCCGAGGCGCTCGGCTCGGACCTGCGCGAGATGGCCCGGCTGAAGACGATGCTGACCGACGAGCGCGACGCGCTCAGCAGAGAGGTCGGCGACCTCGCGGCCGAGCGCGAACGCCTCGCGGCGCTGATGGACGAGCGCCAGCGCCAGGCGAGCGACCGGGCGGCCGACCTGGAATCGGAGTCGGAGCGCTCGACGGCCGTCGCGAAAAGCGTCGGCGACCTCGAGGCGCTGATCGGGAAAATGGAGGCGGATCAGGCCCGCGCGGCCGCGGAGGCAGCCAGGGCGGCGGCCAAGGCGGAGGCCGACCGGCTCGCGGCGGACAAGGCCGCCGAGCAGCCGAAGACGGCGAGTCTCGGCGACGCGGCGCGTCTCAGCCCGGCCATGCCGTTCGACAAGGCGCGCGGGCTGCTGCCGCTGCCGGTCTCGGGAAAGACCATGCTCGCCTTCGGCCAGACCGACCCGACCGGATCGACCGCGAAGGGCGTGTCGATCGCGACCTCCGCAGGGGCGCCGGTGACCGCTCCGAGCGATGGCTGGGTGGTCTATGCGGGGCCGTTCAGAACTTACGGGCGACTCTTGATCCTCAATGCGGGGGGTGGCTATCATGTGCTCCTTGCGGGAATGGAGCGCATCACGGTCGGGCTCAACCAGTTCGTGCTCGCGGGCGAGCCGGTGGGGACCATGCGCGGCGCCGCGGGCGGGCCAGGACAGCCGGCGACGGCGTCATCAGAAAGACCCGTTTTGTATGTCGAGTTCCGCAAGGATCGCGGCTCGATCGACCCTTCGCCCTGGTGGGCCGGGTCGCCTGGCGAAAAGGTAGGCGGATAATGCGCAAGGTCTCCCTGGTTCTGTTCGGCGCCGTTCTCGGCGCCACGGCGGCCGGCGTCGCGACGAAGCCTCAGGCTTTCTTCGGCACAGTCGCCGAGGCCGCCGGCGCGAGCGACACCTATAAGCAGCTGAACCTGTTCGGGGACGTCTTCGAGCGCGTGCGCGCCGACTACGTCGAGAAGCCGGAAGACGGCAAGCTGATCGAGGGCGCCATCAGCGGCATGCTCGCCGGCCTCGACCCGCATTCGAGCTACATGGACGCCAAGCAGTTCAAGGACATGCGCCAGAGCACCGACGGCGAGTTCGGCGGCCTCGGCATTCGCGTCCAGATGTTCGAGAAGCTGATCCGCGTCGAGGGCGCGATCGACGACACGCCGGCCGCCCGCGCCGGCATCCGCGCCAAGGACGTCATCACCCAGCTCGACGGCCAGCAGGTCGAGGGCCTGACCCTTGAGCAGGCGGTCGAGAAGATGCGCGGGCCGGTCGGCACGCCCATCACCCTCACCATCCAGCGCGAGGGCGTCGAGAAGCCGGTCGAGGTCAAGCTCGTCCGCGACAAGATCAAGCTGGATTCGGTGAAGTGGGAGATCGTCAACGACGACATCGGCTACATCCGGATCAGCCAGTTCAACGCCATCACCTTCGAGCAGATGAACAAGGGCCTCGACCAGATCGAGGACAAGATCCCGGGCGACAAGCTGAAGGGCTTCGTCATCGACCTGCGCAACAATCCGGGCGGCATGCTGGACCAGGCGATCGCCGTGTCCGACGCTTTCCTGGAGCGCGGCGAGATCGTCACCACCCGCGGCCGCAACCCGGACGAGTCGCAGCGCTACAACGCTCGCCCGGGCGACCTCGCCAAGGGCAAGCCGGTGATCGTGCTGACCAACGGCGGCTCCGCCTCGGCTTCCGAGATCGTCGCCGGCGCCCTGCAGGACCACAAGCGCGCCACCGTTCTCGGCACGCGCTCCTTCGGCAAGGGCTCGGTCCAGACCATCATCCCGCTCGGCGGCAACGGCGCGATCCGCCTGACCACCGCGCGCTACTACACGCCCTCCGGCAAGTCGATCCAGGCGAAGGGCATCGTGCCCGACATCGAGGTGAAGCAGGAACTGCCCGAGGAGATGAAGGACAAGGACTTCGACACCAAGGGCGAGGCCGGCCTCAAGGGCCACCTCAAGAACGGCGACGACGAGGCGTCGGGCTCCTCCGCCTACGTCCCGGCCGAGCGCAAGGACGACAAGCAGCTCAACTACGCGCTCGACCTGCTGCATGGCATCCAGTCCAACGCGGCCTTCCCGCCCTCCGGCAAGACCAGCGCGAACTGACGCCGCAGCCGTCCGTCGCAGGATCAAAAAGCCCTCCCCGGTGTTCCGGGGAGGGTTTTTTCTTTGGAGCGCCGGCCGATCGACGCGGCGTTCCTCGCGCGAATCCGTTAATCTCCGCTCCGGACTTCGGCGGACTCGATGGCTGACCAGGATCTCGAAAAGCCTCTGCGGACGCGCGAGCCGGCGCGCAAGGTTTCCGGCCGCCTGCTTCCGAAGGACGGCGTCGGCGTCGCCGCGGGCGTCGTGATCGGCATTCTGCTCATCGTCGCCGGCTGGGGCGTGCTGGTGTCGGATCCGCTCGGCGGCGAGCCGACCGCGACCGCGACCATCGAGCGGCGCGCACCGGCCCGGCCGGCGGGCGCGCCCGCCGCCGCGCCGGGCGGCGGGCATGGCGAGGAGAAAGCGGCGGAGGCCAAGCCCGAGACGTCGCGCGACGGCGTGCCGATCGTCAATGCGGGCGAGCCGATGCCAAAGGCCGGGCCCGTGATCATCCGCGTCCCGGGCGCCGACGAGAACGGCGCCGCCAAGCCCGCGGGCGCGCCGTCCGGTCCGCCCGCTACGGTCCAGACCGCGATGCTCGAGGACAGCAAGTTCGGCGCCCTGCCGCGCATCGCCGCCGACGGCAAGCGCCCGATGGACGCCTACGCCCGGCCGCAGGCCGCGCTGCGGCAGCCCAAGGTCGCGCTGGTCGTGACCGGTCTCGGGGTCGGCAAGGACGCGACGGCCGAAGCGGTCAAAAGCCTGCCGGGCGAGGTGACGCTCGCTTTCTCGCCCTACGGCTCCGACGTCGCCGAGCAGATCGCGCGCGCCCGTCGCGACGGCCACGAGGCGCTGATCCAGGCGCCGATGGAGCCCTTCGCCTACCCCTCGAACGACCCCGGGCCGCAGACGCTGCTGACCACGCTTCCGGCCTCGGCCAATCTCGACCGGCTGCGGTGGACGCTCGGACGGGCCTCCGGCTATGTCGGCGTCGCGCCGCTCGCCGGCGGGCGCTTCCTGCAGGCGGACGACGCGCTCGCGCCGATCTTCACGGAGATCGCCCGCCGCGGGCTGCTGTTCGTCGCGCAGGGACAGCAAGAGAGCCGCTTTGCGGTGCTGGCCGAGCAGTCGGGCCTTCCGGCGCTCCGCGCCGCCGCCCCGATCGACGCCACGCCGGAAGCCGCCTCGATCGACGGCGCGCTGGCGGATCTGGAGCGCGACGCCAAGGCCAACGGAACCGCCATCGGCCTTGCGAGCGCGACGCCGTTGACGCTGAAGCGCATCGAGATCTGGCGCGCGGGCCTTGCGCAGCGCGGCGTCTCGCTCGTGCCGCTCACCGCCGCGCTGAAACCGCAGGGGCCGTCGTGAAGGGCGCCATATGAGCCGGGCGAACCTGCCCTTGCGACGCTGCGTCGGCGTCGCGCTGTTCAATTCGAAGGGGCTGGTGCTGGTCGGCCGCCGCCGGGCGCAGGGCGCCGAGCCCGACTCCATGCCCCACCGCTGGCAGATGCCGCAGGGCGGCATCGACCGCGACGAGGAGCCGATCGACGCCGCGCGGCGCGAACTGCACGAGGAGACCGGCGTGCGGTCCGTCGAGCTTCTGGGCGAGGCGCCGGACTGGTTCGACTACGTGTTTCCGGACGAGATCCTGGCGCGCACGCGCAACGGCAAGTACGGCGGCCAGACCCAGCTCTGGTTCGCCTTCCGGTTTCTGGGCGACGACAGCGAGGTCAACCTCTCGCCCCCCGGCCACAAGCCCGAGTTCGACGCCTGGCGCTGGGCGCCGCTGGCAGAGACGCCGGGGCTGATCGTGCCGTTCAAGCGCGAGGTCTACAGTCAGGTCGCCAAGGCGTTTTCGCGCTACGCGGGCTGACGGTCAGGGCTCGCCGCGCTCCACGCTCGGCTCGATCCGTTCGCGGCCTTCATGGATGACGCGGCGCGAGACGATCCGGTCGCGGGGGCCGACGGGGCCGAGCGGCACGTCGCGGTCGGGCAATATGACGATCGCCTTGTCGCCGACCATCACGATCAGATGGGTGCGGTCCCTGTTCGCCTCGGCCGACCAGCGCTTCAGGTTGTCGTAATAGGGCTGCTTGCGCCACGCGTCGGACGCGGTCGGGTCGACGTTGACGACCAGCGCCGCCTTGTCAGGGCTGCCGTAGATCACGAATTTCGAGCGGTCCGGCCGCCACTCCGGTCCGAAACTGTCCCGCAGCAGCCAGAGGCAATGAAAGGTGCGGCATTCGCTTGGGCGATCCGCATAGATCCGGCACGAACGGCCGATCTCGCAATGCGGGCACCATTTGCCGCCCGGCTTGTCCAGCTCGGCTATGCCGAGCAGCTTGCAGCACATCGTGCAGCCGCCGCAGTCGCGCATCGTATCCTCCACCAATCGAGACAGTAGACCAGATGACGCCCGCGGCGCAGGCCCCGTGGGGCGTTCCCGTGTGCGCTCCCCGATCATTGGCCGATGGTTCTAGGCGGTCACAAATCCGTGGATGAGGCCGTCGATATCGGGCATGACCTGCTGCGATGCAGCAAGCACAGGGCGCGAGCATGGCTTCCGGCGAGGGCGGCGACTACGAGAAGCTGCGCCGGGCGTTCCGCTGGGACATCCCGGACCGGTTCAACATCGCCGAGGCGATCTGCGACCGCTGGGCGGCGATCGAGCCGGCCCGGCCGGCGATCCTGACCAAGCGTCCCGGCGCGCCGCTCGAGACGGCGACGTTCGGCGGGCTTCGCTCCGCCTCGCAGGCTCTCGCGGCCGCGCTGAGGGAGAATGGGGTCGCGCGCGGCGACCGCATCGCGATCCTGCTGCCGCAGGGCGTGGAGGCCATGGTCGCCCATGTCGCCGTCTCGCGCCTCGCGGCGGTGGCGATGCCGCTCGCGCTCGCCTTCGGGCCCGACGCGATCGCCTACCGGCTGCTCGACTCCGGGGCGACCGCGATCGTCACCAACGCGTCGGGCTTGGCCAAGCTCGGCGAGATCGCAGAACCCTTGCCGGTCATGCGCGTCGTCGTCTCGACGGACGGGCCTTCGGACGGCGCGCTCGACTATGCGGCGATCGTCGCGGCCGGCGGCGAGGTCCCGGCGGGGGAGACGACGCCCGACGATCCGGCGCTGATGATCTACACGTCCGGCACCACGGGCGCGCCCAAGGGCGCGCTGCATGGCGGACGCGTGCTGCTCGGCCACGTGCCCGGCTTCCGCTACACCCATGACGGTTTCCCGCAGGCCGGCGACCTCGGCTGGACGCCCGCCGACTGGGCCTGGGCGGGCGGCCTGCTCAACCTCGCCATGCCGTGCCTGTTCGACGGCGTCGCCGTGGTCGCCCAGCCCGCGATCAAGTTCGATCCCGAGGCCGCCTTCGCGCTGATCGAGGAGGCGGGGATCCGCAACGCCTTCATCCCGCCCACCGCGATGCGCCTGATGGCGCAGGTCGCCGATCCGCGCGGCCGCTGGCCGGGCATGCGGCTCCGCACGCTGGTCTCGGCGGGCGAACGGCTGGTCGAGGCCTCGTTCGACTGGTCGCGCGAGGCTTTCGGCGTTCAGGTGAACGAGGTCTACGGGCAGACCGAGTGCAACTACGTGCTCGCCTCGGCGATCGCCGCGGGCGTGTCGCGGTCGGGCTGCACCGGCAAGCCGGTGCCGGGCCACGAGGTCGCGCTGTTCGACGCCGAGGGGAGGGAGGTCCCGACCGGAACGCCCGGCGAGATCCGCATCCGCCGGCCGGACCCGGTGATGTTTCTTAAATACTGGAACATGCCCGAGGCGACGGCGCAAAAATTCGACGGCGAGTGGCTGGTCACGGGCGACCAGGCCGTGATGGACGCGGACGGCTACTTCCGCTTCCTCGGCCGCGACGACGACGTCATCACCTCGTCCGGCTACCGGATCGGACCGAGCGACGTCGAGGACTGCCTCGCCAAGCACCCGGCGGTGGCGCTGTCGGCGGTCGTCGGCAAGCCGGACGAGATGCGCACCGAGATCATCAAGGCCTTCGTGCAGCTGAAGCCGGGGGTTGAGGGGTCGGAGGCCCTGGGCAAGGAGCTCAGCCGCTTCGTGCGAGAGCGGCTGTCGGCGCACGAATATCCGCGCGAGGTCGAGTTCGTCGACGCTCTGCCGCTGACGACGACGGGGAAGATCATCCGGCGGGAGCTGAGGGAGCGAGGCTAGCTGGCAGAAGACGCCCGGCTCACGCCGCCTTCTTCTCCTCCGCCGCCTTGTGGGCCGCGTCGTAGTAGTTCGCCTTCTCGCCAAACACGACGCGCCTCAGGAGCCGGCGCATCGTCTCGGACTTGCGCAGCGGCTCGATCGCCGAGCGGGCGGCGGTGTAAGCGGCGACCTTCAGGCCGTCGAGCGCGGGCTTCGCGCCCGGCGCGGCCTGCGGAAAGCCCCTCTCGCGCAGCCAGGCGTTCATGAAGATCAGCTTGTTCCGGCGAACGACCGCGTCCGATCGCCAGGTGATCGCCATCGAGATCGAATAGCCGTCGCCGGTCCGCACCCAGTGCGGCACCTGATAGGGCACGAAGACGCCGTCGCCGGGCTTCAGGTCATAGACTGTCGCGCGCTGCTCGAAGCGCTCCTCGTAGGGGAGGTTGCGGTGCTTGGAAGGAGCGCTCTCCAGCAGTTCCTCCGAGACCAGCGAGCGGTCCTCGTTGTCGAACAGGTGGAAGAACTTCGGCCCGTGGATCTGGACGAAGAGGTTGTCCTCGTTGTCGCAATGGAATGGCGTCGTGGAGTTCGCCGACGAGACGAAGATGAAGCCTTCGATCTCGCGGAAGCTGGCGGCGTCGAGGTCGCGGTGGCCGAGCTGGCGGGCCATGGAGGAGAGCGCCGCCTCCATCATCTCGCGATAGGCCGGCACGGTCTCGACACGCTTCAGCACCATCCAGGCGCCGGCCGTCTCGATCTGGCGGACGACCTCTTCCGGAGAGAGGTCGACCAGCGGCGTGTCCTCCGCCTTCTGGTTCACCGACAGCTTGCCGGAAT
Source organism: uncultured Methylopila sp. (assembly GCA_902168115.1). Taxonomy (GTDB): domain Bacteria; phylum Pseudomonadota; class Alphaproteobacteria; order Rhizobiales; family Methylopilaceae; genus Methylopila. The sequence continues at coordinate 72,632 of CABHPB010000082.1, read as the reverse complement.
TGTATTCGATGCGGTCGCGCGGCAGCTCGCGGGTCAGCTCGATCAGGCGCTCCAGCTTCAGCAGCGGATTGTCGGCGAGATCATGCCCGATGCGAAAGTGGCGCAGCGGATAGCGGGTCGAGAGGTCGGCGGGATCGGCGGTCAGGGTCGCGGTCATCACGGGCGTTCCGTCAGTCGGGCGTACACGGCGCGGATGCGGATGCGGGCGGACCTGCGCAAGCGCTCGGCCTGCACCGCGAGGCCGAGGAGCCGGCCGGCGGGCGCGCGCAGCGCCACGATATGGTCCGCGAGCTCCAGACGCTCGCGCCAGATGTGGTTGATCATCGGATGGTCGGCGATCGCAGTCGAGTCGACCTCGTCGATCGTCTCGTCCTCGAGCAGGCGCCTGGTCAGCTCGAGCGTCAGCTGGACGCCGGGCGACCAGCGGGCGCGGCGCTCGTCATAGGCGATCTTGTAGAACCAGGCCTGCCTGCCGGCCTGCAGCACGAGGCCTGCGGCCACCGGCTCATCGCCGACGAAGAGCTCGATGATCCGGGCCTCGCCCTTCTCGGCGCGACGGCCGAACAGGTCGCGCACGAAGGCGAACTGCTCCGGATTGCCGCGCATGGCCGACCCGCCGCGGCCCTTCCAGCCGCGCGCCTCCAGTTCGAGGAAGCGGTCGAGCGCCGCCGCGACGTCCTCGGGCGTGCGGGCCTCCCGGAACGAGACCGGCGCCTCGTCGCCGAGGCGGCGAAGCTGGCGGCGATACTCCTTGAGCTTCTTCGACGACACCGAAGCCGTCAGGAAGCTCTCCGCGTCGCCGCCGTCGCCGCGCAGCATCGCCCGGGAATGGCCGTCGATGCGCGCCATCGAATGGCCCGTCGCCGCAACGGCGTTGCGCAGCGCCGCCATGACGGCGTCGTTCTCGGGCAGGAAGCGGAACAGGAAAAGCGCGCGCCCGGAGTTCTCGAGCCCGAGCAGCAGGCCGCGCGCGGCGAGGTCGGCGCGCTCGGCGTCGATCACGGGAGTCCCGAGCGCGCCGAAATATCCCCAGAGCGCGGAGGAGAGGCCCGGCAGAAGCGGCAGCATACGCCGCGGCACCACCGGCGCGACGCAGATCAGGCGGGGCGCCTCGCCGGTCGTGTCCCAGACCGTCGCGAGCTGGACGTCCCGTCCGTAGCGCAGGTGGCGGGCGGCGGCCGCGAAGTCCGCCTCGGCGAACAGGTTGCGCTTGATGGCGCGCTCGGCGAGCTGTTCCCATTCCGCGCGGCGGGCGGCGAGCGCCTCGATGCTCAGCAGCTCGAAATGATAGGGCTTCTGCGCCTCGCCGGGCTCGGCCACGTCGAGCGGGGGCGTGAAGGGCAGCGCCATTGCGTCGGTGAGCGCATCGCCCGTGCTGGTCAGCGGGTAGAGCGCCTGCGTGTCGCGCCGGCGTCCCCAGGGCAGCCCGCCGAGGCCGAGGCGCTTTCGCGTCACCAGGAACAGCGCGACGGACTCGAAGATCTGCGTGACCGAGGTCGCGACCGCAGCGCCGAGCATGCCCCAGTGCGGGATCAGCGCGAAGCAGAGCGCGATGTTGATGGCGAAGGCGCAGCCATAGATCGCCGCGCAGACGTTCTGCTGCCCGAGCATGTTCAACAGCCGCTCGAGCGGGCCGATCACCGCGCGAGAGAGGAGGCCGACCGCGATCACGAACAGTAGGTAGTAGGCGTCGGTGAAGTCGCCGCCGAACAGCCACAGCATCGGCCAGCCGAGCGCGAGCAGGCCGGCGGTCCCGACGAGCGAGGGCCAGAAGGTCCAGCGCGCGGCGTCGCGCACCATGGCGTCCAGCCGCTCGCGCTCGCCCGCCACCGCATATTCGGTGAAGCGGTGAGCGACGGCGGCGGAGACCGAGAACGAGATGAAGGCGACGAGCGACATCACCTTCACCGCCGCATAGTAGAGCGCGACGTCGTGCGGCGGCCGGAACGCCGAGAGGATCAGCACGTCCGCATAGGCGAGCGAGAGGTAGAAGCCCTCGACCAGGAAGATCGGGAAGGAGACCGTGAGCCAGGTCTTGGACTCGTAGGCGCGCGGGCCCGATGCGATCTTCCGTTTGAGCCGGCGCTGCAGGAAGAAGAGCTGGATGACCGACGTCGCCCAGGTGGCGATCAGCGAGGCCGCCATGGCGGTCGGCGCCGTCGGCGAGAACTCGCTGAGACCAAGGATCGCGAGCAGGCCGAGGATCAGCAGCGGCCGGATGAAGTAGGCCGGGGCCAGCGCGACGTCGATCCAGTTGTTGGTGCGCGCGATCCCGTCCTGCACGTCCGTCAGCACGTACATCGGCACGCAGAACATCGCGAGATAGAGCGGCACCACCGCCCAGCTCTGCAGATGATCGGAAAACAGCCAGATGACGAGCAACCCGAGCGCCGCGATCCCGGTCGCCATCGCGACCGCCATCAGGCGTGAGCCGAGCAGGAAGCCGCGCAGCCGCGCGTCGTCGCCGCTATCGGCGTATTGCGGGATGAAGCGCTGCGGCGCCGAGGCGAGGCCGAAGCTCGTCAGGCCGCCAAGCAGCAGCACCCAGGTCCAGACATAGACGTAGACGCCGTATTCGGTCTGGCCCATCCAGCGCGCGAGCAGGATCTGCGACGCGAAGGCGATACCGGCGTTGACGACGCGGATCAGAAAGGCCGAGCCCGCCATCTTCTGGGCGACGGCGGTGTCGGAGCTGTCGGCCTTGAGGGCGCGCAGCCTTGCGAACAGGCGCGACAGAAGCCCGTCCTTTTCCGCTCGGCTGATCGGATCCACGCCCAGGTCCATGTGCATGTCCGCTCTCCCCCCGCCTCGTCTCATACGTCGGCGTGGCTTAAGGGCGAGTTCGGGAAGAGGCTTAACGGGGTCTGGCGAAACTGCCCCGACTTTTAATCGTGGCTCATATCTCACGTGCGCCGGACGCATGGCCCGCGCAAAGCTCGTCCGCGCGGAAGCCGCGCGATCAATTGCGCGTCATGTACGACGGGTAGGGAAGGATGGTTCTGGACCCATTCCAAGGATCGTCCCCATGCGTCGCCCCCCGTTCGCCTGGTCGCCCTCCCGCCGCATCGTCCTCTCCCATGGCGCGCTCGCGCTCGGCGCCGCCGCCACGACGACTCTCTTCCCGAGACCGGCCCTGTCGCTCGCCGCGCGCCGGCCGCTGCTGCCCTCGGGCGTCCAGAGCGGCGACGTCGGCGCCGACCGCGCCATCGTCTGGGGCCGGGCCGACCGGCCGTCCCGCATGATCGTCGAGTGGTCGACGAGGGAGAGCTTCAAGGACGCCCGGCGCGTCTTCGGACCGGACGTCGTCGACGAGACCGACTTCACCGGCCGGATCGACCTGCGCAAGCTGCCGGCCGGCGAGGACGTGTTCTACCGCGTCGCTTTCCAGGACCTCACCGACCTGTCCGCGACCAGCGAGCCGGTCGTCGGCCGCTTCCGCACCGCGCCCGAGAGGAAGCGGGACGTCAGCTTCGTCTGGACCGGCGACACCGCCGGCCAGGGCTGGGGCATCAATCCCGACTTCGGCGGCATGAAGGGCTACGAGGCCATGCGCCGGACCAAGCCCGACTTCTTCATCCACTCCGGCGACACGGTCTACGCGGACGGCCCGCTGCAGGCCGAGGTGGCGATTGGCGACGGCCAGGTCTGGAAGAACCTCGTCACAGAGGCGAAGTCCAAGGTCGCCGAGACTCTCGCCGAGTATCGCGGCCAACACTCCTACAATCTCATGGACGAGAACGTCCGGCGCATGAACGCCGAGGTGCCGATGTTCGCGCAGTGGGACGACCACGAGACCACCAACAACTGGTACCCGCAGGAGATCCTCGACCTGCCGCAATACACCGAGAAGAGCGTCGCGCTGCTCGCCGCCCGCGCCCGCCGCGCCTTCTTCGACTACATGCCGATCCGCATCGACCAGCGCGACCCGCAGCGGATCTACCGCGAGGCGAAGTACGGCCCGCACCTCGACGTCTTCTTCCTCGACATGCGCAGCTATCGCGGGCCGAACTCGACGAATCTTCAGACGACGCGATCGGACGCGACCGACTTCCTCGGCGAGAAGCAGCTTCGCTGGCTCAAGCAGAAGCTCGTCCAGAGCCGGGCCACCTGGAAGGTCATCGCCGCCGACATGCCGATCGGCCTCGAGGTGCCCGACGGGACCGACTGGGAGGCGATCGCCAATGGCGAGGACGGCAGGCCGAAGGGCCGCGAGTTCGAGATCGCCGAGCTGCTTAGCTTCATCAAGAAGCGGGACGTGAAGAACACCGTCTGGATCACCGCGGACGTCCACTACACGGCGGCCCACCGTTACAACCCGAACAAGGCGAAGTTTCAGGACTTCCGGCCGTTCTGGGAGTTCGTGGCCGGGCCGATCAATTCGGGCACCTTCGGCCCCAATGCGCTCGACATGACCTTCGGGCCCGAAGTGAAGTTTCAAAAGACCGCGCCCGAGGGGAAGCCGAACCAGTCGCCGCTGGCAGGCCTCCAGTTCTTCGGCCACGTCGCGATCGAGGGGAAGACCGGCGTCATGACGGTGAGCCTTCGCGACATCGCCGAGCAGACGCTCTACAGCGTCGATCTCGAACCGGAGGCCTGACCGGATCGCGCGTCAGCCCGAAAAGCCGCCTTCGGCGAGAAACCGCCGCTCATCCTCGGTCGAGCTTCGGCCGAGGATCGGATTGCGGTGGGGGAACCGGCCGAAGCGCTCGATGACGTCGGCGTGGATGCGGGCGTAGCGCAGGCCGTCCGGCTCGTTCATCGCCTGAAACAGCGCGACGCAGCGCGCCTGCGCCGCCGGGTCCTCCGCGTGCTCGAACGGAAGGTAGAAGAACCAACGCATCGCCTTCGGAACGCGCCGGTCGAAGCCGCGGTCGATCGCCGCCTCCGCGATCGCCAACGCAAGCGGATCGGTCGCGAAGGCCTGCGGCGTCCCGCGAAAAATGTTGCGCGGCGCCTGGTCGAGCAGGATCAGCAAAGCGAGCACGCCCTCGGGCGTCGCGTCCCACGGGTCGAGAGCCCCGGTGGCGGCGTCGTCATGAAGGCGTCCGAGCCGCGTGCGCACGAGCGCGTCGAAGACGGCGCTCGCGCCGAACCAGCGATCGTAGCCCGCCGCGCGCCAGAACGCGCCGACGGCGAGCGCTGAGGACGGCGTAGGCATGCGGGAGGCTCCTCCGGTCGATGGACGCGCTGGCTCAATTCGGCGTGAGCGCTTTCGGAGATTTCGCCTCGCGCGTCCCGGCGAAGCCGATCCTAAACCTGTGGCGGGCAAGCATCACCCGAGCTTCGGTCACGCTTTGGCGCCGATTGCGCCCGAGAGCGGCCAGAATCGGACGGCGACATTCCAGGCGATCCCCCCAAGCGCGGCCTGGCCGCGATCGAAGCGTGAGCGTGCGCATGACCCCCCAAACCTTTCTACGCGGCGTCCGCGCCGTCGCGAGCCTCGCGCTCGTCTCCATGACCCTCGCCGGCTGCGCCACGATCGACGGCGCAACCCAGGAGGTCGCGCTCCGGCACGACGCCGCGACCGTCGAGATGTACGGCGCGCGTCCCGACGAGCGCTTCCCGATGGCGGCGACCGACATCTCCAAGGTGGACTCCCGGTGGCTGCGCCAGCAGGTCGCGTATGACGGCGCGGAGCCCGCCGGCACGCTCGTCGTCGACACGCGCGCCCGCTACCTCTACCTCGTTCAGGAGGGCGGCACGGCGATGCGCTATGGCATCGGCGTCGGCAAGGAAGGCCTCGCCTTCGAGGGCGTCGCCCGTGTCGGCCGCAAGGCCGAATGGCCGCGCTGGACGCCCACCCCGGACATGATCGACCGCGATCCGGAGCGTTACGGCTCCTACGCCGGCGGCGTCGACGGCGGGCTGAAGAACCCGCTCGGGCCGCGCGCGCTGTATCTCTACCAGGGCAACCGGGACACGCTGTTCCGCATCCACGGCACCACCGAGCCGTGGGCGATCGGCCGCGCCGTCTCGAGCGGCTGCATCCGGCTGCTCAACCAGGACATCATCGACCTCTACGGCCGCGTGCCGGTCAATTCCCAGGTGGTCGTGATCCAGGACGACGAGCCCCCCGCCATCGCCGGCGCGCCCGACCAGCGAGACCGGGATTTCCGCGAGCGCGTCTACGACGATGCGTAAGCGGCGCCTGACCGCGACGCTTCCCGACCCCCTCTCCCCTCGCGGGAGAGGGTAAGGGTGAGGGGGTGGTTCAGGATGGGGCTGTGGCGTCCCGCCAGCGGAGACGCCCCCTCATCCGACCTCGGCTACGCCGAGGCCACCTTCTCCCGCGAGGGGAGAAGGTGAAGAAGGCATCGATCGGCTACAGCCGCAGCCTCTTCGCCGCGACGTCGTCCCACATCTGCGGGCCGAGCGGCACGTAGCGGCGTTCGACCGGGTGGGCGACGAACAGCGCGTCCGTCACCGCCCGGGGATCGGCGCCGTCGCGCACGAGGTCCATCTTGCGCGGCTTGAAGGTGCCTGTGACGTCGAGCTCGCGCCCGAGCCGCAGAAACACCGGCCGGGCGAAGGCCGGCAGGTTCGCCTCGACATGGGCGTGGAGGCCCTCGAGATCGACGCCCTCCGCTTCCGGCACGATCTGCGCCATGCCGGCGCGGCCGTCGTAGCCCGGCACGGAAACGCCGTAGACCGTGACGTCCTTGATCCCGGAGAACACCGAGATCGCTTCGGAGACCTCCGAGGTCGCGACGTTCTCGCCGCGCCAGCGGAAGGTGTCGCCGATGCGGTCGACGAAATAGTAGTAGCCGCGCGCGTCGCGCCGCATCAGGTCGCCTGTGCGGAACCAGCGGTCGCCGGGCTCGAAGGCGTTTTGGAGCACCTTGCGCCTGGTCGCCTCGGGGTCCGCGTAGCCCTCGTAGCGGGCCGAGGGCTTCTTCGGGTCGTTCAGGATGAGGCCGATGGCCTCGCCGGCCTCATCGGGCCCGCATTCGATGCAGAAGCCGTCCGGCCCGCGCACCGGTTCTCCCGCCTCGACGTCGAAGCGCACCACCTTCACCGGGAATTTGCGCTTCATGTACCAGGGGATGCGCCCGATCGCGCCGGGCGTGCCGTCGAAGTTGAAAAGCGCGACGTTGCCTTCGGTCGCCGCGTACCATTCGAGGATCGTCGGGATATTGAAGCGGCGCTGGAACTCGGGCCAGACGTCGGGCCTCAGCCCGTTGCCGCAGATGAGGCGCAGCCTATGGCGCTTCTCCGCCTCGCATTCCGGCGAGTGGACGAGGTAGCGGCAGAGCTCGCCGATATATTGCGCGAGCGTCGAGCCGGTCTCGACGACGTCGTCCCAGAACCGGCTCGCCTGGAATTTCTCGCGGATCACGACCGATGCGCCGGCGATCAGCGGGCTGCAGGCCGCGATCACGCCGCCGGCCGTGTGGTACATCGGCAGGCAGTCATACATCCGGTCGGACGGCTTGATCCCCATCGCGCCATAGAAGCCGTGGGAGATCGCCATCAGCCGGTAGTGGTTGATGTTCGCGGCCTTCGGCATGCCGGTGGTGCCGCTCGTATAGATGTAGAGCGCCCGGTCCTCGATCGTGATCTCGGGCAGCTCGTCCGCCGGCAGCGCGTCCTGCGACAGCGCCGCGATCTCCCCGTCGACGCGCGGCCAGTCCTCCGCGCCCGGGCCGTGACGCCAGGCGGCCGGGCGGGGCTCGCAGGAGATGAACGGGACGGCCGAGGCGTAGGCCTCCTCGTGCTCGGCGCCGACGACCACCAGCTTCGGCTCGACGATCGAGACGTTGTAGGCGAGCGGCGCGCCGCGCAGATTCGTGTTCAGCAGCGCGACCGCGCCGCCGACGCGGATGACGCCGATCCAGACCGCCAGATATTCCGGACGGTTCGCCATCAGCAGCGCGACAGTGTCGCCCTTGCCGACGCCGTTCGCCTTCGCCCATCGGGCGTAGGCGTTGGCGCGCCCGTTGAGCTCGGCGTAGGTGAAGGTCTCGCGCGCCGAGATCAGCGCGGTGCGGGAGCCGTGGCGCTCGGCGAGTTCTGCGACGACATGCGGGAAGACGCGCGTCCGGCGGCGGCCGATCGGCATCGTCGCGCGCAGCGCGCGCAACGCGCCCGAAAGGCACCGGAACTCCCGCGCGATGCGCGACGGCATGGACGCTCCTGCTTCGCGCCCGCTCGACCGATTCCGGCTCGGGCGTCTGATTGAGGCGCATGAAGCCTCGCGCGACCTGCCCTGTCCAGTCGACCCTCGTTCAGTTCCGCGTCAGCCGAGCAGTCCGCCCGCCCGGGGGGCGAGGGGATTGTCCATCAGCGCCGCCCTGTCGGCGCGGTCGGGCGCGGCCTGTCCGGCGAAGGCGGCGTAGAGCCCGGCGAGCAGGTCGGGCGCGAGGTTCTCGCCGATCGCGACGAGCCGTGTGCGCGGATCTTCGTCGGGCCAGCCGTCGAGAAACCTTGGCTCGGCGAAGACGTGGCGAACGCCCTGCAGGACGAGCGGGCGGCGGGGCTCTTCGATGATCTTCACCAGCCCCTTCAGCCGCAGCAGCTTTGGGCCGTGCGCCGAACGCAGCAGCTCGACGAAGAGGTCGTAGGACTGTCGGGTGAGGGCCGCCTCGCTTACGAGCGAGACGGTCGACACGGTCCCGTGGCCGGTCGGCGGCTGGTCGAGGTCGCGCGCGCGGAGCGGCGGTTCGGCGATTAGGGCCCGCGCGTCCGCCTGCGCCGCGTCCATCGCCTCCGCCGCCGGGGCGATCCGCGAGAGCGTCGCCTGCGCCGCCGCGAGCCGGGAAGGATCGGCGACGTCGGTCTTGGTCAGGACGATCCGGTCAGCCATGGCGAGCTGCCGCCGCGCTTCCTCGTGGCGCTCGACGACGTCCGGGCCGTCGACGGCGTCGAAGGCCGTGACGACCGCGGCGAGGCGGTAGCGCATGGCGAGATAGGGATGCAGCGTCAGCGTCTGCAGGATCGGGACGGGATCGGCGAGTCCGCTGGTCTCGATGACGAGCCGTGCGAAGGGCGGGATGCGGCCGTTGTCGCGCGCCCTCAGGAGATCCTCGAGCGTCTGGATCAGGTCGCCGCGCATCGAGCAGCAGAGGCATCCGCCAGCCAGCGCCACGATCCCGTCCGCGACGTGCTCGACGAGCAGATGGTCGATCCCGACCTCGCCGGCCTCGTTGACGACCACCGCCGCGTCGGCGAGCGCGGGATCGCGCAGCAGGCGGTTCAGCAGCGTCGTCTTGCCGGCGCCGAGGAACCCGGTGAGGACGGTCAGGGGGATCGGCGCGGGCGCTGTCTTGGGCGGCATCCGCCTCATGTGCGTCGGTGTTGCTCGTCAGGCAAGCCGGAGGCGTTTGGAGATCGCCGCAGTCTGGCGCTCAGAGCGCTCCGGCGGGCTTGGCGCCGACCGCCGCGTTCATGCCGGCGGACGGCTGGAGCTCGATCTTCACACGGCCGGTCTTGGTCTTCGCAGCGGCCGGCTTCTTGTCGGCGGCGCCGGCCTTGCCCTTGACCGGCTTCTGCGCGGCCTTCGCGGCGGGCTTCTTGGCGCCGGGCGTGGAGGCGAGCGCCGGCGGCTTGGCGGCCGCGGGCGCGTCCTCGTCGATCCCGCTCGGCTCGGGCTGGACGTCCGGCTGGCCCGGCGCCGGGGTCGCATAGACCATGACCGGCGACACCGGCGGCTTCGACATCAGCGCCGGCGCCCAGGGGTGGTTCTCCAGCATCAGCCGCCGCGCCTTGCGGATCTGCGCGCCGGTCTTGCCGCACATGTCCTCGCGCAGGTCGACCGGGAAGGCGGCGGTGACGGAAGGCAGGGTCGTGAGCGTGCCGACGGCCTTGCTCGCCGCCCAGCCGCGCTCGAAGGCGTCGACCGCGGTCTCCGACCGCTCGAGCGGCGAATAGGCGCCGAGCACGACTGTGACCAGCCGCCGCCCGCCGCGCGTCGCGGTGGCGACGACGTTGTAGCCGGACGAGCAGACATAGCCGGTCTTCATCCCGTCGGTGCCGGGATAGCGGCCCATCAGGCCGTTGTGGTTGCGCATGGTGCGCTGGCCGATCTTGATCGCGTCGAGCGCGAACAGGCCGGCCATTTGCGGGTGGTCGCGGTAGAGCGCGCTGGCGAGCAGGGCCATGTCCCGCGCGGTGGTGCGCTGAAGGTCCGGCCCGGGCTTCACCGGCAGGCCGTTCGGATTGACGAAGTTGGTGCCGCTCATGCCGATCTGCCGCGCGGTGCGGTTCATCTCGACGACGAAGGCCTCGACGGAGCCCGAGACGCCCTCGGCCAGGATGAAGGCGATGTCGTTGGCCGACTGCACCATCAGCATCTTGAGCGCGTCGTCGACCGTCACCTGCTGGCCGACCTGGAAGCCCATCTTGCTCGGCGGCTCCTTCTGGGCGCGCTCGGTGTAGACGAGCGGCGTCTGGAGCTGGAGCTTGCCCGCCTTGACGGCGTTCAGGACCACATAGGTGGTCATCAGCTTGGTCAGCGAGGCCGGATACCACGGCGTGGTCGCCTCGCGCGCCTCGAGCACCTGCCCGGTCGCGATGTCGGCGACCAGCAGCGGCGCGGCCGAAGCGGCCTCGGCGCCGCCGGCCCCCGCAAGGAACGCGAACAGACATGCCGCGGCGCGGCGGCGGATCGACGTCGTCTTCGGCAAAACTCGACCGTCCAAACTCAGGAAGCGTGCGGAGCCCCGCCCGCGTCAGCGCCCGTCTCGGAGCGACATGCTTAACCGCCGGCGCCGGGATTGCCAATCACGGGGTCTCGACCCTGCTTGCCGGCCTTCGGCGCGCCGTGGCTAAGTTCCTGGGCCGCCACCAGCTTGGCGAAGGCGCCGTCGGCGCCCGCGAGCTCGTCGAACGGGCCGCGCTCGACGATCCGGCCGCGCTCGAACACCAGCACGAGGTCGGCGCTCCGCACCGTCGCGAGCCGGTGCGCGATGACGAGCGTCGTCCGGCCCTCGCGCGCATGCTCCAGAGCGGCTTGCACGCGCTGCTCGGTCCCGGCGTCGAGCGCGCTGGTCGCCTCGTCGAGCACGAGGATCGGCGGATCCTTCAGCAAGGCGCGGGCGATCGCGAGCCGCTGGCGCTCGCCGCCCGAAAGCGAGGCGCCGCGCTCGCCGAGGATCGCGTCGAAGCCATCCGGCAGGCGGCGGATGACGTCGAGCACCTCGGCCTTCTCGCAGGCGGCCTCGAGCTCGGCCTCGGTCGCGTCCTCCTTGCCGACCAGCAGGTTGGCGCGGATCGATCGCGCGAACAGCATCGGCTCCTGGAACACGACGCCGATGTTCCGCCTCAGCCCGTCGAGGGTCATGTCGCGGATGTCCATGCCGTCGATGGCGATGCGGCCCTCCAGCGGATCGAACGCGCGGTGCAGCAGCGAGAGCGCCGTCGACTTGCCCGACCCGGTCGCCCCGACCAGCGCGACGGTCTGGCCGGGCCGGGCCTCGAAGGAGACGTCGACCAGCGTCGGGCGGCTGGGCTCGTAATGGAAGAAGACGTTCTCGAAGACGATGTCGCCCTTGAGGCGCCCGGGATCGGTCGCGCCGGGACGCTCGGCGACCTCCGGGATCGCGTCGGCGATGTCGAGCATCTCGCCGATGCGCGGGGCGTTCGACATCAGCAGGTTCACCAGCGCGACCGCCTCGCCGAGCTTGCCGATCGTGAGCGTCGCGAGCGCCGCGAAGGTGACGATGTCGCCGACGCTGGCGAGCCCATTCGCGTTCAGCCAGGCACCGCCGACCACGACGCAGAGCACGGTGAGCGTGCCGGCGGCAGGCGTGGCCGCGGTCGCGTAGGCCCACCAGGACAGCACCGGCATCTGCGCGTCGAGCAGGCGCTGCATGACCGCGCCGAGCGAGGTCATCTCCGACTTCATGCGCGCGAAGCTCTGAACCACCGCGACCTGCGCGATCGCGTCGGCGGCCTGCTGGGCGACGTCGGAGTGATAGGCCTCGACGTCCTCCTGCCGCGTCTGGGTGTTGCGCATCAGGATGGTGAGCGCGATTCCGAAGATGACCACCAGCCCGATCAGGATCAGGCCGAGCCACATGTTCAGCATGAGGCTCGCCGGCAGCAGCGCGACGAGGCCGATCAGCGTGGCGCAGCCGGACCGGAAGAAGGTGAGCCAGACGTCGGCGAGCGAGTTCGTGCCGACGGCGAGCGCCTTCACGATGCGGCCCGAATGGGTCTTGCGGTGCCAGCTGAGCGACAGACCAAGCGTATGGCCGAACACCTCGGTCATGGCGGCGAGCCTGCGGCGATGCGCGAGGCGGTCGGCATGGAGCCCGACGATCACGCGGCCGGCGATCGCGGCAAGAGCGATCGCGGCCCAGATCAGCGCGATCTCCATGATGCCGGCGCCGCCCTTGGTCAGCCGGTCGATGATCTTGCCGAACAGCACCGGCTCAGCGAAGGCCGCGCCCGCGAGCGCGACGTTCGCGGCGACCATCCCGGCGGCGAGCTTCTTCTCGTTCCCGAGCAGCGCGATGGTGCGCCGATAGACGGCGAACGGGCCGCGTCTGCGCTTCGGGGCCGTCGAGACGGGAGCGGGGGAGGAGGGTTTTGCGTCCACGAGCCGTGTTTTGGCGCATCGCGCGCGCCTTCGCCACCCCTTGGGGCGAAGAAGGGTCTCGGTAACCTCGGCTAAGAAACCCTTACGAAATCCGGGTCCGGTTAACCGGTTGTTTACCCTGTCGGTAAAAAGTCGGCGATGGTCGACGGCGCGTCGCGTCGCCAGATCGAACCGACCTCGCGGAAGATTCCGTCGAGGCGCTCGAGGTGAAGCCAATGAGCGTGAGCGACTCCTGGGCGAAAGGCGCCGGACGTTCCCCCGATCGCGGCTCTGACCGGCGACTGGCGGACCTCGCCGACCGTCTGGCCGAGGCGCGGCGCGCGGGCGACCCCGCGCCGGACGAGCTCGAACGTCTGGTCGACCTGCTGGCGCGAAGCGAGATCGATCCCGGCGAGCGGCTGACGAGCGCGCTGGAGGGTTTCGCGCGGCTGTCCGAGGAGCGCCGCTCCGCCCGACCCGACCCGCGCGCCGACGACGATCGCCGTCGCGACCGGCCGGCTTCCGCTCAGCCGCGCAGGGATGCGCGCGCGCAGTCGCCGGAGCTCGGCGAGCTGGAGCGCAGCATCGCCGAGTTCGCCCGCATCCTGCCTGACTCCCGCCCGGCCGAGCGTCGTGCGCCCGAACCGCGCCCGAGCCCCGAGCCGGCGCGGCCCGCGCCGAGGCCCGAGGCGCCCGTCTCCTCGCTCCGTTCCGCGCTTGCGGAGATCTCCGCGCGCCAGAAGGCGCTCGACACCGAGCCCGAGCCCGCGGCGCCGAGGTCACGCGCCGAGGCGCCTGCGCGCCGGTCCGAACCTGCGCCACGGCAGGCTGCGGCTCCTTCGTCGGACGCCCCCAAGTCCTACCGCTACCAGGCCGCCGCGCGTCCGGCGCCCGCGCCTGAGCCGATTCCGTCGGCGGCGCTGCGCGAGCTTCGTGGCGAGATCGACCGTCTCGGCAATTCGGTCGCCGACCTGCCGACGCGCGCCGAGATCGACCGGATGACCCGCGAGATGTCCGATCTCGCCCAGCGCCTGACGGAAGACCGGCCGGCGCGCCTCGACCGCGACTCTCTGTCGGCGATCGACCAGCTCGTCACCGAAGTCGACCGCATGCGGTCGGAGGCGGCGAGCCCGCAGATGATCACAAGGCTCGCCGAAGAGCTGCATTCGATTTCGACGAGGCTCGACGCGATCGGCCCCCGCAACGCAAGCGCGGTCGAGGCGCTCGCGCGTCGCGTCGAGGACATCCGCGGCGAACTCGACCACTTCCCGCGCCTGTCCGCGGTGGACGCGGTCGCCGGCGAAATCCAGACGCTGATCATGCGCCTCGACGCGCAGGAAGCCGCGATCGCGCCGACCCGCGAGGCGGTCGTCGGCCTCGCCGGCCGCGTCCATGCGCTCGACGGCCGCATCGCCGCCATCGCCGACGCCACCGCCGCCCGCGACGTGGCGCTGGAGCGCATCAACGCCACCATCCGCACCGAACTCGACGGACTGCCGCGGGCTGAAGCGGTGAGCGACCTCGGCCGCCAGATCGACGCCCTGACGGAAGGCCTGAAGTCGCGCTCCGCGATCGGCCCCGCGCTCAAGGCGGTTGAGGGCCTCGCCGGCAAGGTCGAGGCGCTCGACGGCAAGATCGCCGCCGTCGCCCGGCCCGAGGCGTTCGAGGGCCTGGGTCGCCGGATCGACTCGATCGATCACAAGATCGCCGGCATGGCCGCGCGCCGTGAAGAAGAGGCGGGCTGGCTGACCGACGCGCTACGCGACGAGATCGCCGCCGCCGCGCGCCCCGAAATGTTCGAGGGGCTCGGTCGCCGCATCGACTCTCTCGACGAGAAGATCTCGTCCTTCGCCGCGCGGCGGCCCGAAGCCTTCGACGACCTGAGCCGCCGGATCGAGGCGCTGACCGCCCGTATCGCCGAAGAGCGCAGCGCGCCCGTGGCGATCGGCCTCGACGAGCTGTCGTCGCGGATCGAGCAGCTCGCCGAACATCTCGAGTCCGATCGCCAGGACGGCGCGGGCGCCCGGATCGAGGACGTCACCGCCCGGATCGAGCAGCTCGGCGAGCGCTTCGACACCATGGCGGCGGCGACGCGCGCGCGGGGCGCCGCCTTCGAGCAGGTCGAGGAATCCGTCCGCGCGATCGCCGAGCAGATGCTGACGGCCGCTGCGCCCTCGGAGAACGCAGGGGCGCTCGAGGCCGAAGTCGCCAAGATCGTCGAGAGCCTCACGCGCAACGGCGAGCGCCTCGAAGACCTGCACGAGGCCTTCGGCGGCCTCGCCTCCAGGATCGAGCGCAGCTGCGCCGATCTGGGGGCTCATGCGACCGAGACGGCCGTGAACGCCGCGCGGAGCATGCTCGAGGCCGACCAGTCCGGCGGCCGGCTCGAAAGCGAACTCGCTTCGGCGCTGGCCGACATGCGGGCGTCGTCCGCGCAGAGCGAGCGGCGCGCGGCCGACGCGCTCGACGCCGTCCGTTCGACGCTCGAGCGCATGCTCGACCGTCTCGAGAACCAGCCGGCCCCCGCCTACGCCGAAGTTGCAGAGCCGTTCGAGCCGCGCCGCCGCTTCGGTCGCGACTCCGAGCCGCGGGTGGAGAACGCGACGGAGGTCGCGCGCGCGGCGGCGCGCCGCGCGATGGAGGAGATCGCCGAGGAGCCGACGGCCCCGGTCCGCCCCTCGCTCGGCGTCGACGACGCCCCGACGTTCCGCTCCGATCTCGGCGATTTCGGTCCGGACGATCCGATCGAGCCCGGCGCGGGCCTTCCGCGCGCAGAGCATCAGCCGGCCGCTCCCGCCGCCCAGTCTGCCGCCTCGCTGATCGCCTCGGCGCGGCGCGCGACGATGCAGGGCGCCCCCGAGCCGCTGGCGGAGCCTCTGCCGGAGGCGGGCGAGGCCCGCAAGCCGGCGCCCTTCGCCGGCGCGCTGGGACTTCTGAAGCAGCGCAAGCGGCCCCTGCTGCTCGGCGTCGCGGCGATGCTGATCGTGTTCTCGGCGCTCTACGTGGCGAGCGGGATGTCCGGCGATCCGGAGCCGGCGGAGCAGCCGGCCCCGCCCGCGCCGCAATCGCGTCTCGCGCCGGCCGAAGAGCCGCGGATCGCGCCCGCCGCTGCGGCGCCCTCCAAGGAAGCTCGCGCGGAGCCCGTCCAGGACGAGCGGATCGACGCCGACCTCGCCCGTGCGCCCGACGAGCCCTCGGCCGATGCGCCTTCCGCCAGCGTGGCCGCGGCGACGCCGCCGGCCGCCGCCCGCGACCAGGCGACGCCGCCCAAGGCCCCGGCGCGCGATCTGACCAACTTCGCCTTCGCCGAGGCGGGCGCCGCCGCCGCCAAGTCCCGCACGGACTGGAAGGCCGCCGAGCCGGCCGTCACGGGTTCGATCTCGCGCGATCCGTCCGCCCTGCCGGAAGAGATCGGCGGAGCGACGCTGAAGTCCCGCGCCCGGGCCGGGGACGCCGCCGCCGAGCTCGAGGTCGGAGACCGGCTGCTCGACGGCCGCAACGTTCCGGCCGACGCCGCCGCGGCGGCGCGCTGGTTCGAAAAGGCCGCCGCGCAGGGCTCCGCGCCCGCGCAGCACCGGCTCGGCAGCCTCTACGAGAAGGGGCGCGGCGTGACGCGCGACGTCGCGGCCGCCCGCCGCTGGTACGAGCAGGCCGCCGCCTCCGGCAACGTCCGGGCCATGCACAATCTCGGCGTCGTCCACGCCGAGGGCGGCCTCGGCAAGCCCGACTACAACGCGGCGATCGTCTGGTTCCGGATGGCCGCCGAACGCGGCCTCGAAGACAGCGCCTACAATCTCGCCGTGCTCCAGGCGCGCGGTCTCGGCGGCAAGCGCGACCTCGTCGAGGCCTACAAGTGGTTCTCCGTCGCCGCGGACCAGGGCGACCAGGACGCCGCGAAGAAGCGCGACGAGGTGGGCAAGGCGCTCGGCGCCTCCATCGGCGTCGCAAAGGCCGCCATCGCGTCGTTCCAGCCGAAGCCGGTCGATCCGGCCGCGAACGATCCCGAGACGCCGGCCGGCGGCTGGGACCGGGCGACTGCGCGCAGCGAGACCGGGGCCCGGACCGCCTCGCGCTGAACCGGGCGCGGCGACCGGCGGACTTGACCGCGGCCGCGCCTGACGCCTCTTGAAAGCTTCCGGCCGAACTTCAGGTCGCAGGCCGGCGTCCGGACGCGCATGCAGATCTATCTCCCGATCGCGGAACTGCCCGTCGACGTGCTGCTCGTGCTCGCGATGAGCCTCGCCGTGGGCTTCGTCTCCGGCATGTTCGGCGTCGGCGGGGGCTTCCTGATGACCCCGCTGCTGATCTTCATCGGCGTGCCGACGGCCGTCGCGGTCGCCTCCGAGGCGCCGCAGATCGCGGCCTCCGCCTTCACGGGCGTGCTGGCCTACTGGCGACGGCGGGCGATCGACTTCAAGCTCGGCGCCGTGCTGCTCGTCGGCGGCGTCTTCGGCAGCGCCGTCGGCGTCGCCTTCTTCAACTCCCTCCGGGCGGCCGGCCAGCTCGACGCCTTCATCGCGGTTTCATACGTGCTGATGCTCGGGACCATCGGCGGGCTGATGCTGGTGGAGTCGGTGCGCTCCAATCTCGACCGGGCGCCGAAGCCGCGCCCGCGCCGCACCCCGACCCGCCGCTTCTTCGACCGTTTTCCGCTCAAGCTCCGCTTCCGCCGCTCGATGATCCATGCGAGCGCGATCCCGCTCGCGGGGCTCGGCGCGTTCATCGGCTTCGCTGGCGCCGTGCTGGGCGTCGGCGGCGGCTTCCTGCTGGTGCCGGCGCTGGTCTACGTGTTCCGCGTGCCGACCGCCGTGGTGGTGGGAACCTCGCTGTTCCAGATCCTGGTCACGATGCTGGCCTCGACCGTGATGCACGCGACGACCAACGCCTCGGTCGACATCGTGCTCGCGATCCTGCTCATGATCGGCGGCTCGATCGGCTCCCAGTTCGGCGTGCGGGTGGGACAGAAGCTCTCCGGGCAGCGCCTCAGGCTGCTGCTCGCCGTGATGCTGCTCGTCGTCGCCGGGCGCTTCCTCGCCGATCTCGTGATCGAGCCCGACGAGCCGTTCTCGATCTCCCAGACGGAGCGCGCATGAGCCGGCTCCGCCTTCCGCTCATTTCGGTCGGACTGGCCCTCGCGGCCGGCGCATCGGCGGCGCGCGCGGACGGGCTGATCGTGTCGCTGTCGTCGCGCGAGGTCGTGATCGCCTCGAACTACCAGGGCGGCTCGATCACCGTGTTCGGCGCGGCGCTCGACAAGGACGGCGAGGTGCGTCCCCCCGGACCCTACGACCTCGTCGTCACAGTGCGCGGTCCGCTCGAGACGATCGACGTCCGCGAGAAGACCCGCACCCTCGGCATGTGGATCAACCGCGAGGGGCGCGACTTCGTCCGCGCGCCGACCTTCCTCGCCGTGCTGACGAACCGGCCCGTCGCCGAGATCGCCGATCCCGAGACGCTGAAGCACGAGGACCTCGGCCTCGAGGCCGCGGCTGAGCGCCGGATCGCCGGGGCCGGCGAGAAGCTGACGGGCGAGGACGCCGCCTTCGTCGCCGCGCTTCGCCGGCTGCAGGAGGGCCGGCGGCTGTGGCGGGAGGACCCGCGCGGCGTCGACTTCATCGGCGCCTCGCTGTTCCAGGGCGAGATCGCGCTGCCGCCGAACGTCCCGTTCGGGACATTCGACGTCGAGGTGCGCCTGATGCAGGGCGGCGAGACGCTCGCGCGGGAGACCACCTCCTTCCAGGTGGTGAAGTCCAACTTCGAGGCGCGGGTGGCGGGTCTCGCCGAGGACCAGCGCCTCGCCTATGGTCTGGCTGCGGTCGCGCTCGCGCTGCTGTCCGGCTGGCTCGCGAGCGTTATCTTCCGGCGGGACTGACATCCGCTCCCGCCGCTTCGCCGAGGCGCCGAACGATGACACTGATCGCGTCCGAGCCGATTCGCGACGACGCCGAGATCCCGGCGCTTCCGCTCTGGCTCGGCCTGCTCGGACTGATCCCCTTCATCGGCCTCGCCCTCGCGATCGCCCTGCACGGACGCGACCTCTTCGGGCTCGACGCCGCGACGGCCCTGCTCGGATACGGCGCGACGATCCTGTCCTTCCTTGGCGGCGCGCATTGGGGGCTGGCGCTGCGGCATCCGAACGCCGAGACGCGTCGCGGACTTTTCGTCGCGGCGATGGCGCCTCCGCTCTGGGCCTGGGGCGCGCTGCTCGTGGGGGGCGCGTCGGGACTGTTCATGCTCGGCGCGGGGCTCGCTGCGCACGGGATCGCCGACGGGTTGTGGTCGAGCCGATTCGCCGCGCCACGTTGGTATGGCCGGCTGCGGCTACTGCTCGCCGCGCTCGCGACGATCGCGACGGTGGCGGCCGGCGCTGTCATCGCGTCGCAACAGATCTGGGTTTCTTGAGCGGCGAACGTGCGTGGAATGCGGCCGAACTTGGTTCCGTAAGCACTAGCTGATAGCGTCCGCCTCAATGGCGGCATGACCGGCGTTCGAGGGGACTCGCCAAAGTGATGACATTTCTTGCTGCCGCGCGCGGCGTGATCGGTGCGGCGGCGTTCTTTTCTGCCGCCATTATCGGCTTGTCTTCCGCGCAGGCCGCCGACGTTTACCAGCCCGATCCGGCGGTCCAGGCGACGGCGCCGATCGAGAGCGGCTGGCGTTTCATCAACCCCTTCACACCCTGCGACGGCCATTGCGCCGGCACGGTCTATGTGGGCCGCTACATCTCGACCACGATGTCGAGCATCTTCCTGCGCTACGAGAACCCGCCGTGGCAGTGGCACACGAAAGACTCGACGCTGGTGTCCGGCTCGCTGAGCCGCGAGATCCTGACTTACGAGGACTACTTCGCCTTCGAGACCGAGGTCGGCATCGGCAAGCGCTTCGGCGGCCAGGACGAATGGGAGTTCTGGGGCGCGCTTTACGGCCGGTGGAAGAAGTTCCCCTGGAACGACTACATCCGCACCTCCGTCGCGCTGTCGACCGGCGTCAACTACGCCACCGACGTCTCGCGCTGGGAGCGGCTGAAGTCGCCGGGCCACACCTCGGAAGTGTTGCACTATCTCTCGCCCGAGATCACCTTCGGACTTCCGAGCCAGCCGAACCTGGACCTCGTGTTCCGCTTCCACCATCGTTCCGGCGGCAATCTCGGCGTGTTCAACAACACCGGCGGCGGCTCGCAGTACCAGACGGTCGGCCTGCGCTACCACTGGTGAACTGACGCGAGGTCCCGGCGCCTCCGCCGGGCCGGCCGCGGCGTCAGTCGGGCCGCAGAGCGCCGCCCGCGATGGCGTAGACGCCGGTCTCCCCGAGCATCCAGGCCGTGAGCGCGCCCGGCGCGAACAGGCCGCCGAAGGCCGCGTCCCGAACGTTCAGCCCGCCCGCATAGGCCCCGAAGGCCGGCAGCACGATGCGCGCCCCGTCGGTCGCGAAGCAGCGGCGGCGGAGGCCCCGCCCGCGCACGGCGATCTTTGCGACGGGATGCAGATGGCCGGCGACCTCGCCCTGCCGCGCTCCCTTGGACGGCTCGTGCCGCAGCGTGAGCGAGCCGAGCGTCGCCTCGGCGCTCGCCTCGCCGCCGCAGCCGGCCGGAGGCTCGGGGTCGTGATTGCCGGAAATCCAGATCCAGTCGCGGCCGCGCTGGAGCGCGGCGAGCGCGCTGCGGTCGGCCTCCGTCAGCCTGGCGGGGCCGCCGCGGTCGTGAAAACTGTCGCCGAGCGCGATCACGGCGCGGGGGCGGTAGACGTCGACCAGCCGTGCGAGCCGCCCGAGCGTGGTCGCCGTGTCGTAGGGCGGCAGCATCTGCCCGCGCCGCGCGAAGCTCGAGCCCTTCTCCAGATGGAGGTCCGCCACCACCAGTGCGCCCGACGCTGGATCGTAGAGGGCGCCCGCCGGATGGGCGACGAGCGCGACGCCGCAGACGCTGAGCGTCGGCTCGATCTCGTCGGCGCGAAGGAGGGCTGAGAGAATCATTAGCCGGAACGTAGCAGGAACTTCGGCGTCCGGTCCATGACAGGGGTCATGCAAGCGTCCCCCGGCAAGGCCGGAGGACGTGACTTGCGCAAAGGCTCGAAAGCTTACCGGTCCGGCTGACGGGAGGCCTGACGCGCCTCGATCCAGCCCTTGAGCCAGGCGTCGCGGCGGGTGGCGTCGCGATAGGGGCAGCGCCGCATCTCGACGCCGTACGAAAAGGCCTCACGGCCCTCCTGTATGATCTGGTCCATACTCGAACTCCTTCTGTACGCCGCTCATATAGGGCGAAGGAGCCCGTCGCGCGACCGCGCATCGCCGCGCCCGGGATTCAGCGCGAGCTCCGGAAGCCCGGCGGCCCGCCGCCTTTCGTCCCCGGCAAGGGACCCATCGCTTCTTCGACGAGGGTCTCGGCGGCCTCCCGCAGCAGCGCGTCCTGCGCCGCGCCATAGACCGGCTCGCGGCCGACCTCGAGCAGGATCGGCACCGCGAGCGGCGAGACGCGGTCGAGCGGGCGGTGCTCGATGTGGTCCCTCACGCGCTTCAGGAAATCCGCGACGCGCCAGAGGTCGATCAGGCCGCGCGCGGCGTCGGCATAGGCCGCGCGCAGCAGCACGTGGTCCGGCTCGTGGCGGCGCAACACGTCGTAGATCAGGTCGGTCGACATGGTGACCTGCCGGCCGGTCTTGCGCTTGGCGCCGATCACGTTGCGCTCGATGAGGCCTGCGATGATCGCGCAGTTGCGGAAGGTGCGCTTCATCAGCGAACTCTCGGCGAGCCAGGCTTCGAGGTCGTCGCCGAGCATGTCCTCGTCGAACAGGGCGTCGAGCGAGAGCAGTCCGCCGGCGACCATCGCCGACATGTCCGACAGACCCCAGATCGCGAGCGCATGGTCGCTGGCGACGAAGCCGAGCGGCCGGGCGTGGGCGCGCTCCAGCCGCCGCGTCAGCAGCATGCCGAGCGTCTGGTGCGCGAGCCGGCCCTCGAAGGGGTAGGCGACGAGAAAATATTTGCCAGCTTTCGGAAATGTCTCGACCAGCAGCCGCGCGCGATCGGGGATCACGGACCGCTCCTGTTGGAAGCCGAGCCACTCGCGCGTCTGCGTCGGCAGGCGCGACCATTGCGAGGGGTCGTCGAGGATGGCGCGCACCCGGGCGGCGACGCCGGTCGTCAGCGGCATGCGGCCGCCGACATAGGTCGGCACCTTCGGCTCCTCCGAGGCCGAGCGCGAGACGTAGATCTCGTTCTCGATCAGCGCCTCGTATTTCAGGATCTCGCCGCCGAACATGAAGGTGTCGCCCGGCGTCATGGTCTCGACGAAATACTCCTCGATCTCGCCGATCACCCGGCCGCCGTAGCCCGCCGGGTTGACCGCGCCGGCGGCCGTGCGGCGCACCCGCCCCATCTTCACCTTCAGGGTCGAGGCCTCGATGATGGTGCCGACGTTCATGCGCCAGGCCTGCGCGATCGCAGGGTTCGAGACCCGCCACAGCCCATCCGCGTTGCGGCGGATCTTGGCGAACCGGTCGTAGCTCTTCAGTACGTAGCCGCCGGTCGCGACGAACTGGACGACGTCGCCGAAGGTCTCGCGGTCGAGGCCCTCGTAGGGCGCGGTCGAGGTCACCTCCTCGAACAGCGCGTCCTCGTCGAACGGCGTCCCGCAGGCGACGCCGAGCACGTGCTGGGCGAGCACGTCGAGGCCGCCGGGCTTCGTCGCTTCCGCGTCTTGCTCGCCGTCGAGCGCCGCGTCGCGCGCGGCCTCGCATTCGAGCACCTCGAAGCGGTTCGCCGGCACGATGATCGCCTTCGACGGCTCGTCGAGCCGGTGATTTGCCCTTCCGGTCCGCTGCAGCAGGCGAGAGGCGCCCTTGGGTGAGCCCATGTGGACGACGAGGTCGACGTCGCCCCAGTCGATGCCGAGGTCGAGCGTCGAGGTCGCGACGATCGCCTTCAGCCGCCCCTCCGCCATCGCCGCCTCGACCTTGCGGCGCTGGCCGACGTCGAGCGAGCCGTGATGGAGCGCGATCGGCAGCGTGTCCTCGTTGATCCGCCAGAGCTCCTGGAAGGTGAGTTCCGCCTGCGCGCGGGTGTTGGCGAAGATCAGCGTCGTCTTGTGGCGCCGGATCGCCTCGTAGATCTCGGCCATGGCGTGCCGCCCGCCATGGCCAGACCAGGGCAGCCGCTCGTCCGTCTCGTGCACGGAGATGTCCGGCGCCGCGCCGCCGGTGATCTCGACGAGCTCGGCGAGCGGCGCGCCGCGGCGCGGATCGACCAGCCACCGCCGGAGTTCCGCGGGCGCGCGCACCGTCGCCGACAGGCCGACGGTCACGAGCTCCGGCGCGAGCGCGCGGATGCGGGCCAGCGCCAGCGCGAGCTGGTCGCCGCGCTTGGTCGGCGCCAGCGCGTGCAGTTCGTCGACGACGACGCGCCGCACCGTCTCGAACAGCCGTCCCGCGCCCGGATCGCCGATCAGCAGCGCGAGCTGTTCGGGCGTCGTCAGCAGCATGTCGGGCGGACGCTGCTTCTGCCGCTTGCGCCGCCCGGCCGGCGTGTCGCCGGTGCGGCCCTCGATCCGGATCGGCAGACCCATCTCCTCGACCGGCGCCGTCAGGTTGCGGGCGACGTCGACGGCGAGCGCCTTCAGGGGCGACACATAGATGGTGTGCAGTCCCTCGCCGGTCTCCTGAGCCTCGGCAAGCTCGATCAGGCTCGGCAGGAAGCCGGCCAGCGTCTTGCCGGCGCCGGTCGGCGCAATCAGCAGCGCGTCGCGCTTGTCCCGCGCATGGGCGAGCAGAGCGAGCTGATGCGGCCTCGGCGTCCAGCCGCGTCCCGCGAACCAGTCGGCGAAGCGATCGGGGAGGGCGGCGACGGAAGGGGAGCCGGGTGAAAGCACACTGTTGAGATAGGCGTGCGCGCTGCTGTTCAAAGCGCCTGCGCGAACCTCGCCGTCGTCCTCCGGCTTGACCGGAGGACCCACGTTTCGCGTCGAGCTCGACGGCCCGCGTGGATGGTCCGGTCAAGCCGGACCATGACGAGTCTCATTCTGATCGCTTCATGCTGTCGAGCGCGCCGCCTGTTCCTCGCTGCTGAGCCCCTTATCTTGAAACCAGATGCGCCCCGAAGACCTCCTGATCCCCACGCCCAAGGGCCTCTACTGCCCGCCGGCCGACGCCTTCATCGATCCGCTCCGGCCGGTCGACCGCGCGTTGGTCACGCACGGCCACGCCGACCACGCTCGCCCCGGCAACGCCGCGGTGATGGCGACGCCGGAGACGATCGCCATCATGGCCGCGCGCTACGGCGAGGAGTTTTGCCGGTCCCGCCAGCCGTCGCCTTATGGCGAACGCCAGAAGGTCGGGGACGTCGCGGTCAGCTTCCACCCCGCGGGCCACGTGCTCGGTTCGGCGCAAATCCTGCTCGAATGGAAGGGGTTCCGGGCGGTGGTCTCCGGCGACTACAAGCGCGCGCCCGATCCGACCTGCGCGCCCTTCGAGGTCGTGCCCTGTGATCTTTTCGTGACCGAGGCGACCTTCGGACTACCGGTGTTCCGCCATCCCGATCCGGCCGCCGAGGTCGAAAAACTGCTCGACAGCGTAAAACTGTTTCCCGAGCGGGCCCATCTCGTCGGGGCCTATTCGCTCGGCAAGGCGCAGCGGTTGATGCTGCTGCTGCGGCAGGCCGGCTGGGACGAGCCCATCCATCTGCACGGCGCGATGGTGCGGGTCACCGAGGCCTATCGCGCGCTCGGCGTCGACGTCGGCGAGACGATCCAGGTCGCCGCCGCCGAGCGGCCCAAGCTCGCGGGCGCGATCGTGATCTGCCCGCCCTCGGCGCTCCGCGAGCTGTGGGCGCGCAAGTTTCCTGATCCTGTGGCGGTCGCGGCGTCCGGATGGCTGAGGGTGAGGGCGCGGGCGCGACAGGGCGGGGTGGAGCTGCCGCTCGTCGTCTCCGACCACGCCGACTGGGACGAGCTCCGCCGCACGATCGTCGACACGGGCGCCGGCGAGATCTGGGTCACGCATGGCGAGGAGGATGCGCTGGTCCACTGGTGCGGGACGTCGGGCCTCAAGGCGCGTCCGCTTCGGCTGGTGGGTTATGGCGACGAGGGCGAGGGGGAAAGCGCCGGGGAAGAGGACGCGCCGTCCTCATGAACCGCTTCGCCTTCCTGCTCGACCGCCTGTCCTACGAGCCGCGGCGCAACGCCAAGATCCGGCTGATCGCGGACTATTTTCGGGAGACGCCCGACCCCGAGCGCGGCTGGGCGCTCGCGGCGCTGACCGGGGCGCTGAAGTTCCGGCACGCCAAATCCGGCCTGATCCGCGGCCTCATCATGGAGCGGACCGACCCGGTCCTGTTCGACCTCTCCTACGACTTCGTCGGCGACCTTGCGGAGACGGTCGCTCTGATGTGGCCGGGCGAACCCCGCGCCAACCGGACGCCGCCGCTGTCCGAGATCGTCGACGGGCTGGCGACCACCGCCAAGCTCGACCTGCCGAAGCGGCTGGAGACTTGGCTCGACGCGCTCGACGAGACCGGGCGCTGGGCGCTGCTCAAGCTGATCACCGGCTCCCTGCGCATCGGCGCCTCCGCGCGCCTGGCGAAGACCGCCGTCGCGGCCCTCGGCGCCGAGGTGAAGCCCGACGACGTCGAGCTGGTCTGGCCGGGGCTGGAGCCTCCCTACGAAGACCTGTTCGCCTGGGTCGAGGGGCGCGGCGAAAAGCCGTTCGCGGAGGACCCGGCGCCGTTCCGGCCGCCGATGCTCGCCCATCCGCTCGAGGATGCGAACTTCCGGGCGTTCGACCCGAAGGAGTTCGCCGCCGAATGGAAGTGGGACGGCATCCGCGTCCAGGCCTCGGCCGGTACCGACGGCGAGGGCAAGCATGTCGCGCGGCTCTGGAGCCGGTCCGGCGAGGACGTCTCCGAAGCGTTCCCCGACCTCGTCGAGGCGCTGACTTTCGACGGGGCGATCGACGGCGAGCTGCTGATCCTGCGCGAGGGGCGGGTGCAGACGTTCAACGTGCTGCAGCAGCGGCTCAACCGGAAGAGCGTGACGCCAAAACTGCTCGCCGAGTTTCCGGCGCACATCCGGGCCTATGACCTGCTGTTCGAGGGCGGGGAAGATCTGCGCGAGCTTCCGTTCAGCGAGCGGCGCAAGCGCCTCGAGGCCTTCGTCGCGCGCGAGGCCAATCACGTCGTGGACATCTCGCCGCTCGTCGCCTTCGACGACTGGGACGGCCTCGCCGCCGCCCGGCTCGACCCGGCTTCCGCCGGCGCCGGCGACGACGCTGCGGCCGTCGAGGGGCTGATGGTGAAGCGCCGCGACAGCCCCTATGTCGTCGGCCGGCCCAAGGGGCTCTGGTTCAAGTGGAAGCACGACCCGATGACGGTCGACGCCGTGCTGATGTACGCCCAGCGCGGCCATGGCCGCCGCTCGTCCTTCTATTCGGACTACACCTTCGGCGTCTGGCGCGAGGCCGGGGAGGGGCAGGAACTGGTGCCGGTCGGAAAAGCCTATTTCGGCTTCACCGACGAGGAGCTCGCCGAGCTCGACCGGTTCGTCAGGCGCAACACGACCAACCGGTTCGGCCCGGTGCGGGAGGTCGTCCACACCGAGGATCAGGGGCTCGTGCTGGAGATCGCCTTCGAGGGCATCGCGCGCTCGGCGCGGCACAAGTCGGGCGTCGCCATGCGCTTCCCGCGCGTCTCGCGCATCCGCTGGGACAAGCCGACCGCCGAGGCGGACCGGCTTGAGAGTCTGGAAAAGCTGATCGCGGAGCGTGAGATCGCCTAGCGCGACGCGGGCTCACGCCGCCGTGTCGCCCACCAGCCTGCGCACCAAAATGAGGTCTTCCGGCTTGTCGACGTCGATCGCGGCGCGGCCGAAGGGCATGACGACCTTGCCGGCCGTCAGCCCGCCGGACAGGCGCTGGACCTCGGCCGCCACGCGGTCCGTCGTCAGGCGGCCGGTCGCGGCCGCGAGGATCGCGCGCGGCCCCAGCTTCTGCAGCATCTTGAGAGGGCGCTTCCTCAGCGCCTCGAACTCCCGCCAAAGCTCGACGCCGCGGAGCGAGTCCATGTCCCGCAGGTAGAACAGGTTGCAGCCCGAGAAAGAGCCGTCCGCGAGCTTGAGGAAGGTGCGCTTGGTGTCGGGCGTCTCGCCCATCACCACCTCGGAGCGGGCGATGCCGGCGGCGACCTGCACGTCGGGGAGGTTGTCGAGGAAATAGCGCACCCATTCGGGTTCCAGCAGCGCGTGGTCGGCGGTGGTGACCAGCGCCGGCGTCCCGAGCGCGGTCACGCCTTCCACGACGCTCTCGCTCAGCGTGTCGGCGGACTTGATGACCTCGACGTCGAGATCCTGCAGCGCCTTCGGGCGGTTGACCGAGACGAGGATGCGGTCGATCCGGCCGCTGGCGCGCAGCGCGGCGATCACGCGCTCGATCATGGTGCGGCCGCCGATCGGGATCAGCGCCTTGTGCTCGACCCCCGCGAAAGCGGCGAGCTTGTCGCCGCCCTTGCGCACGCCGGCCAGAATGAGGGCGGAAGTCATCAGGCGATCTTCTTGGAATAGACCCTGTAGGTCTTGTAGGCCGAGCCGAGCGCTTCCCCGAAATGGCGCATCGGCTTGTTGGTCTCGAGCACCCACGACATCTCGACGTGCCGCACGTTGCGGGCGCGCCCCTCCTCGCGGAACTTCTCGAAGATGTAGAGCGGGAGGAGCTGGCCGAGATAGCTCTTGTGGTGCTCCTTGCGCACGCCCATCAGCGGGATGCGGCCCGAGGTGTAGGAGCGCCGCTTCAGCCGCAGCAGGAGCTTCGCCCAGCCGAGCGGAAAGAGCTCGCCGTCGAGATCGCGGATCATCTCGTTCAGGTTCGGCAGCGACAGGCCGAAGGCCGCCGGCCTTCCGTCCACCTCGACGAACCACAGCAGCTTCTCGTCGAGCAGCAGCTTCATCGACTTCGCCATATGCGCGAGGTCGTCCTCGCCGAACGGCATGAAGCCCCAGTTCTCCGACCAGGCGTCGTTGAAGATGTCGACGACCGTCCGGATTTCGTCGTCGTAGCGCGACCAGTCCATGTGGCGGATCACGACGTTCGCCGGCTTCGGCCGCTTCAGCAGGCGGTCGATCGACTTCGGGAACGGCACCTGCGTGTCGTGCAGGTAGGCGAACATGTCCATCGCCTTGACGTAGCCCTCGGCCTCGATGCGGCCGGCGACGTAAGGCAGATCGTGCGGCATCAACAGCATCGGCGGCGTCTTGAAGCCGTCGACCAGCACGCCGGTCTCCTCGTTGATGTTGAGGTGGAACGGACCCTGCGCCTCGGTCTTTCCGCGGCTCGCGAGCCAGCGCTCGGCGGTGCGGAACAGCGCGTGGAAGACCTCAGGGTCGTCCTGCGCGGCGACGAAGCCGAACAGTCCGATCTCGCCCTGCCGCGGATCGGCCTGCGCGCTGATGCGCCCGACCGGCTGGCCGTTCCGACGCGCCGTCCAGAACCGCGCCTCGATCTTCCGAAGCAGCGGATTATGCTTGGCCGAGAGCGCCTGGCGACGCTCGAGCCTGAGCGGCGCGATGAAGGCCGGATCGCCCGCGTGCAGCGCCTTCGGCAGAGTGATGAACTCGTCCAGCTCGCGCGAGGACTGGACGGGTCTGATTTCGATGCCGCTCACGCGCCGGCCTCCGCAAGTCGCTTCCGCTCGCGCCGACCGATCCTGCGCGTCGACCATCCGGCGTCGATCTGCATGACGCGCAGTATCCCGATGACGGTGAAAGCCACCACCCCGGCCCACGCGCCGAACATGGGCGCCACCACGCCGGTCAGCCCGAGCGTCGTCAGGACGCCGTCCGTCAACAGGAAGCCGAGGCCGGCGACGAGGGCGAACGCCATGTGCCGCGAGGAGCGGACGTCGCGCCAGTTCACGAGCGCCGCCGGCATGGCGAGCAGCACCATCACGATCAGTCCGAGCGGCATGGCGTACACCCGCTCCACGAGCGTCTGGTAGAACGGCAGCGGCGCGTTCGGGGTCTGCTCCCCGGCGAGCACCTTGCGCGCCGAATCCAGCGAGATGCGGCTTTCGGGGCTCAGCGCGCCGAGCACGTCGTCGGGCGTCATCGTCGTGTCCCAGACGCCGTCCGCGACCGTCTTCTGGTTCATCGTGTCCTTCGCCCAGGATACCTTCTCGGCCCCCGTCAGCGTCCATTTGCCGTCGCGCCAGCGCGCCTCCTGGGCGACGGTGCGGGCGGTGACGATCTTGTCGGAGCCGCGGTCGTAGATGCGCACGTTCTTCAGCCGGCGGCCCTTGTCGCTCACCCGGTCGAAGGTGACGATGTCCTCGCCGACCCGCAGGCGCGTGGTCTTGAGGTCGCGCACGCCGTCCTGCTTGGCCTCGAGCCGCTGCGTGATCTGGATCGCGAGCTTGGCCTGGGCGCGCGGCGCGACGACGTCGATCAGCGTCGAATGCAGCACGACGAGCACGAAGGCGCCCGGCAGCATCGCGACGAACAGGTTGAACATGCCCCGCCCGGCCGAGCGCATCGCCGAGATTTCGCTGTTGCGGGCGAGCAAAGCGAGCGTCAGCAGCGCGCCGATCAGCGCGCCGAGCGGCATCGCGTGGACCAGCAGGATCGGCATGCGAAGCCCAGCATAGAGCAGGATGCCTCCGACGCCTTCGCCCGCGTCGATGATGTCGCCGGCGTTGTCGACCAGGTCGAGGACCTCGGCGATGAAGGCGAGGATCAGCGTCGCGACGAGCGCGAGCTTCACCAGCGTGACGCTCATGTAGCGTGCGAGCCGCATCTCAGCCTCCCGCCGCGACCTGGGGCTCGGCCGCCGGCCGCTTGCGCGCCGCGCGCAGAACGGCGCCGCGCACGCCGTCGATCGCGCGCGACACCAGCGTGTCGCCCGGGCGGTCGGTGCTCGTCCGGAACAGCCACAGCGACAGCGCCAGGAAGATCAGGAAGGGCGCCCAGCAGGTCAGGATCGCCGGCGCGGTTCCCTTGTGGGCGATGGTCTCTCCGATCTGGAGAGCGTTGTGATAGACGACCATGGCGACGCCGGCCGCGACCATGTTCGCCACGCGCGCGTTCCGGCGCATCGTCATCGACAGCGGCACGATCAGCAGCGGCAGGAAGGCGAGCGACAGCGAGCGCGCGAGGCGTCCGTGGAACTCGGCGGAGAGCTCGCGATAGTACTGCGAGGGCACCGGGGCGTGCATCTCGCTCCAGAGCTCCAACATGGTGAGCTCGCGCTCGCTGCCGCCGCGCGGCCGGAACGGCGGGGCCTCGAGGTCGAACTTCTTGTCGAGCACGAACTCCTTGAAGCGCAGCGTCGAGGGCTCGGCCGCGCCGATGTCGCGCACGACGGAGCCGTTGAAGAGCTTGAGCTGGATCGCGCTCTGGTCGGGCGTCAGCTCCAGCCGGCCGGTGGCCGCGGAGGTCACGACGTCCTGGCCGTCCTTGCGGTTCTGGATGAAGACGCCCTTCAGCCCGCGGCCGGTCTTGTCGACCTCGTCGGCCGTCACGGTGAGCCCGTCCTTGACGCTGATGAAGGTCGCGGCCGGCGCGTGCGCGCGCCAGGCGTAGGCCGTGCTCTGATTGATGATCTCGCGATAGACGTAGCGACAATAGGGCGAGGCGAAGCCGACGATGATGACGCTGAAGACGCTCAGGACGCAGCCGAGGATGATCAGCGGCCGCGTCATGGTCCGGACCGACACGCCCGAGGCGAGCCCGGCCTCGAGTTCGGCGCCGAGGCTCAGCTTGGAGATCGCGCTGTAGACGCCGAGCGCAAAGCCCGCCGGCAGCGCGAAGCCGAGATAATGCGGGACCAGATTTCCGGCGAGCGCGAAGGCCACGAAGATCGGCGCCCCGGCGGTCGCGAGCACGTCGATCAGCCGCAGGATGCGCTCGAGCAGCAGCGCGAGCAGCACGATGCTGAGCGAGAGCATCATCGGCTTGAGCGTCAGGCCGAGGATATAGCGGTCGAGAATGCGCAGTTTCGGCATCAGGCCTCGGCCCATCGCGACTTGAGCCCGGCGACCAGCGCGTCGAGCGCCTCGCCTTCGAGATCGATCCCCGAGGCGAGAGCGGGCGGACCGGGCCAGCCCGAATCCTCGTATACGGCGCCCGCGTGTTCCCGCGTCCCATTATATCGTGGGATGACGTGGAAGTGGACGTCGGGGTCGACCATCATCAGCATCAGGTAGTTGATGCGCTCGTAGGCGACATGCGCCTTGAGGACGCGCTCGATCTTTGACACCGCCTCGCCGAGATCGGCGAAGGCGACGGCGCTGATGTCCGAGAACGCCTTCGCCTCGTCGCGGCACACGAGAACCAGCGATCCGAGCGTCGGCTGCTTCGGTCGCACGAGCACGGTCCAGCGGCCGACCTCGGCGACGGTCGTCCGCGGAAATCCGAACTTCTCGAGCGTCGCGTTCGTCATATCGGCGTCGTCAATCTCTGTCTCGGCGCGGACGGTGTGCGCTGAGCTTCTATACGCTGTTACGGCGCATTCGAGGACGCTGCGGTGGCGCCATAGGGAATTCGTCGCTAAACGACACGCCGGATTGGACCGGCCACGATGGAAACGCAACTGGAATGACCGACCCGCAGATGTCGCCCCGCCCCCGCGTCGCCGTGCTCGTTGGCGCAACGACGGTGAGGATCTGGGGCATGAGCTCGGCGGAACGGCTGAGGCGGCAGCTCCTGCGCGCCGGGGTGACTGACGTGCGGGCGAGCGCCGAAGGCCTCGAAGAGCAGGCCGACGCGCTCATCCTGCGGCTCGACTGGGCCTATGACCAGCGGCTGATCGCCGCCCTGCTCGAGCGGCCGGGCGCATGCCTCGTCTCGGGCGCCGAAGCGGTCGCGGTCAGCGTCGCCGGCGCGCGGGCGCAAGAGGCGGCGGGCGCGATTGCAAATGGCGACGTCCCGGCCGGAACCGAGGAGCTCGACCCCGAGGGCCTCGCGGGTTCGTACGACCGGAAACTGCGCAAGCGCGAGATCGCCTTCCTGATCCCGCTGTCGGAGGCCTCGGTCTCCGACGTCGAGCAGCGCAGCTTCGCCGGCTCCTACAAGGGCGTCACCGACTTCGTCACGAAGTTCTGGTGGCCCAAGCCCGCGCGCGCGGTGACCAAGTGGTGCGCCGAGCGCGCCGTCACGCCGAACCAGGTCACCTATCTCGGCCTCGTCCTGATGTTCGTCGCGCTGTTCCTGTTCTGGAACGGCAACTTCCTGCTCGGGCTGATCCCCGCCTGGATCATGACCTTCCTCGACACGGTCGACGGCAAGCTCGCGCGCGTCACCATGACGTCCTCGAAGTTCGGCGACATCCTCGACCACGGCATCGACCTCATCCACCCGCCGTTCTGGTGGATCGCCTGGATCTATGGGCTGCCCAAGGCCGGTTACCCCGTCGACTACGGCGGGCTGATGATCGCCGTCATCTTGGTCGGCTACATCGTGCAGCGGCTGTTCGAGGGCGCCTTCATCCGCCTGTGGGGCTTCCACATGCATGTCTGGCGGCCGTTCGACTCGTTCTTCCGGCTGTTCACCGCCCGGCGCAATCCGAACCTCGTGATCCTGACGCTGTTCACGATCGTCGGCCGGCCCGACCTCGGCATGGCGGCGGTCTGCATCTGGATCGTGCTGTCGCTTGTCGTGCACGGCGCGCAGGTGCTGCAGGGGGCGGTCGAGAACCGCCGCACGCCGCTCGTCTCCTGGCTCGACGCGTGATGGGACGGCTCGGGGTCGTCGCGAACACGCTCAGCTGGAAGAACCGGGACGCGACGCAGGACAGGCCCGACCTCGGGGACGCGCTCTACGCCTCGGCGGACGGTCCGGACGGCTATCCGCTTCTCCTGCGCCGCTTCGCCGAGGAGGGCGTGACCCTCGTCGCCGTCGACGGCGGCGACGGCACCTTGCGCGACGTCATGAGCGTGCTGCCATGGGCCTATGGCGGCGCGCTGCCCGAGGTCGCGCTGCTGGCGAGCGGCAAGACCAACGTCGCTGCCGCCGACGTCGGCGGGATCGCGCGCGACCAGCTCCCGGCGCTCGCGGAGGCGGCGCGTGCGGGCGCCGCGCTGAAGCGTGAGGTCCGCCGTCCGATCCAGGTCGAGGTCGGCGAGGCGCGCATGCTCGGCTTCGTGTTCGGCCTCGGCGCCTTCGAGCGGGCGACCCGGCTCGTCAACGAGCGGGTCCATTCCCGCGGCTTCGCGCAGAAGATGGGCGTCGCCATGGGCGTCGTCATGTCCGGCGCCGCCGCGCTCGGCAAGGACCGCGAGGTCTGGCGCAGCGGCGTGCCGATCGCGATCTCGGTCGACGGCGAGGAGCCGCAGATGCGGCACTCCTTCGCCATGCTCGCGACCTCGCTGAAGCGGCTGATGCTCGGCCTCTGGCCGTTCTGGGGGACGGGCGGGGGCGGTTTCGACGTCACCGAGATCGCCGCGCCCCCGCGCCGGCTGATCCGCACCCTCGCCACCGCCGGCCTCGGCCGCCCGCCGTCATGGGCGGCGGAGTACGGATACCGCAGCGCCAAGGCCGATCGCGTGTCGCTGACGCTTCGCGAGCCCTTCATCTTCGACGGCGACACCTTCTCGCCCGGCGCGGACGGCCGCGTCGAACTCACGGCGGGTCCCGAATTCACCTTCGTGAGGCTATGACCGAAGCCGCCGCGACCCTGACCCGCTTCGTCGCCGACGAGCTCGATCGGCCGATCGCGCCGGCGGTGACGACCTTCGCCGCCGAGCTCGCGGCGCGCGGCGGGCGCGGGGTCGTCGGCGTGCTGTTCTACGGCTCGGCGCTCCGGACGGGCGCGACCGACGGGCTGCTCGACTTCTACGTCCTGCTCGACCAGCTCGAGGCCTGGGACCAGACGCCGTTCCAGCGGGCCGGCAATCGCCGCCTTCCGCCGAACGTGGAATACGCGGAATCCACCGCGGCCGGCATGACGCTGCGGGCCAAGCTCGCGGTGATGACGCTCGAGCAGTTCGTCGACCACGCGCGGGCGATGAGCCTCGACACCACCATCTGGGCGCGCTTCGCCCAGCCGGCGGGTCTCGCCTGGCGACGCGACGCCTTCGCCGGACAGCAGATCGCAGAGGCCGTCGCCGTCGCCTGCCGCGGCGCCGCCTGGTGGGCCGCGCATCTCGGGCCGGAGCGGGGACGCGCGGGCGAGTTCTGGCAGGCGCTGTTCTCGCGCACCTACGCCTCCGAGCTGCGCGTCGAAGGCACGAACCGGCCCGGTTCGATCATCGACGCCGCGCCCGAGCGCTACGACGCCATGCTGCGGCTCGCCTGGGCGGCGGAGGGCATCGAATTCGAGGAGCGAGGCGGGACAGGCGCCCCCGTCCTCGCGCCTCGTATCTCCGAGCAGCAGCGGGCGGATGCAAAAAGGGCCTGGCGGACGCGCGCGCGTCTCGCCAAGCCCCTGAACCTTGCGCGGCTCGCGAAGGCCGCCTTCACCTTCTCAGGCGGCGCGGACTACATCGCCTGGAAGATCGAGCGGCATTCCGGCCACAAGGAGATCGTCACGCCATTCCAGCGCCGACATCCGCTGCTGGCCGCCGGACCGGCATTGTGGCGGCTCTGGCGGAAAGGCGTTCTGCGGTGACGACGCGCGGCGGGAACGGATGGACGTTCTCCGGCAGCAGGCCGAACTCGCGGCCGACGCGGGTCATCAGCTCGATCGCGAAGTCGATGTGCTCGAACGTGTGCGCCGCGCTGACGCTGGAGCGCAGGAACGCCTGGTGGCTCGGCGTCGCGGGCGGCAGCGCGAGGTTGAGGTACATGCCCTCGTCCACGAGCCGCTTCCAGAACGCGGCCGCGACGTCGACCTTGTCGATGATCACCGCGACGATCGGGTTCGCCTCCGGACCGACGGTGAAGCCGGCGCTCTTCAGGCCGTTGTAGAAGCGGCGCGAATTCGCGGTCAGCTTCTCGCGGCGCTGCGGCTCGGCGCGCAGCGTCTCGAGCGCGGCGGTCGTCGAGGCGATGATCGCGGGCGGCAGCGAGGCCGTGAACATGTATGGGCGAGCCGCGATCCGCAGGATCTCGAAGCCCTCCATCGAGGAGACGCAGTAGCCGCCGACCGAGGCGAGGCTCTTGGAGAAGGTGCCGACCACGAAGTCGACGTCGTCCTCGACGCCCTCACGCTCCGCAAGGCCGCGACCGCGCTCGCCGAGCACGCCCATGGAGTGGGCCTCGTCGACCATCAGGTAGGCGCCGAACTCCTTCTTGACGTCGACGAACTCCTTCAGCGGCGCGGTGTCGCCGAGCATCGAATAGATGCCCTCGACCACGATCAGCTTCTCGCCCGGCTGGTCCTTCAGCCGCGCGAGGCGCTTGGCGAGGTCGTCCGGGTTGTTGTGACGGAAGCGCACGACCGGCGCGTGGCCGAGGCGCGAGGCGTCATAGATCGAGGCGTGGCTGTCGGCGTCGATGACGAGGTGGTCGTCCTTGCCGACCAGCGTCGAGATCATCGCGAGGTTGGCCTGATAGCCGGTCGAAAACACCATGCAGTGCTTGCGGCCGTAGAAGTCAGCGATCGCGCGCTCGAGTTCGGCGTGGCCGTCGTAGGAGCCGTTCGCGATGCGCGAGCCGGTCGTGCCGGTGCCGTGCATGCGGATGGCGTCGATCGACCGCTCCATCGAATGCGGATCGAAGGTCAGGCCGAGGTAGTTGTTGGTGCCGAACAGCAGGGTTCGCTTGCCCTTCAGCACGCCCTCGACCGACGAGATGATGTCGTCGAACTTGACCGAGAACGGATCCGCGCCGCTCTCGCGCAGGGCGTCGTAGCGAGCCGCGAGGGGCTGGAACTTCGAAAGCAGGGACATTACGCAGCGCTCCGCAGCGTCTCGAGCGTGTTCAGCAGATCCTGAACCGTCACGACGCTGGCCATGTCATTCAGCGGGATCGAGATGTCGAACTTATCTTCCAGCGCCATCGTGAAATTCATCACGGCGATGGAGTCGAGACCGAGGTCATTCACAATATTCATCTCGGGCTTTAGCTCGACCTTTTTGTTCAGAACGCTTTCGAGAACGTCTGAAACCTCGTTCAACAACGCTGTCTGATCTTCACTCATCTCATTGCCTTGGCTTTACGCCAGTGCAAGCCTTTCTCAGCGACCGGAACCTAGGTAGGCGAAGTCGCCATGTAAAGTTCGCCGGAGACTTCCGGAAACACTAATCAATGCAGCATGTTACATGCCGATCTCCTTACTGAATCATGAGTCGAGGCGGCCCCGGTAGGCGCCCGGAAAGGTTTGTTAAGGAGGTGTTGCGCAAATGCCCGAAGGACGATTTCGCAGATCTGGCCCGCGCCGGCCTGAAGAGAAACGACGCGGCTCCGGGCGCGCAGTCCAGAAAATCATCTATCGATTTCAATCTCTTCGCCTGCGGCCCCGGGCGCCGCGATCCGGCGGGCCGGATGCCGGCCGCCTGTGTCGTGGCCCCGGCGTGCGCGTCGACCACGTCCGGAGGTGGCCCCTTACGCCCGAAATTGCTTCAGCTTTGAAATAATTCGGCGCCGAATGTTACGGCGCGGCCGGTTCAGGCGGCCTCGGCCGGCAAGGTCAGGTAGAGCTCGCGGGCCCGGCTGCGGCTGAGTTTCCCGGACGAGGTGACGGGCAGGGCGTGCGCGCCGACGAGGCGCACCACGACGGGCGTGCCGAACTGCAGGCGGAGCAGCTTCGCCGCCTCGTCCTGCAGCGCGGCGCGCGCGGCCGGTTCGCGCGAGCGGCACTGGATCAGCGCGACCACCTCCTCGCCCTCGTCGCGGTCGACCGAGAACACCGCGACGTCGCCGGAACGGACGCCGGCGACCCCCGCCTCGACCGCCCATTCGAGGTCCTGCGGCCAGACGTTGCGGCCGTTGACGAGGATGAGGTCCTTGGCGCGGCCGGTGATGACCAGCTCGCCATTGGTGAAGTAGCCGAGGTCGCCGGTGTCGAGCCAGCCGTCCGGCGAGAGCGTCTCGGCGGTCGCCTCCGGCTCGCGGAAATAGTCCCGCATCAGGCTCGGGCCGCGCGCGTAGATCTTGCCGACCCGCCGCTCCGGCAGCGCCTCGCCTTCCGGCCCGCGGGCGGCGAGCTCGTGGCCTGGCAAGGCGGGGCCGCACAGCACGAATTCGCGCGTGCGGCCGGCGCCCGGTTGCGGCGCGTCCGCCGCCCCGTCTCCCTCCAGCCGGTCGAGGTCGATGACCTCCGTCCGCAGTCCCGGCCCGAGCGGCGCGAAGGACAAAGCGAGCGTCGCCTCCGCCATGCCGTAGCTCGCGACGTAGCGGTCGAGATCGAAGCCGTGCGGCCGGAAGCGGTCGGCGAACGCGCGCAGCACATGCGGGCGGATCATGTCGCCGCCGATCCCGGCGCAGCGCCAGGACGAGACGTCGAGGTCGCCGAGATCGACGGTCGCGGCGCGCTGGGCGGCGAGCTCGTAGCCGAAGCTCGGCGAGTAGGAGATGGTCGCCTTGGCGCGGGCGATCATCTGAAGCCACAGCAGCGGCCGCCGGGCGAAGTCGCGGGTCGCGAGATAGTCGACCGTCAGCCCCGCCACGATCGGCGACAGCATGAAACCGACCAGTCCCATGTCGTGGTAGAACGGCAGCCAGGAGACGCAGCGGTCGCCGGGCCGGGTCTGGAGGCCATGGCGGCTGATCGCGGTCGCGTTCGCCATCAGCGAGCGGTGCGTGACCGAGATCCCCTTCGGGAAGCGCGTCGAGCCCGACGAGAACTGCAGATAGGCGAGCGCGTCCGGGGCGGGCTTCGGCAGCGGCGCCGTCGACGGCGCGACCTCGGCGAGGTCAGCGATGGTTCCGACGAGGTGGAGGGGAAGGCCCTCGGCCGCCTCCTTCAGCCATTCGCTCATCATCGCGGGGGCGAAGGCGGCGGAGGCGTCGGAAACCTCGATCATCCTGCGGACATGGGCGACGTAGCCCTCGCGGCCGCCGAACGCCATCGGCAGCGGCATCGGCGCCGGCACCACCCCGGCATAGGCGCAGGCGAAGAACAGCCTGACGAAGTCGCCCTCGGTGTCGGCGATCAGAGCGACATGGTCGCCGGGTTTTACGCCCGCGCCGAGGAGCTTCAGCGCCAGCGCGCGCGACTGCTCGACGAGCGCGGCGTAGCCCAGCGCCTCGGTCAGTTCGCCCCTGCCGGAATGGAAGTTGAAGCCTTCCGGGCCGCGCCCGGCGGCCTCCAGAGCGTCGAGGATCGTGGCGGCGCCGGACCGCTCCGGCGCGACGTCGATCGGCATCGGTGTCCTCGCCTCCAGCGTCAGCTCGCGGCGCCGAGAGCCTCGGCGCGCGGCGTTGCGTCTCCCTCGGCGGCGGTCGACCACTCCGCCGGGCGCCTGTCAACCGTCTCGGTCTTGCCTTCGCGCAGCCGCACCACCGTGTCGGAGGCCGCCGCCCAGGCCGGCTGGTGCGAGATCGCGAGCACGGTGAGGCCGGCGCGCCGGGTGAGGTCGATGACGTTCGCGACGATGTTCGCCTCGGTCGCCGGGTCGAGGGCGGTGGTCGCCTCGTCGAGGATCAGGATCTTCGGCCGGTGCAGCAGCGCGCGGGCGATGGAGATGCGCTGGCGCTGCCCGCCGGACAGCCGCGCGCCGCGCTCGCCGACGACCGTCTCGATGCCCTCGGGCAGGCTCGCGACGAAGTCGGCAGCCCCGGCCTGCTGCAGCGCGTGGGCGACGTCCTCGTCGGAAAAATCGGGATGGCCGAGCGTGACGTTGGCCTTCAGCGTGTCGTGGAAGAGGGTGAGCTCCTGCGGCACGTAGCCTGTCATCTGGCGCCAGGCGACGAGGTCGATGTCGCCGAGCGGCACGCCGTCGATCAGGATCTCGCCGCCGGACGGCTCGTGCAGTCCGAGCAGCAGGTCGACCGTCGTGGTCTTCCCGGCGCCGGAGGCCCCGGTAAGCGTCGTCACCTTGCCCTGCGGCGCGACGAAAGAGGCGCCGCGGATGATCTCCGTGTCGCCGAAGCCGAAGGTCACGTCGCGGAACTCGATGGAGCGCTCGAACTTCGGCTTCAGGCCGCCATGCGACTGCTCGCGCATCGCCCGCGCGATGTCGATCGTGTCGGCGATCGCGTTGAAGCCCGCCTGCTGGATGCGGACGTTCTGGAGCGCCTGCTGGGCCTTGCCGATGGTGGCGACGGTGCGCGCTAGCAGCAGCGCCATGATGATGACCTGTCCGGCCGGCATCTCCCAGACGCCGATGGTGAGGTACATGCCGGCGGCGAGGAAGCCGGCGAGGATCGGCTCCTGCAGCGCCTTGTTGGTGTCGCGGGCGAGCGACTGCTTGCGCTGCGCCTTCCGGATCTTCTCCGCGTCGCGCTCGAACAGCTCCTGGAACCGTGCGTGTCGGCCCATCGCCTTCATCGGCTTGATGCCGACGAGCAGGTCGGTCAGCCCGGCCACCATCGAGCTGACGCGCTTCTTCTGCAGGCGCGCGTTCTTCTTGGCGATCGACATGAAGCGGTTGAGCGTGAGCACCATCAGGAGCCCCGCGCCGAGCGAGAGCAGCGCGAGCTTCCACGAGAACACGGCGACGACGATCACGTAGGTGATCACCTGGATCATCTCGGCCGCGAACTTGGCGGCGGCGTTGTAGGCCTCGCCGGCCTGCATCGCCTCGACCGACAGCGCCGCCGAGAAGCGACCGACCGGCTGGCGGACGTAATAGGACCAGCGGGCCGCGAGCAGCGCGTCGATCAGGTCGAGGCGCATCTTGGTCGCGACGTCCGCGCCGGCGCGGCCGACGCGGTTCATGGCGAGGATCGTCAGGATCGCCTTGACCGACATGCCGACGATGAGGATCACCGCGAACAGGCCGAGCGTCGGCTCGAGGCCGACCGAGTTCAGCGCCTCGAAGACCTTGCCGCTGGTTCCCTTGGTCGGCTGCGTCGCGTCCGGGCCGATGGCGGCGACGAGCGGGAGCAGGCTCGCCACGCCGAGCCCTTCGGCGGCGCCGGCGAGCGCGAGCAGAAACAGCGTCATGGCGGTGCGGCGCAGCGGGATCACCCGCGCGATGCGCAGCAGCGTCGACGAGCGATGGGTACGGTCGGCGGCCGGCCGGGGGGCGACCGGTGAATGGGTCCGTGGTTCGGACATGAAGCGGGGGCCGTGAGCTCCGATGGTCCGCGGGCGGCGCGGCGCGCCCGGCGACGCGCGCTTTCTAGGAGCAATCGGCGCCGGTCTCAAGCGCGCGCAGCGACGGGGCCGCGGCGCGGCGTCATGTCGCCGGGCGGAAAAACCCGTTCGATCGCCCCGTATGCCAGCGATGCGATAATTCGGGACCCGAACCATGGCGCATACGGACGCGGCGTCTCCGCCCTCTAGATCAGCGCTTCACATGACGTCTCCATCGCCCTCCGCGCCCTCGATCTGGGTCCTGACCGACGACCGTCCGGGAAACCGCACCCAGGCTCTCGGCGTCGCGCGCGCGCTCGGGTGGCCCTTCGTCGAGAAGAAGCTCGCCTTCAACGCGCTCCAGCACGGCTCGCCCGCCGCGCTCGGCGCGACGCTCGACACGCTGGAGGATCACGCGCGATCGGAGATCTCGCCGCCCTGGCCGGACCTTGTCCTGGCCGCGGGTCGCCGCGCCGTGCCGGTCGCGCGCCATGTCCGCCGCGCGACGAGCGGCGCGGCGCGGATCGTGCTGATCGGCCGCCGGACGCCGGCGGAGGAGGCGGATCTCGTCATCCGCTGCGCCTATTTCCGGCAAGCGGCGACGCCCAATCTGGTCGAGGTGACGCTGCCGCCGACGCAGGTCGACGGGCCGACGCTCGCGCGCGTCCGCGCCGAAAAGCCCGACCCCTTCGCTTCGATGCCG
The DNA here is from genome assembly GCA_902168115.1 of uncultured Methylopila sp. Taxonomy (GTDB): domain Bacteria; phylum Pseudomonadota; class Alphaproteobacteria; order Rhizobiales; family Methylopilaceae; genus Methylopila. The sequence continues at coordinate 32,326 of CABHPB010000082.1, read as the reverse complement.
AAGCCGGTGTGCCTGCTGCTGGTCGGCGGGGAGACGGGGCGCCATCGCTTCGAACCGGCCTTCGCCGAGCGCATGGCGGCGGACGTCGCGCGGGCGGCGGCGGCCGCAGGCGCCTCGCTCGCCATCGTCACGAGCCGCCGGACAGGCGCGGGCGGCGTCGCGGCGCTAAGGAGGGGCGCGCCGTTCGCGGCGCTCTTCGAATGGAAGCCCGACGCGGTCGGAAATCCCTATCTGTCCTATCTCGCCAACGCCGACTTCATGGTCGTGACGGGCGAGAGCGAATCGATGCTGGCGGAGGCCGCCGCGAGCGGCAGGCCGCTGACGATCTATCCGCTGGTCGCGCGGCCCGCGTCGGCGATCCTGCGCATCCGCAGCGTGATCGCCAAGGCGGCGACGTCTCGGGCGCTGTCGCCCGTTCTCGGCTGGATCATGACCGACGGCTGGATCTCGCCGCGGCGCGACCTCGCGGATCTACACGCCATGATCGAGCAGCGAGGCTGGGGCCGGGTGTTCGACGGCTCGCTCAACGTCGCGCCGCCGGCTCGGTTCGACGGCGACGAGGTCGTCGCCGCGCGCGTCAAGGCGCTGTTCGCGCCGGCATGATGGGCGGGTCAGTCGCGCTTGGCGGTCTGCAGCTCGGATTCGCGGACGTGGCGGATGCGGCCGTCGTCGAGGCAACGGACATGGTACCCGAGCTGGCCTTCCTCGGCCGGGAGCTGGGCGATGATTTCCGCCGGCTGCGCCTTGGCGCCGATGGGGCTGCCAAGGAATTGCGCTGTCGCGCCGATGTCGAATGCGTGCACTTCACGTCTCCTCGGGGGCGGAGACCTTCTTAGATGACGCCCCGGTGAGCGGTGAAAAGACCCATTGGCGGAATTTTTTCAATGTCCGTCCAAAGATTTAGTCAAATGACATGGCGCCGAGACGCGACACGCGCATGTCATCGCATGAGGCGAGCGTGCTGATCGGTTTTGAGGTATTTTGGTCTTTGGCGTACCTCGCGCGGCGCTGGCCGCGCGTTTCGCAAGCGTTGGATTTCGACTGATGGCCGGACGCGCAATCCTCGTGTTGGCGCTCGCTCTCGCGGCGGGGGCGGGCTTCGGCGCGTACCGCATGCACTGGGCCGCCGACGCCGCCGCGCCGGCCGAGAAGCCGAAGCCGCGCATCCCTGTCACCGTCGCCGAGGCGAAGCAGGCGGACGTGCCCGTGACCCTCTCGGGTCTCGGCGTCGTCCAGCCGCTGAACGTCGTGACGGTGAGGAGCCGCGTCGACGGCGCGGTGACGGAAGTCGCCTATGAGGAGGGCCGGCTCGTCAAGCAGGGCGACCTGCTCGTGCAGATCGACGCCCGGCCCTACAAGGCCGCGCTCGATCAGGCCAGGGCCAAGCAGCAACAGGACGAGGCGACGCTCGCCAACGCCGAGCGCGATCTCGCCCGCTCGACCCAACTCGCGCAGAACGCCTACGCCTCCAAACAGACCGTCGACCAGCAGCGCGCCACCGTCGCCCAGCTGAAGGCGCAGATCGAGGGCGACAAGGCGGCTGTGGAGAGCGCGCAGGTGCAGCTCGACTACGCCACGATCCGCGCGCCGATCACCGGCCGAACCGGCTTCCGCCTCGTCGACCAGGGCAACCTCGTGCGCTCGTCCGACGCGACGGGGATCGTCACCATCTCCCAGCTCGATCCGATCACCGCGGTGTTCACGCTGCCGGAGCGCGACTTCTCCGACGTCTCGACCGCGCTCAAGCGCGGCGAGGTGCAGGCCGTCGCCTTCGCCCCCGACGGCCGAGAGCTCGCGACCGGCAAGCTGTCGGTGCTGAATAGCCTGATCGACCAGGCGACCGGCACGTTCCGGGCGAAGGCCGAGTTCGCCAACGCCGACGGCGTGCTGTGGCCCGGCCAGTCGGTCACCGTGCGCGTGCGCACCGACACGCTGAACCAGGTCGTCACCGCGCCCGAGGACGCCGTGCTGCGCGGGCCGCAGGGCGCCTACGCCTTCGTGGTCGCCGCCGACGGCGCGGCCGAGCGGCGCAAGATCGTCGTCGCCCGCCAGGCCGACGGCGTCGCGGTGGTGCGCGAAGGCCTCAAGGCCGGCGAGCGGGTCGTCACCGCCGGCGCCTCGCGCGTCAGCGCGGGCGCGCGGCTCGACGTCTCCGACGCGCGCAGCGCCGAAGCCAAACCGGCCGGCGAGAGCGCCGCGCCGTGACCCCCGACGGTCCGGCCGCCCATACGGGCGGCGTCTCCGGCCCGTTCATCCGGCGGCCGGTCGCGACCTGGCTCGCCATGGCCGCGATCCTGCTGATCGGGCTCGCCGCCTTCATGCGCCTGCCGGTGGCGCCGCTGCCGCAGATCGACTTCCCGACCATCCAGGTGACGGCGACCCTGCCGGGCGCGAGCCCCGAGACGATGGCGGCCTCGGTCGCGCAGCCGCTCGAGCGCGAATTCGCGCAGATCCCCGGCATGGCCGAGCTCACCTCGGTCAGCGCGGTCGGGGCGACGACGATCACCGCCGAGTTCGATCTCGACCGCGATATCGACGCGGCCGCGCAGGACATCCAGGCCGCGATCAACTCGGCGAGCGGCGACCTGCCCGCGAACCTTCCCGCGCCGCCGACCTATCGCAAGACCAACCCCGCCGACAGCCCGATCCTGCTTCTCTCGGCGCGCTCCGACACGATCCCGATCGTCGAGGTCAACGACCTCGTGGATTCGCGGCTCGCCCAGCAGATCAGCCAGATCAAGGGCGTCGGGCAGGTGACGATCGGCGGCGAGCAGAAGCCGGCGATCCGCGTGCAGATCGACCCCGCCAAGATCGCCTCCAAGAACCTGACGCTGGAAGACATCCGCGGCGTCATGGCGACGGTGACGAGCGACAGCCCGAAGGGCGCGATCGACGGCGCCAAGCGCCAGCTTACCATCTACGCCGACGGCCAGCTCGCCGAGGCCGATCGCTGGAACGACGTCGTGCTCGCCTATCGCGACGGCGCGCCGGTCCGCGTGCGCGACGTCGGCCGCGCGGTCTCGGGCCCCGAGGACCGGCTGCAGGCCGCCTGGGTCGGCGGCAAGAAGGGCCTGTTCCTCGTCATCCGCAAGCAGCCCGGCGCCAACGTCGTCGACACGGTCGACGCCATCAAGGCGGAGCTGCCGCGGCTCACCGCTTCGCTGCCGCCGGAGCTGAAGGTCGAGATCCTCAGCGACCGCACCACGACGATCCGCGCCTCGCTGCACGAGGTGGAGCTGACGCTCGTCATCACCGTCGCGCTCGTCGTGGCGGTGATCTTCGTGTTCCTGAGAAGCTGGCAGGCGACGGTGATCGCCTCGCTTGCGGTGCCGATCTCGCTGCTCGGCGCCTGCGCGCTGATGTACGCCTTCGGCTATTCGCTCAACAACCTGTCGCTGATGGCGCTCGTCATCGCGGTCGGCTTCGTGGTCGACGACGCGATCGTCGTGATCGAGAACATCTCGCGCCACATCGAGGAGGGCATGAAGCCCTTCGCCGCCGCGCTCAAGGGCGCGGGCGAGATCGGCTTCACCATCGTCTCGATCTCGGTGTCGCTGGTCGCCGCCTTCATCCCGCTGCTGCTGATGGGCGGCATCATCGGCCGCCTGTTCCGCGAATTCGCGATGACGGTCGCGATCACCATCGCGGTCTCGGCGGTGGTCTCGCTCACGCTCGCGCCGATGCTGTCCGCGCGTCTGCTGCGCGACGAGAGCCATCGCGGGCATGGCGCGCTCTATCGCGGGATCGAGGCGGCGTTCAACGGCATGCTGAACGCCTATGGCCGCGGCCTGAACGTTGTGCTGCGCCACCAGTTCCTGACGCTGCTCGTCTTCTTCGCGACCATCGCGGCCTCGGTCTGGCTGTTCGTCACCATCCCGAAGGGGTTTTTCCCCCAGCAGGACACGGGGCTCATCACCGGGGCGAGCGAGGCGGCGCAGGATGTCTCCTTCGACGAGATGTCGCGCCGCCAGCAGGCGCTCGACGCGATCGTCAACGCCGATCCCGCGGTCGAGACCAATGCCAGCCTGATCGGCGCGGGCGGCGGCGCGGCGGCGCCCAACGCCGGGCGCAACTTCATCCAGCTGAAGCCGCAGAACGAGCGCGACGCCACGTCCGACGAGGTGATCGCGCGGCTGCGGCCGAAGCTCGCCGAGGTCGAGGGCGCGACGCTGCTGCTGCAGTCGGCGCAGGACGTCCGGCTCGGCGGCCGCCGCACCCGCACGCAGTTCCAGTACGTGCTGCAGGACGCCAATTTCGAAACGCTGAAGGAGTTCGCACCGCGGGCGCTGGAGGCCTTCAAGGGCCTCAAGGAGCTGCGCGACGTCGCCTCGGACCAGCAGGATTCAGGCGCGACGCTGACGCTCAGGATCGACCGCGACCAGGCCTCGCGCTACGGCGTGCAGCCCAAGGTGATCGAGGACACGCTCTACGACGCCTTCGGCCAGCGGCAGGTCGCGCAGTTCTCCACGCAGGTGAACACCTACAAGGTGATCCTCGAGGCGCCGCGCGCAGAGCGCGGCGATGTCGAGACGCTGCGCCGCCTCTATGTGCGCGCCTCGAACGGCGATCAGGTGCCGCTGTCGGCGCTGTCGACCTGGTCGCGCGAGGAGACGGCGCCGCTCACGATCAACCACCAGGGCATGTTCCCAGCGGTGACGCTCTCCTTCAATCTCGCGCCCGGCGTCGCGCTCGGCCAGGCGACGGCCGCCATCCAGGAGACGATGCGCGGCCTCGGCGCGCCGGCCTCCATGGTCGGCTCGTTCGCCGGCACCGCGCAGGCCTTCCAGGCGTCGATCTCGACCGTGCCGCTGCTGATCCTCGCCGCACTGGTCGCGGTCTACATCATACTCGGCGTGCTCTATGAGAGCTTCGTCCACCCGCTGACGATCCTGTCGACGCTGCCCTCGGCCGGCGTCGGCGCGCTCGGCATCCTGCATCTCGCCGGCTACGAGTTCAGCCTGATCGCGCTGATCGGGGTGGTGCTGCTGATCGGCATCGTGAAGAAGAACGGCATCATGCTGGTCGACTTCGCGCTCGTCGCCGAACGGACCGAGCACCTTTCGCCCGAGGAGGCGATCCGCAAGGCCTGCATGCTGCGGTTCAGGCCGATCCTGATGACGACGATGGCCGCCATGCTCGGCGGCGTGCCGCTGATGCTCGGCACCGGCGTCGGCTTCGAGCTGCGCCAGCCGCTCGGCTACGCGATGGTCGGCGGCCTGCTGGTCAGCCAGATGCTCACCCTGTTCACCACCCCGGTCGTCTACCTCTATCTCGACCGCTTGGAGCGCCGCGCCCGCCGCGGCCATGACGAGCGGGAGGCCGGACGGACCGAAGGGGACGCGCAGCCGGCCGAGTGAGGCGGCGCGCTCAGTGCAATCCGATCAGTCGCCGGCCGTTCTCCGCCGCAGCTCGTGTCGCGCGATCAGCCACGCGCCGGCCAATGTCCCGATCGCCAGCGAAAACCACGTCAGCGCGTAGACGAGGTGGTCGTTGCGGAATGCGATGACCGTCAGTCCGCCGATCGGCCAGCCGCCGGGATTGGGCGCAGCGTCCGCGTCCACGAAGTACGTCGCGACCGGTCCTTCGAGGCCGCGCTTGCCCGCGATCGCGGCGACGTCGCGGGAGCGCCAGATATTGGCGGCGGGGTCGTTGTCGCGCAGGAAGGCGCCGTGCGGCTCGGTGATGCGGAGAAGGCCGGTCACGTTCGTGGGGCCTGAGGATAGACCGGCGGCGCGGCTCGCCGGGTCCTTGCGCTCGGGCGAAACGAAACCGCGATTGACGAGCACGGTGAAGCCGCCGTCGGTGCGGAGCGGCGTCAGGACCCAGAAACCGGCGCCGTAGTCGGTCGCGGCCTGGACGAGCGTCTCACGCGCGTTGTCGAAGGTCCCGGAAAGCCGGACCCGCCGGTACTCGGCCATCTCTGTGGTGACCGCCGCCCACTCGTCCGGGCCCGGCGCGGGGGAGGGCGCCGCATGCGCCCGGGTCTCGACCCGCTCGATGAGGTCGAGCTTCCAGGCGCGGCGCTCGACCTGCCAGACGCCGAGCGCGGAAAAGCCTGCGGTCAGGACGGCCGCGCCGATCGCGACCGTGGCGAGCCGCGCGGGACGGGGCCGGCGCGGCGCGCTTTCGCTCACTCGTGGGAGGGCTTTACAGGAACCGGCGTGTCGGCCGGCGCCATCTCATGCCCGCCCGCCGGCATCGGCGCCATGTTGTGGTGGAGGTGCGACATCACCCACATCGAGCCGGACAGCGCGATCACCACGATGACGATGGTGAAGATCGCCGCCAGCATGTTCCAGCCGCCTTCCGACCGCGGGTTCATGTGGAGGAAGTAGACCATGTGGACGAAGATCTGCGCGACGGCGAAGACCATCACCACCACCGCCGCCGTGACTTGGCTGCGGAACACGTCACCCATGATGATCCAGAACGGGATGCCGGTCAGGATCACCGACAGGACGAAGCCCATCAGGTAGTGCTTCATCGTGCCGTGATAGGCGGTCCCGTCATGCGGGTCGTGATGGTCGTGGCCGTGGGCGTCGTGCGCCTCGTGGCTCGCTCCGGCGGCGCTCATGCCAGCGATCCCATCAGATAGACGAAGGTGAAGACGCCGATCCAGACGACGTCGAGGAAGTGCCAGAACATCGACAGGCAGATCAGCCGCCGGCGGTTGGCGGGGATCAGCCCGTGCTTGATCACCTGGACCATCAGCGTCACGAGCCAGATGCAGCCGAAGGTGACGTGCAGCCCGTGGGTGCCGACCAGCGTGAAGAAGCTCGACAGGAAGGCCGAGCGCTGCGGCGTCGCGCCCTCGTGGATCAGGTGCCAGAACTCGTAGAGCTCGAGCGCGAGGAAGGCGGCGCCGAAGCAGCCGGTGACGAACAGCCAGAAGAGCGTCGTGCCCTTGTGGTTCTGCTGCATCTCCAGCATCGCGAAGCCGTAGGTGATCGACGAGGCCAGCAGGAAGCCGGTGTTGATCGCGACGAGCTTCAAATCGAACAGGTCGGCGCCGGACGGGCCGGCCGCGTAGTTGCGGCCGAGCACGCCGTAACAGGCGAACAGGACCGCGAAGACCAGGCAGTCGCTCATCAGGTAGAGCCAGAACCCGAGAAGCGTGCCGTTCTCCGGATGGTGCTCGCCCCGGACGTAGAAGTCCCGGCCGGGGGTCGGCCCCTGCATGGCGGCGTCGGTCGCGGCGATGTCTGCGGTGGCGGATGCGCTCACGGTCTCAGGCCCTCGCCGCGAGCAGTTTCGTGCGCGCGTCCTCCGTCTCGACCACTTCCGAGGCCGGGATGTGGAAGTCGCGCTTGTAGTTGAAGGTGTGGACGATGGCCGTCGCGACCAGCGCGACGAAGCCCGCCACCGCCAGCCACCAGATGTGCCAGATCAGAGCGAAACCCGCGATGGTGGCGATCACCGCCAGCACGAAGCCGGCGCCGGTGTTCTTCGGCATGTGGATCGGGATGAAGCCCTCGGTCGGCCGGATATAGCCGCGCCGCTTCATGTCCCACCACGCGTCGAGGTCATGGACGATCGGCGTGAAGGCGAAGTTGTAGGGCGGCGGCGGAGAGGAAGTCGACCACTCCAGCGTGCGGGCGTTCCAGGGATCGCCGGTCTCGTCCTTCAGTTCCTCGCGCTTCATGAAGCTCACGAAGATCTGCACCAGGAAGGCCGCGATGCCGCCGAGGATCATCAGCGCGCCGATCGCCGCGATCACGAACCAGATCTGCAGCGAAGGATCGTCAAACTTCGACATGCGGCGCGTCACGCCCATCAGGCCGAGCACGTAGAGCGGCATGAAGGCGAAGTAGAAGCCGACCGTCCAGCACCAGAACGAGACCTTGCCCCAGAACGGATCGAGCCGGAAACCGAACGCCTTCGGCCACCAGAAGTAGATGCCGGCGAACATGCCGAACAGCACGCCGCCGATGATCACGTTGTGGAAGTGCGCGATCAGGAACAGCGAGTTGTGCAGCACGAAGTCGGCCGGCGGGACGGCGAGGAGCACGCCGGTCATGCCGCCGATGGTGAAGGTGATCATGAACGACACCGTCCACATCATCGGCAGGTCGAAGCGGATCCGGCCTTTGTACATCGTGAACAGCCAGTTGAAGATCTTCGCGCCCGTCGGGATCGAGATGATCATCGTCGTGATGCCGAAGAACGAGTTCACGCTCGCGCCCGACCCCATCGTGAAGAAGTGGTGGAGCCAGACGAGGTAGGACAGGATCGTGATGACGACGGTCGCGTAGACCATCGATGCGTAGCCGAACAGGCGCTTGCCGCAGAACGCCGCCACGACCTCCGAGAACACGCCGAAGGCCGGCAGGATCAGGATGTAGACCTCCGGGTGGCCCCAGATCCAGATCAGGTTCACGTACATCATGGCGCTGCCGCCAAGGTCGTTCGTGAAGAAGTTGGTGCCGACGTAGCGGTCGAGCGAGAGCAGCGCGAGCGTCGCGCCGAGCACCGGGAAGCTCGCGACGATCAGCACGTTCGAGCACAGCGCGGTCCAGGTGAACACCGGCATGCGCATCATGGTCATGCCCGGCGCGCGCATCTTCACGATGGTCGCGATCAGGTTGACGCCCGAAAGCGTCGTGCCGACGCCCGCGATCTGCAGCGCCCAGATGTAGTAGTCGACGCCCACGCCCGGCGACGAATAGATGCCCGACAGCGGCGGATAGGCGAGCCAGCCGGTGGTCGCGAACTCGCCGACGAACAGCGAGACCATGACCAGCACGGCGCCTGCCGTGGTCATCCAGAACGAGAAGTTGTTCAGGAACGGGAAGGCGACGTCGCGCGCCCCGATCTGCAGCGGCACGAGATAGTTCATCAGACCCGTGACGAACGGCATCGCCACGAAGAAGATCATGATCACGCCGTGGGCGGTGAAGATCTGGTCGTAGTGGTGCGGCGGCAGATAGCCCTCGGCGCCGCCGAAGGCGATCGCCTGCTGCAGGCGCATCATCAGCGCATCGGCGAAGCCGCGCAGCAGCATGATGAGGCCGAGGATCATGTACATGATCCCGATCTTCTTGTGGTCGATCGAGGTGATCCACTCGCGCCACAGCCACGCCCAGAGGCGGAAGTAGGTGATCGCGGCGAAGACGCCGATCCCACCGAGCGCCGCGACCGCGAAGGTCGCGAGCAGGATCGGCTCGTGATACGGGATCGCCTCGAGCGAGAGGCGTCCGAAGAGGACGCTTTCGGGAGCCTGGTGGGCGGGGGTCATCGCGGATGCACCGTCAGTTCGAAGACGCGACGCGGGCCGTGCCCGCGGAAGTCGAAGGCTCGAGCGACGCGCGCTTGCCGAGCGGAGCGGCGATCGGCGCCTCCACCGTGCGGCCGTCGCGCGGCGCCTCGGGCGTGCAGATCGCCGCCACGTAGCGCGCCTGCGGCGCGACATGCGCGCCCTGCCGGCGCGGCTGGTCGTAGGCGAGCGAGAACACGTTGCCGAGGCCGGCGAGGCCCATGCCGCCCTGCGCGTCGACGCGCATCATGTCCTTCACGCACATCTTGGCGCTGTCGACGCAGCGGTTGAGGATCGCGTCATAGAGGTCCGCCGGCGTCGAGCCGTATTTGCGGGGCGCGACGCGCACGCTCGGCTTCTCGAGCTCGATGAAGCCGGCGCGGTCGAGCTGGTCGGCGGACGCCTTCACGCTCTCGATCCACTTGTCGAAGTCGGCCTGGGAAAGGCCGTGGAACTTGAAGCGCATGTCGGAGAAGCCGGCGCCCGAATAGTTCGCCGAGAAGCCGTCGAACACGCCGGCCTTGTTGATGACTGCGTGGAGCTTGGTCTCCATCGCGGGCATGGCGTAGATCATGCCGGCGAGCGCGGGCACGTAGAACGAGTTCATCACCGACGAGGAGGTCAGCTGGAAGCTGATCGGCCTGTCGACCGGCGCGGCGAGTTCGTTGACCGTCGCGACGCCGTAGTCCGGGTAGAAGAACAGCCACTTCCAGTCGAGCGCGACGGCCTGGACGCGCAGCGGCTGGGTTCCCTCCGGAACCGGCCGCGAGGCGTCGAGGCGCGCGAGCGGGCGGTAGGGGTCGAGCAGGTGCGTCGACACCCAGGTGATCGCCCCGAGCGCGATGATGATCACCAGCGGCGCCGCCCAGATCACGACCTCGAGACCGGTGGAGTGATGCCAGTCCGGATCGTAGTCAGCGTCCTTGTTCGAGGCCCGGTACTTCCACGCGAAGGCGATGGTGAGCGCGATCACCGGCACGATGATCAGCAGCATCAGCACGGTCGAAATGACAACGAGATCGCGCTGCTGCGCTGCGATATCGCCCGACGGCGACATGACGACCATCTCGCAGCCGGCCAGCGCAAGAAACGCCGGAATGATGGCTAGAGCGCGGAAAAGTCTGCCGAACGGCTTCATCGTGGACCCGACCCGAGGCTATGCGCCGCCCCTCTACGCCGCTGTTGTGCAGCGCGACATTGGACGCTTTGTCCTATGGGCGCGAATGTCGCAAATGGTCTAGATGCGCGCGGCGCCCCCACGGCGCATTGTAACCAAGTCCGCCCCCCGGATTTCAACCCGGCCTTTGGGCGCGACGCCGGACTGCGGCTATTGTGGCGCCCGGACCAGACCGAGGAGCGGCTCGAACCATGAGCCATGACATCGCAGCGCCTCCCGGCGCGATGGACCAGGCCACCGAATCCCACGGCAAGGTGACCCCGGGCGAGATCGCCCTCGCGGTCGTGATCGGCCGCACGTCGGAATATTTCGACTTCTTCGTCTACGGCATCGCTTCGGTCCTCGTGTTCCCGAAGCTGATGTTCCCGGAGTTCGACCCCGTGATGGGGACGCTCTACTCCTTCGGGATCTTCGCGCTCGCCTTCGTCGCACGACCCGTCGGCTCGATCCTCTTCATGCATATTGGCCACCTCTACGGGCGCGGCGTGAAGATGACGATCGCGCTGTTCCTGCTGGGATCGTCCACCGCCGCGATCAGCTTCCTGCCAAGCTACGCGCAGGTCGGCTACGTGGCGGCCTGGCTGCTGGCCGCCTGCCGGATCGGGCAGGGGCTCGGCCTCGCCGGCGCCTGGGACGGCCTCGCCTCTCTGCTGTCGCTGAACGCCCCGGCAGGAAAGCGCGGCTGGTATGCGATGATGCCGCAGCTCGGCGCGCCGTTCGGCTTCCTGATTGCCGCCGGGCTGTTCGCCTTCTTCGTCACCTACCTGCCGCAGGAGGACTTCCTCAGCTGGGGCTGGCGCTATCCGTTCTTCTGCGCCTTCGCGGTGAACGTCGTCGCGCTGTTCGCCCGGCTGCGCCTCGTCCTCAGCCCGGCCTATTCGCAGATGCTCGAGACGCGCTCGCTGGCGCCCGCGCCGGTGTTCGAGATGATCCGCGAGCAGGGGCTCAACGTGCTGATCGGAGCCTTTGCGCCGCTCGCGAGCTTCGCGCTGTTCCATCTGGTGACCATCTTCACGCTGTCCTGGGCGACGCTGTTCTCCGGCCTCGACGCGCGCACCTTCCTGATCATCGAGATGTTCGGCGCGCTGGCGCTCGCCGCGGCGATCGTCGCCTCGGGCGTCATCGCCGACCGGATCGGCCGGCGCACGCTGATCGGCTGGTCCGCCGCCGCGATCGCGATCTACAGCTTCTTCACGCCCTGGCTGCTCGGCGGCGGGGTGGCGGCGCAGACCGCGTTCATCCTGATCGGCTTCACGCTGCTGGGCCTCACCTTCGGGCAGTCGTCCGGGTCGCTGACCTCGAACTTCTCCTCGAAGTACCGCTACACCGGCGCCGCGCTGACCTCGGACCTCGCCTGGCTGGTCGGCGCTGGCTTCGCGCCGTTCGTGGCGCTCGGCCTGTCGAGCCATTTCGGGCTGTTCACCGTCGGCGGCTATCTGATCTCCGGCGCCATCTGCACGCTCGCCTCGCTGTTCATCAACCGCCAGCTGGTGATGAACGACTGAGGTCTTGGTTCGCGATACGGCCCTCCGGACCGTCCTCATGCTGAGGAGGCCCGAAGGGCTGTCTCGAAGCACGCAGTTGGTCTCAGCTGCGTCTTCGTGACAGGTCGGGCAGCAGATCGAGGCGCCCGGCGATCAGCGCCTCTTTCTTGGCGCGCGACCAGCCTTTGATCTGTCGCTCCGCCGCGATCATGTCCTCGATCCGCTCGAAGCTTTCCGACCAGACGAGCGCGATGGGAAGCCGCGCGGCGGTGTATCCGTCGAACGCTCCGCTCTGATGCTCGGCCAGGCGTTCGCGAGAGCGAGGCTCCTCAGCATGAGGGACGTTGAGGATCGCAGACGACGACACGGAAGTGCAGCCCGACCTTCCTCATGCTGAGGAGGCCCGAAGGGCCGACTCGAAGCACGCAGTCGGCCGATGCAGGCCAACGTGCGACCGTTCAGTAACCCGCTTCGTCGAGCCCATTCACCGCGCGGACCACGCCGCCCGGCTTCGCGCCGTCGCGGCGGGGGGCGAGGGCGATCCGCTTCTCCACGCTCGGCGCGAGGTGGAACCAGTTTTCGGCCGGCCGCATCCCGTCGTCCGCGACGTGCACGGACTGCGCGAAGCGTTCGGTTGAGACGTAGAGGGAATCACCTTCGATCCGGGCGGACAGCCCCAGCTTGCAGCGGGCGTTCCCGCGCCCCGTCGGGAAATGGAACGCCTCCGCGACCGTCGCGCCGTCCTTGTTCCTCAGCGCGACCGAGGTCGCGTCATGGCCGGGCGGGCCGAAGCGGTAGGCGTAGGTCACGTCGAAGAAGCGGCCGATCAGGTCGAAGGCCGAAATCGTCTTCTGCTCCTGCCGCGCGATGGCGACCGGCGCCTCGGCGCGGATCACCGGCGTCTCGCCGTCGCGCCAGCAGGTGAGGGACAGCGTCCCCTCGAACGGCTCCGGGCGTTCGTTGAGGAGATGGATTGCAAGCCCGTTGGTCCCCTCGTCGGTGACGGAGACTTGCACCGGACGGAAGGCGCGCTTCAGTCCGTGCCAGGCCGACTTCGGCTCGCCGTCCACGGCGATCACGCCCCAGCCGGCGCCCGGCATGAGGTCCTGCAGCAGCCAGACCAGCGCGCCGCGCGTCGGCGAGCCCGGCCGGCGGAACTCGGCGAAGGTCTCTTCCATCACCTCCGCGACCGCCGCCCGCGACAGCGCGAGATAGCGCTCCGGCTCCTCGCGCTTGAGGGCGAGGACGGAGACGCCGAAAAGCTGCTCGACATAGTGGTCGCGGACGTCCTCGAAGTCCCAGGACGCGCCCATGTCGCGCGGCACGCCGCGCTTCCACTCCGGCGTATGGACGACCGGCGCCAGCTTCGCCTTCGCGAGCGAGACGTCTTCGGGCACGTTCGAGAAGGCGAGGCATTCGGAGGCGAAGCGCACGCGCGCGCGGCGGGCGTCGTCGAGCGGCCGGCGATAGGCCCCGACGCCGTAGTAGTGCCCGACGCCGCGGTCGACGACGAAGGGGAGAGGGCCGCCGGACGGCGAATTCGGCACATAGACGAGGTCGGGCCTCAGCTTCGCGATCGCGCCCGGCAGAACCTCGTCGAACACCGGACCGCCCCAGAGCTCCGGCGGTGCGCCGAGCATCGCCGCCTGCTGGAAAACCTCCGAGCCGCCGCAAAATACGGCGAGGCAGGGATGCGTCTGCGTTCGGTCGAGGAAGGCCTCGGCCTCCCGCCGGACGCTTTCGCGAAAAACCTCGTCGGCCTGCGGATAGTCGAAGTTGGCGAGCGCCGCCTCCTGCCAGACCAGCAGGCCGAGCTCGTCGCAGAGACCGAAGAAGTCGTTCGTCTCGTAGGCCATGACGCCGGGAACGCGGACCATGTTCATGCCCGCCTCGGCCGCCAGCCGCAGCCACGGCTCGTAGGCTTCGCGCGAGCCGGCGAGGGACACGGCGTCCGCGCTCGACCAGCACGCGCCGCGGCAGAAGACGGGAACGTCGTTGACGACGAGCCCAAAGCCGTCGCCGTCGACGTCGCGGTCGATCCCGATCGACCGGAACCCGACGCGGCCGAGGTCCAGCGTCTCGCCGCCGACGGTGACCTTCAGGTCGTGCAGGATCGGTTCGCCGTGGGTGTGCGGAAACCACGGCGCGACGCCGGGCAAGGCGAGCTCGGCGACCAGACGGCCGCCGTCGGTCGCAAAAAGGGGCGTGCTGAAGCCGGCGCACGAGACGGTCCCGTCCGCGTCAGGCGAAGCGTCGATCGCGATCGCCAGCCGCCCGACCTCGCCGGCGTAGCTCGCCCGCACGTCGACCTGCGGCGCCGGCGCGCCGTCGAGCCGCGTGACCGGCCGCCAGGGACCGGTCGGGCGGCCGGCAGGACTCCAGCCCGGCGTCGAGCCGAGCGCGGTCGTGCGGAAGAAGCGCAGGCCGTTCGGCTGGATCATCTGAGGGCGCCAGCGCGAGCGCTTCGGCATGGCGGCGAGCTTCGGGCCGAGCGCGCGGAACGCGACCGCGATCTCGGCGCCGGCGGGCAGGTCGACCGCAAGCTCCACCGGCTCGAACATCGAGCGGCTTTCGGCGCGCTTTCCGCCGTCGATCCAGATCTCCGAGACGACGGCCAGCCCCTCGAACTCGAGCGTCCCGGCGAGCGGCCGGTCGAGCCTTGTCCGGATCCAGTGGTCCTTGAAGTCGATATGCTGCGCCGTCGCGTCGGTCAGCCTGCCCGCCGCGCGGAGCGCGCCGGCGGCCGTGCCGGGGACGACGAACAGCGCCCAGTCGTCCTGCGGCAGCTCGGCCGGGGTCGGCGCGGCGTCGGGCGCCGTTGCGCGGAAGGTCCAGCCGCCAAGCTGCTCGCGCGAACGGCCGGAGAAGGCGCGGATGGTCGCCATGACGGCGTCAGGCCGGCTGCGCGCTTCGGGACGCCGCGCTGGCGCGCGGCCCCTCGGCATGAGGACGGCGAGGGGGATGGGCCGAACGCAACTCGTTACGCAACACGCGGTCTCCGCCGTACTCAACGTCCCTCATGTCGGACGCCGGCCCGCGGCTGGCGCCCCGATCACGAGGTCGAACTTCGCGGCGCGCCGTCAGTCCGGAAACCGGGCCGTCAGCGCTGCGACCAGCCTGTCGTGATCTGACTGGATCACCGCGAGAGCGCCGTCGAGCCGGCCGAAGGACTGCTGCCGCACCGAGCGCGCCATGACGATCTGCGCGATCTTGGCGCCTTCGGCGATCGAGCGGGCGGCGCCTTCGGCCTCTCCAAGACCCTCGAGGCCCTCGCGCCCAAGCCACTCGAGATGGCTCGCGAACAGCTCGAAATTGGCGCCGAGCTGGCGCAGCGTGTTGAAGGCGTAGTGGTGGAAGCTTTCCGTCGGCCGGTCCTTCAGCGCGGCGCCCTGCGCCTCGACGACGGCGCGGAAGCCGATCAGCGGGTTCGTCTCGGGACGCCGGCGGATGTGGCGCACGAGCAGCGCGAGCGCCGCGGCGGCGGTCTCGGCGGAGGAGGCGCGCTCCTTCGGCAGCCGCATGACCTCGGCGTAGGGGAACAGCGTGTCCTCGCGCGCCTGGCCCGGCAGCAGCCGCATCAGCCCGTCGAAGTCCTCGCCGGTCGCGCGGAAGAAGCCCTCGTTGTGGAAGTAGTCGAGCTCCTTGGCGGCGCGGTCGATGCGGTTGATCGCGACCGTCGTCTTGCCGTGCGCGACTCGGTAGGTCACCCCTTGCGTGTCCGGCAGGTAGAAGCTGTCGAGCTCGATCAGCACGATGCGCCCGAGCGCGGCCTGCGTTTCGAGATGGGAGACGAGGTCGTCGTAGAGCGCGAGTTCGGTGACGCGCAGCCCGTAGAGCGACTCGAGGTCCTCGAGCGGCGGCTTGAAGAAGGTGAACTGGTCGCCCTCGAAATCCTGGCTGATCGCGAAGCCGAACGCCGCCGCGGGCTCCGCGCCCATGGCGTGCAGCACCTCGATCCAGAGGTCGGCGTAGCAGTTGGTCTGCGGCCAGCTGCGGTCGGCCCCGTGCATGGCGTGGTTCTTCCAGCCGATCGGGTCGATCGGCAGCACGCGCGGCGCAGCCGGCGTCGCGGGATGGGCGCGAAGCGGCACGGCGGTCATCGCGGCATCCTCATCGGCACGGACGCGCCGCCGGACTGGCGGACGGGCGCGAAGCCGCCGGCCGAGACCGCCGGCAGCGCCGTCATCGCGCCATGCGCATGGGCGCGCAGCCGCTGCGCCGGTCGCTTGTCGAGCGCCTGCGTCGGCAGCGGCTCGCGCCGGGAGGTTCCGCCGATCGTCACTGCCACAGAGCCTTGCGCACGGCCTTCGGCCAGGCCTCGACGTCGAAGCCGTGATGCTTGAACAGAGCGAGCGCGACGCGTTCCAGGCCGAAGCCCACGCAGGCCGTGTGCGCGGTCTCGCCGTCTGCGTCGATCAGGCCCCAGGTCGTGCCGAAATGGTCCTGATGATAGTTGAAGGAGAGGCAGGCGGTCGGCTTCTCCTCGCTCTCGATCGGGATCAGCATCTCGAACTTGAGGCCCTGGTCGCGCTGGTTGTTCTTCAGCATGCGTCCCGAGCGCCCGAAGAACGGGTCGTTGGCCAGATCCACGTGGATCGGCACGCCGAGCTTCTTCATCATGGTCTCGCCGTTCTCGAGCCAGCCGGCCCGAAACTCCTGCACCTGCTTGGGCTTGCCGAAGCGGACGAACTCGCGCATGCGGAACATCTGCATGCGCGCCGGGTCCTTGGAGGGCTCGTGGCGGAAGCAGTAGCTCTGCAGGTCGAACAGCGCGCCCTCGGCCTTGAGCGGGCCGCGCTTGGCGACGATCGGATAGAGCGTGTAGCAGGCGGCCGGGGTCAGCACGACGCCGGTGGTCTTCTGCTGGCCGGTCCAGTCCTCGTTGTTCGAGAGCTTTTCGAGCAGATCGAAGTGGCCGCGATCATCGCCCATGAAGGAATGGATCGTGCCGGCGAGCTGCGGGAACGACTTCATGTAGCCGGACCGCTCGAAGTGGAAGCGGTTCATGGCCGGCGGGAAGCGCATCACCTCCGGCGACATCGGGTTCGCGCCGGTCGCTCCGGTGCGCGTCACCAGGTCCTCGAACCGGGCGATGACGTCCTCGAACACGCCCGAGCGGCCATAGATGCCGTCGATGCCGGTGTCGATGAGGATGCCGTGGGAGATCAGCTGCTCGAGCAGGGTGGTCGGTTCGACCTCGTCGCAGATCACGCACATGGTCTGATCACCTCAGCAGGCTGGCGTCGTGCTTGTACACGGCCAGCAGGTTGGAGACGTTTCCGAGGATGCGGTCGTTGTTGATCATGATCGGCGCCGACAGCGCGTCCCGCATCGGGCGGGCGAGGCTGTAGGGGCTGTCGTTGCGGTAGCCCATGATCCCGCAGATCAGGAACGCCGCGTTGACGATCTCGCCGGCGGACTGGCTGGCGGAGATCTTGATCGCGTTCATCGCGACGCCGAAGCCGATCGAGGTTAGCTCGTCGGCGTCGTCCTTGGCGCGCTCGTAGCGGTCGATGCCGGCGACGACGAGCGACTTGAACCTCTGCTGAAGCGTGAGCAGCTCGGCGAGGCGCAGCGCGCTCGGCGGGGTCGCGCCGGGGCGCTTGCGGGCCTCGGCGCGCACGAAGGCCTCGGACCGCGCCACCGCGTCGGAACCGATGCCGTACCAGACCGACGCCCACAGCAGATGCGCGTAGGGCAGCATCGACTGGGCCGAGATGTCGGCGAAGGCGAGCGGGATGATCTGCTCGGCCGGCGCGCGGCCGGCGAAGGTGAAGTTGTCCGAGCAGGTGCCGCGCATGCCCATCGTGTTCCAGGCGCCGGTCTTTTCGAGCCGGTACTGGTCGGCGCGCATCACCGCCATCACCTGGTCGGAGGCCGGCGCGTCCGGGGTGCGGCGCGCCGTGATCAGGATCGCGTCGGCATAGGCGCCGTAGGAGATCAGGCAGCCCTCCTTGGCGAGGTCGAACATGTCGCCGTCGCGCTGGACGCCGCAGATCGACTGGCGCATGTCGCCGCCGACGCCGCCGCCTTCCGTGGTCGCGGAGGCGAGCAGCAGCTGCTCCTCGGCGCAGGCGCGCATGAAGCCGCGGTGCCACTCGCTGTCGAGGCAATGCACCGTCAGGCTCGACATCTTGATCTGGTGCATCGAGTAGATCATGCCCGAGCTCGCGCAGGCCTGCGCCAGCACCGCGCAGATCTCCGAGACGCAGGCGACGCTCGCGCCCTGGCCGCCGAGCGCCTGCGGGACCATGATCCCGAGCAGGCCGGCTTCCTTCAGCGCGGCGAAGGTCTCCGACGGGAACCGGGCGTTCTCGTCGACGTCGGCGGCGTTCGGCGCCGCGATCTTGGACGCAATGGCGCGCGCCGCCTTGACCAGCGCGCGCTCGTCGACCGCGGGCGGGACGAGCGCGAGGGCCTCGGCGATTTCGTCGCGCCGGGCGAGAGCGGAGGTCACGCGGCTTCCTCGGCCTGGACCGTCATCACCGCCTGCTCGATCGCGGAGATCGAGGAGAAGTTGCGGCGGTTGAGCATGCGGTCGGGAAACTCGATGCCGAACGCTTCCTCGAGCGCCATCATCACCTCGACCGACCCGAAGGAGGTGAGGCCGGCGGCGTGGAGGTCGGCGTCGTCCGAAAGGCCTTCGACCGGCGCCGGAAGGCGGCCGTGCTTGGCCAGGATGTCGCGAATGGTGCTCTTCATTGCCCGATGCTCCTGTCCCGGAGCCGCGGCCGCTCGTCGAGCGCTTGCGCGGCCTTCCGCCGTTGAAAGATCCCTGTCACGCGTGCGCTTCGTCTTGCCGAGAGCCTTTGCCGAGCGTCTCGGGCGTCGCTGGTTGCGTGTCGGAGGAAAGTCATACAGCAGGAGGTTTAACGCGGCCTTGCGCTGAACTTCGAAAAATAAAGCAGTAAATGCGACGTATCATAGTATATTTTGTGTAAACGACATGCCGTCTCGCGAGTCGTCGTGGTGGTTTTTCCTCAAAATTGAGCTAAATATCGGGTGATTGGGCGCCAAGGGCGCAATGAGATGCATCCGAATTTTATTCGTATGAATTAACCCTGCATTGGCGACGTTTCGTCCGTGTTCTCGCGGATCGTTGATCCGGCGCCGGATTTAACTCAAATCCAAGCGATCGAAGCCGAGGTTTTCACGTACCTGGATGCGGGGCGCCGGCTCATGACGCGCGAGACAATCGGAGATCGGCTCGACCGCTTCGGCGGCGTGGGGCCCGGTTTCGACCTGACGCGGCTTGCGCTCGCGGTCCTCGTCGTCTTCATCCACACCTCGCTGGTCGGCGGGATCGCGGACAGCGACCCGGCTTTTCCGGGGGCGCCGTTCGGGCGCTGGGCGATCGACATCGCGGCGGTGCCGATGTTCTTCGCGCTGTCCGGCTTCCTGATCGCTGCGAGCGCCGAGCGGCTCAGCGTCGGCCAGTTCCTGACCAACAGGTTCTTGCGGATCCTGCCGGCTCTCGCCGTCGCGATCTTTCTCGCCGCGCTTCTGCTCGGTCCGCTTCTCACGACCCTGCCGCTCGGCTCCTACTTCGCCGATCCGAAGTTCGCGTCCTATTTCCTGAACATCGTCGGCCTGACGCGCCCGGAACTGCCGGGCCTCTTCGCCACCGACCCGGTCGGCCCGATCGTCAACGGCTCGCTGTGGACCGTGCCGCACGAGGTGTCCTGCTATCTCGGCGTCGCGCTGCTGATGGCGTTCGGCCTCCACCGCAGGCGCGGCGCGCTGCTTGCGATCACGATCGGCCTGTTCGCGGTCGCGGCCGCGATCTACCTGTTCGAGCGGCTCGGCTCGCCGCTGCCGTTCGACCGGGCGCTGTCCTATGTCTTCGTGACGCGGGGCGCGGCGCGGCTGATCCCGATCTTCATGCTGGGGATGCTGTTCTACCACTACCGCCGGGCGATCCCGTGCCGGCGGGACTTCGCTTTCGCCGCGGTCGCGCTCTACTTCGCGATCTCCTCGTTCGGGACGCCGGAGTGGGCGCAGAACCCGCTCTACAATCTCGCGACCGCGCCGCTCTACGCCTATGTCGTGATCGCCGCCGGGCTGTCGCCGTCCCTTGAAGTGTCGGCCCTCAAGGGCAACGACTACTCCTACGGGATCTATCTCTACGCCTTCCCGCTGCAGCAGTCGCTCGTCGCCGCCTTCCCCGACCTGAAGAACGGCGCAGTCTTCTTCCTGCTGTCGCTCGCGGTGGTCGCGCCGGTCGCCGTGCTGTCCTGGCGCTTCGTCGAGAAGCCGATCCTGAAGCTGCGCCGGCGCGGTTCGCGTCAGGCGCCGGCGAAGACCCTTGCGGTCCCCGCCACGGCTCAGGCTCCGGCGCCGACAGGCTCGCGCGCCGTCGCCTGACGGCGGACGGGCCGCGGTCGCGCCGCCTCGGCCGGCGCGCCGTCGCTGGTGCCGAGCAGGAACCAGAACAGGGCGGCGGTCTTGATCGTGTAGACCGAGTCCGAGATCAGCAGCAGCAGCAGGATGTAGGTGATGGCGGCGGCCTTGTACGGCCAGGCGCGCCGCGTCTCCTGCGGCAGCAGCACGAACAGCGACCAGAGGCCGGCGAAGCCGATCAGCCCGATCTGGTTCAGCGTGTAGGCGTAGCCGGAATCCGACAGGAACGGCTTGTCGGGCGACAGGCCGAACACGGCCTCGGGCGTCAGCGACGTCAGCAGCATCGACGTCCAGAGCATCCGGCCGCCGATGTCGTTCGACCAGACCTTTTCGGCCGTCGTCAGCCCGTAGACCGCGAGAACCGAAAGGATCAGGAAGGGCGCCGCCACGAAGGGCGCGCGCGGCAGGTGGCGGGCGACGAGATAGACCGCCGTCGCGCAGAGCGAGACGTAGGCCCCGAAACGCGCGTCGGCGAGGATGATGCAGGCGACGCCCATCAGGCCGACGAGCCAGCGCAGCTTCATGTTCTTGCGGTAGAGCGCCCAGAGATAGACGATCGCGCCGAAGTTGCCGGCCGAGACCGGCTCCAAAAACACCGACGAAACCCGGTGCTGGCCGAGGAACGGCAGCAGCGCCCGGGCGTCCGGCCTGACGCCGCTCTGGAACAGCGCGCCGGTCTGCTCGGACACGTCGCTCGGCGCCACAGTGCCACGCGCGACATAGTACTTGATGACGTTGAAGAAGCTCGTGAACACGTCGAGCGCGAAGTACTCGAAGCAGCCCATCGCGAGCACGATCGCCGCGCTCCAGAACACCGCCTTGTCGGCGAGCTTCATGTCCGGGATCCGGCGCCCGAGCGCGTAGAAGGCGATCGGGATCAAGATGTCGCGCACCGCCTTCGGGTCGATCAGCGGCCTCAGCGCCATCAGCAGCGCGGCGTAGGTGAGGAACACGATCAGCACCAGATAGACCGGCACCGAGCGGCCGAGCGCGAAACTGAAGGCGAGCGCGAGCAGCAGGCCCTCCATCGCCATCACCATCGTGTCGGTGACGGCGAGCATCGAGGTGTTGAGGAAGCACAGGCCCGCGTTGAAAGTCAGTGCGCCGAGCAGGACCGCGAGCGTCGCCGTCGGGTGCAGCCGGTCGCGCAGCGAGGCCGGCGCCGCGCGCGCGGCCGCGATGGTCACGCCGCGGCCTTGCGGAAGCGCCGAGCCGCGAACTCCGGAACCGCGATCCGGGACGGACGCGACGGCTCGACCGCGATCATCGCCGCCATGCGGTCGCCCGCCGGATCGAGCATCGCGACGAGGTCGCGCAGCGTCCGGCGGCGCGTGCGGCCGGGCTCGAACAGGACGACCACGGCGTCGGACATCGCCGCCGAGGCGGCGAGGCCGGAGGCGTCGTCGTCGGACAGGAGAAGGAACTCAGCCCCCTCGACGCGCTCGCCCGTGCGGCCCTGAAGCGCCTCGACGACGCGCGCGGCGCGGGCGCGCTTGGCGGCCTCGATCAGCGGGCCGCCGGTCGTCGTCGCCTCGTGCGAGGCGGCGTGGATGGGCTGGATGCGCTCGACATGCATCGGCTCGTCGCGGTCGGTCTGCTCGCAGATCCAG
This sequence comes from uncultured Methylopila sp., assembly GCA_902168115.1. GTDB lineage: Bacteria > Pseudomonadota > Alphaproteobacteria > Rhizobiales > Methylopilaceae > Methylopila. The sequence continues at coordinate 10,402 of CABHPB010000082.1, read as the reverse complement.
ACACCCTCGCCGATGCCGGCGAGCGCCCGGGCGAGGCCCTGGATGACGTTGCGGCGGAGCGCCGGGTCGAGATCATGCGCTCCGGCCATGACGACGACGGCGGGCGACTTGGTTCCGGCGCGGCCCTGCAGGCGCCGGGCGACCGCGAGAAGCGCGGCGGGATCGCGCTCGTCGAGCGCCGGGCCGGAGCCGCGACGCCTCAGCGTCGCGTAGCTCTCGACGCCGAGCATTTCGGCGGCCGAGCGGGCGTTCGGGGCGGCGCCGCGCAGCAGGTCGAGCAGGAAGCCGAGCGCAAGGCCAAGACACGCGCCGAACACCAGCGCGGCCGGCGCGACGATCAGCGCGGGCGCCTTGGAGGGCTTGAGCGGCACCGACGCGGCCGAGATCAGGCGGGAGTTGTTGGTCTGGATCTGCTGCTGCTGCTCGAGTTCCTTCGCGCGGCCGAGGGAGGCGTTGTAGACGGTGCGGATCGCCTCGGCCTCGCTCTCGAGCTGGCGCAGCCGGATCTCGCTCTCGCTGCTCGACACCTGGTTCTTGGTGAGCGCCGCGGCGCGGTCCCTCAGCTTCTTCAGGTTGTCCTGCGCCTGAGCGTAGTCCTGCACGATCGAGGCGCGCACCCGGTCGAGCTCGTCCGACAGCGCCCTGCGGGCGGCGGCGAGCTCCGCGCGGGCCTCGACGAGGCGCGGATGGCGCGGCAGCAGCGTCTCCGCCATGCGCGCGGCTTCCTGCGCGGTCTGGGCGTACTGGCTGCGCAGCGCGATGATGGTCGGAGCGTTGAGGGCCTCCGAGATCCGGTCGGACAGCAGCGAGTCCGGGCCGATCTTCGCGACCTGGTCGCGCCGGGCGGCGAGTCGCGCGGTCTCGGTTTCGGCCTGCGTGATCTGGCCGTAGAGATCGCGCAACTGCTGATTGACGATCAGGCCGGCCTCGCCGGTCGAGATCAGGTTGTTGTCGCCGCGGAATTTCTCGACCGCCACCTCGGCGTCGTTGAGCTGCTTGCGCAGGCTCGAGAGCTGCCCGAGCAGCGTGTCGCCGGCGCGCTTGACCGCCTGGCCGCGGCCGTCGTTGCCCTGCTTGAGATAGAGCGAGGCGAGGCGGTTCGCGATCAGCGCCGACTTCTCGGCGTCCGGATGCGAGACGGTGATCTCGAACACGAGCGAGTTGTCGACGCGGCGCGCCACGACCGCCTTGCGCAGCGCCTCGATGGTGGTCGCGCGCGACTGGGTCGGCGTGTCGCCGCCCAGCAGGCGCCTGAGGACACCGGGCTGCGCGCGGAACACCGGGTCGGATTCGAGGTCGAGCTCGTCGATCAGCTGGTTCAGCAGCGAGCCGGAGACCATCACCATCGCCTGGCTGTCGACATTGGCGAAGTCGATCGAGGCCGCGGTGTCCTGCCGCACGATGTCCTTGCCGACGACCTGCAGCGCCTGCGGATCGACGAGGATCTCGGCGGTCGCGCGGTAGAGCGGCGTCTGGTGCGCGAGGAAGGCCATGGCGAGCAGCGTCGTCGCGGCCGCGGTGGCCGCGATCAGCTTGACCCGGCGCCGGGCGAGCTCGGCGAAGTCCGAGGCCGTGCTGGCGACCGTCTCCTCGACCGAGGGCGGCGCGGGTTCGCGCACCGCCGCCGGAAAGGATTGGGCCATCCCGTGGGACCCGCCTTGGGACACGCCTTGGGCCACGCCCTTGCTCCGTCTCGACTTTTTCGTTGCTAGGCCGGCTCGCGAGGCGTGCGCAACGCGTCCGGCCGACCGTGCGCCGCCATGGTTAATTTTTCTATAACTGGCGAACTGAAATGTATTTAACGAATAGTTACTTATGTCTGGCCATTTTTCAAAGAAACAGATGAAAACAACTTAAGTATGCCCTGTTATAAAACTTGAGCCTGCGCTGGGGCTGGCTTAGGTAACTCCCGTCAGCCGCGCCGCGTGGCGTTCGACGGCGGGACGGACGAACCGAGCCTCACTCGCCTACGGGCGGATGGGCCGAACATGAGCGGACGCCTGCCGGAATCACGGCGGCGTCCCGACAGAAAATCTGCGGAAAGACGCGGGCGCATATGGGCAATCAGGCGATCTATCAGGGGCCGGAACGTCGGTGGATCGGCCCGTATCTGCGGGTCGGCGGGCTCGAGATCCCGTATGTCGACCGCGCCCGGGCGATCCAGGCGATCCAGAAGTCCTTCGAGGACCGCCGGCAGATCCGCGTCGCCTTCTGCAACGCCAACACCATGCTGCAGGCCTTCGAGTCGCGGGACTACGCCCGCACGCTGTCGCGATGCCTTGTGCTGAATGACGGCGTCGGCGTCGACATCTGCTCGCGCCTGATCAACGGCCGCCGCTTCGAGCAGAACCTCAACGGCACCGACCTGACGCCGGCGCTGCTCGGGGCGACCCGGCAGGAGCTCAGGATCTTCCTGCTCGGCGCAAGGCCCGGCGTCGCCGACGAGGCGGGCCGGCGGCTTGAGGAGCGCTTTCCGCGCCACCGGATCGTCGGCGTGCGCGACGGCTATTTCGCGGACGAGCAGGCGGGCGAGGTGGTGGCAGAGATCAACGCCGCGCAGCCGGACCTCGTGCTCGTCGCGCTCGGCAACCCGCGGCAGGAGAACTTCGTGGCGACGCACGCCGCCGACATCGAGGCGCCGGCGGTCATGATGGTCGGCGCGCTGTTCGACTTCATCGCGGGCCGCGTCGTGCGCGCGCCGCGCGTCGTGCGAGCCCTTCGCGCCGAGTGGTTGTTCCGCCTCGTCCAGGAGCCGCGTCGTCTCGGCCGGCGCTACACGATCGACGTGGTGCGCTTCTTCGGCTGGATCGCCTGGCACAAGCTTCGCCGCGCCTCGGAGGCGGTCGATCTCGCGCCACGCCGCCTGCGGCCGGAAAGCTAAGAAAACGCAACGCTTAAACACGATTTAAGCATGGCGCTTCGGGAAGTCTTTACGGCGCCCGCGCTATGACAGCGGCAGGCAGGGAGGCGCAGTCTCGATGGGCGAGACGATCCGACATCGCGAGGGCGGCAAGCGCATCCTGATGGCGTGCGCGGCCTTTCCGCCGTTCATCGACGGCGGCGGGCCGATCTCGGCCATGATGGTCGCGAAGCTGCTGATCGCCGCCGGCCACGACGTCAAGGTCGTCAACGTCTCGGGTGAGGACAGGCACGAGGTCTTCGACGGCGTGCCCGTGCGGCGCCTGAAGAGCCTCAACGTCGACTGGAACTACCGGCTGCCGCGGCCGGCCTGGCGCAAGGCGCTGTGGCATGCGTTGGAGAACTTCAACCCGCGCGCGTTTTTCGTGATGCGCCGGGAGATGAAGCGTTTTCGCCCCGACATCGTGCTCACCGACTCGATCGAGAACGTGAATGTCGCGACCTGGGCGGCGGCGAAGTCGCTCGGCCTGCCGACGGTCCACATCCTGCGCTCGGCCTTCCTGCTGTGCTGGAAGGCCAGCATGCGCAAGGGCGACACAAATTGCGGGCGGGCCTGCGGTTCGTGCCAGGTGACCTCCTACGGCAAGAAGTTGTCGTCGCGCTTCGTCGACGCCGTCGTCGGCGAGACCGGCTTCATCGTCGGCCGCCACCTCGACCACGGCTACTTCCCGAACGCGACCACGCATGTCGTGCCGGGCGCGATCACCGAGATCGTCGCCTCGGGGCCCCGCGCGGCGCCCGAGGGCCGGCCGGTCCGCTTCGGCTTCATCGGCGTGCTCGATCCGGTGAAGGGTCTCGACACGCTGGCCGCAGCCGCGCGCCGGCTGGCGCCGGGGCAGGCCGAGGTCCTGATCGCCGGAACGGGCTTCGGCGACTACGCCGACACGCTGCCTGCGAAATTCCCGGCCGACGCGAAATTCCTCGGCTGGACCAAGCCGGCTGACTTCTTCCCCCAGATCGACGTTCTCGTCGTGCCCTCGCTGTTCCGCGAACCCTTCGGCCGCGTCGCGATCGAGGCCTTTGCGCATGGCGTGCCGGTGATCGCGGCGCGATCCGGCGGCCTGCCCGAGACGATCGAGCCCGGCTTCAACGGCGACGTGTTCGAGCCCGGCGACGACGCGGAGCTCGCCGCGAAGATGACGGCGATCGCCGCGGAGCCGCAGCGGCTCGCGCGGCTGTCCTCCGGCGCGCTGGCCTCGGCCGCCAAGTATCTGACGCCGCGGGTCGCCGCCGGCTTCGACGCCGTCTTCGCCTCGCTGGACGCGCCCCCGCGTCCCGCGCCGGCCGCCGCCGTCCATGGAGCGCGGGCATGATCGCGCTCATCCGCTCCCCGCGCTTCGTCGAGCTGAGGCGCTTCGCCATCGCCTTCTCGTCGCGCTTCGGGTCGACCTTCCTGTCGTTCCTCGTGATGCTGGTCGCGAGCCGGCTGCTCTCGACCCACGAATACGGCCTCTACGTCTTCCTGTTCTCGATCGGCAGCGCGCTCGGGCTGATCGCGGTGCTCGGCCAGCAGATCCTGGTCGTGAAGCACTATCGCCGCGACGCCGGCGTGGACGACTCGCTCAACCGCACGCTGCTGCGCGTCAACGCCGAGTGGCTGATGGGCGGCTGCGGCGCGCTCTCGCTCGCGGCGGCGGGGCTCTACGTGTTCTCAGACGACCTGCCGTACCCTTACGACCACCTCTGGATCGGCTTCCTGTTCGCGGCGGTGTTCTCGCTCAGCGAGTATCTCCAGAACTATTTCCGCATCCACGGCAGCATCAACATCTCGCTGCTGCCGCGCGAGATCATCTGGCGCGCGGCCAGCATCGCCGCCTTCTTCGGCGCGGCGCATTTCGGCCTGATGTCCGGCGGCGCGGCCGCGATGGTGATCGTGACGCTGCTGCTCGGCGGCGCGACGGCCTATCAGGTCGCGGCCTTCCTGAAGGACGAGGGCCTCGCCTTCCTGCGCCCGCGCGCCGACGAGGAGTCGCCGCGCGAGTGGCGCGCTGAGAGCGGCTATTTCATCGCCAACAACGTGCTGAACTCGGCGCAGGCCTATCTCGAGACGATCCTGATCGGGGCGCTGCTCGGGCTCGAGCAGGCCGGCTTCTACTTCGTGGCGCTGCGCATCGCGATGCTGCTCACCCTTCCGGTCACCGCGATCGACACCGTCGGCATCCCGCTGATCGCGGCGCGCTTCCAGGCGGGCGACCGGCCGGGCGCGCAGAAGCTGGTCGGCCAGCTCTCGATGGGCGCGTTCTGCATCTCGCTGCTCGGGGCGCTCGCGCTCGCGGTCGTCGGGCCGTTCGTGCTGACCCTGTTCGACGAGCATTTCGCGCAGGATTCCGAGGTGCTGGTCGTACTCTGCGCCCTCGCGGTGAGCCAGGCCTTCTTCGGTCCCGGCTCCTGGCTGCTGATGATCGGCGGGGGCGAGCGCTTCTTCCTGATCGCGCGCTCGATGATGTTCGTCGTCTATCTCGGGCTGCTCTGGCTGCTCGGCCGCAACTTCGGCCTGATCGGCATCGCGAGCGCCGGCCTGCTGCTCGCGATCGCGTCGAACTGGGCGGCGGCGCGCTGGATCGCCGGCGCCTGGGGCATCGACAACATGGCGACCGCCTTCTTCAGGCCCTTCCTGTTCGGCGGCGCCGGCGCGAAGGCTCGCGAGATCCGTCTCCAGACCCGCTTCGAGGCAGCCGAATGAACGGAACGCCCGTGCTTTCGACCGCAGACGCAGCAGACCGCAGGACACAGCCCATGCTCAACCTTGCTGGCGCCATGGCGCGCGGAACCGGAGACCTCGGCGTCGCGGAACAGGTCGAACTGGTGCGCGGTTACGCGGCCTCGATCGGCGCCGCGACGACCCAGCCGGACGCGCATGTCGGCGTGCCCGTCACATTCGGAAACTGCATCGGCCAGCTCTATCCGGCCGACGGGCCGGTCGCCGTGCTGATGCTCGGCGCGATCGGCTACGAGGAGATGTGCGTCCGCACCACCTGGCGCACCCTCGCCGAACGGCTCCAGGCCAAGGGCTCGCCCTGCCTGCGCTTCGACTATCCGGGCGTCGGCGACTCGCCGGAGACCTCCGGGGCCGAGGGGCTCGAGGACTGGCTGGAGTCGATCCGCGCGGCGGCGCGCTTCCTGCGCTGGGCGACCGGCCGGGAGCGCATCGTCGTCGTCGGACAGGGTTTTGGCGGCGCGCTCGCCGCGCTCAGCGCGCGCGATCTCGGGCCGGTCGAGGCGACCGTCTTCATGGCGCCGGTGACGAGCGGCCGGATCTATCTCCGGGAGCTCTCGCTCTGGGCGCGCATGCTGACCGACCGGATCGGCATCACCCCGGATCCGGACGACGCCGGCGGCCACGCGGTGGCCGGCATCGCGCTCGACGCCTCGCGCGCGGCCGCCGTCAAGACGATCGACCTGACCAAGCTCGACGCGGCCCCGGCCGCACGCGCGCTGATGGTCGCGCGCGTCAATCACGGCGGCGACGAGCGCTTCGCCGCGCACCTTGCGACGCTCGGCTGCGAGACCGAGGCTCTGCCCTATGAGGGCTACGAGATCCTCGCCACCGACCCGACCCAGGCCGAGCCGCCCTACGCCGTGCTGAACGCCGTCGCCGACTGGATCGGCGCGCTCGACATCGAGGCGGGCTCGGGCTCCTTCCTGCCGCGCCGCGCCGCGCCCATCGTCGCCGCGCCCGCGCCCGTGCAGGGCGAGGGCTATCGCGAGCGGCCGATCCGCTTCGGTCCGGAAGGGCGGCTGTTCGGGGTGCTGTGCGAGCCCGAGCACGCCAACGGGCAGCCGGCCGCGATCTTCGCCAACGCCGGCCGCGACTACCACATCGGCTGGGGGCGGGCGACGGTCGAGCAGGCGCGCGCGCTCGCCGGCCTCGGCGTGCCCTCGCTGCGTCTCGACGCGGCCGGCATCGGCGACAGTCTCCCGCATCCGGGCATGTCGGGCGAGGTGCTCTACAGCCAGTCCCAGATCGACGACATGAAGGCGGCGGTCGACGCCATGGCCGAGCTCGGCTTCCACCGCCCGTTCCTCATCGGCCGCTGCAGCGGCGCCTACGCCGCCTTCAACGCCGCCGTGCAGGACGATCGCATCGACCAGGTGGTGATGGTCAACACCGAGCGCTTCGTCTGGGATCCGCGCGAGGACATCGCCGAGGCGCTGCGCTACGCGCACCGCTCGATCGGCGACTTCGGCGCGACGCTCTGGAAGCGCGGCGGCTGGAAGCGCCTGCTCAAGGGCCAGCTGCGCGTCGGCGCCGCCGCTCACTACGTCACTCACCGCCTGCTCCGGAAGGCGGCCGTGAAGCTCGCGCCGCTGTTCGGCGAACTGACGCCGGAGGCCCGGCTCTACCGCGAGGTGCATCGTCGCTTCACGACGCTCGACAAGCGCGGCGTGCGCGTCTGGCTGGTCTATTCCGAGGGCGACCTCGGCCTCACCGAGCTCCACACCTATTTCGGCGAGGACGGCAAGAAGGTCGCGAACTACCCGAACGTCTGGCGCGCCATGGTGATGGACGCCGACCACAACTTTACCCACAAGGGCGCCCGCGCGCGCCTTCTGGCGACGCTGGCCGGCGTCGTCGCGCCGCCGGCCGTGACCCAGAGCGTGGCGGCGGAATGAGCGCCCGGGCGGCCCTCGCTGCGGCGCTTGCGCTTGCGACGGCCGTCTCGCCGGCCCTCGCCGAGCCGTGCCTTCGCGGGGCCAACATCTCTGGGGCCGACTTCGGCCCGACGCCCGGCCGCCCGAACTTCGACTACGCCTATCCCGACGCCGCGGCCTTCGATCGCCTCGCTGCGAACGGCGGCACGGCGGTGCGCCTGCCGTTCCGCTGGGAGCGGCTGCAGCCGAAGCCGAACGCGCCCTTCGACAAGGACGAACTCGCCCGCCTCGACGGCGCGGTGAAGGCGGCGAACGCGGCTGGCCTGACGGTGATCGTCGACCCGCACGACTTCGCCTATTACCGCGGCAAGCGGATCGGCTCGGCCGAGGCGCCGGTCTCGCAGTTCGTCGACCTCTGGAAGCGTCTCGCCACCCACTACAAGGGCAATCCCCGCACCGTCTTCTCGCTCATGAACGAGCCCTACGACGTGCAGGCCGCGGACTGGGCCAAGGCCTCGCAGGCGGCGGTCGACGCCATCCGCAAGACCGGCGCGCTGCAGATGATCATCGTGCCCGGCACCGCCTACACCGGCGCCCACAGCTGGTCGAGCGAGCTCGCCGTCGGGCGCAACGACGTCGAGATGGCCAAGGTCTCCGACCCGCTCGGCCGCATGGCCTACGACTTCCACCAGTATCTCGACGCCGACTTCTCCGGCCGCCAGCCGGAATGCTCTGGCGCCGAGCGCGCGCTCAAGGCGATCGACGACGTCACCGCCTGGCTGAAGGCCGGCGGCCGGCGCGGCTTCCTCGGCGAGTTCGCGGCCTCCGACAGGCCTGATTGCGTCACCGCCCTTAAGGCCATGGTCGGCAAGATGAACGACGCGCCCGACGCCTGGATCGGCTGGACCGCCTGGGCCGCGGGCGCGTGGTGGCCGAGGGACTATCCGTTCAACCTCGAGCCGACCGACGCCGGCGAGCGCCCGCAGATGGCGGCGCTGAAGCCCCTGATGGCGAACGGCGGCTCCGCCTGCGATCTCGGGGGCCGCTCGTGAACGCGCCGCTCCGCTATCATGGCCTTGCCGGCGCCGCCGCGCCGCTCTCCGTGGTCCATGTCGTGCGCCAGTACCGGCCGAACCGGGGCGGGCTGGAGGACGTCGTCGCCAATCTCGCCCGCGAACAGCTGCGCGCCGGCTGGACCGTGCGCGTCGTCACGCTCGATCGCCTGTTCCGGACGCTCGAGGAGCGCCTGCCGGAACGCGAGGTGATCGACGGCGTCGAGGTGCGTCGGGTGCCGTTCCGCGGCTCGACCCGCTATCCGGTCGCGCCCGCCGTGTTCCGGCATGTCGGCGGTGCGGACGTCGTGCATGTCCATGCTGTCGACTTCTTCTTCGACGCGCTGGCGCTGGCCAAGCCCTTCCACCGCTTGCCGCTGGTCGCGACCACCCATGGCGGCTTCTTCCACACTGGCGACTTCTCGGCCGCGAAGAAGCTGTGGTTCAACGGGCCGACCCGGCTGACCTCGAACCTCTACGACCGCATCGTCGCCTGCAGCCCGAGCGACGCGCGCGCCTTCTCGGCGGTCGTCTCCGGCGTCGAGGTGATCGAGAACGGGGCCGACCTCGACAAGTTCGCGGGCGCCTCAAGCCCGACGCCGACGAAGCGCATGGCGAGCCTCGGCCGATTCTCAAAGAACAAGCATCCCGAGCGCCTGATCGCCATGACGAAGGCGCTGGCGGCCGCAGATCCCGACTGGCGCCTCGAGCTGATCGGCGCGCCGTCGGACTGGACGGTCGAGCAGCTGCGCGCGGAGATCGCCCGCGCCGGCGTCGAGCAGAACGTGCGGCTGCATGTCGGCCTCGACGACAAGGGCGTGGCCGACGTCCTCCGCGGCGCCTCGCTGTTCGTCTCGGCTTCCGACTACGAAGGGTTCGGCGTCGCGCTGATCGAGGCGATGAGCGCCGGGCTGAAGCCCGTCGTGCATCCGAACGAGGCGTTCCGGACCCTCGCCGCGCGCCATCCGAGCGTCGCGCTCGTCGATTTCTCGGACGCCTCCGCAGCAGCTGCGGCCGTCGCCGCAGCCCACGCCGCTCTCGTCGAGCGCGCGCCGGGCGCGAAGCCGACGCGCGAGGAACTCGCCGTCTATTCCTGGCCGCAGGTCGCGGCTTCCTACGCAGACGCCTATCGGGCCGCGATCGCCGGCCGAAAAGGGGCGCCCTCCCGCGCGATCCACACGCCGGGGGGCGTATCATGACGTCGGTTCTGTTCGTATCCGGCAGCCCCGCGCCCACGTCCAAGAGCGCGCGCCTCGCCGAACATGTCCGCGCCCGGCTCGACGCCGCCGGCTTTTCCACCGCCCATGTGAAGGTGCGGGATCTTCCCGCCGGGCCGCTGCTCGCCGGCGATTCCAGCGAGCCGGCGATCGCCGATGCCGTGGCCGCGCTCGCCAAGGCCGATGGCGTCGTCTTCGTGACGCCGACCTACAAGGCGTCCTATTCCGGGCTGATCAAAACCTTCCTCGACCTGCTGCCGCAGCGCGCGCTCACCGACAAGGCGGTGCTTCCGCTCGCGGTCGGCGGGTCGCTCGCCCATGTGCTGATGCTCGACTACGCCTTCCGCCCGGTGCTGCATTCGCTCGGCGTGCGCCATTCGGTGCAGGGCTGTTTTCTCATCGAGAGCGCGCTCGACGTGGCCTCCGAAGACTTCGTCGTCGGCGACCTCCAGCGCGACATGCTCGACCGCGCCATCGGCAATTTTACGCGCGCGCTGACCGACCCGGCGGCGACGCAGGCGGCGTGAAGCGCCTCTTTCCCTCCCCTTGCAAAGGGGAGGGCTGGGTGGGGATCGTTCAGAATTAAGCGCCGTCGCCGAGCGTCGGGCTCTACGCTTAGCG
>CABHPB010000081.1 GCA_902168115.1 uncultured Methylopila sp. | reverse complement strand
TCTACACCTCTCTATTCGTCGGCAGCGTCAGATGTGTATAAGAGACAGCCCCTGACCCCTCCCCGCAAGGGGGAGGGGAACACTAGCGTGAACTTTCCTCCGACTGCGGACCTCCCGCGGTCGAGCTGACAAGCGGTGGACGACAAATGAAGACGATGCGTTTCGCGGCGGTCGCGGTGTTCGCGGCGCTGCTCACGATTCCTGCGGCGGCCAAGGGCCTCAAGATCGGCGTGACGCCGGGCGCCTACGCCGACTCCATCCAGGCCGCGGCCGAGGAGGCCAAGGCCAAGGGCCTCGACGTCGAGGTCGTCGAGTTCAGCGACTGGACGACGCCGAACGTCGCGCTGCAGGCCGGCGACATCGACGCCAACTACTTCCAGCACCGCCCGTTCCTCGACAACGCCATCAAGGACCGCGGCTACGACTTCACCGACGTCGGCGTCGGCACGCTCGCCAACATCGGGCTCTATTCCCTGAAGCACAAAAGCTTCGCGGAGGTGCCCGACGGCGGGAAGGTCGCGATCGCGAACGACCCGGTGAACCAGGGCCGCGGCCTGCTGCTGCTCGAGAAGGCCGGGCTCATCAAGCTCAAGGACGGCGTCGGCTTCCACGGCACGCTCGACGACATCGTCGACAACCCGAAGAAGCTGAGCTTCACGGAAGTGGAGGGGCCGCAGCTGGTGCGCATCACCGGCGACGTCGACGTCGCGCTCGGCTACCCGCACTTCATCGTCGCGGCGAAGACCTTCAATCCGAGCTCGGGCCTGATCTATTCCGGCATCTCGGACAAGCAGTTCGCGATCCGCTTCGTCGTGAGGAAAGACCGGGCGAACGACCCCGACATCGCGAAGTTCGTCGAGATCTACCACTCCTCGCCGAAGGTGAAGGCGGCGATCGGAAAGGCCTTCGCGAACGACCCGAAACTCTACGCGCTGGCGTGGGAAAAATGAGCGCCGCGCTCCAGCGCGAGGCCGCGCGGCCGCTCCAGCGCCCGGCGCCCGTCGAGACGCCGCCGGCGGTTCCGGCGGCCGTGCGCGAGGGCTCGATCTCCTTCCGGGGCGTGTCGAAGACCTACGTTTCGCCCAAGGGCGAGGTCGGCGCGCTGAAGGGCGTCGACGTCGAGGTTCCGGTCGGCGGCGTGTTCGGCGTCATCGGCCGCTCCGGCGCCGGCAAGTCGAGCCTGCTGCGGCTGGTCAATCGGCTGGAGCGCCCGACGCTCGGGCACGTGCTGGTCGACGGCGCCGACGTCGGGAAGCTGGGGGACGCCGAACTCGTCGCCCTGCGTCGGCGCGTCGGCATGATCTTCCAGCACTTCAACCTGCTTTCGGCCAAGACGGTCGCGGAGAACGTCGCGCTGCCGCTGGTCGTCGCCAGGCGCCCGCGCGCCGAGATCGAGGCGCGCGTCGCCGAGACGCTGGCGTTGGTCGGCCTCACCGACAAGCGCGACGTCTATCCGCGGCGGCTGTCCGGCGGCCAGAAGCAGCGCGTCGGCATCGCCCGGGCGCTCGCGGGCCGCCCCAAGATCCTGCTCTGCGACGAGGCGACCTCCGCGCTCGACCCCGAGACGACGCAGTCGATCCTGAGCCTTCTCAGGGACATCAACCGCCGCCTCGGCATTACGATCATGCTGATCACCCACGAGATGAGCGTGATCCGCGAGATCTGCGACGAGGTGCTGGTGCTGGAGACGGGCGAGGTCGCCGAGGCCGGGCCGGTCTGGCGCGTGTTCGGCGATCCGCAGCATCCGGCGACGCAGGCGCTGCTGCGCCCGCTCTCGCAGGGGCTGCCCGAGGACATCGCGGCGCGGCTCAGGCCCGAGCCGCCCGCGGCCGGCGGCGAGGCGATCGTCGAGATCGCGCTGAAGGGGACGGCCGAGCCCGACCTGTCCGCCATCGCCGACGGGCTCGGCGCCCGCGCCCGGCTGCTCTCCGCCTCGGCCGACCGCATCGGCGGGCACACGCAGGGGCGCCTGCTCGCGGGCCTCAGGGTCGGCCCGCGCTCTGTGCCCGACCTGTCGGGGCTCGCTCACGAAACGAAGGTGCTGGGCTATGTCGCAGCAGATGCTTGAGCGCCTCTGGCGCGCCTTTCTCGACACCACGCAGATGGTCGGCGTCTCCGCCGCGATCGCGCTGCTCGCCGGGATCCCGCTCGCCGTGCTGCTCGTGATGTCCGCGCCGGGCGGGCTGACCCCGGCGCCACGGTGGCACAGGGTGGCGTCGGCGGTGGTCAACGGATTTCGCGCGACTCCGTTCATTGTCTTGCTGGTTGCGTTGATACCGGTGACCAGGTTGGTCACGGGGACCACCATCGGCGTCTGGGCTGCGATCGTCCCGCTGTCGATCTCCGCGACGCCGTTTTTCGCGCGCATCGCCGAGGTCTCGCTGCGCGAGGTCGACAAGGGGCTGATCGAGGCGGCCGAGGCGATGGGCTGCGGGCGCTGGCACATCGTCCGCCATGTCCTCATTCCCGAGGCGCTTCCGGGCCTCGTCGGCGGCTTCACCATCACCGTCGTCACCATGATCGGCGCCTCCGCCATGGCCGGCGCGGTGGGCGCGGGCGGGCTCGGCGACATGGCGATCCGCTACGGCTACCAGCGCTTCGACACCACCGTCATGGCGGCCGTCATCGTCGTCCTCATCGCGATGGTCTGCACGGTCCAGTTCGCCGGCGACCACGTCGTCCGCCGCATCGCCGCGCGCTGAGGAGCTTGGCGATGCCGAAGAAGATCAGGCTCAACGCCTTCTCGATGAACGCCGTCGGGCACCAGTCGCCTGGCCTCTGGCGGCGCCCGGGCGACCGGTCGGCCGAGCTCAACCGCCTGTCGTTCTGGACAGACCTCGCGAGGACGCTCGAGGCCGGGCTGTTCGACGGGCTGTTCCTGGCCGACGTGCTGGGCGTCTACGACGTCTATGGTGGATCCCCGGACGCCGCGCTGAGGCACGGGACCCAGATCCCGGCGAACGACCCGTCGATGCTGGTCTCGGCGATGGCGGCGGTCACCCGAAACCTCGGCTTCGGCGTCACCTCGAACCTCACCTACGAGCCGGCCTTCCCGTTCGCGCGCCGCATGTCGACGCTCGACCACCTGACGGACGGGCGCGTCGGCTGGAACGTCGTCACCGGCTATCTCGACAGCGCGGCCCGCGCCGCCGGGCTCTCGAAGCAGCGGGCGCATGACGACCGCTACGCCGTCGCGGAAGAGTACATGGACGTCGTCTACAGCCTCTGGGAAGGCAGCTGGGACGACGGCGCGGCGGTGCGCGACTTCGCCCGCGGCATCTTCACGGACCCGGCGCGCGTGCGCCCGGCGCGGGTGCGCGGCCGGCATTTCTCGGTCGACGCCGTCCATCTCTCCGAGCCGTCGCCGCAGCGGACGCCCGTGCTCTACCAGGCCGGGACCTCGCCCGCCGGACGCGCCTTCGCCGCGCGTCACGCCGAATGCGTGTTCATGTCCGGCCCGAGCCCGACCGTGATCGCTCCGCGCGTCTCCGACATCCGCCGGTGCGCGGTCGAAGCCGGCCGCCGCGCGGACGACGTCACGATCTTCTCTCTCGCGACCATCGTGACGGGACCGACGGACGCCGCCGCCGAGGCCAAGCTCGCGGACTACCGCAAATACGTCAGCCACGAGGGCGCGCTGACGCTGATGTCCGGCTGGACCGGCGTCGACTTCTCGACCTACGGCCTCGACCAGCAGGTCGCCCATGTCGAGACCGAGGCAGGCCGCTCCGCCATGGAGAACATCACGCGCGCCGATCCTTCGCGCGTCTGGACGGTGCGCGAGGTCGCCGAGCATGTCGCGATCGGCGGCATCGGCCCGGTCTTCGTCGGTGGGCCGAAGACGGTCGCCGACCTGATGGAGGCCTGGATCGCCGCGACCGGCGTCGACGGATTCAACCTCGCCTACGCCGTCGTGCCGGAAAGCTTCGAGGACGTCGCCGAATTCATCGTCCCGGAGCTTCAGCGTCGCGGCCGCTTCAAGCGCGCCTACGCGCCGGGGACGCTGCGCGAAAAGCTGTCCGGCTCCGGCCCGAAACTCCCCAGCCGGCATCCCGCGGCCGCCTTCCGCCAGACCGCAGCGGCGGCGCAGGCGGCCGAATGACCGATCTCGTCTTGTTCCCGCCAAGGAGACGACCATGAACGCCGTGACCCAGAGCCTGCGCGCCGCCGCGCCGCGCCTGCCGCTGCCGGGCTCGCCCGAACTCGACGAGCTGCTCGCCGCGCTGGCGACGGGCGCCTCTGAGCGCGACGCCACCCGCACGCTCCCCTTCGAACAGATCGCGCTGGTCCGCAAATCTCGCCTCGGCGCGCTGCGGCTGAGGAAAGAGGAAGGCGGCGGCGGGCTCTCGCTGCGAGAGCTCCTGTCCGTCGTGATCCGGCTCGGCGAGGCCGACCCGAACGTGGCGCACATCCTGCGCAATCACTTCGGCTTCGTGGAGCGCTTCACGCTGCCGTCCTCCGGCGACCGGCACCTGCGCTGGGCCCGGCTCGTCGCAGGCGGCGACATCGTCGGTCTCGCCATGACCGAGATGAACGCGCGCAACGTCGGCGGCGTCGAGTTCGAGACGCGGCTGACCCGCGAGGGCGACAGCCATCGCCTCAACGGGACCAAGTATTTCAGCACCGGCAGCATCTTCGCCGACTATGTGCTCGTGCGCGTGCAGGACGAGGGCGGCCGCTACGTGAGCGCCGTGATCCCGTCGGTGCGCGAGGGTCTTGCGCTCGACGACGACTGGGACGGCATGGGCCAGCGCCTGACTGGCACGGGCACCACGCGGCTCGCCAATGTCCGGGTCGCGGCGGAGGAACTGATCTTCGACGACGAGAGCGACGGCGTCGGCTTCGGGCGCCCGTATCACGGCTCCTACTCTCAACTCTTCCTGACTGCGATCGTCGCCGGCGTCGTCCGCGCCGCGGCGGCCGAGGCGGCGGCGCTGGTGAAGAAGCGGGCCCGCACATTCTCCTTCGCGCCGACCGAGCGGCCGGTCGACGATCCGATCCTGCAGCAGACGGTCGGCGAGATCTCCGCCGCCGCCTTCGCCGCGGAGGCGGCGGTGCTCGCGGCGGCCGACGCGCTCGACCGGGCGGTCGCCTCCCGCGTCGACGGCCGACCCGCGCTCGACGCCGCCCATGACGGCGCGCTCGCGGCGGCCAAGGCCAAGATCGTCGTCGACGAACTGGCGATCCGATCGGGAGCTGCGGTGTTCGACGCCGGCGGCGCCTCGGCGACAAAGAAGAGCCACAACCTCGACAGGCACTGGCGGAACGCAAGGACTCTCGCCTCGCACAACCCCGCCGCCTACAAGGCGCGCAGCGTCGGCCAGCACCTCGTCACGGGCGAGCCGCTTCCGCTGACAGGCTTCTTCTGATCGGCCGGACGGTCAGGCGACGCCGCCGCGCTCGCGGCGGCCCGCGGCCTCGTGCAGAATCCGCGACAGCTGGTCGACGGAATAGGGCTTGTGCAGAAGCTCGAAGCCGTGGCGACCACGCTCGACCAGCACGTCGCTGTAGCCGGACGTCAGCACAACCGGCAGGCCCGGGTAACGGCGCCTGATCTCCTGGCCGAGCTCGACGCCGTTCATGCCCGGCATCATGACGTCGGAGAACACCGCGTCGAACCCCGCGGCCTCCTGCTCGAGCACGGCGAGCGCCTCGCGCGCGTTCGCCGCCCAGGTCGTCGCGTAGCCGAGGTCGCGCAGCGTCTGGTTCGCGAAGCCGCCGACGTCGACATTGTCCTCGACCAGGAGAATGCGCCGCCCCGCCCCGGACGGCGGCGCGACGGAGTGCGCCGGCTGGTCGTCCGCTTCGATCTCCAGGCCCTCCGGTCCGACCTGGGGCAGATAGACGGTGAAGGTGGTGCCGACGCCCAGCTCGCTCTGGACGTCGACTTCGCCGCCGGACTGCTTGGCGAAGCCGAACAGCTGGGAGAGGCCGAGCCCCGTGCCCTTGCCGACGCCCTTGGTGGTGAAGAAGGGCTCGAAGATGCGTCCGAGGAACTCCTTGGGAATCCCCGCGCCTGTGTCGGTGAGCGAGACGACGACGTAACGCTGGCCGGGAGATGGATCGGCGGCATTCGCGGGCCCCGCGCCGTCGACCGACAGCCGGACCGTCAGCCGGCCCTCGCCGCTCATGGCGTCGCGCGCGTTGACCGCCATGTTGACGAGCGCGGTCTCGAACTGGCTGACGTCCGCCCTGACGTAGCAGGGTCCGGCCGGCGTCTCGATGTGGAGCGCGATGCGGCCGCCGACGAGCGTCCTCAGCATGTCTGCGACGGCGGTCAGGCGCTCGCCGACCTCGAACACCTCCGGCTTCAGGGCCTGTCGGCGTGCGAAGGCGAGCAGCTGGCCGGTCAGCTTGGCTGCCCTGTCGGCGGTCTCGGCGACAGCGTCGACGTAGCGCCGCCGGCGCTCCTCCGGCAGGTCGGGGCGGCGCAGGAAGTCGATCGAGGAGCGGATGATCGTCAGCAGGTTGTTGAAGTCGTGCGCGACGCCGCCGGTGAGCTGGCCGATGGCCTCGAGCTTCTGGGCCTGTCTCAGAGCCTCCTCGGCCTTCAGCCGCGCCGTGGTCTCGACCGCCTCCGGAACCATGCCGGTGATCGTCCCGGACTCGTTCCGAACGGGGCGAAGCGTGAAGTCGAAGGACCGAAGCCCGGCCGGCAGGTTGAGCGAGACCGGAAAACTTTCGGCGGCTCCCGAGGCCGCGCGCCTGACCGCGGCGCGGATGGTCTCCGACATGCCGGGCGTGCTCGTGAACCAGGGCGTGTCCCAGTAGAGCCGCCCCTGGACGTCGCGCAGCTCCGCGTCGATCGCCGCGAGCGAGGTCGCATTGGCGAAAAGCGTCACGCCTTCGAGCGACACGAGGCCCTGGTAGAGGTGCGAGGTCTGGAAGATCGTGCGGATGCTCGCTTCGCTGCGCTGGAGGGCCGCGGTGCGCTCCGCGACCTGCGCTTCCAGCGCCTCGCGGAAGCGCGCCTCGCCGGCGCGGACCTCGGCCTGCGAGCGGACCCGCTCGATATGCGCCCAGGACCGCTCGGTGACTTCCGTAAGCAGCGCGAGTTCGCCGTCGGACCAGCCGCGCGGATCCTTGTCGTGGATCGCCATCAGCGCGGTCAGGCGGCCGTTCTTCACGAGCGGCATGCAGATCGTCGCGCCGATGCCGATCGCCTGGAACGTCGCCGCCTCGTCCGGTGCGAGCTCGGCTCGGTTGTCGTTGACGATCAGCGCAAGACCGGAGCGCAGCCGCTCCACGGCGAGCCTGCCGAAGGCGGCGAGACTGTAGCGCCCCACGATGCTGGGAGATCCGCTCGCGCTCCAGTCGCCGCGGATCGTGAACCCGTCCTCGTCCTCGTCCATGTCGGCATAGGCGCAGATCGAGACGGCGAGATGCTCGCCAAGCATCCGCGTCGTCGTCGCCATGACCGCGTCGGCGTCGTAGCTCGAGGCGGTGGCCTTGCTCAAGGAGTCCAGGAACCGGAGCCGAGCCTCGCTGTCCTGCGCACGCCGCTCGGCGACGATCCTGTCGGTCACCTCGACGACGATCGCGATCACGCCGGCCGGCCGTCCGCTCTCGTCGCGCACCGGCGAATAGTCGAGGTTCATCCATGCCTGTTCCGGCGCGCCGCGCCGGGCGAGGACGAGTTCCTGGTCGCGGTAGGAGAGCGTTCCGCCGGCAAGGCCAACACGCATGACGTTGTCGTTGAAGTCCGCGACCTCCGCCCAGCCCTCGCGCACCTCCGAGCCGAGCAGCTGCGGATGCCGTTCCCCGGCGAAGACGGAATAGGCGTCGTTGTAGATCATGACGCCCTTCTCGCCCCAGAGCAGGACGATGGGCACGGGCGAGGGCAACAGCAGGCTGACTGCGGTCTTCAGGCTCTGCGGCCAGCCGGCGATGGGGCCGAGCGGCGTGCGGCTCCAGTCATGCGAGCGGATGAGTTCGCCCAGCTCCCCGCCGCCGAGCACGAAGGACTCCGCCGCCTCGCCCTCGCGCGCGCCGCTCGTCAATCCGGACGAGATCAAACCGGACATCCTCAAAAGCTGTGGCCGCGCGAACCCGTGAGCGGCGTTGCGAGCGCCAGCATCTAGAGAGCAGGCCGGCGTGAACAACCAGACTTCGACCTTCGCGAAATCGCGCGGGGTATGATTGAAAGCTAATAGATAGCTTCCAATCTATATCCGCATGGAAGCGCCCCGCGCCTGCGATCCCGCCGCCGAATTCGGCTACCAGCTCGCTGTCGTGGCGAGGCGCTGGCGCAAGGCGCTCGACGACGCTCTCTCCGATTTCGGGCTGACCGACGCCAGCTGGCGGCCGCTGATCCATCTCGGCCGCCTCGGCGACGGCGCGCGGCAGAACGACCTCGCGCGCTCGCTCGGGATCGAAGGACCGTCGCTGGTCCGCCTGATCGACCGCCTCGAGGGGGCGTCGCTTCTGGAACGGCGTGAAGACCCGACGGACCGGCGCGCCAAGACGCTTCATCTGACGCCCGAAGGGGCGCGCCTCGTCGCCCGTCTGCAGGGCGTCGTCGGGGACGCCTGCGGCGCGCTGATCGAGGGTCTGCCGGAAGAGGACCTCGACGCCTGCGCGCGCGTCTTCGCACGGGTTCTGGAGCGCGCCGAGGCGATGGAGCGGACATGAGCCCAACGCTCCGCCAGCGATACGTCTTCGCGCTGCGCACGACGCTCGCCGCCCTGCTCGCGGCGTTCGTGGCCTTCACCGCGAACCTGCCGCAGGCCTCGACCTCGATGATGACGGTGTTCATCGTCTCCCAGCCGCTCGCGGGGATGGTGCTGTCGAAGTCGCTGTTCCGCGTCGTCGGCACCGTGACGGGCGCCGTGGTCGCGATCGCGCTGACGGCGGCGTTCTCGCAGGAGCCGGAGCTGTTCTCGCTCGCGATCTCGCTGTGGATCGGGATCTGCGTCGCGGTCTCGGTCTTCATGCGCGACGCGCCGGCCGCCTATGGCGCGCTGCTGTCGGGCTACACGGCGGCGATCGTCGCCTTCCCGGCGGTCGGCGCGCCCGACACGATGTTCCAGGCGGCGATGGACCGCGGCGCGGAAATTTTCGTCGGCATCGTCTGCGCGACGACGCTGAGCCAGGTGTTCTTTCCGCAGAGCGCGGCCGATGCCCTCAACCGCGCGACCGGGGCGGCGGTCGCCTCCGCTTCCGCCTGGGCCGCCTCGACGCTGCGGGGCCGGCCCGACGCGGATCAGGTCGCGCGCGACCGGAGAAAACTCGTCGCCGACGTCTCGCGGCTGGAAAACCTGCGCATCCACGCCGCCTTCGACACGGCGGAGGTGCGGCTGTCGAGCCGGCGCGTGCGGCTGCTACACGGGCGCCTCGTCAGCCTGCTCGCGCTGCTCGTCTCCGTCCACGACCGGATGGAGACGCTGCGCTCCGAGCGGCCCGGCCGCGCCGCCGCGCTGCAGCCGCTGCTCGAACGGGCGGCCGCGGCGATGTCGCCTGACGCCTCGGAGGCGGAGCGCGCTGACGCCCGCACCGCGCTTGTGTCGGGCGCCCCCGATCTTGCCGCCATGCGCGCGGACCGCAGCCGCGTGTTCGAGCGCACGATCCTGCTGCGCGTCGCCGACCTGATCGACATGCGGGGCGACATCGCGGGGCTTTCCGCCCCCGAAGACGTGGGCCGGAGCGACGGCGCTTCGGAAGATCCGGATCTCTCGCGCTATCGCGACGTCCCCCTCGCGCTGGTGTCCGGCGCGACCGCGGCGCTGTCGATGCTCGCGATCTGCGCCTTCTGGATAGCCTCGGGCTGGACGGCGGGCGCGGGCGCGGCGGTGATGGTCGCGGTCATGACCAGCCTGTTCGCCCAGCAGGACGATCCATCCCGGCCGGCCGGCGTGTTCCTGCTCATGACGGTCGTCGGCTCGATCGCGGCGGGCGTGTACGTCTTCGGCGTGCTGCCGGGGCTCGAGGGCTTCGAGACGCTGGCGCTCGCGCTGTTCCCGCTGCTGTTCGTCGCGGCGTGGGCGATGACGGCGCCGGCGCTCGCGCTTCCGGCGCTCGCCGGCGCCATCGGCGCGATCAACCTGATTGGCCTCACCAACGTCATGACGCCGGACTTTCCCGGCTTCGCCAACTCCGCGCTGGGGCAGATCGGCGGCATCGCGCTGGCCGCGGCGCTGCTGCGGATCCTGCGGCCGATCGGCGCCGCCTGGCCGGTCGCGCGGCTGACGCGGGGACTGATGACCGACGTCGCGGAAGTCGCCGCCGGCCGTGCGCAGGGACGGGTCGCGTTCGAGAGCCGGATGTTCGACCGGATCGACGGGCTGATGTCGCGGCTCGACCTCGCCGACGCCGACAACGTCGCGGTCGAGCAGGCCTCGCTGGCGGCGCTGAGGATCGGCCTCAACGCGCTGGCATTGAGGCGCGTTGTGCGCGATCTGCCAGATGCGCTCCAAGCGCTGGTCGCCGACGCTCTCGCCGAGCTCGCGCGCCACTGCCGCCGGCTCGCGCGGGGCGAGGCCTCCGAGCCGCCGCTCGAACGCTTCGCGGCGGCGGAAGCTGCGGCGCTCGACGCCGACCCGCAAGGTCGCGAGGACGCCGCCGACCTGCCGGTCTGGCTTTCCGCGATCGGCGCCAGCCTCGCGCAGCATCCGCGCCTGTTCGGCGAGGCCGCGCAGCCCGCCCCGGAACCCGAACCGATGAGGCGGGCGGCATGATCAAGGAAGTCGATCTCCTCGGCGTCTTCGTGCCGCCGCTCCTTCTCTACGTCGCGCTGGCGGGGCTGATCTGGCTGCCGCTGCGCTTTGCGCTGGAGCGCGCCGGCTTCTACCGGCTGGTCTGGCATCCGGCTTTGTTCAATCTCGCGGCCTATGCGATCGCGCTCGCCGGCGTGGTCGCGGTCCTGAAATGAGGAGGCGTTCGACATGTCCTGGCTGAAGCGGGGGCTCCGCGTCGCGCTGACGCTCGCCGTCGTCGCGGGCGGCCTCGTCGCGGGCGTCTATGTCTGGCGCTCCTATGTCGACGACCCCTGGACGCGGGACGGACGCGTGCGCGCCGACATCGTCCGCCTCGGCCCGGACGTCTCCGGGCCGGTGACGGAGGTGCGCGTCATCGACAACCAGATCGTGAAGAAGGGCGACGTGCTGTTCGTCGTCGACCAGGAGCGCTTCCGTCTCGCGCTGGAGCTCGCCCGGGCGACGGAGGAGGGGCGCACGAGCGACCTCGACCAGAAGCGCCGCGAATCCGCGCGCCGCGAAAAACTGTCGACGGCCGCCGTGTCCGAGGAAGTCCGCGAACAGGCCCGCGCCGCCGTCGAGACGGCTGAATCCGCGCTCGCCCAGGCGGTCGCCGACAGGAAGACCGCCGAGCTCAACCTCGCGCGCACCGAGGTCCGCGCGCCGGTCAACGGCCACGTCACCAACCTGCTGCTGCGGCCGGGCGACTACGTCTCGCCGGGAAACGCCGTGGTCGCGATCGTCGACAGCGACAGCTTTTACGTCTCCGGCTATTTCGAGGAGACCAAGCTCCGGTCGATCCGGCCGGGCGACCGCGCGATCGTGAGGCTGATGGGACATTCGCAAGAGCTGACCGGCCACGTCCAGAGCGTCGCGCGCGCCATCGTCGACCGCGACAACCAGTCGGGAGACGCGCTGATCGCCAACGTCAATCCGAGCTTCTCCTGGGTGCGCCTCGCCCAGCGCGTGCCCGTGCGGATCAAGCTCGACCAGCCGCCGGACGAGGCGATGACGGCCGGGCTCACCGCGACCGTCGTGATCGAGAGCGGCACGCGCGCCGAGGGGAGGGCGAGACGATGAGCGGAGACGCCGACCGCATCGCGGCGCTGGAGATGCGGATCGCCTATCAGGACGAGACGATCGAGGCGCTGAACCAGACGGTGACCGCGCAATGGGCCGAGATCGAGCGCCTGAAGCGCGCCGTGGCCCAGCTCGACGAACGCCTCGAGGACGCCGCCTCCGGCTCCGCCCCGGTCGACCGCCCGCCGCCGCATTACTAAGCCGCTCTTCTTCCACCCTTCGCCTCCCTCATGCTGAGGAGCCCGCCATCGGCGGGCGTCTCGAAGCACGCAGTGCGTTTGGCCTCGCACAAGCCGAGTGCGTCCTTCGAGACGCCTCGAACCTCGCGGCTCGAGGCTCCTCAGGATGAGGGGCGGGGAGGGCGGCCCTGGCCGGTCCAGCGCCAAAACCTCTACCGTCATCGTTGGCCTTGACCCGGCGATCCAGCGGGCGCGGACGCGCCCGCTGGGATGGATGCCCGGATCAAGTCCGGGCATGACGGCGGCGGTTGCGCTCCGCCGCCCGCGCCAAATCCTCCGCGCCGGGCGAACGCCCGCGACGGTCATGTCCGAAACCTCATCCTCCCGAAAAGGGAGGCGCGGGACGCCGGCTCGCCGCTGTTGAAACTTTTTGACGCCGGCTCCCCGGCGTCCCGCACGCGGTGTTTTGTGCGCCGCGGCTCCTCCGTGCTCCGACGCGGGCAGACCCGTGGGTCCCGTAAGGGGGTTCCGGACCATTCTTTCCCGGGGCTCTCGCCCCGACCCGCGCGTTACGGCCCACTCAAGGGCGGCCCCGTCGTAATGCAGGGCGGACGGAATTCTGACCGGCGGCGGACCGCCGGCCCAGCCGGGACGCCGTCCGGGACGGGGGACGCGTGACCCCCGGCGCGGACGCCGCCCCCCGCCGCCGCGAAACCAGACGCCTCCGGAAGACGCGCTCCCTCAGCCGGCAGGGGTGATCAGACGGTGCGGGAGGCGAGGGCAGATGTCAAGGAATTTATTCCGATAATGGGTTGGGCCGACCACGAAAGTCGCCTGACGGGCATCATCGTCGTCCGGCATACGGCCGGTCGGCCGAGTAGGCGACGTCGCGCTGGGCGCGAAGAACGCCAAGTCGTTCCGACAGCGCCTTCTCGATGTTCTCGAAAGCTGCGCTGCCGAGGGCGACGCGGCGATCAGGCTTCGCCACGTCCGCGGCCGCAATCATCGCGTCGACGGTCCGCCCGGCGTCGCCCTTGATCTCGAAGCTTCCGTCCGCGATCGCGCGGCGCACGTCTCCGGCCGGCGTCGAGTCGTAAATCTCCATCGGCTCCGCCCGGTCGAGCCCGGCTCCGAAATTCGTCGCGGTCGGTCCCGGCTGGGCGATGACAAAGTCGATGCCGAAGGGCGCGACCTCCTGCGCGATCGCCTCGACGAAGCCTTCGACCCCCCATTTCGTCGCGTGGTAGAGGCTGAAATTGGGATAGGCGACCTGACCGCCCTCGGACGACACCTGCAAGATGCGTCCGCCGCCCTGCGCGCGCAGATGCGGCACGACCGCCCGGATCAGCTGGATCGAACCGACCAGATTGGTCGCGATCTGCCGTTCGATCTGGGCGTCGCTCACCTCTTCGGCCGCGCCGAAAAGGCCGTAGCCCGCGTTGCTCACGACAACGTCGATCCGGCCGTTCGCCGCGAACGCCGCGTTCACCTCCCTGCGCATCGCCGCCGTGTCGGTCACGTCGAAGCGCACGACCTGCAGTCGGTCGCCGGCCGTCGTCTCGAGTTCGTCCAGCGGGCTGTCGCTGCGGGCGGACGCGATCACGCGGTCTCCGCGCCCCACGAGCTTCCGCACCATGCCAAGGCCAAGTCCGGACGATGCGCCAGTCACGAACCACGTTTTCATGGGAAGCCTCCGTTGTGCTGGCTGACAGCTAGGCCGGGACAGAAGTTGTGATAAGACGATCCAATCCGCATGAGTTGGTTCAGGGTTTTCACCAATGGCGGAGCCGAGCCTCGCCGATCTGAAGGCTTTCGTCGCAGTCGCGCGCCGACGCAGCTTCCGCCGCGCCGCAGATGAGCTCGGCGTTTCGCGGTCGTCGCTCAGCCACGCGCTGCGCTCGCTCGAGCAGCGCATGGGCGTGCGGCTCCTTCACAGGACGACGCGCAGCGTCTCGCCGACGGAGGCCGGCCATCGATTGCTTGAACGTCTTGTCCCGACTCTCCGTGACCTCGACGACCTGCTGGAGACCGTCAGTCGCGAGGCCGGCGAACTGACGGGAACCCTGCGCATCAACGCGAACGAGGGCGGCGCGCGATGGCTGCTGCGGAACGCGGTTCCGGCGTTTCTGTCCGAGAACTCTCGGGCGTCGCTAGACCTCGTCACCGAAGGACGGCTCGTCGACATCGTGGCGGAAGGATTCGACGCGGGCGTCCGTCTCGCGGAGGCGGTTCCGCAGGACATGATCGCCGTTCCGTTCGCCGGACCAGCTCGTTTCGTCGCCGTCGCGTCGCCGGCCTATCTGGAAGCTTTCGGTCGACCGGCGGCCCCGGACGATCTTCACCGCCATCGGTGCATTCGGCAGCGTTTGCCGAGCGGCAAGCTCTATCGGTGGGAGTTCGCCCGGAGCGGCCGCGAGATCGCGGTCGACGCACCCGGCCCGCTGACCCTCGACGACAACGGGCTGATGGTGGAAGCGGCGCTCGCGGGCCTCGGAATGGCGTTCGTTCCGGAGGCTTTCGCCGCCGACGCGCTGGCGGATGGCAGGTTGGTCGAAACGCTGGCCGAGTGGTCTCCGCCGATCGCCGGGCTTTGCCTCTACTACCCGAGCCATCGGCACGTGCCGGCCGCGCTCCAGGCGTTCCTCCGGACGGTGCGGGCTGCGCAGAAGCCGGTTTGAGCGCCGCCGACCCACAAAACTGGGCGTAGAGCCGCCGCTCCTGCGCTTGGCCGTTGCAGTTTCATCCTCCCGTCTCGCATAAGCCGCGACGAGCGCCACAACGAGATGCGGGACCCATGGCTCCGGAGCAGACCAACTACGATCCGCTGACGGCGGTGCCGGCGGAGCGGCGGGCGCTGACCGGCCGCGACTCCTTCGCGCTCTGGTTTTCGCTCGGGATCGGGCTGCTGGTCCTGCAGGCCGGCTCGTTCCTCGTGCCGGCGCTCGGCCTCGGACAGGCGCTCGCCGCGATCCTGTGCGGCTCGGCGATCGGGGCGCTGCTGCTCGCCGCGACCGGCGTCATGGGGACCGACACCGGCCTCGCCACGATGGCGGCGACGCGGCCGGCGCTCGGCGTGCGCGGCTCCGCGATCCCGACCGTGCTCAACGTCGTCCAGCTCGTCGGCTGGGGCGCGTTCGAGATCCTCGTGATGGGCGAGGCGGCCTCGCAGCTCGCGAAAAACGCCTTCGGCTTCGAGGCGCCGCTGCTCTGGACGGCGCTGTTCGGCGCGCTGGCGACCGCGCTCGCCGTGGTCGGGCCGCTGTCTTTCGTGCGCCGGTTCCTGCGCGACTGGGGGCTGTGGCTCGTGCTGGCGGCCTCGGTGTGGCTGACCTACGCGCTGCTCGCCTCACATGATCTAGCAGAACTGTTCGCCCGGCCGGGCGCCGGCGGCATGGGGTTTGGCGCGGCGGTCGATCTTGCGGCGGCGATGCCGCTGTCCTGGCTTCCGCTGATCGCCGACTACAGCCGTTTCGGGCGCTCCGCCGGGGCGACTTTCCGGGGCAGCGCGCTCGGCTATTTCGTCGCGAACGTCTGGTTCCTCGGACTCGGCGCGGCCTGGGCGCTCGCAAGCGGCGGCGAGGCGTCGATCGCGGTGACGCTCGCGACCGCGGGCGCGGGGCTTGCGCTGCTGCTCGTCCTGCTCGACGAGACCGACAACGCCTTCGCCGACATCCATTCCGCGGCGATCTCGACCGGCACGTTGGCGCGCGCGCCGATGCGGAGTCTGGCGCTCGGCTTCGGCTCGCTCTGCACCGTGCTCGCGATGGTGACGCCGCTCGGGCAGTATCAGGACTTCCTGCTGCTGATCGGCTCGGTGTTCGCGCCGCTGTTCGGGATCGTGCTCGCCGACCATTTTGTGCTCCGGCGCCGGCGCGTCGCCGCGCACGAGATCGACGTGAAGGGCGGCGCCTACTGGTTCACCGCCGGCTGGCGCCTGTCGGGCGTCGCCGCCTGGCTGGTCGGCGTCGGCGTCTATCAGGCGATGAGCCGCGGCCTGCCGGAGATCGGCGCGACGCTGCCCTCCTTCGTCGTGGCGGCCGCAGTGTTCCTGCTGCTGAACGCACGGCGGGGCGCGGCGGGCTAAAGCCGGCCGACCCGCTAGAGCGGCGACCGTTCTGGTAGATTCGTCACCCCCGGGCTTGACCCGGGGGTCCATCGGGCGCGGACGCGCCCGGAGAGATGGATGCCCGGGTCAAGCCCGGGCATGACGCCTTGAAGCATCCTGATCGACCGTCGCGCCGAAATGCGCCTCAGGAGTGGCCGGCCTCAGTGGACAGCTTGGCGAGGTCGATGCCGATCTTGGCGAGGGCGCGCTCGTATTTGGTGTCGGGCTCGCCGCCGAAGACCAGCGCGCGGTCGGCCGGCACGTTGAGCCAGCCGTTGGCCTGGATCTCGGTCTCGAGCTGGCCGGGCGCCCAGCCGGCGTAGCCGAGCGCGAGCAGCGCCTTTTCGGGGCCGCGGCCGGTCGCGATCGCCTTCAGGATGTCGAGCGTCGCGGTGAGGCAGATGCCGTCGTCGATCGGCAGCGTAGAATCCTCGATCATGAAGTCGGCCGAATGCAGCACGAAGCCGCGGCCGCTCTCGACCGGCCCGCCGCGCAGCACCTGGATCGCCTCGGCGCGCTCGGGCAGGCGGATTTCCTCCCCGGAGGAGATCACGTCGAGCTGGACCAGAAGGTCGGGGAAGGAGATGTGCGGCGCCGGCTTGTTGACGACGATGCCCATCGCGCCCTCCGAGGAGTGCGCGCAGACATAGATCACCGTCCGGGCGAAGCGGTCGTCCTCCATGGTCGGCATGGCGACGAGCACCTGGCCGTCGAGATATCCCGCGCGGTCGGACTTGTCGGACAGGGCTTTTCGCAGCATCGGCGGCATCACCGAATGTTATGAGGCGCCGACGTGTTTTGAAAGGGCGCCTTGCGTCGGGAGGAGGCGTCGGGGCGTCGGCGCGGGCGTCACGACACAGTGCATTGGCCGGGGCCGTGCTGCGACTATCTTGTCCGCGATGGACAACCCGCTTCGCGCATCTCTCGCCCTCGTTTTCGCGCTCGCCGCGGCCCCCGCGGTCGCCGAGCCGGTGTCGCCATGGGCGCGCGACGGCGCGGCCGCGCTGAGGCTCGTCGACGCCGGCCGCGCGACCGCGCCCGGCGCGCGCCTCGCCGCGATCTCGATCCGGCTGGAGCCGGGCTGGAAGACCTACTGGCGCCAGCCCGGCGCGAGCGGCGTGCCGCCCCGCTTCGACTTTTCGGGATCGGCGAATGTCGCAGAGGCGCGGGTGCTGTTTCCCGCGCCCGAGCGGGACGCGAGCGAGGACGGGGTGACCAACGTCTATCACGGCGTCGTCACCCTGCCCGTCGAGGTGAAGCCCCGCGATCCGAAGGCCCCGGTCGACCTGAAGCTCGTCGCCGACTACGGCGTCTGCGAGAAGATCTGCGTGCCGGTGCGAGCCGAGGCGGACCTCGTCCTGTCGCCGGAAGGCGGCGCGTCCGGGCCTGCGGCGGAGGAGGCTCAGGCAGCTGTCGTCGCCTCGCCCCGGCCGTCCGCGCTCGGCGCGACGGGCGATCTCGGCATCGAGGCGGTGCGCCGCATCGCCGGCGCAAAGGGGCAGGCGGCGATCGAGATCGTCGCGGCCGCCCCGGCCGGCTCCGATGCTGCGCTGTTCGCCGAGACCGGGGAGGGCGACTACGCCCCCGCGCCGGAGCCGGAGGGCGCTTCGAGCGACGGCAAGTCGCGCTTCCGCATGGTGTTCGAGGAGCCGGAGCTGCCGAAATCCGGGCTCAGGTTGACGCTTGCCGCCGGCGGCCGCGCGGTCGAGACGGCGGTCGCCCTCGACGAGATCGCTCTCCCGCATTAAGTCCGGCGGGCGACATCGCTTGAGGAGCTCAAAATGACCATCGAGGTCGGCGCGCGCCTGCCCAACACCACCTTCCGCAGGCTCGGGCCGACAGGCCCCGAGACGGTGATGACCGAGGACGTCTTCGCGGGGAAGAAGGCGGTCCTGTTCGCGGTCCCCGGCGCCTTCACGCCGACCTGCCACCGCAACCACCTGCCAGGCTACCTGAACAATCTCGACGCGCTGCGCGAGAAGGGCGTCGAGGTCGTCGCGGTGACGGCGGTCAACGACCCGTTCGTCATGGACGCCTGGGCGGACGCCACCGGCGCCAAGGGCAGCCTGGAATTCCTGTCGGACGGCAACGGCGACTTCGCCAAGGCGATCGGCCTCGACCTCGACGCCAGCGGCGGCGGGCTTGGCCTGCGCTCCAAGCGCTACGCGATGGTTCTGGACGACATGACGGTAACGCATCTCGCCGTCGAGGACTCGCCCGGCAAGGCGGATCTCTCCAGCGCCGAGAAGACGCTCGCCGCGATCTGACGACGCGTTTGGGCTCGGGCGCTCCGCGCGCCCGGGCCTTTTGATCTTCGCACTAAAACGACGTCTTACGCGTCCGTGCGGACCGTGGTCGACTGCGCCGCGATCATCAGCTCGAGGTCGAGCCGCGTCAGCGGCGTTCCGTCGAGTTCGGACACCATCGGCGGCATGCCGCGGCGCTCGAAGTCGTCGGACAGCAGCAGCGCGTCCTGCGCCGTAGGCGCGACGATCGACACGAAGCCTTCGTTCGGATCCCAGGAAATTCGATACGCCACCAGCGCCTCCTCTGCCTCGGAACGCCGCCCAGCTTCCATGCAACTCGCATGCCGGCCCGCCGGTTCCGCGGCAGACGCAAAAATCTTAACGGCCGGGGGGTCTTAGTCGCGCCTATTAACGTTTTGTTCGCCATAGCCTCCTTAGCTTCCGAGCAGGAGGGTACGATCATGACGAGTTATGGCGAACACGCTGAAGCCTGCCCGGTGCCGGTGGACTTCCTGAGCGCGCTCTATCGCGCAGGGCCGAACGAGTTCACTGCGATGTCCGCAGGCCTGACCGGCCCGATAAAGATCGAGCTCGCGGTCTACTGCTACGGACGCGCCCATTTCCGCGATCTCGGGCTGGCCATCGCCCGCACCTGTGACGCCGCCGATCTCAGCCGCCTCGCGGGCGTCATGGGTCAGGTGCTGTTCGCGCAGAGCCGGGGACGGATCGCCGAATTCGGCCGCGAGGGACAGTCCGCAGCAGGCCGCAGGCGCGTCACGCTCGCCAAATCCGCGGCCTGATCAAGGCGGGACGTCCGCCACGACAAGGCGCGAAGTAATCGCGCGCAATGGAACTCCGAAGACACTTGCTGCGTTCATTTGGCCGAGAGGAGCGGAAAGATGAGTGCGGTGCTGGACCAAGACACGCTGGAGCTTTTGGGCGTCGCCTATCGCGACGCGCGCGAAGGGCAGCTCGACGAGCCATTGCCCGAAAAGCTCCGGTCATTGTGGGAGGCGCTCAGCGAGAGCGAGCGCGGAGACGAGGACATCGGGGGTCGGGGCGCGTACGGTTTCGAGCGCGAGCACAAGCGCCGCGCGCACGCCTGAACCGCGACGCTTATCCCAAGGAGAAGCGCGGCGCGCGTTGGCTCGCAAAGCCTGCGCGCGCTAGTCTCGCGGCGATGCAATGACTCGCCGAGAGGTCGCCTTGGCACTTTTCGCCAGACCCGGATCGAGCGTTTTCACGGATACGTCGTCGACGTGAGCCGGCCGGGCTTTCTTGAGTTCTTCGCGGGCGGAGGCATGGCGCGAGCCGGTCTCGGCGCCGGTTGGGACTGTCTGTTCGCGAACGACCTGTCGCCGAAGAAGGCCGCCAGCTATCGCGCGAATTTCGGAGACAATGACTTCTGGCTGGGCGACGTCAACGAGGCAGCGCCCCATCTGCCGCACTGTCGCGCGGATCTCGCCTGGGGCTCCTTTCCCTGCCAGGACCTGTCGCTCGCCGGCGCCGGCGCCGGCCTCGACGGCGCGCGGTCCGGCGCTTTCTACGGGTTCATGTCGGCGATGCACGTCCTGCGGGAGACGGGCCGGGCCCCGAGAGTTCTCGTGCTCGAAAACGTCTGCGGCGCGCTGACCTCGCGCGGCGGGCGGGACTTCGCGGCGATCGGCAAGGCGCTGTCGGAGGCCGGCTACCGCTTCGGCGCTCTCGTCGTGGACGCGGCGCTGTTCCTGCCGCAGTCGCGGCCGAGGCTCTTCATCGTCGCCGTCGATCGTGACGCCGCCATCCCGGCGCCGCTGCTTTCGCGAGAGCCGGTCGCGCCCTGGAGCCCGAAGGCGCTCGTCGTCGCCCACGCCGGGCTGGACGAGGCGACGAAGCCGGACTGGATCTGGTGGCGGCTCGACGCGCCGCGCGCGAACGTTCCCCGCCTCGCCGCGATCCTCGAGGACGCGCCGCGCGACGTCGCCTGGCGCAGCGCCGCGGAGACGCAGGCCCTGCTCGACCAGATGGCGCCGCTGCACCGGGCGCGCATCGACGCGATTCTCGCCGCGGGCGAGCGCCGGGTCGGCGCCGTCTACCGCCGCATCCGGCCGGACGGGGCCGGCGGCAAGACGCAGCGCGCGGAGGCGCGTTTCGACGGCCTCGCCGGCTGCCTTCGCACGCCGGCGGGCGGCTCGAGCCGCCAGTTCCTCCTGGAGATCGACCGGGGAGAGATCCGCACGCGTCTGCTGTCCGGCCGTGAGGCCGCGCGCCTCATGGGCCTAGCGGACGACTACGTCCTGCCGGCCCGGTACAACGACGCCTACAAGCTCGCGGGCGACGGGGTCGCCGTGCCGGTCGTCCGATGGCTGGCGGCCGAACTGATCGAGCGTCTGGTCGGCCTCGAGAGCGACGACAGGCTGGCGGTGTGACGACCGATCCGGCGCGCTCCGCCGTGATGCGCGCGGTCAAGGGACGCGACACGGGTCCCGAACTGCTGGTGCGGCGCACCGCCCACGCGCTCGGCTACAGGTTTCGGCTGCACCGCAAGGATCTTCCGGGCAGTCCGGACCTCGTCTTCCCCCGCGCCCGGCTCGCGGTCTTCGTCCATGGCTGCTTCTGGCACGGCCACGACTGCGCGCGCGGCGCCCGCGCGCCGAAGACCAACGCCGACTACTGGAAGGCCAAGATCGCGCGCAACGTCGCCCGCGACGCGCGCGTCAGCGGGGAACTGGGCGCGCTCGGCTGGCGGACGCTCACGCTGTGGGAGTGCGAACTCAAGGACCGGGAGCGTTTGGTCGACCGGCTGCACGAAGCGATCGGCGGCTTTGGCGGCATTTGAGCGGCTTGTGCGAAAAATCCGAAAGAAAATCGGCGTATCGAAAAGCTGTGTTTTCGTGCGCCGCGCGCCGCGGCTTTGGCTCGAACCGAACGGGGCGAGGAGACGACAGCGATGGACGACCTGCGGCTTCATCCTTCCGAGGCGATCGCCGATGTCGACGGCGTGACCACCGCCTCGCGCCTGGAATGCGGGCTGGAGGCGGCGAGGCTCGCGGCGCTCGATCGCTACGATGTCCTAGACACGCCGCGCGAAGAGGCGTTCGACCGGATCACGCGCCTCGCCAAGCGCATCTTCGGCGTGCCGATCGTCGTGGTCGCCCTGCTGGACGCCCATCGGCAGTGGTTCAAGTCGCGGGTTGGGCTCGAGGCGCCCCAGGCGAGCCGGGAGCCCGCCTTCTGCAACATCCCGATCGTGCAGCGCGCGCCGCTCGTCGTGGAGGACACGCTCAAGGACGCGCGTTTCACCCAGAACGACTTCGTCACCGGCGATCCAAAGATCCGGTTCTACGCCGGCGCGCCCGTGTTCTCGCCCGACGGGCACGTGCTCGGAACGCTCTGCCTGATCGATCGCGAGCCGCGGGAGTTCGGCGCGGACCAGCTCGATACGCTGAAGGAGCTTGCCCAGGTCGTGATGGACGAGCTGGAGCTTCGCCAGCTGGCGACGAGCGACGCGCTGACCGGGGCGGCCTCGCGCCGCGCCTTCCGCGAGGAGCTCGGCCGCGCGCTTCATCTCGCCACGCGGCATGACCATGAGCTGAGTCTCATCGTGCTGGACCTCGACCACTTCAAGCAGGTCAACGACAAGCATGGGCATCCGGCCGGCGACGCCGTGCTCGCGCGATCGGTCGCCGCGTGCCTCAAGCAGCTGCGCGTCTCTGACGTCATCGGGCGCCTCGGCGGCGAGGAGTTCGGCGTGCTGCTGCCGCACACGGGCCCACGCGCCGCCTTCGAGGTCGCCGAGCGCCTGCGGGCCGCGATCGCGGACGAATCCTTCAGCGGAACCGGCGGGGCCTTTCAGGTGACCGCGAGCTTCGGCGTCGCCGCCAAGCCGCGAGGGACGATCGACGCCGACGCGCTTATCCAGGAAGCGGACGCGGCGCTTTATCTTGCGAAGATGCAGGGCCGCGACCGCTGCGTCATGGCCCGTCCGGCGGAGGCGGTCGAGCCGAACGGCCGACGCCGTGTGCTGAAGGGCGGCAAGATCCTGTTCGACCGCCGCGCGCGCTCGCGGGACTGCACGATCCGGAGCCTCTCAGATGGCGGCGCGGGCATCGACGTCGTGAGCACGGCCGGCCTGCCGGACACGTTCGAGCTCGCCATCGACACCGACGCCCGGGTCCGTCCCTGCCGCATCGTCGCGGTGACCGAGCGCAAGCTCGAGGTCGAGTTCGTGTAAGGCGGCCACTAGTTTAGACAGGCCGAGAGCAAAGCTGGCCAAGAACGTATTTTCTGACTTGCTAACAGGTTGTTTTTTTGTTCCTCTGCCGATTCAAATGTTGAATAGGCTAGCATTCTAATTTGAGTTGGCTGGTTATCTCGATTTTTGTGGCCTCGGCATGCATTTGGTTGACAAAGTTGATCGTGCTGATCAACGGGCGCTAGCCCGCGCTCGGTACTTCATTGTGTTATCTAGCATTGTGTTTTTGTGCGTATTATTTGTTGGGTTTGCCTTAGCGCCGACACTGGGGCTACCAATTTCGTACGATCAATCATATCAGGTCGTTAAGCAGATAAGCCCTATTCTTATAGGCTACTTAGGTCAATGTTGCTATTACATAGTCAAGTCAACAGATAAAAGGGATCTTTTTGTAAAGGATAGAAATTTAATGCTTCTGATGACGTGCGCGCCGTTTTTTATATTTCTATTGGTTTTTTCTGCTTTATCTTGGTCTTACATTGTTTCCAATGATGTTGGTGCGCCGCCGGGGATCGGCATGTCGTTTTCAAGATATACAGATTGGTTAACTGTACTGCTTGGGCTATTTACTGCCACAGTTTCTATAATCACGGCTTGGCTATTCCAATCGTCATCTAAGGCGGATGGAGCGTAGTTGGATGTTTAGGTCTGTGATTTTGTACACTTTGGCCATTTTCCTAAGTCTTTGCACCTCGGAAACAGTGTTATCGTCGCCAAAAATGATTATTCGATCGAATGGCGATATTGGGGGTATTGTCACGCAAGGTGGTATTGGTGGTGAATTTACTGAGTCCAGCGATACGATATTCAAACAGTTGCGCGAGAGACGAGTGAAGTCGAGTGGGGGTAAAATATTTGACACTCCGTGCAAAGTAAAGGGTGTCAAAATGAAATGCTTTGTTGATGCAGGCGACTTCGTTGTTGAACGTGCAATTCCAGTAATGCCAGGTAATTTGTTTCGAAAGATCGCGGGTGAGGCAGTTAGCGCAACCGGGTATGATAGGGACGTATTTTGGAAAAGAATCCGAAATTTTAGCTTCACTGGAAATGGCTCGCTGCTTAACCCAATAGATCATGGTTGGGCTTATCAAGAGAAAATAGCGTGGATTGATGCCGACAAGGATCCAGACGCAGCTGAAGTGTTGCGTATCTGGAATGAAATTGTGGAATGGGCAGCCAACCAGCGTCCCGACAGAAATGGACTAAATATAGTTGTTGTTTCGCACGATAGCGGAAGGATAAGAAAATCAACGCAGTTGTGCTGGATGTATTTTATGAAAGCGGATCCAGAGGCTCCGCATTGCACAGCGGTGGTAATAGAGAGCGAAGGGAAGACATATGTAAGATTTATATATGGTTTCTTTGAGGGTGGTTATTCGCTTGAACCTCCAAACTCATTCTCCTGTCAGATAGGCATTCCAGCAGGTGAGAATGTTTTTTCGACTATAGCTCGTAAATGGAAGTCAGTTTTTGAGGGTAGGCCGTACTCATTTCAGACAGTGGCGGTGCCCACTAATAAGGGGGTGGGCCCCTTTAGATTGAAGAAGGAATCCTCGATATCAGAAATATTTCCAAATTATAGAGAAACCGTTGGAATGAGTATTTTTATCAACGCGGACGAATCGTCTGGCGGTGTTGTGTCGTATTATCTAGAAGTTACGTATACGATGTTGATATCTCGTCAAAATATAGCTGATTATGAGCAGTTTGTTCCTCTCTCTCGAGAGCAGTTGGTGTTCTATAACAATAAAATCCGCGATGCAGTGCAGAGCGACGGTAGTTGCAATCTTCAGCCCTAACGCCTCACTCGTCCATCTTCAACGCGGCGATGAAGGCTTCCTGCGGGATCTCGACCCGGCCGAACTGGCGCAGCTTCTTCTTGCCGGCCTTCTGCTTGTCGAGCAGCTTGCGCTTTCGGGACGCGTCGCCGCCGTAGCATTTGGCGGTGACGTCCTTGCGCAGCGCCCGGATGGTCTCTCGGGCGATGATCTTGCCGCCGAGCGCCGCCTGCACCGGGATGACGAACAGGTGCGGCGGGATCAGCTCCTTGAGCTTCTCGCACATCACCCGGCCACGGGCTTCGGCGCGGGTGCGGTGGACCAGCATCGACAGCGCGTCGACGGGCTCGGAGTTGACGAGGATCGACATCTTCACGAGGTCGCCCGCGCGATACTCGGTGATGTGGTAGTCGAACGAGGCGTAGCCCTTCGAGATCGACTTCAGCCGGTCGTAGAAGTCGAACACCACTTCGTTCAGCGGCAGGTCGTAGACCACCATCGCGCGCGAGCCCACATAGGACAGCTCCGACTGGATGCCGCGCCTGTCCTGGCAGAGCTTTAGCACCGCGCCGAGATATTCGTCGGGCGTGAGGATCGTCGCCTTGATCCAGGGCTCGGCGATCTCGTCGATCTTCACGACGTCCGGCATGTCGGCCGGGTTGTGCAGCTCGATCTCGTCGCCGTTCGTCATCGCGATCTTGTA
Organism: uncultured Methylopila sp.; assembly: GCA_902168115.1. Taxonomy (GTDB): domain Bacteria; phylum Pseudomonadota; class Alphaproteobacteria; order Rhizobiales; family Methylopilaceae; genus Methylopila. The sequence goes on along the minus strand of CABHPB010000081.1, from coordinate 8,804 downwards.
GATGACCGACGGCGCGGTCGCGATCAGGTCGAGATTGAACTCGCGCTCCAGCCGCTCCTGGATGATCTCGAGGTGCAGGAGCCCGAGGAAGCCGCAGCGGAACCCGAAACCGAGCGCGGCCGAGGTCTCCATCTCGTAGGAGAAGCTCGCGTCGTTGAGGCGCAGCTTGCCCATCGCGGCGCGCAGGTCCTCGAAGTCGGCTGCGTCGACCGGGAACAGGCCGCAGAACACCACCGGCTGCGCCGGCTTGAAGCCCGGCAGCATCTCCTTGGTCTGGCGCTTCTCCTCGGTGATGGTGTCGCCGACGCGGGTGTCGGCGACCTCCTTGATCGATCCGGTGAGGAAGCCGATCTCGCCCGGGCCGAGCTCGGCGATGTCGGTCATCTTCGGCGTGAACACGCCGACCTTGTCGACGTCATAGGCCGCGCCTGTGCCCATCAGGCGGATTTTCATGCCCTTCCTGAGCACGCCGTCGACGACGCGGATCAGCACCACGACGCCGAGATAGACGTCGTACCAGCTGTCGACGAGCATAGCCTTCAGCGGCGCCGCGCGGTCGCCCTTCGGAGGCGGCAGGCGGTTGACGATGGCTTCCAGCACGAGGTCGATGCCGAGGCCAGTCTTGGCCGAGATGGGCACCGCGTCGGAGGCGTCGAGGCCGATGACCTCCTCGATCTGCGCCTTGATGCGGTCGGGCTCGGCCGCGGGCAGGTCGATCTTGTTCAGGACCGGGACGATCTCGTGGTTGTTGTCGAGCGCCTGATAGACGTTGGCGAGCGTCTGCGCCTCGACGCCCTGGGAGGCGTCAACCACCAGCAGCGAGCCCTCGCAGGCTGCCAGCGACCGGGAGACCTCATAGGCGAAGTCGACATGGCCCGGCGTGTCCATGAGGTTCAGGATGTAGGTCTTGCCGTCCTTGGCCGGATAGGCGAGGCGCACCGTCTGCGCCTTGATGGTGATGCCGCGCTCGCGCTCGATGTCCATCGAGTCGAGCACCTGCTCCTGCATCTCGCGGTCGGCGAGGCCCCCGGTCAGCTGGATCAGGCGGTCGGCGAGCGTCGACTTCCCATGGTCGATATGGGCGACGATCGAGAAGTTGCGGATGTTGGGCTGCGGCTCGGCGGACATGGCGCGCGGATATCAGGGGTTTTGCGCCGCGGCAAGGAGCGTGCGGGCGCGATCCCGTGGAACCGTTCGCTTGGGCGGTCAGAGCCGGGCGCCGATCGTCTCCGTCCGCATCGACCGCGTGTCTGGTCGCCCGACGCGGTCCGGCGGCCCTCTAGGTAGTAATACCGACAACGCCCTATTGAATTGTCGGACGGGCCAGGTTCGAGCTCTATTCGTCCCGGCCTTGCTTGCCGGGAGCGGATGATGCGGGCGCGTGGCTGGGTTTTAACGGCGGCGTTTCTCGTCGCGTCCGCACTTCAGACCGCGTCCGCGGCGACGCTCGCGATCCTCAGCGCATCCGGGGACGAGGTGTTCCTCGTCGATTCCGGTTCGGCGAAGCTGTTCGACACGCTCGACCTCGATTCCAGCTTCGGCCCGGTGGTCCTGAACACGATGGCCGTGCTGCCCGGCGACGGCCGGCTCATCGGCGTGATGACCGACAAGTCGATCGTCGAGATCGATCCGTCCGACGGCTTCGTCCGGAGGATCGCGACGCTCGGGCTGCTGTTCGTGCCGCCGTCTTCCATGGCCTGCGATCCGGTGGAGGAGGAGTGCCGGCTGGTGTCGTTCTTCGACGGCGGCCAGGCGACGTTCAACCCGACGAGCGGGCAGGCGGCGGTCGGCAAGACCCTCGGCTACAAGAAGGGCGGCGGCCAGCCGAAGGTCGCCGCGATCGGCTACACCAACGCGACCCGCGACGCCTCGAAGACCGAACTGTTCGACGTCGATGTCGCGACCAAGTCGCTCTACAAACAGAACGGCGACGGCGCGAAGCTCTCCAAGGTCGGAAAGCTCGGCGTCAACCTCGACTCGCTGCGGGTTGGCTTCGCGATCGCCTACAATGCGAAGAGCAAGAAGAACGCCGCCTTTCTCGTCTTTAAGAAGAAGCTCTACGCGGTCGACCTGAAGACGGGCAAGGCCTCGAAAGGCAAGTCCGTTGTCGGCCTGCCGGCCGAGATCAAGGCGATGGCCGTTCTCAAGTGACCTGACGCGCGCTGCGTCTTGACGCCGGCGTCCGACGGCGGCGCCGGTCCGATAGGGGCGATGCGTCGGCGGCCATGCCCTTCCTCGTGCATCGACACGTCGACGGCGTGACTTCCGTGGTCTGCTGGCGCGCCAATGCCGACCCTGTGTCGCCCGCGCCACGCCTTCCCCACCGCGTCCACGAGCGGGTTGGGCCAGGAAACGCTTTCAGGACTCAGGCGACTCCGCGCAGATTCTGAATTGGAATAACTTCAATTCCAATTATGCTCACGAAATCAACGGCTTATTGGCGCCCGATAGCCGCTGTGGTAAGTCATCCCAGCTGAGAAGCGTCGTCGGGAAAGTCTTTCCCGCATTCTCCACTTTGTGATCGAGGCGTGACCGTGTCGAACCCGGGCGCGCGACGGGTCGCTGCGCCCGTCGTGCTGATGACGTGCGTCCTGTCGCAGGCGTTTTACTGCGGAGAGGCGCGCGCGCAGGAGCAGACCGACGGCCCGGTCATGCTCGAGGAGATCGAGGTGATCGGGCGGCTGCGCGAGGCGGGCTGGCTCGGCGCCTCCGACGCCGTCTACGAGACGCCCGGCAGCGTCGCCGAGATCGGCCGCGAAGCGATCGACCAGCGCGGCGGCGCCCGCAACGCCGCCGATCTGCTGCGCGGCGTCGCCGGCGTCGACGCCGTCGTCGACCGCCAGAACCCGGGCGTCAACGTCAACATCCGCGGCCTTCAGGACCAGGGCCGCGTGAACATGTCGATCGACGGCGCGCGCCAGAACTTCCAGCAGTCCGGCCACGGCGCCAGCGCCTTCGCCTATATCGATCCCGAGCTCATCAGCCGCATCGACGTCGACAAGGGTCCGACCTCGGCCGCCGGCGGCGCCGGCGTGATCGGCGGCGTCGTCAACTTCCGCACGCTCGAATTCGACGATGTCGCCCTGCCGGACAAGGACTACGGCGCGCGGATCAACGCGACGACCGGCACGAACGCCTTCGACTTCAACGGCAGCATGGCCGCCGCCGCAAAGGTCGGCGACGCCTTCGAGGTCGTGGGCGCCGTGGGGCGGAAGAAGCTCGGCGAGTACGAGCCGGGCACGCGCGGAACGCTCGTCTACAATGGCGGGGTCCCGACCAAGTTCACTACGCAGGACCAGTGGTCCTGGCTGCTAAAGGCGACGGCCCGGCCGACCGATGACCAGACGGTCAAGCTGACCTACACCGGCCTCGACGCCCGCTTCGACACCGGCGGCGGCCAGTACACCGACACCAACAAGGTCACGACCCACAACGTCGTCGCCGACTATTCCTGGAAACCGGGCCTTTGGTGGGCCGATCTCAGCGCCAAGGCCTATTTCAGCCGCACCGGCAACCAGCAGTACCGGCCGCCCCGGCTCGACGCCGTCCCGCCTTACGGCGCCTTCAACGTCGACTACCAGATCGACACCTTCGGCGGCTCGCTCACCAACGTCACGCGGTTCTCGGCGCCGCTGTTCGACGTCGCGCTCAGCTACGGCGCCGAGGTTTTTCGCGACAAGACCGCCACGGCCTCGGTCGGGTCGAACTCGGACGACGATCCGAACGGCGTCTGGTTCTCCGGCTCGAACCCGGACGGCCAGCGCACGGTGGGCGGCGCCTTCGCGCGGGCCGAGCTCAGCCGCGGCGAGTGGCTGAAGATCCTGCTCGGCGGCCGCTACGACCGCTACCAGATGACCGGCGCCACCACCGCCTTCGACGTCGACGAGGGCCGCCGGGTCGACGTCGACATGACCGGCGGGCGGTTCTCGCCGACCGCGACGCTCGCCGTCACCCCGGTCAAGGGCCTGCAGGTCTACAGCTCCTACGAGGAAGGCTACCGGCCGCCGAACATCATGGAGGCGATCCTCGGCGGCCAGCACATCGGCGGCGGGCTGCCGACGCTTCCCAATCCGGACCTCAAGCCGGAGGTGTCGCGGACGGTCGAACTCGGCGTCAACTTCAAGCTCGACGGCGTGCTGTCCGAGGACGACGCCTTCCGCGCCAAGGCCGCGGTCTATCGGACCGGCCTCGACGACTTCATTACGCTGTCGAGCTACGGCCTCGGCGGCCGGTTCCTGACCCGCGCCGTCAACCTTGACGACAAGACTGTGCTGAAGGGCCTCGACCTCGAGGCGAACTACGACGCCGGCTCGTTCTACCTCGGCGGTACGGCGGCCTTCATCGACGCCGACTACGGCGACAGCTTCGCAATTCCGGTCGGTGCGACCAACGGCACGCTGCTGAACATCTACCTGTCGCCGAAGCGCAAGCTCTCGCTTGACGGCGGACTGCGCTTTTTCGAGCGCAAACTGACGGTCGGCGGCCGCGTCACGGCGGTGAAGCCGGAGGACCAGATCGGCGGCCTGACGGGCACGTACCAATACACCCGCTACACGCTGATCGATCTCTATACGTCCTACAAGATCAACGACAATTTCACGGTCCGGGCCTCGGTCGAGAACCTGCGGAAGGTCGCCTATGTCGAGGCGATGGGCGCGCCGCTGTCTCCCTCTCCCGGACGAACCTTCACCATCGGAGCGACGGCGCGGTTCTGACGCCGCGGCTCCATTCGCGACCGCCCCGTCGGGAAGGCCGGGCGAACAGGAGGACTGAAGAATGGCGATCAAGGTCAAGGTGACCGAGGGTCTCGACGTCAACGCATATCTGCAGGATTTCGCCGACAACTTCGTCCCGGCGGGCCGCGGCGCATTCAGCGGCGACATCTTCAGCGGCGACGAATATGCGCTCTGGGCGGGCGACGACACCTCGATCCCGGTAGAGGGCGCGCAGGCCGTCATCATCGATTCCGGCGACGCCGGCGACCTCTCCTACGACTTCGCCACCCACACGGTCGGCGGCACGATCGACCGCATCGAGTTCGGCGTCGGCGTCACCCAGGACGGCGACGACTTCTCCACCGACGCCTCGCTGGTCTTCGACAATCTTGGGCTCGAGAGCACCGGCGCCGACGGCGTCATCAACCAGATCCTGACCGACCTCATGGCCGGCGACACCGAGCATCTCATGGAGCTCCTCGCCGACCAGGACCTGACCTTCCAGGGCAGCAGCGGCAACGACGCCTTCGTCAGCTTTGGCGGCGACGACACGCTGAAGGGCGGCGAGGGCAAGGACAAGTTCGACGGCGGCGCCGGGAACGACAAGATCAACGGCGGCGCGGGCAACGACAAGCTGACCGGCGGCGAGGGCAACGACGTCTTCGTCTTCGCCACGGGCTCGGGCAAGGACCAGATCCTCGACTTCGAGGGCGGCAAGGGCAAGGGCGACGTGATCGACTTCCACGCCGGCCAGTTCTCCTCTTTCGCCGAGGTGATGGACGCCGCCAAGGAGAAGGGCGACAACGTCGTCATCAAGTTCGACGACGGCTCGAAGCTCACCCTTGTCGACACCTCGCTCGACGAACTCCACAAGAGCGACTTCCTGTTCGGCTGATCGCCGGTCCGAAGTCGCGATCCGGTCCGCCGCGGCGCAGTCGCGGCGGACGCTTTATCGGGGATTTTTGACATGTCCGACATCCAAGCCGTCGCCGACGCCACCGCCGGGGCGGAGAGCCGGGCGAAGCGGCTCAAGGCCGCGACCGGGGACCTGCACGAGGCGCTCGACGCCCGCATGTCCGGCGCCGACCTGTTCTCGAGCCGCGGGCGCTACGCGCTGTTTCTCGCCATGCAGCGGCGCTTCCACGCCGAGATCGCGCCGCTCTACCGCGAGCCGGCGTTGATCGCGCTCGTGCCCGACCTTCCGGAGCGCGCGAAGCTCGCGGAGATCGACCGCGACATCGCCGACATCGGCGCGGCGCGCCCGGCCGACGAGCCGTCCGCGCTCGACCCGAAGGACGCCGCCTCTGCGCTCGGCTGGCTCTATGTCGCGGAGGGATCGAGCCTCGGCGCTGCCTTCCTGTTCAAGGCGGCCGAAAAGCTCGGTCTCGGCGCCGATTCCGGCGCCCGCCATCTGGCGGCCCATCCGGAAGGCCGCGGCCTCAACTGGCGGCGGTTCACCGAAGCGCTCGACAGGGCCGAACTGACGCCGGCCGAGGAGAGGCGCGCAGAAGCCGCCGCGGTCGCGGCGTTCGGGCGCGTCCGGCAGATCGCCGAGGAAACGCTGGCGTAAGTCGATCCGATCCGGAGGTCATTTTCTGGATTGATTTTGGTCTTCTTTAGGACGAGGCTCCCCGCCAGCTTACCTCTTGGCTGTGCGGGGAACTCATGTCGACGATCACATACGCGCAGCTCGACGATCCCCTCGACCAGAACTCCGGGACCTATGCGCCGTTCTTCATGTTCGGGCGCGGGCTGGTCAGGGACGGGTCCTCGACCACCTACGTCCTCACCGGCGCCCAGCGGGTCTCTCTCTATTTCGAGGGAGAAGACCTCGAATATGACGGCAAGGGGCGGCCGACCGACGGCCATGTGACCAGCTGCTCAATCGTCGTCGGGGACGATCTGCAGGCGACGATCACCGACATCGACATCAAGGCGTCGAAGCTCGCGAGCCTCGACACCGCCAAGGAGTTCTATGATCTCCTCGGCAAGATGGAGATCACCGGCTCAGCCGGGAACGACTTCATGCTCGCCTGGAAGCACAACGACCTCCTGCAGGGCGGCGACGGCGACGACGCGCTGGTCGGAGGCAAGGGCGACGACAGGCTGTTCGGCGGCGACGGAAACGACGTCATCGGCCTCGACAGCGGCAGAGACGTCGTCGACGGCGGAGCCGGGCTCGACACTGTGGCGTCCACTTACAGCGGCAATGCCGCCGATCTCGAGATCGACCTCCGCGAGACAGGATTCCAAAAGGTCGGCGGCGGCGAGACCATCAAGCTGATCTCGATCGAGGGCATCTATGGCGGGGACGGCGACGACAAGCTGACCGGCGACGCGCAGGCCAACCAGTTCGCCGGCGGAAACGGCCGCGACACGATCGTCAGCGGCGCCGGCGACGACACCGTCCAGGGCGGCCTCGGCGACGATGTCCTGAAGGGCGGGGACGGCTACGACACTCTCGCCTTCGGCGTGACCGACCATGGCGTCAAGGTCTCGCTCTCCAAGGAGGGCGTGCAGAACACCGGCGAGGGACGCGACAAGTTCACCGGCTTCGAGAATCTGCGGGGCAGCTATTTCGACGACAAGCTGACCGGCGACGAGGGCTTCAACCACATCGAGGGCGGCAACGGCGACGATACGATCAACGGCGGCGGCGGGCGGGACGGCCTCTTCGGCGGCTCCGGCGACGACGTCTTCCTGTTCAAGGGCGACGTCTCCAGCGGCGCCAACATCGCCGACTTCAACGACGGCGGCGACCACGACCTGATCGACCTTTCCGGGATGGACGCGAACGCCATTCTGAAGGGCGACCAGGACTTCAGCTTCATTGGAAACGCGGCCTTCACGGGCGAGGCGGGCCAGTTGCGCTGGGCGCACTTCGGCGACGACCCGACGCGCGACATCCTGATCACCGCCGACATGAACGGCGACAAGGTCGTGGACTTCTACATCCAGCTTATCTCGCCGGTGAACGCGCTGACGATCGGCGATTTCGACCTGTAGGGCGGGAGGGCGCGCCGGCCTCCGTCACTTCTCGACGAAGGCCTTTTCGATGACGAAATGGCCGGCCTCGCCGTGGTTGCCCTCGACATAGTGCTGGTCGAGCAGCATCTGGCGGGCGTCGGCGAGGATGCCGGGGCCGCCGCAGATCATGAAGCGGTCGTTCTCGATAGACATCGGCGGCAGGCCGATGTCCTCGAACAGCTTGCCGGACGCCATCAGGTTGGTGATGCGCCCCTGATGCTTGAACGGCTCGCGCGTCACGGTCGGGTAGTAGATCAGCTGGTCGCGCACCAGCTCGCCGATGAGCTCGTCGTTCGGCAGGTGCTCCTCGATGAACTCGCCATAGGCGAGCTCCCGCACGTGGCGGCAGCCGTGGACCAGGATGACCTTCTCGAAGCGCTCGTAGGCTTCCGGATCCTTGATGATCGACAGGAACGGCGCGAGGCCGGTGCCGGTGCCGAGCAGGTAGAGGTTCTTGCCGGGCGCGAGGTTGTCGAGCACGAGCGTGCCGGTCGGCTTCTTGCCGACCATGATCGGGTCGCCGACCTTGAGATGCTGGAGCCGCGAGGTGAGCGGGCCGTCCTGCACCTTGATCGAGAAGAACTCGAGCTGGTCCTCGTAGTTGGCGCTCGCGACCGAATAGGCGCGCACGAGCGGGCGGCCGTCGACCTCGATCCCCACCATCGTGAACTCGCCGTTCCGGAAGCGGAACGCGGGGTCGCGCGTGGTGCGGAAGGAAAACAGCGTTTCGGTCCAGTGGCGGACGTCGGTCACCCGCTCTTCGAGATACTTGCTCATTCCGGTCTCGGCATCTGACAGGCGGCGCGCCGCCAGCGACATGATTTAACGTTTAGAAAACGTGTAAATGTTCTAAAGCCGCGCTTTCATCTGCACATAATCTATCGGCGCGCTTTTTCCAACTCATGCCGCCCATGTCGAGACGTCGCGGGTCGGTGGCCTAGGATCTGAACTCATAAAGGTTGCGGGTGGCATGCAGCGCTGATTCAAGGTCCAGGGAGGATCTTAGATGGCGCGCTACGATCTGAGCGAAGCGGAGTGGCGGCTGATCGAGTCGCTGCTTCC
>CABHPB010000080.1 GCA_902168115.1 uncultured Methylopila sp. | reverse complement strand
CTTCTGCAAGCTCAAACACTTCCGACGCGTCGCAACGCGCTTCGACAAGCTCGCAAGAAACTTCCTAGCTACCGTTCTGCTCGCCTCAACCCGCCTCTGGCTCAGAGCTTATGAGTCCACGACCTAGCGGCTGGTCAGCGAGGGTCTGGAGCGCGCGAGAAGGCTGGAGCGGGTGAAGGGAATCGAACCCTCGTATTCAGCTTGGAAGGCTGCTGCTCTACCATTGAGCTACACCCGCGGGCCGGCTCGTCATAGCGCATCGAGGCGGGTTGGTGGAGGGGGTTGGATTCGAACCAACGTAGGCTGAGCCAACGGATTTACAGTCCGTCCCCTTTAACCACTCGGGCACCCCTCCACGCATGCGATCGGCGGTCAACCCGACGCGGCGCACGCTTTAGCGGGGCGGGAGGCGAAAGGTCAACCGGAAACAGCGGCCTGTGACGTCGCGACTGTTTCACGCCGCCCATGCCGCGGAGCCGCAGCCGTCTCGCCGGATGTCCGGTCCCTTTCCCGGACCCGCCCGGCCAGGGACGGGACGCTGCGCCGTAAAACGCTCTGCCAAGCGGACGAAAGACAGGCTATGCGAGGGCCGGCGCCGAGATGCGGACGCCCATCCAGATCGTGAGCCATCGGAACGCATGCGTCCTCCAAAGCCCGACAAGCGCGCCCGGCAGGCCAGGCGCGCCGCCGAAAAAGCGCAGAAGACGTTTCCGCGCGACCATGAGGGTCCCGTGGCCCTGTACGGCCATCACAGCGTGGCGGAGGCGCTGGCCAATCCGCGACGCAGGCCGATCCGGCTGCTCGCCACGGAAAACGCGCTCGCCAAGCTGAAGGAGGCCGGGCTCGACGGCCGAATCGCGGCCGAGATCGTCCGCCCCGGAGAGATCGACCGCCTCCTGACCCCGGACGCCGTGCATCAGGGCCTCTATCTCGAGGCCGAGGCGCTGGACATTCCGACGCTCGAGACCATCCCCGCCGGCGGACTGGTCCTCGTGCTCGACCAGATCACCGACCCGCACAATGTCGGCGCGATCGTGCGCACCGCGGCGGCCTTCGCGGTCGACGCCATCGTCACCACCGCCCGCCACAGCCCCGAGGCGACGGGCGTGCTGGCCAAGGCGGCCAGCGGCGGCCTCGAACATGCGCCGCTCGTGCTCGTGCAGAACCTCGCTCGCGCGCTGCAGACGCTCGGCGAGCGGGGCTTCACGCGCATCGGTCTCGATTCGGAAGGCCCCGCCTCGCTCGACGAGACCTCCTTCGGCGACGGCGGCGTCGCGCTCGTTCTCGGCGCGGAGGGCAAGGGCCTCAGGCAGCTCACCCGCGAGACCTGCGACGCGCTGGCCCGGCTCGACATGCCCGGCGCGATCAAGAGCCTCAACGTCTCGAACGCGGCCGCGATCGCGCTGCACGTCGCGCGCCGCGCACGGCCGGCCGGGGGCTGACTTCCGGCTCGCGACGAGACCTGGGCGCCGCTATGCACAAGATTGTGCGTGAGCCGCCGCTCGAGCCGGTCAGCGCCTCGGCGCGAGCTGGTTGATGCGGGTCGCGGCGTCGGATCTGACCGTCGGGCCGATCGGCGCGATCGAGGGACGCGGACGATGGAACCCCGCCCGCCCGTACTGGTCGAGCGTGTCAGGCCGCCCCGGCACGTTCCGCCGGCGGCCGTAGGCGTCATAGCGCGGCGCAACAAAACGTCGGGATTCCGGGCCGTTGACCGTGGTCCGGAGCTCCGGCGTCCGGCGCGTCCGGCGCCACTGGCGGTCGGCCTGGTTGGCGGGTCGCGTGATTGCTCCGGGACGCTGATCGTGTGGCTCCTCAATGATGGAGTACCGCCCCTGTCGAAGCGTCTCGGCCTGCGCCGGAATTAAGGTCGACAGGCCCAAGACGGCGGCCGCTGTTAACCTTGTTAAATAATTAATCCAAAGTCGCATCCGCGGTCCTGTCGACGAGTCGTTCGCGGCGCCTGTATCTAGGCTCTGCGACATTCTGTGTCAGGGGGCTAGCAGTCTGATCGGACCCTGTTTTTTCTGGGTCCGGACGGTTCGTGGGAGACGGGCCGGCGGACTTCTTGACTGGGACGGGAGCGCAAGCGGCCGGCGCGACGTGACACCGCGCCTCGGGACGGACGACCGGCTTTAGGGCGGCGAGTCAGGTCACGGCTAACGCAACGAGGCCGCCGGGAAAACGGCGGCGGACGTCCGGGGCCGGCCTACTGGCGCCGGGCGGGAGGAACCGAGGAAACGTCCATGTCCGTCGCAAGCACGGCTCCGACCATGCAGGAGCGCACGCGTCCGATGACGCGCGAGGAGAAGAAGGTCATTCTGGCCTCCTCCCTCGGCACCATTTTCGAGTGGTACGACTTCTATCTCTACGGAACGCTCGCCGCGATCATCGGCAAGCAGTTCTTCACGGCCTTTGAGCCGGCGACGCAGGCGATCTTCGCGCTGCTCGCCTTCGCCGCGGGCTTCCTCGTGCGCCCCTTCGGCGCGCTGGTGTTCGGACGCCTCGGCGACCTCGTCGGCCGCAAGTACACCTTCCTGATCACCATCGTGATCATGGGCGCCTCGACCTTCCTCGTCGGACTGCTGCCGGGCTACGCTGCAATCGGCTGGGTCGCGCCGGTGGCGCTGATCGTGCTGCGCATGCTGCAGGGCCTCGCGCTCGGCGGCGAATATGGCGGCGCCGCGGTCTATGTCGCCGAGCATGCGCCGGTCGGCCGCCGCGGCTTCTACACCGCCTGGATCCAGACCACCGCGACGCTCGGCCTGCTGCTTTCGCTCGCCGTCATCGTGTCGCTGCGCATCTGGATGGGCGAAGAGGCCTTCGCGTCGTCCTTCCCGCTGTTCTTCGGCCTCACCGGCGGATGGCGCATTCCGTTCCTCGGCTCGATCCTGCTGCTGATGATCTCGATCTACATCCGCCTGCAGATGAACGAGTCCCCCGCCTTCCTGAAGATGAAGGAGGAGGGCACCCGCTCGAAGGCGCCGCTGTCGGAGGCCTTCGGTCAGTGGAAGAACGCCAGGCTCGTGCTCATCGCCCTGTTCGGCCTCGTCGTCGGCCAGGCGGTGGTCTGGTACACGGGCCAGTTCTACGCCCTGTTCTTCCTGCAGAGCATCCTGAAGATCGACCTGCTGACGGCGAACGTCCTGATCGCCTGGTCGCTCATCATCGGCACCGCCGGCTTTCTGTTCTTCGGCGCGCTGTCGGACAAGATCGGCCGCAAGCCAGTGATCCTCGCCGGCTGCGCGATCGCGGCGCTCAGCTACTTCCCGCTGTTCGGCGCGCTCACCTCGGTCGCCAACCCGAAATATGAGCGGGCGCTCGAGACGGTGAAGATCGAGGTTTCGGCGGATCCGGCAAAGTGCGGAAACCTGTTCGACCCGGTCGGCATCCGCAAGTTCACCGAGCCCTGCGACATCGCCCGCCGCACCCTCTCGCAGCAGGCGCTGAAGTACACCAAGACCGAGGCTCCGGCCGGCTCTCCGATGAAGGTGCTCGTCAACGGGACCGAGGTTCCGTTCGAGGCGGCGACCTTCGCCAAGACGATCGGCGAGGCGGCGGTCGCCGCCGGCTATCCGGCGGCCAACGACGCCGAGAAGGTCAAGGTGACGAGCTTCTTCGGCGCGCTCGGCAACGCGCAGTCGCTGAAGATCATCGGCATCCTGACGATCTTCGTGCTGTTCGTGACGGCGGTCTACGGACCCATCGCGGCGGCGCTGGTCGAGTTCTTCCCGACCCGCATCCGCTACACCGCGATGTCCCTGCCCTACCACATCGGCAACGGCTGGTTCGGCGGCCTGCTCCCGGCGACCTCCTTCGCGATCGTGGCCTCGACCGGCGATATCTACGCCGGCCTCTGGTACCCGATCATCTTCGCGGCGATCACGGTGGTCATCGGCATCCTGCTCGTGCCGGAGACCAAGGACCGCGACATCACGACCTACGACCACGCCTGATCCTTCAGGCGAGGTTGGACACGCTAGGCCCCGCGGAGCGATCCGTGGGGCCTTTCGGTTGACCCGAGCGGCGCTCTTCCGGCCGACGTGACGGGCCGCTATAGAGGGCGAGGCGCCGCGTTAGCACAGCTGGTAGTGCACCTGATTTGTAATCAGGGGGTCGGGGGTTCGAGTCCCTCACGCGGCACCAGCTTCGCCCACGGCGATTGCAGGCGGCTAGTAGGACCGGCGGCGTTCAGGCTCTCCGGCGGCGGCGAGGCCGAGGGGGGTCAGTCGCGGCAGCGGCTGGTCGTCGGCGTCCGGCCTCAGCAGGTCGAGGCACTGCCGCTTGAGACGCGCGAATTCGGGCTCGGTGGTCAGCTGGACGTCGCGCGGCCGCGGGAACGACGCCTCGGTCAGGCGGCGCGTCCTTCCCGGCCGCGGCGTCATGATCAGCACGCGATCGGCAAGGAACAGCGCCTCGTCGATGTCGTGCGTCACGAACACCACGGTGGTCCGCACGCGGGACCAGATGTCCAGCAGCAGCGACTGCATCATCAGCCGCGTCTGGGCGTCGAGCGCCCCGAACGGCTCGTCCATCAGCAGCAGGCGGGGGCGGTTGATCAGCACGCGCGCGATCTCGACCCGCTGCTGCATGCCGCCGGACAGCTCCGCCGGGTAGCGGTTCTCGAAGCCAGAGAGCCCGACCGTCGCCAGCATCTCGGCGGCGCTAGCGAGACGTTGCGCGCGCGGCTCGCCGCGCATCTTCGGGCCGAAGGCGACGTTCTCAAGCGCCGTCCTCCAGGGCAGCAGCGTGTGATGCTGGAACACGATTCCGCGGCTCGGATCGGGGCCGCGGACCGGCGCCTGGTCGACCAGGAGTCGCCCGCCGCCGACCGGGATGTGACCGGCGAGCGCCCCGAGCAGCGTGGACTTGCCGCAGCCGGACGGGCCGAGGATGGCGACGAACTCGCCCGGCGCGATGGAAAGGCTGAGCTTCCGGACCGCCTCGAAGGATTGCGCCCCGCGTCCCAGCATGATCGACACCTCGTCGATCTCGACGCGGCCCTGCGGCATGGCTTCGACCACGCTCATCGGGCGCGCCCCACGCGCCGCCATGGCGTGGCGAACTCGCCGGCGCGCCGCAGCAGCGCGCTCGAGCCCATGCCGAGCAGGCCGATCAGCAGCATGCCGACCACGATGTCGGGATAGTTCTGCAAGGTGTAGGATTCCCACGTGTAGTAGCCGATGCCGAACTGGCCCGAGATCATCTCGGCGGTGATCAGGCAGAACCACGACGTGCCCATGCCGATGGCGAGGCCGGTGACGATGCTGGGCGCGGCCCCCGGCAGGATCACCTCGCGCAGCATCGCCGCCCGCCCTGCCCCGAGGCTGCGCGCCGAGGCGATCAGGCGCTGGTCGACCGTCTCGACGCCGTGGATCGTGTTGAGCACGATCGGGAACAGCGCGCCGATGAAGGTGATGTAGATCATCGACCCCTCCGAGGACGGGAACATCAGCACCGCGAGCGGGATCCAGGCGACCGCCGGGATCGGCCGCAGCACCTCGAGCGGCGGCAGGAGGACGTCGTTCGCGAAGCGCGAGCGCCCGATCGCGACCCCGATCGCGACCCCCAGAACGGCCGCGGCGGCGTAGCCGGCGAAGACGCGCGCGAGGCTCGCCGTGAGGTGCGGGACGAGCTGCGAGGAACGGACCAGCTCGACCGCGGCCCCGCCCACCTCGACCGGTCCGGGCGTGTTGGCGAAGGTCACCACGCCGAGATTGAGATGGGCGCTAGAGGCCGCCTGCCACAGCGCGAGGCAGGCGAGCACCGAGGCGACGCGAAGGCCCGCGCGCGCGGGCCCCGCATCCTTGAGCGAGGAGACCGCCACCTTCAGCGGCTCGCGAGCACGAAGGCCCGCGCCCTGGCGAAGTCGAGCGTCTTGCCGCCGTGGGCTGAGGCCCACTTCTCGGCCTCGTCCTTGAGCAGGAAGGCGCTCAGCTTGCCGTCGGCGTCCGCAACGTACCAGGCCTGCGCGCCGAACAGCTTGATGCCGCTCTGGCGGTCCTGCGCATAGACGACGCGGATCTCCTTGCCGTCGCCTTCGAGCTGGGACAGCGCCCGGAACGCGCCTTCCGGCGAGGCGTAGTGGCGGACCAGCGGCTCGCCCTTGACCCAGATCTGCGCCACGCGGCTGAAGTCGGTGATGTCCTGACCCGAGACGGCGTCCTTCGCCTTCAGCGGAAGCTGGGCGTAGTTCCTGAGCTGCGCCTCGTAGTCCAGGCCCTCGGCCTTGAACGCCTCGCGGATGAAGCGGTCGGTCACGAAGGTCTCGACGTCGAGGTCGGCGTCGGTCTTCTTCAGCAGCCGCAGCGTCTCGATCGACGTCTTGACCGCCTGCCGGTATTCCGGCTTCCAGCTGAGGTCGCGGGTCTGGAGACCGAGCGGCCCGTGGAACAGATAGTTCACCTCGGGCTCGACGCCGGTGACCTTGGCGATCAGCTCGCTGTATTTCTCGGGCTCGGCCGCGATCAGCCGGTCGGCCTCGATCGAGGCCTTCAGGTAGGCCGTCACGACCTCCGGATATTTGTCGGCGTAGTCGGCGTCGACCAGCGCGCCATGCATGGTGGGCGCGTCCGCCTGCGAGCCGTCGTAGATCTTGCGGGCGAAGCCACGCCACGGGAACAGCTCCGCGAAGGGCACGAAGTCGGCATGCGCCTCGATCTTCCTCGCCTGGAGCGCCGGGCCCGCAACCTCGGGCGCCTGGGTGATGATCTTGACGTCGACGTCGGGCGTCCAGCCCTGCGCCTTCACCGCGCGCAGCAGCATGCCGTGCGAGGTCGAGGCGAACGGGACCGAGATCGTCTTGCCCTTGAGGTCCGCGAGCGACTGCGCTTCGGACCCGACCGGGACGACGATCCCGTTGCCGCTGCCCTTCACGCTGCCGGAAAGCACCGTGATGAAGAGGCTTTTGCGGCCCGCCTTCTGGAACGCCGCGCCGTTCAGCGAGCCCGGGAAGTCGGCCATGCCGCCGAAGTCAAGCTTGCCGGCGACCATCTCGTTGGTGATCGGGGCGCCGCTGGTGAAGTTCTTCCACTGGACGTCCCATTCGACGTCCTTGTAGCGGCCCTCGCGCGGCAGGTGCTTCTCGAGCAGCTTGAGCTCGCGGATGAGGAGCCCGCCGGTCGCGCAGTTGATCGTCGTGTCCTGCGTGCCGATCGCGACGCGGATGGTCTCGGCCGCCGCGCCGTCCGGCGCGAGCAGCCCGAACGCGGCGGCGGCCGCGAGCGCGGAGAAGGTGAGGCGAACGGGCATGGTCGGTCCTGTCGGGTGAAATCTGGCGGCGGCCGTTGGTCGCGGGCCGCCCCGATCGCGAAACAGGGCGCGACATCACTCCCTGTAATGTCTATAAATTTAATCGGGATACAAAAGCGGCGAAGCAATTAGTTTCCGGCCGCGCGCAGAAGGGCCCGACCCGCCATGTTGCAGGCGCTGACAGCCGACCACGGTCGCCGAGCGGGCGGCGCGGAGCGCCGCGATCCGGCACAGGCGGAGGGCCTGCTCGGTGAAACGGCCCTGTTCCTCAGCGAGTCGACGGAAGGGCTCGACGCGGGCTCGACGTTCCTGAACCGCCTCAGCGCCGAAGAGCGTGCGGCGCTTTCGAAGCGCGGCCGGACGTACCGGGTCGCCGCAGGAGACGCGGTCTTCACGCAGGGCGACGCGCACAAGGGCATCTTCATCATCGAGGCCGGCCGCGTGCGCGTGTTCTATTCCGCCCCTTCGGGCCGGGAGATCACCCTCGCCTACTGGACGCCCGGACATTTCATCGGCGGGCCGGAGATTTCGGGCGGCGGGCGCCATGTCTGGTCGGGCGTCGCGCTGGAGGATTGCCGCATCCTCAACCTCGACAGCGCGGCCCTGAAGGACCTCGTGACGACGACGCCGGCCTTCGCGCTCTGCCTGATCGAAGGGCTCGTCGCGAAGGGCAAATGCTATTCGTCGATGGCGCAGATGCTCGGAACGCGCTCCGTGATCGAGCGGCTCGCGCAGTTCCTGCTCACCCTCGCCGAGCTTCACGGCGAGCGGGACGGCCGCACGATCGTCATCCGCCGCCGCGTCACGCACGACCAGATCGCCGCCATGGTCGGCTCGACCCGGCAGTGGGTCACGATGATGCTGAAGCGGTTCCACAAGGACGGACTGGTGGCCGTGGACGCCTCCGGCATCCGCATCCTGAGGCCCGAGCGGCTGCAGGAGATGGTGTTCGCTGAAGGCTAGGCGGCCGCCGCGCTACCCGCCCAGTCGCGTCAGCGCCCATCGGGCGGTCTTGCGGACATCCGGGTCGGGATCGTCGGCGCGGCGCTCGAGCGCGGATATCGCGCCGGCGTCGCCGATCTCGCCCAGCGCTGCTGCGGCCTCCTTGCGCAGCAGCGGCAGCTCCTCGTCGAGCAGCGGAAGGATCGCCTGCGCGGCCGACCGCTGGCGGAGCTTTCCGAGGCTGACCAGCGCCTTCTGGCGGACCTGCCAGAACCCGTCCCGCAGCGCCCCGACCAGCGCAGCCGCCGCGTCGCCTACGCCGATGCGTCCGAGCGATTCCGCAGCCGCGGCCCTGACGCGCCAGTCCGGATCGTCGAGGGCCGCCGCGACCGCCTCCGCGGCGCTCGGATGGCGGGTGAAGGCGAGCGCGTTGATCGCGGCCTCCCGGACTTCCGCCGCCTCGTCCCGAGCGGCGCCGATCAGGGACGGCAGCGCCTCGGACAGCTTGAGATAGCCGATGACCCCCACCGCCTGGACCCGCGCCTCCGGCGCAGGGTCGCGCAGCGCGGCCGCCGCGGGCGCGAAGGCCGCCGGCGAGCGAAGCGCCTTCAGTCCGCGTAGGGCGCCGGCGCGCACGAAGGCGTCGGCATGGTCGACGAGCGGCAGCAGCGCGGGCGCAGCCTCCGGGTCCTTGAGCTCGGCGAGGCTTTCGGCGGCGGCGGCGGCGGTTTCGGCGTCGGGATCCTGAAGGCCCGAGGCGAGCGCCCGCGCGGCTTCGATGCCATCAAAGTCCGCCAGCGCCCGGGCCGCCTGCCGGCGGACCTCCGGCGCAGGATCGGCGATCGCCGCGGCCAGCAGCGGCACGGCCTCGGGCGAGGCCGTCTCGCCCAGCTCGATCGCCGCCAGGCGCCGCACGGACGGATCGGGATCGCGCAGGCGGTCGGCGATCTCGTCGACGTCGCCGAAGGCCTCGAACGGCTCGAACACGCTCATGGTCAGCGCAGCAGATAGGGGATGTTGACGGAGACGGCGCCGGTCGGGCAGTCCGTCTCGCACGGCATGCAGTACCAGCACTCGTCGTACTTCATGTAAGCCTTGCCGGTCTCCTCGCTGATCCTCAGCACGTCGAGCGGGCAGACGTCGACGCAGACCGTGCAGCCCTTCTCGGCGATGCACTTTGCCTCGTCGACCACGACGGGAACGGTGGTTGGCGAACTGGCGAGCGGCATGATCGTGCTCCGTCAGGCTTGCTTGAGGATGCGCTGGCGGTCATAGGCCGAGCGCTCATGCTCCTCGATCTGCACGAGGTAGGGTTCGATCGCGCGCTTCTCGGCGACCATGCGGCCGTCCTTCTTGGACAGCAGCGTGTGGCAGAACCAGTCGGCGTCGTTCTTGTCCGGGAAGTCGACGCGGTTGTGGTAGAGACCCCAGCGGCTCTCCTCGCGATAGAGCGAGGCCGCCGCCGCCATGTCGGCGCAGTCGAGGATCGAGGCGGCCTCGAGGCTCCGCATCAGCTCATGCGCGTCGCGCACCATCATGTTGGTGTCGAGGTCGTCCCGGACCTCCTCCAGCCGCAGCTGGCCGAGCCGCATCTTGGCGGTGACCTTGGGCGGCTGCAGGTAGTCGTTCACGAGGCGCCGCGTTTTGTATTCGAGCTGGTTCGGCGGGACGCCGTCCTCGCGACGCGTCGGCGCGAGGACGCGCTCGCGCTCGGCCTCGACTTCCGCCATGTCGAACTCCGGCAGGTCGATGCCCGACGCGACGTCCGCTGCATCCTCGCCGGCGACCGCGCCATTGGTGAAGGCGCCGAGCATGTAGTTGTGCGGCACGTTCGCCATGTCGCCGGCGGCATAGAGCCCGGGCACGGTCGTGCGCGCGAGGTCGTCTACGAAGACGCCGGACGCGCTGTGCCCCGAGCAGAAGCCGATCTCGGAGATGTGCATCTCCACCATCTTCTCGCGGTAGTTCGTTCCCCTGCCCTCGTGGAAGCGGCCGCGGGAGGGCCGCTCGACCTTGTGCAGGATGGTCTCGATCTCCGTGACGGTCTCGTCGTGCAGGTGATCGAGCTTCAGGAACACCGGGCCCTTGCCCGACTGCAGCTCGTTGTAGAACTCCTGCATCATCTGGCCGGACCAGTAGTCGCACTCGATGAAGCGGGAGCCCTCGGCGTTTGTCGTGTAGGCCCCAAAGGGCCCGGCGACATAGGCGCAGGCCGGGCCGTTGTAGTCCTTGATGAGCGGGTTGATCTGGTAGCACTCGAGGTTCGCGAGCTTGGCGCCGGCGTGATAGGCCATCGCGTAGCCGTCGCCGGAATTCGTCGCGTTCTCGTAGGTGCCGTAGAGGTAGCCCGACTGCGGCAGGCCGAGCCGGCCCGCGGCCCCCATGCAGAGAATGACCGTCTTGGCGCGCACGACGAGGAACTCGGCGGTGCGGGCGTTGACCGCGATCGCGCCGGCGACATGGCCGTCGCGCGAGGTCAGCAGCCGGGTCGCCATGTAGCGGTTCGAGATCAGGATCTGCTCGCGGCGGAGCTGCCGGTAAAGCGCCTTCTTGACGGTGTCGCCGTTGGGCATCGGCAGCACATAGGCGCCGAGGTGATGCACCTTCTTGACGTCGAAGTCGCCGTTCTCGGTCTTCTGGAAGCGGATGCCGAAGCGGTCGAGCTCCTCGATGATCCCGTAGCAGTTCCGGGCGTATTTTAGCACCGGCGCCTGGTCGACGATCCCGTCGTTGGCGATGGTGATCTCCTTCACATACTGCTCGGGCGTGGCGTAGCCGGGGATCACCGCGTTGTTCAGCCCGTCCATGCCCATGGAGATCGCGCCGGAGCGGCGCACATTCGCCTTCTCCAGCAGGATCACGCGGGACTTCGGGTTGCGGACCTTGGCCTTGTAGGCCGCCATCGGCCCGGCGGTGCCGCCGCCGATGACAAGCACGTCGCATGCGACCTCGGCGAGGCCGTCCTTGATCTCGTCCATGTGGAAAGCCTCAAGCCGCGCTCAGTTCGCGGAGGTAGCGCCAGGGAAAGATCCCGCGGTCGTGCCCGTCGGAGAAGAACAGCCGCACCGCATAGGCGCCGACGGGTTCGATGTCGGTGATGGTCACCGCCGACGCCGTCGCGGGGCGGCCGGCGATGCGGGCGCTCACGGCCCCGGCGGACCTGCTGGCGGCGCGCAGGCGGGCGGCGGAGAGCGCGCTCCGCCCGCCGTCGTCCCACTCGATCTCGAGCCGTTCGCCGGCGCAGACGAGCTTCAGCTGCGAGGGGTGCGAAAGATCCTGCGTCATGGCCGCGACCATGTCGGCGGCGGCGGGATCTAGAAAGAAACTAATTGCCAGCCGCTTGAGGCCGCTGCGAAACGTCCGTCGTCGTCAGGTCGAGACGAGGAACACGTTCGGATAGAGCTGCCGGACGCGCAGGCCTCCAAAGCGGCCGAGGCCGGCGCCGAGGCGGGACAGACGCTCGCTCGCCTCGTCCGCGGTGAGGCCGGCGAAGCGGTGCGACGTATATTCGGCGCTGTTCTTGTGGCCCGCGATGCGCGCGTTCTTCAGCTTCTGCGACCGGCGGCGCGCGGCGAGGAAATAGCCCGCGAGCCGCGACGTCGCCTTCACCCGGCGCGACACCCACGCCTCGCCCTGCTGCGCGACCAGCGCCTCGATCCGCTCGGAGGCGAGCACCCCGTCGAGGCGGCCGACCTGGTTTTCCAGCTGCGCGACGGCCGCCGGCTCCGGGGCCGGAAGCGCGACGCCCGCGAACAACCGCTCCAGCGTCTCGATCAGGTCGGTCTGCGAGAACACCGAAGCGGAGACGAGGTTCGGAAGCCGGTCGTCGAAGCTTTCGGACGCGATCGCGCGATAGGCGATGACGGGATGGCCGAGCAGGAAGCTCTCCAGCCCCGTCGTGCAGCCGTTGTGGATCGCCACCGCGCTCGCCAGCAGCCAGGGCGAGATGTTGCCCTCGTGGATGACCTCGACGTTCGGCAGGCTCTCCGCCGCGGCGCGCCAGACCTCGTGCGACTCGGCCGGATGGGGCCGCACCACGATCTTGCGATCCGGGAACGCGCGCGCCACCGCCGGCAGCATCTTCAGGAAGCTGTCGAAGACGTTCAGGCGGAAGTCCCACCATTCCGGGTTGCCGGCGGCCATGTTGACGAAGCCGCCGTCCGGCCCGCGCCGCACCCGCTCGCTTTCGAGGAAGTGGTTGATCTGGCCGAAGTTCGAATTGATCAGGATGAAGTCGCCGAAGCGCGCCTTGAGCTCGGCGACCTCGGGGGCGAAGAAGCCGCGCACCCGCGCGGTCAGCAGGTCGATGCGCGGATTGCCGGTATCGAAGATCGGCGTGCCGCTGTAGCCCGGCGCGGTCTCGATCAGCACGCGGTTGTTCGCGCCCCAGGCGAGAAACGCCTTGATCCGGTTGAGGTTCTCCGGATTGACCCGCCGCTCGTGATAGGTCTTGGCGTCCGCGGTGACGATCGCCTCCTCGTCCCAGGCGACGATGGAGAAGCCGAGCCGATCCATGATCCGGAACATGCGCCGGGAGCTCTTGAACAGGTCCTTGGCGAGGTAGAGTCCGCGCGGCAGCCGGTGGATCCGGTTGTGGATCTCCATCCGCGAGCCGACCACCACGGGATGGCCGCGCTCGGCCAGCATGCCGGCGAGCAGCAGCTTGGCGTCGAACTCGCGGTGCTGCGTCTCGGACGGCAGGATGACCGGAAAACGGCGAGCGCCAGCCATCGGTCCCTTCCAAGTCCTACGCGGCGTTGATTTGACGAGGCCGGGCGTGTAAGTCGTCGGCGCGGTCGCGTCAACTTCTGCCCGTCATCGACGCATTATTTCGACGCGGCCAAGACCATCCCATGTATTGCTTGGAGACGTCTGATGAAGGACGTGACCGGAGACAGCATCGTCGCGAGCAACGCCGGCTGGACGTTCTCCGGCGAGGTCGCGCAGCACTTCGACGACCACGTCTCCAAGTCGGTGCCGCTGTACGCCGCGGGGCATGAGCTGATCTGCGGACTGAGCGACTTCTTCGTCGGCGCCGGTACCGTCGTCTATGAACTCGGATGTTCGACCGGAACGCTGTCGTTCCGACTCGCCGAGCGCAACAAGGGCAAGGACGGCGCGCGCTTCATCGGGCTCGACATCGAGCCGGAAATGGTCGCGCGCGCCAACCAGAAGCGCAGCGAGCTCGGCGTCCCCAACGTCTCCTTCGTCGCCGACGACATCTTTCAGGCCGAGCTCGAGCCGGCCGACTTCATCGTCGCCTACTACACCGTCCAGTTCGTGCGCCCCGCCGTGCGGCAGGCGCTGATCGACAAGATCTACGCGGCGCTGAACTGGGGCGGCTGCTTCGTCATGTTCGAGAAGGTGCGCGGGCCCGACGCGCGCTTCCAGGACATGCTGACCCAGATGTACACCTACGACTACAAGCTCAGCCAAGGCTACAACGCGGAAGAAATCGTCTCCAAGGCGCGCAGCCTGAAGGGCGTGCTGGAGCCGTTCTCCACGCAGGGCAATATCGACCTGCTGACCCGCGCCGGCTTCCAGGACGTGACGACGATCATGAAGTACATCTGCTTCGAGGGCTTCGTCGCCATCAAGTGAACGCCCCGGCGCCGTTGAGGCGCCGTCCGTTTCGGAATATGTCTCCCGCGTTTCCGGTCGTGTCCGGGACCTCCGGCGCCGTTCGGCGGTCGCTCGGACGGTCGGGAACATGTCGCGACGACGGAGGCCAGCCTTGAACGACATCGTCCATTTCGTGAAGGACAACGGCGTCCGGCTGCCGGTCTCCGACGACTTCCTGCTGCCCTACCTCAATCCGACCTCGCCCGGCACCAACTACTGGGACAGTCCTCCCCCCGGCACCGCCAGCGAGCGCCAGCGCGGCCGCGTCCTGCTGCAGGTCCACCAGGTCGTCGACCTGATGCGCCGCGCGGGCGTCGAGACCAAGGGCAAGAGCCTTTTGGACATCGGCACCGGCAACGGCATGATCCCGCGCCTGCTGCTCGAATTCTCCGATCTCGGCTCGGCCTGGGGCATCGACCCGTTCCTCGACGGCGAGCACAAGTCGAGCTGGCAGGTCCATGACCGCGACGAGCTGTTCGTCGAGCTGGTCGAGTTCATCAAGAAGCAGTGCCCGGACAAGTTCGAGTTCGAGCGCTACGCGAACCTGATGGGCGACCAGCACTTCTCGATCCGCCCCGCGGTCGCGCCTTACGCGCAGGAGAGCGGAAAGCCGTTCCGCTTTGCGAAAGTGGGCGGCCACGACGTCCACGAGCTCGGCGAGAAGTTCGACATCTTCTACGCCAAGGCGATCGACCACATCTCCGACTGGGCCGGCATCTTCGAGTCGGTCGCGGCGTCGTCGAACCCCGGCGCGACCTTTATCATCAAGCACTTCTCGTTCTTTTCGTTCCTCGGCCCGCACCGCTACTCGTCGACCAACATCCCGTGGGGGCACCTGCTGCTCACGGATGACGAGTACCGGCGCTTCGCCAAGGAGTTCCACGCCGACCGCGCGGAGCAGATGATCGAGTTCTACTTCGAGGGCCTCGCCTATCCGCGGACCCCGATGTCGCGGCTGGTGAAGATCGCGCTCGACCACGGCTACCTGCTGCAGCTCGTCGTCAACGAGCCGCTGCGCAACGTCGCGGACTTCTACTCGCTCACGCAGTCCGTCGAGAACTTCTGGGGGCTGGTGGCCGAGAACTGGCCGGACGTCAGCGCCGAGGAACTGTTCTCGGGCCGCTACCACATGATCTTCAGGAAGATGGACTGACCTCCGCACGCGGGGACGAAGGCATCGCCTCAAGGAAAGCGCGCCCGTGTGCGGCATCTTCTTCCACGCCTTCCGGGACGCGCCGGCACCGGCCGAGACCTACGCCCGCGCCTTGTCGCGCCAGCATGAGCGCGGCCCCGACCATCAGGCCGTCGAGACCCATCCGGGCTTCGTCGTCGGCCATACTCGGCTGTCGATCATCGACGTCTCGTCGGCCGGCGACCAGCCGTTCTGGGACGCCTCCCGCCGTTACGCGCTGACCTACAACGGCGAGCTCTACAACCACGTCGAGCTGCGCGGGGAGCTGGAGCGCGCAGGCGCACGGTTTTTAACCCACAGCGACACCGAGGTCCTGCTCGAGGCGCTGGTCCGCTGGGGCGTCGCGGCAGCCCTGCCGCGGCTGCGCGGCATGTTCGCCTTCGTGCTGCACGACACGGCGACGGGCGAGACCCTCGCCGCACGCGACCATTTCGGACAGAAGCCGCTCTACTGGAGCGACGGGCCGCGCGGCCTCGTCGTCGCCTCGGACCCGCTCGCCGTCGCCGACGTCATCGGAAGCCGCCAGCCGGACCTCGCCTCATACGCGCTCTATCTCGCGACAGCCGGCGAGACCGGCACGCGCGGCATGCACCATCCCGATCGCGCCTTCTTCGCGGGAGTCGCGATGCTGCCCGCCGGACATATCCTGCGCCGGACGGGCGGCCCGGCGGCGACCGAGCGTTATTTCGCGCCGTGGGACCTGTTCGACGCAGACCGCTACGACGCGCTCGTGCGCGCCTCGGAAAACGACCTGCTCGACGAGCTGCTCGCTTTGCTCGACCAGTCGGTGCGGCGGCACCTCGTCGCGGACGTGCCGGTCGGCGTGCTGCTGTCGGGCGGCATCGATTCGAGCCTGCTGTTCTGGCTGGCCCAGGCGCAAAGCGGCGCGCTCCAGACCTTCACGAAACTCTCGCCCGGCATTGAAACCATTCCGCTCGACGTGGTGCCGCGGCTGCTCCAGAAGCGCTCCGCGACCGCGCATCTGATCACGCAGGACAAGGCGGACTTCGTCACGGAGCTCGACTCCTTCGTCGGCTATGCACGTGCGCCGAGTCGCTGGAACAGCGGGCCGTCGATGCTGAGCCTCTGCCGTTCCGCACGGCGCAACGGCGTCATCGCGCTGATGGGCGGCGACTGCGCCGACGAGGTGTTCGGCGGCTACATCCACTATCGCGACTACTTCGCGAAGGACCCGACCCTCGACGATCTCGGCGATCTCGTCGGCGCGACGCCGGGACCGGGCGTCGAGACCTATCTCGCCGGACAGCGCGACATCCGCGAAAAAATCCTAGACCGTCTTTCGCCGATCTCGGACGCAGCCGAGCGGCAGGCCCAGGCGACGCTGATCCACGACCAGACGACCTTCCTGCAGACCTGCGTACTGCCGCATTCCGACGCCTATTCGATGATGGCGTCGGTCGAGCTCCGCACGCCGATGCTGGACCTCGACCTCGTCGGCTTCGCCGCGAACCTGCCGATGCGCTGGAAAGCCGCCCCGCACGCCAACGGCGAATACGGCAAGCGCCTGATGCGGAGCCTCGCCGAGCGCGAGATCGGCGACTTCACCAACGTGAAGAAGGAAGGGACCCGCAACTACGCCATGGCGATGGCGGAGCCGGCGCTGTGGCGCCCCGAACTGTTCGAGGCGCCGAGGCTCGTCGGCGCCGGCGCCCCGCGCTCGAAGAAGGAGCTGTTGCGCCAGATCAACCTCGAGCTGTTCCACAACGCGTTCTTCGCCGCCGAGCGCAGGCCGGTCGGCGCGTTGATGACGGCCGAGGGCCGCGCAGCGTTCCGCGTCGAGGGCGGCGCGGCGGAGAAGGCGGCGGCGGAGTAGCTCGTCGAGCGGCCGTCAGGCCGGCACGCGCGCGATCACCTTGATCTCGAAGTCGAAGCCGGCGAGCCAGTTGACCCCGACCGCGGTCCAGTTTGGATAGGGCGCCTCGTCGAACGCCTTGGCCTTGGCCGCCATCACAGTGGGAAACTGCGCTTCAGGGTCGGTGTGAAAGGTCGTCACGTCGACGATGTCGTCGAGGCTCGCGCCGGCGTCGGCGAGCACGGTCTTCAGGTTCTCGAAGGCGAGTTCGACCTGTTTCGTGAAATCTGGCTCGGGCGAGCCGTCAGCACGGTTCCCGACCTGCCCGGAGACGAACAGCAAGTCGCCCGCGCGGACTGCCGCCGAGTAGCTGTAGTGGTCGTTGAGCGCCTTCTGGGCGCCGGAAGCGACGCCGTCGCGCTTGGCCATGGTCTTTCTCCTCAAGGGTTCGAGCGGCGGACGACGGGCGCACGGCTGCGATCAGCGAGGGGTCGCCGTTCCGCGCATCTCAGATCCGCCTGAGCTGTCATCCGGAGCCGCAATGGACATACGCTCCGTATGCGCCTACATGTTCCCATACGCAGCGTATGTCAACTGGCATACGCTACGTATGTGATTTTCAGGTGCAATGATGGTCGCCAGACGCCGTTCCGAAATGGTCGACGAGACCCGCGCGAAACTGGTCCGCGCCGCCCGCAAGGCCTTCGCGCAGAAGGGCTACGCGGCGGCGGCGATGGACGATCTCACCGCCGAGGCGGGCCTGACGCGAGGCGCGCTCTATCACAACTTCGGCGACAAGAAGGGCCTGCTTCAGGCCGTGATCGACCAGATCGACGCCGAGATGCTGGAGCGCATGCGAGCCGTTCGGGCCAAGGCCGAGAACCCGTGGCTCGGTCTGCTCGACGAGAGCGTCGCCTATATCGAGATGGCTCTCGAGCCGGAGGTCCAGCGCATCATGCTGCTCGACGGACCGGCCGTGCTCGGCGACCCGTCGCAATGGCCGAACCAGACCGGCTGCCTTCACACGACCATGAGGACGGTCCAGGCGCTCATCGACGACGGCACGTTCAGACCCGTCGACGCCGAGGCCGCGGCGCGGATGCTGAACGGCCTCGCGCTCAACGCCTCGCTCTGGATCGCCGCAGCGGACGATCCGAAGGCGACGCTTCCGAAGGCCGTGGAGACGTTCAGGCTGCTGGCCTCGGGGCTGCTGCGGGACCCGGCTTAGGCGGAAGCCGCCGTCAGGCCCGAACCACCTTGTCCATCGGCAGCTCACGCTTGGCCATGGCGTTGCGGGTGTCGACCACCAGCTTCGCCCCCTCGGCGATCAACGCGTAGTCGACGTCGTCATGGTCCGTCGAGATCAGCACCGCGTCGAACCCGCCGAGCGTCTGCGCCGTCAGCGGCGTCGAGACCCTGCCCGAAAGCTCGGCGTGCTCGCGCGTCATCGGCACGGCCGGCACGTGCGGATCGTGGAACTCGACCGCCCCGCCCCGCTCCTCGATCAGCTCGATCAGTTTGAAGGACGGGCTCTCGCGCACGTCCGAGACGTTCTTCTTGTAGGCGAGGCCGATCACCAGCACCTTCGCGCGGCTGAGCGCGATCCCGAGCCGGCGGTCGAGCGCCTCGGCCAAGCGTTCAACGACATAGCGCGGCATCGCCGTGTTGATCTCGCCGGCGAGCTCGATGAACCGGGTCGGTAGGTCGTATTCGCGCGACTTCCAGGTGAGGTAGAACGGGTCGATCGGGATGCAGTGGCCGCCGAGCCCGGGGCCCGGATAGAACGGCATGTAGCCGAACGGCTTGGTCTTGGCGGCGTCCACCACCTCCCAGATGTCGACGCCCATGGCGTCGAACACGACCTTGAGCTCGTTCACCAGCGCGATGTTGACCGCGCGGAAGATGTTCTCGGTGATCTTGGCGGCCTCGGCGGTGGCGTTGGTCGAGACCGGCACCACCTGCTTCACCACGGCGCCGTAGAAAGCGCTCATCAGCTGCAGCGCCTTCGGTCCGTCGCCGGCGATCACCTTCGGGATCGTCACAGTCTCGAAATGGGCGTTGCCGGGGTCCTCGCGCTCCGGCGAGAAGCCGAGGAAGAAGTCGACGCCGCATTTGAGGCCCGAGGCCTCGAGCAGCGGCTTCAAGACTTCGTCGGTCGTGCCGGGATAGGTCGTCGACTCGAGCGCGACCAGCTGGCCGGGCCGCAGGGTCTTGGCGATCGTGCGCCCGGTCTCCTCGACGAATCGCAGATCCGGCTCGCGATACTTCGTCAACGGAGTCGGCACGCAGATGACGATGACGTCGCATTCGCCGAGCTTGGCGAAATCGGCGGTCGGCTCGAACCGGCCGGTGGCCATTGATTCCGCAACGCCTTCGGACGGGATCGTGCTGATGTATGAACGTCCGGACGACAGTTCCGTGACCTTCTCAGGATCGACATCAAACCCGGTTACCGAGAACCCGGCGCGCACGATCGCGACGGCGAGGGGCAGCCCCACATAGCCGAGGCCGACGACGCCGGCGCGGGCCTGACGGGCTTCGAGTTTCGAGAGCAGGGAAGCGTGATGGTCGGGGGCGGTCACAGGACGGTCCGGGAAGCTTGGGCGTTCGGCCCGGTTGGTCGCGCGGCGCCGGCGTGGTCGCGGCGGGGCGTGGAAAAGCGCGCCCTTCATCCACGCCGTTGTGGTCCGTGGCAAGCCCCGAACCTCTGCGCGGGCCGCGCATGAGCGTCGCGCCCCACGTCATCCTGCCGGTCGAGACGGCCGCCCGCGAGCTCGACGCCAAGCTTCTGCTGGCCGTCCATGCGGCCCAGCGCGGCTTTTCCGCGACGGTCGGCGTCAAGGCCCATGTCAACGTCGCGCTGGCGCGGCTGGAGCGCGGGATATTCCTGTCGCCGAACTTTCACCGCTCCAGCGACCGCACGATCACCGCCGCCCGTAATCTCGGCCATCGCGTCGCCGCCTGGGACGAGGAGGGCCTCGTCTGGCTGACGCCCGGAAGCTACCGGACCCGGCGCGCAAGCCCTCCGGCGCTCGCGGGCGTCGAGACGCTGTTCGCCTGGGGGCGGCAGCAGGCGGAAGCTCTGGAGCCGGCGCTCGCGGCCTCGTCCGCGAAGATCGTGCTCGCCGGCAATCCCCGCGCGGACCTGCTGCGGCCGGAGTTTCGCGCGCGCTATGCGGCGCGCGCCGCGGAGCTGCGCGAGGAGTTCGGCGATTTCGTGCTGGTCAACTCAAACTTCGGCGCCGTTAACGACCTACTCGGCCGAGGCAGCGCGGGCGAGGGCGGCCGCGACCTTTCCGTCGTCGACGCCCGCACGCGGCTCGGCGTGCCGTACCTCCAGCACCGCCTGGCGCTGTTCGAGGCGATCGTCGCCGCCCTGCCCCGCATCGCAGAGCGGTTTCCGGGACGACGCATCGTCATCCGCCCCCATCCGGACGAGCGGCCGGCCGCCTGGGCGGCCGCGATCGCGGGCCTTCCCGGCGCCGTCGTCCGCTACGACAGCGAGCTGCTGCCCTGGCTGCTGGCTGCGGGACACATCGTCCACAACGGCTGCACGACGGCGATCGAGGCCGCGCTGCTAGGACGCGCCGCGATCTCGTACCGGCCGGTGGTCTCCGAGGAGCACGAGATCCCACAGCCGCGCGTGGTCGGGCTGGAGGCGCGCAGCGGGGACGAACTGATCGCCATGCTGTCGGACGCCGATCTGACCGACCGGCCGCCGCAGGAGGCGCGGACGGCGCTCGCGGGCCTGATCGCGTCCTGCGACGGCCCGACCGCGAGCGAGCGCGTCGTGAACGCGCTCGAGGCGATGCTGGCCTCCGCGACGCCGCGCCCGCCCCTGCAGCGCAGGATCGCCGGCCGTGTCGACGTCCTGCGCCGCGCCTTCAGCCAGCATCGCCGGCGGAACGTCGTGGGCTCCTCGGTCAACCCCGCCTATTACGGCCACAAGTTCCCGCCGACGCCGGTCGCCGAGATCGAGCGGCGCGTGCGGTTCTTCGCCGAGGCTCTGGCCTTCCGCGCGCCGAAGGTGCAGGAGATGTCGGACAGAATGTACAGGCTGACGCCCGCCTGACCGTTCGCCGACGGAGTTCGCGTGACCGACCCCCTGCCCCCGCACTGGCTCGCCTGGCCGCAGGCCGGCGCGACCTGCGCCGTCATCGCCGAGATCGCGCAGGCGCATGACGGCAGCCTCGGCCAGGCCCACGCCTATATCGACTGCGCCTCGCGCTCCGGCGCCCATGCGGTGAAGTTCCAGACGCACATCGCGAGCGCCGAGAGCACCGCGGCCGAGCCGTGGCGCGTAAAATTCTCCAAGCAGGACGCCACCCGCTACGACTACTGGAAGCGGATGGAGTTCACGCCCGAACAGTGGGCCGAGCTCAAGCGCCACGCCGACGAGATGGGCCTTGTCTTCCTCTCCTCGCCGTTTTCCGGAGAGGCCGTCGATCTGCTGCGGCGGCTCGACGTGGCGGCGTGGAAGGTCGCCTCGGGCGAGCTGACGAACCTGCCGATGATCCGCGAGATGGCGAAGGACGGCCGCCCGATCATGCTATCGAGCGGCATGAGCCCGCTCTCCGAGATCGACGACGCCGTCGCGGTGGTGCGCGCGACGGGATCTCCCTTCGCGACCTTCCAGTGCACGACGCGCTACCCCTCCCCGCCGGAGGCGATAGGCCTCAACGTGCTTGGCGAGCTGCGCGAGCGCTACGGCTCGGCGGTCGGCCTGTCGGACCATTCGGGCACGATCTTCCCGGCGCTCGCGGCCTCCGCCGCCT
Organism: uncultured Methylopila sp.; assembly: GCA_902168115.1. GTDB lineage: Bacteria > Pseudomonadota > Alphaproteobacteria > Rhizobiales > Methylopilaceae > Methylopila. The sequence goes on along the minus strand of CABHPB010000080.1, from coordinate 121,273 downwards.
TTTCCGCCGAAATCGTCGAGGTCCATCTGACGATGAGCCGCGAGATGTTCGGCCCGGACGTCGTCGCCTCGGTGACGCCGCAGGAGCTGCGCCAGATCGTCGATGGCATCCACTTCATCGAGCGCATGCGCGCCGCCCCGCTCGACAAGTCTACGCTCGACCCGAACGTCGCCGGCATGCGCGACATTTTTCTGAAGAGCGTGGTCGCGGCGCGCGACCTCAAGGCCGGCGCCGTCGTCTCTCGCGAGGACCTTGGCCTCAAGAAACCCGGCTCGGGCATTCCCGCGGCGCAGGTCGACGCCCTCGTCGGCCGGCGGCTCGCCCGCGACGTCGTCCGCGACGCCGCGCTCAAATTCGAGGATTTCGCAGCATCATGAAGCGTAAGATCTGCGTCGTCGTGACTGCGCGGCCTTCCTATGCGCGGATCAAGACGGCGCTCGCCGCCATCCGCGACCATCCGGACCTCGAGCTGCAGCTCGTCGTCGCGGCCTCCGCCCTGCTCGATCGCTACGGCGCCGCCGTCAAGGTGATGGAGGCCGAGGGCTTCAGGGTCGACCGCAAGGTCTACATGATCGTCGAGGGCGAGAACCTCGTCACCTCCGCCAAGTCGACCGGGCTAGGCATGGCGGAGCTGTCGACCGTGTTCAACGACCTCGAGCCCGACGTCGTGGTGACGATCGCCGACCGCTACGAGACCGTCGCGACCTCGATCGCCGCCGCCTACATGAACATCCCGCTCGCCCATGTGCAGGGCGGCGAGGTTACCGGCTCGATCGACGAGAAGACCCGCCACGCCAACACCAAGCTCGCCGACATCCATCTCGTCTCCTGCGAGAGCGCCCGGGTGCGGGTCGAGAAGCTCGGCGAGCGGCCCGAGAGCGTCTACGTCACCGGCTGCCCCTCCATCGACCTTGCCCGCGAGGCGATCGAGGAGAAGCGCGACGTCGCCGAGATCGTCGCGCGCTATTCCGGCGTCGGCGCCGGCGTCGACGTGACCAAGCCCTACGTCGTCGTGATGCAGCATCCGGTCACGACCGAATACGAGGACAGCCATCGGCACACCGTCGAGACCATCGAGGCGGTCGAGGCGGCGGGCGTGCCGGCGCTCTGGTTCTGGCCGAACGTCGACGCCGGATCCGACGGCACCTCGAAGGCGATCCGCGTCGCCCGCGAGCACGGACGGCTGAAGCAGGTCCACTTCTACCGCAACATGCACCCGGCCGACTTCTTGGCCGTGCTGCTGCACAGCCGCGGGATCATCGGCAACTCCTCGGTCGCGATCCGGGAATGCGCCTATCTCGGCGTGCCGGCCGTGAATATCGGCAGCCGCCAGCGCGGGCGGGACCGGGGACGGAACGTGCGCGATGTCGACTACGGCCGCGACGCCATCACGGCCGCGATCCGCGACGTCTGGAGCGCGACCGAGCGGCCGACGGACATGATCTACGGCGACGGCTACGCCGGAAAGCGCATCGCCGATGTGCTCGCGACCTGCCCGCTCACCATCGACAAGATGCTCACCTACTGATGCTCCGCGGCGGGCCCCTCACCGCGATCATTCCCGTGCGGGGCGGCTCGAAGGGCGTGCCGGGCAAGAACATCCGCCCGGTCGCGGGCGGCGACAGCCTGCTCGAACGCGCGATCAGGTTCGCGCTGGCGTCGCCACGCATCGATCGGACCATCGTCACGACCGACGATCCCGACATGCAGGCGATCGCGACCCGCCGCGGCGTCGCCGCTCCGACGCTCAGGCCCGCACATCTTGCGGACGATACGGCGACCACCGCCGCCGTCGTCGAGCATGTGCTCGCCGAGAACGGGATTTCGGACGGCCATCTCCTGATCCTGCAGGCGACCTCGCCGTTCCGGCGCCTCGCCGATCTCGACGCGATGTGCGCCGCGCTGGAGGCCTCGGACGCGGAGGCCTCGGTCAGCTTGGTCGCGCATGACGAGCCGCGGCCGGAAAAGCTGAAGCGCATCGAGGACGGCCGGGTCGTCGCCTATATGGGCGAGGGTTTCGAGGGTCCGCGCCAGTCGCTGCCCCAGCCCTACCGCCCGAACGGCGCCTTCTACCTGATCTCCATCGAGGCGTTCCGGCGCGAGAAGCGATTCCTGCCGCAGGCGACGCTGCCCTTCGTCATGCCGGAGGAGCGCAGCCACAACATCGACTCGAAGACCGACTGGGCGGTCATGGAGGCGATGATCGCCAGCGGTGCGTGGAACCTCGAGCGGTACGACTGAACGTCCTCCTCCCCTGGTGGTGAGAGAAAGCAGGCGCTGCCCTTTTCAGGCCGGGACCTGCTCCATGAAGGCCCGGGCGATCTCGATCCGCCGGCAGATCCAGGCCTTGTCGTGCGCCATGACGTGGTCAAGGAAGCACGTCAGCGCCGATGCGGCCGGGCCGGCCGAGGCGCCGGCAGTGCATGCCGATCGCAACCCGCGCGTCGCCCGGCCAGCGAAGCTTCGGTGGCGTCGGGCCATAGCCCGGCATGTCGCGCGGATAGGCGCTGTCTGCGGGCATCGGGCGTCCCGAGAATTTGCGGCCAGAACTTGCGGCCAGAACTTGCGGCCAAGCGAAGCGAGCGGGCCTGCGCACTATCGCGGCCACGCCCGCCCGTGCAAGGTTCGAGACCAAGAACGCCACGCGCCAGGCGCCCCTCATCCTCCTGAGCCGACCCGATAAAAGATGCGCGACCCGAACGTTCCCGATTTCGTCTGCGACTACGTCAACCTCGCCTCGCCGCTGATGGGCGCGACGGCCGTACTCGCGTCGGACGAGTTCTTCGCCGCCAAGGAGCGCGTCCTGCAAGACGGGCCCGCCGTCTTCAAGCCGGACGTCTTCGACGACAACGGCAAATGGATGGACGGCTGGGAGACCCGGCGACGGCGGGACGGCGGCAACGACTGGCTGCTGATCCGGCTCGGCGTGCCCGGCGTGGTGAAGGGCGTCGACATCGACACCTCGCACTTCACCGGCAACTACCCCCCCGCCGCGCAGATCGAGGCTATCTACAGCGAGGAGACGCCAGACCCGAACGGCCGCTGGCGTCCTCTGGTGCGCACCACGGCGCTCAAGCCGAGCTCCCACCACTACGTGCCGGTCGGCGACCTCGACCCGGTGAATTGGCTGAAGCTCTCGATCTACCCGGACGGCGGCGTCGCGCGGCTGCGCGTCTATGGCGTGCCGAACCGCGACTGGACCGACGAAGAGCGCCGCGGCGAGATCGAGCTCTCGGCGGCCAAGCATGGCGGGCGGATCATCGCCTACAACGACGCCCACTACGGCAACGTTATGGCCCTGCTCTCCGAAGGCCGCGGCCGCACCATGGGCGACGGCTGGGAGACGCGCCGGCGCCGCGAGCCCGGCAACGACTGGATCATCGTCGCCCTCGCCGCGCCCGGCGTCGTCGACCGGATCGAGGTCGACACCGCGCATTTCAAGGGCAACTTTCCCGACCGCTGCTCCATCCAGGCGGCGCGCGTCGAACAGGGCACGCAGCAATCGCTGATCACCCAGTCGATGTTCTGGCCGGAGCTGCTCGCCCCCCAGAAGCTCGAGGCCGACAAGATCCACGGGTTTGGGCCGGACGCGATCGCCAGGCTCGGGCCGATCAGCCATGTCCGGCTGAACATCTTTCCGGACGGCGGCGTCTCGCGCCTTCGCCTGTTCGGCAAGCTGGCGTGAGCGGCAGGCCGCCGCTTCCTGTCGAACCGCTGACCAAGGCGGCCTTCGCGCCCTTCGGCGACGTCATCGAGATCGAGGGCTGCGAGACGCGCGTCATCAACCAGGGTTTTGCGCTTCGCCGCCACGACCTCGCGCACGTCGCGATCGGCGAGGGCGGCCGGACATGCGTCTCGATCTTCGAGGCGAGGCGCCGACCGCGCCCGATCGCGATCGACATGCTGGAGAAGCATCCGCTGGCGAGCCAGGCCTTCTACCCGCTCTCGCGCGAGGACTGGCTGGTCGTCGTGGCCGAGGGCGGCGACAAGCCGGACCTTACGACGCTCCGCTGTTTTCTTGCGCGCGGCGATCAGGGCGTGAACTACGCGCCCGGCGTCTGGCATTTCCCGGTGCTGACCATCGCCGACCGACAGGACTTCCTCATCGTCGACCGCGAGGGGTCAGCGCCAAACCTCGTCGAGCGGTTCTTCGCGGCTGACGAGATCCGGTTCGTCGCGGAAAACTGAGCCGCCTCAGGCCGCTTCGGCCTCGGCGACCTCGCGCTCCCAGTAGCCGACGACGAGGTGCTTTTCGCGCGGCAGGCCGCAGGCCGTGCGCAGGTGTTTTCGGATGAGCTTCGAGGCGCCGTATTCGCAGGCGACCCAGGCGAAAACGTCGTCATGGCCGGGCCAGGCGACCCCGCGCAGCGCTGAGATCAGCAGATCGGTCGCGCCGGCCGGCGCGCCGCGGCGGTGAAGCCAGCGCACGCTCATCGCGGCCGGCGCGTCGAGCGCGATCTCGTCTTCGGCGCAGTCGACCTCGATGAAGGCGGCGCCCTGCGCGTCGCGCGGCATCGTCTCGAGCAGCCGCGCGATCGCCGGCAGCGCGGTCTCGTCGCCGGCGAACAGCGTCCAGCCGGCGTCCGGCGCGCTGCGGCCGACCGGCCCCGCCATGCCGCAGATCGAACCAGGCGTCGCCCGCGCCGCGAAGGCCGAGCCCGGGCCCTCGTCGGCGTGCATCACGACGTCGACCTCGATCTCGCCCCGCGCGGCGTCGTAGCGGCGAACCGTGTAGTAGCGGACCTCCGGGCGGCGCTCCTCGGCGGGCCACACGGTGCGCCCATCAGGGCCCGGACGCGGCCATTCCGGCTCGGCAAGCCCCTCCGGCGGAAAATACATCCGCACATGGATGTCCTTCTCGGACCCGAAGCGCGCGACGTCCTCGCCCGCGAAGGTCAGCCGGCGGATGCGCGGGGCGACGTCGCGCGCCGAGACGAGCCGCACCTCGCGGAAATCCGCAAAGGTCTTCGCCTCGCGGATGTGCCCCGACCATGTGATCTTCGAGCCGCCCTCGCCGGCGAAGCGCTCCAGGCTATCGGTGAGATAGCCGCGCAGCAGTTCGAGCGCGCCGAGATCGGTCCCCAGCAGCCGCGCCGTCAGCCCGTGCGCGGCGAGCGCGAGCACGCCCTCCCCAAGGCCGAGCCGCGCGGTCAGTCGGCCGGGCTCGCTCGTGATCTCGACATCGTGCGAGCGCCAGAAATCGCCGAGCGCGACGATCAACTCGGCGGGGCTGGCGACCTCGACGACGGCTTCGGTGACCAGCGGCGTGTTCTCGTCCGGCACGTGGCGCCTCCGACGCGGACTGCGATCACTGCGCTGATAACCGCTCGCCTGATCTCAACGCAAGCGAACCGCCAAAGATCATAACTGTTACAATTCAGAACTTTGGCGGCGCATCATGATGCGCGACATCATCCTTCGAACAGCCGCGAGCCCGCTCCCCAGCGCTCGTCCGACACCACATCGGCGAGCGGCGCCCGCGCGCCCCAGCGCCGCGCCTCGAGCTCCGGCCGGTCATGCAGGCGGTCGACATGGCCGACGCACAGATAGGCGACGACGGCGACATGGTCGGGCAGGCCGAACACCGGTTTGAGGTCGTCGGGCTCGAAGATCGAGACCCAGCCGACGCCGATTCCCTCCGCCCGCGCCGCGAGCCAGAAGTTCTGGACGGCGCAGACGGTGCTGTAGAGGTCGACGTCGCGCTGGTGGGTGCGGCCGAGCACCACCGGCCCGCCCCGTGTCCGGTCGCAGACGACGCAGATGTTGAGCGGCGCCGTCTCGATGCCCTCGAGCTTGAGGCGGCGATAGGCGCTCGCGCGCTCGCCCTCGAACATCGTGGCGGCCTCGGCGTTGCGGCGGCCGAAGATCTCCGCCACGCGCCGCTTGGTCTCCGGCGCGCGGACCAGGATGAAGCTCCAGGGCTGCGACAGCCCGACCGACGGCGCCGCATGCGCGGCCGCCAGCAGGCGCTTCAGGACGGCGTCGGCGATCGGCGTCGGCAGGAACTCGTTGCGGACGTCCCGACGGCTCTCGATCGCGCGATACACCGCCTCGCGCGCCGCCTCGTCGAACGGACCGGCTTCCGGAAGCTCTTCCGGATCGGCTGCGGTCTCGAGGTTGGCTGCGGGCATCGGCGATCCTGTGTTCCGCCGATCTAGGCCCTGCGGAGGTCGCGGCGCAACACGACGTCCGTTCGGTCCGGCGGGGCGTAAGATCGCGGATCGCTTGCAAGGATCCGCCGCATGCGCCTCGCTCTCGCCGCCTGCCTCGTTCTCCTCGCCGCGCAGGCGCGCGCCGAGAGCGCACAGTCCGGGGTCTGGACCTACACCTACGAGCCCTCATCGACCGGCTCCGGCGGCATCGTCACCGCCCTATCGCCCTCGCCCGGCGCCGACCCCAACGACCCGAGCTACCTCATCGCCCGCTGCCTTGGCGGCCGGACGGAGCTTCTGGTCGGCGGGGCCGGGGGCTGGGGCATGCCCCACCGCAAGCTGGAGGTCACGACCGCCATCGACGACGCGCCGCCCGAAACCGCCCCATGGGACGTCTCGACCAACGGCAAGGCGGTGTTCCTCGACGACGGCGTCGAACCGTTCCTGAAGAAACTGCCGGACGACGGCAGGTTGCGGATCTCGATCAGAGACGGGACGGGCGAGTCGCGCGAGAACGTCTTCGCGACGAGGGGATTTGGGCTGGTGCGGGACAAGATCGCCGAGGCCTGCGGCTGGGCGAAGTGAGGCGACGGCGCCGCTGCTTGTCCCGGCCTTGAGCCGGAACCGATAACCGCGACCACCTCCAACAGAGGCGGCGCCCGTCAGATCGCCTTGAAGCGCGGACGTGTCTGGGTCCCGGCTCAACGCCGACGAGGGCCCGGGACAAGCGCTGGCCGGTTGACAGCGCCCTGCCCCATCACCACAGTTCCGTGACATCCGAGGGGCGCCCGGCGACGGGCTGAGACGGCGCGAGCGCCGGACCCTTAGAACCTGATCCGGGTCATGCCGGCGAAGGGACGGACGACCGCTCGGCTCCTTTTTGCAGGGGCCGGCGCAAGATGTCCCCGAGCCATGCCATGGCCCTCTCACGGCGTCTGGAGCCGAGGGAGCTGGACATGCGCGTTGTTGTCGTGGGCGCCGGCGTCGCCGGCCTCGTCACGGCGATCGAACTGGCCGAACGCGGCGCCTCCGTCGAGGTGCTGGAGCGTGGCGCGCGCCTTGGCGAGCGCGCTTGCGCCTGGGCCGCCGGCGGCATGATCGCGCCATGGTGCGAGGCCGAGACCGGCGAGGAAGAGGCCGCCCGCCTCGGCCCCGAGGCGCTCGGCTGGTGGCCGCGCCAGATCGCCGAAATTTCCGTCGAGGGAACGCTCGTCGTCGCCTCCCGCCGCGACCAGGCGGAGCTGACCCGGTTCTCGCGCCGCACCGACCATTTCGAATGGGCCGACGCCGCTCGCCTCGGCGAACTCGAGCCGGACCTCGCCGGACGATTCGATCGCGCGCTGTTCTTCCCCGAAGAGGCGCATGTCGACCCGCGCGCCGCCCTGCCCGCCCTGCAACGCAGGCTGGAAGCCCTCGGCGGCAGCGTGCGATTCGGCGTCTCGGCCGATCCGGACGAGATCGACGCCAAGGCCGTCGTCGACTGCCGCGGGTTCGGCGCACGCGAGACGCTGAAGGATCTTCGCGGCGTGCGCGGCGAGATGGTGATGCTGCGGACCGAGGAAATCAGTCTCAAGCGGCCGATCCGCCTGCTCCATCCGCGCATCGCGCTCTACGTGATCCCGCGCGCGGACCATGTCTTCATGGTCGGCGCCACCGCGATGGAGAGCGCCTCGCGCGCAAAAATCTCGGCCCGCTCGGCGGTCGAACTGATCAACGGCGCCTACGCCCTCCATCCCGCCTTCGGCGAGGCCGAGGTCGTGGAGACCTGCGCGGAGGTGCGCCCTTCGTTTCCCGACAACCTGCCGCGCGTTCTCCGGGAGGGCCGCGTGGTGCGGGTGAACGGGCTTTATCGCAACGGGTTCCTGCTGTCGCCGACCTTCGGGCGGCTCGCGGCGGACGCCGTGTTCGAACTGGAGAGTGGACGTGAAGCTGATCGTCAACGGCTCGCCTCTTGAGGTCGAGGCCGAGGATCTGACAAGCGCGCTGGTCGCGCTCGACTATGGCGACGCGGTCGTCGCGACGGCGGTCAACGGCGCCTTCGTGCCCGCGACAGCGCGCGCCGGCCGCGCGCTGAAGGACGGCGACCGGATCGAGATCGTTGCGCCGCGGCAGGGCGGGTGAGGAATATGGACAAGCTTTCCTTCTACGGGACCGAGGTCTCCTCCCGCCTACTGCTGGGAACGGCGCAATACCCCTCCCCGCAGGTCCTCGGCGACGCCGTGCGCGCGTCCGGGTCGGAGATCGTCACCGTGTCGCTGCGCCGCGAATCCGGTCGCCTTCGCGAAGGCCAGGATTTCTGGGGCCTCATCCAGGGACTCGGCTGCAAGGTGCTGCCGAACACCGCCGGCTGCCATTCGGTGCAGGAGGCCGTCACGACCGCGCAGATGGCGCGCGAGGTGTTCGGCACGCCCTGGATCAAGCTCGAGGTGATCGGCGACGCCGACACGCTGCAGCCCGACGTCTTCGGCCTCGTCGAAGCTGCGAAGATCCTGTCGGACGACGGTTTTCAGGTCTTCCCCTACACGACAGCTGATCTCGTGGTCGCCGAGAAGCTGCTGGAGGCCGGCTGCAAGGTGCTGATGCCCTGGGGCGCGCCGATCGGCACCGGCATGGGGCTGAATGATGTCTACGCGCTCCGTTCGCTGCGCGCGCATTTCCCGGACGTGCCGCTCGTCGTCGACGCTGGCATCGGCCGTCCGAGCCATGCGGCGCAGGCGATGGAGCTCGGCTACGACGCAATCCTGCTCAACACCGCCGTTTCCAAGGCGGGCGATCCGGTCGGCATGGCCCGCGCCTTCGGCAAGGCGATCGAGGCCGGCCGCGAGGGCTTTCTCGCCGTGCCGATCGAGCCGCGCGACATGGCCGCGCCCTCGACCCCCGTGTTCGGCCGGGCGACCTTCGCATGAACCGTCTCGATCCGTTCTATCCCGTCGTCGACAGCGCCGACTGGGTGCGGCGCATGCTCTCGGTCGGCGCGCGGCTCATCCAGTTGCGCATGAAGGACAAGCCGGCGGACGTGCTGCGCGCCGACATCCGCACGGCGCTCGACCTCTGCGCCAACGCCGGCGCGGACCTCGTGGTCAACGACTACTGGGAGATCGCGATCGAGGAGAAGGCCGGCTTCCTGCATCTCGGCCAGGAGGACCTCGACGGCGCCGACATCGCCGCGATCCGCCGCGCCGGGCTCAAGCTCGGCGTCTCGACGCACACGCACGACGAGATCGACCGGGCGCTGTCGTTCGACCCGCACCATATCGCGCTCGGCCCGATCTGGCCGACGATCCTGAAGCAGATGCCGTTCGCCCCGCAGGGTCTGGAGCGCATCGGCGAATGGAAGCGGCTGATCGGCGACCGTCCGCTCGTCGCGATCGGCGGCCTCAATCCGGATCGCGCCCGCCAGTGCCTCAAGGCGGGCGCCGACGTCGTCGCGGTGGTGAACGACGTGACCGGAGCCGCCGACCCGGAAGCGCGGGCGCGGGAATGGATCAGGGCGACCCGCGAGACGGCGTAAGAGAGACGTTTTCGCTCATATCTATTGAGCCGCCGCCCGTCGTCCCGGCCAAAGTGCCGGGACCCATTTCCGCCAACGACTGATCGCCCAAGCGGCGCGACAATGGATCCCGGGACAAGCCCGGGAGATAGCCTGCGTATCGCCGTCCCTACCCCGCGGTCGGCGCGGCGGGGCGGCGCTGGGCGGCCTCGCGCATGGCCTTGTCAGCCTTATCCTCGGCGGCGGCGCGGGCCGAGGTCTTCACCCCGAGATAGATCAGCATCGGGGTCGAGACGAAGATCGCCGAGTAGGTGCAGATGATGACGCCGAACAGCATCACGTTGGCGAAGCCCTGGATCGCCTGACCGCCGAACAGCACCAGCGCGAGCAGCGAGAGCGCCGTGGTCGTGGCGGTCATCACCGTGCGCGACATGGTGTGATTAATCGACAGATCGAGAAGCTCTTCCGTCGGGATGTTCTTGTATTTTCTCAAGAGCTCTCGGGTGCGGTCGAACACCACGACGGTCTCGTTCAGCGAATAGCCGACGATCGTCAGGATCGCGGCGATCGACGTCATGTTGAACTCTTCCCGCGTGATCAGGAAGAAGCCGACCGTCAGCACGATGTCGTGCAGCGTGCCGATCACCGCGCCGATCGCGAGGTTCATCTCGAAGCGGAACCAGAGATAGCCGAGCACCGCCATGATCGAGAGCACGACGCCGAGCGTGCCGGCCTGGACGAGTTCCCCAGAGACGCGCGGACCGACGGTCTCGTCGCGGCGGATGTCGTATTCGGTCTCGAAGGTCTTGCGGACGTCGGCGACGAGCTTGTTCTGCGCCTCCTGGCCGCCGGGCTGGCTGCGGAAGCGCAGCGACACCTGTCCGCCCGTCCCGAATTCCTGGACCTCGACCTCGCCGGCGTTGAAGGCGTGCGCCGTCTCGCGGACCTTGGCGAGGTCGGCGTGGCCGGACTTCGCCTGCATCTCGATCAGGGTGCCGCCGGTGAAGTCGATGCCGAAATTCAGGCCGACCGTCATGAAGATGACGAGCGTCAGCACAGCGACCGCCGCCGAGAACGGGAAGGTGACGACGCGCCAGCGGACGAAGCGGAACTTCGAATCGTCGGGGAAGAGGCGGAGGAGTTTCATCTGGCCTCTCCCTTCAGAACGGCAGCGTCTGCGGACGGGTGCTGCGATACCACAGCGCGATCATCATCCGCGTCATGGTCACGGCGGTGATGACGGTGGTCAGGATGCCCAGGATGAACACCACCGCAAAACCCTTCACCGGGCCGGAACCCAAGAGGAACAGGATGATCGCGGCGATGGCCATGGTCGAGTTGGAATCGATGATCACCGCGAAGGCGTGGTTGAAGCCACCCTCGATCGACGAGATCATGCTGCGGCCGGAGCGAAACTCCTCACGGATGCGCTCGTAGATCAGCACGTTCGAATCGACCGCCGTGCCGATCGTCAGCACGATGCCGGCGATGCCGGGCAGCGTCAGCGTCGCCCCAAGCAGCGACATCAGCGCGAAGATGAAGACGACGTGGATAATCAGCGCGAGGTTCGCGATGAAGCCGAACACGCCGTAGGTCGCGAACATGAAGAGCACGACGAAGATCGCCGCATAGATCGTCGCCTTGGTGCCGGCGTCGATCGAGTCCTGCCCGAGGCCAGGGCCAACGGTGCGTTCTTCGGCGATCTTGAACTCGATCGGCAGGGCGCCGGACCGCAGCTGGACCGAGAGGTTGTTCGCGCTCTCGACAGAGAAGTTGCCCGAAATCTGGCCCTGGCCGCCGGTGATCGGCTCGTTGATGCGCGGCGCCGAGATGACCTTGCCGTCGAGGATGATCGCGAAGGGCTTGCCGACGTTCGCCGTCGTGACCTGCCCGAAAGCGCGCGCGCCCTGATTGTTGAACTGGAACTGGACGATCGGCTCGCGCGAGCGCTGGTCGAAGCCGGGGGTCGCGCCGGTGAGGTCCGCGCCCGACACCATCACGCGCTTCTCGACGAGGATCGGCCGGGTCTGGCCGCCGCCGACGTCCTCCTGAAGGATCTCCGACCCTTCCGGCGGCCGTCCGGCGAGCGCCTGCTCGACCGGCACGGACTGGTCGACGAGACGGAACTCCATCTTCGCCGTGGTGCCGAGGATTTCCTTGAGGCGCGTCGGGTCGTTGTAGCCCGGCACCTGCACGAGGATGCGGTCGGCGCCCTGCTGCTGGATCGACGGCTCGGTCGTGCCAAGGATGTCGACGCGCTTGCGCACCACCTCGAGCGACTGGCCGACCGCCGCGCGAACGCGGGCGGCGAGGCCCTGGTCGTTGAGCTTGGCGGTCACGACGTTCGGGCCGTCCTGCGCGACGTCGACGTCGACCGGCCCGGGGCCGGAGAACATCGACTGCGTCGCCGGCACGGCGAGCGTCCTCAGCTTCTCGAGCGCCGACTGCATGTCGGTCGCGTTGCGCAGCGTCGCGCGGACCGTATCGCCGTTCTGGGCGATGCCGGTCGTGCCGATGCGGCCGTCGCGCACCAGCACGCGGCGGACGTCCTCGAGCAGCTGCTTGCGGCGGTCCTCACGGAACTTGTCGGCGTCGCCCTCGAGCAGAAGCTGCACGCCGCCCTGCAGATCGAGGCCGAGCACGATGGTGCGCGCCGGGAACCAGCTCGGATACTGGTCGCGCACGTGGCTCGGCAGGACGTTCGGCAAAGCGAGGAGGACGCCCAACAGACAGAGGGCGAGGACCCCGATCGTCTTCCACTTCGAGATATGCAGCATGGATGCGTTCGATCGCTTTCACGGCCGCCTACGGCCGGACGGGCCTTCCGGAATCGGGAGGTCTATATCAGGCGCCGTCGGTCTTGACCGGTTCGCCCTTCGTCTTGACCTCGGAGATCATTCCCCGCGACAGCCGAGCGCGCACGTTGTCGGCGATCTCGATCTGAACTTCCGAGTCGTCCGTGACCTTGACCACCTTGGCGATGATGCCGCCCGCGGTGACGATCGTGTCGCCGCGGCGCACGTTCTTGATCATCTCCTGATGCGCCTTCACGCGCTTCTGCTGCGGGCGCAGGATCAGGAAGTACATGATCACGAAGATCAGCAGGAACGGCAGCAGCTGGATCATGAAGTCCGCGCCGCCGGCGGCGGCCGGGGCGCCTTGGGCGAAGGCTGGCGTCACGAACATCGTTTTTAATCCACGCTTCGGGGGTGTCTTCGTCACGCCCGCGCGCTGACGGCCGGCCGACGTCTCATCGCGCCGGAAGCATGGCCCCCGGCGAGCGGCGCGGACTATAGCCACGGCCCCGTCGAAAGCAAATCACGGGACGGAGGCCGGTGGACGACCGGCGATCGCAGGGCTACCTACGCGGCTTCCAGTCCCCTGCCCTGCGGAATTCGCCCCGTGTCAGACCCCTTCTACTCCATGCCGGCGACGGACACCCGAGACGCCCTGCTGGCGCGGATCGCCGAGACGCTCGACCGCATGGCCCCGCCGCGCCTGGAGGCTCCGGATTTCGAGGCCGCCGACGCCTTCGTGTGGAGCGCGACAGAGCGGAGGCTGATCCCGGTTCCGCAGGTCAGCCGCGTCGAGATGGGCCTCCTCAAGGGGATCGACCGCTCGCGCGACACGCTGCTCGACAACACGCTGCGCTTCGCGCGCGGAAAGCCCGCCAACAACGCCCTGCTCTGGGGCGCGCGCGGCATGGGCAAGAGTTCGCTGGTCAAGGCCGCCCATGCGACCGTCTCGCAGACGATGGTCGACGAAGGCCGCCCGAAGCTGAAGCTGGTCGAGATTCACCGCGAGGACATCGAGACGCTCCCCTCGCTGATGTCGCTGCTGCGCGCGGCGCCCTTCCCGTTCCTGCTGTTCTGCGACGACCTCTCCTTCGACCTCGAGGACACCTCCTACAAGTCGCTGAAGGCGGTTCTGGAGGGCGGCATCGAGGGACGGCCGGAAAACGTTCTGTTCTACGCGACCTCCAACCGCCGCCACCTGCTCGCCCGCGAGATGATCGAGAACGAGCGCTCGACCGCGATCCACGCGAGCGAGGCGGTGGAGGAAAAGGTGTCGCTGTCGGACCGCTTCGGCCTGTGGCTCGGCTTCCACCGCTGCAGCCAGGACGAATTCCTGGCGATGGTGAACGGCTACGCCGAGCATTTCGGGCTGAAAGTCTCTCCCGAGGACCTTCGGCGCGAGGCGCTGGAATGGGCGACCACGCGCGGCTCCCGCTCGGGCCGCGTCGCCTGGCAGTTCATCCAGGATCTGGCGGGACGCGTGGGCTAGGCAAAAACGAAAGACCCGGCGACCGAAGTCGCCGGGTCTTTATCTCAATCAGATCGCACCAGACGGATCAGGCGTCGGGCAGGTGCTTCATCGGGTCGACCGTCTGGGCGCCCTTGCGCACCTCGAAGTGCAGCTGCGGCGAGGTCACGTTGCCGCTCGAGCCGGACTTCGCGATGATCTGGCCGCGCCGCACAGTCTCGCCGCGCTTCACTTCCAGCGCGCTGTTGTGCGCGTAGGCCGTGACCCAGCCGTTCGAGTGACGGATCAGCACGAGGTTGCCGAAGCCCTTGAGCTCGCTGCCGGCGTAGGCGACCACGCCGTCGTCGGAGGCCTTGATGTCGGTGCCTTCCGGCACGGCGATGTTCACGCCGTCGTTGGAGGCGCCGGAGGACTTGGAGCCGTAGGCCGAGATGACGCGGCCGCGCGCCGGCCAGCGGAAAGACGGGCCGGCCGGTTCGGCCGCCGGGGCCGGATCGACCTTCAGGGCCGCCGTTTTGACGTTGTCGTCTCCCGGGGCTTGGACCTTGGCGGGGGCCGCAGCGAAGGCCTGCTCGGACTTCACGGCCGGAAGCTTGGCCTTGGCGTCGGGCAGTTTGGCCTCGACCTTGACCTCGGGAGCGCGGACCTGGGCGGTCTTGATCTCGACCGGCCGGGGTTCGGCGATCTTGGGCTCGGCGATCTTGGCCTCAAAGCCCTTGGGCTGCGCGCCCTGCTCGAAGCGCATCTTGACCTTGGCGTCGACCGCCGGCGCGGCGGCCGCGACCGTCACTTTGGGCGCGACCGGCTTCGGGGCGACGACGGCGATCTCGGCGCGCGGCGCCGGCGCGACCGCCCGGGCGCCGAAGGCCTTCGGCTCGACGGAGGCGACCGGCGCGACAGGCGCCGCTGCGGCGGCCCGGTATCCGCCGGCCGAGGCCGAGTAGGTCGGCAGCATGATCTGGCGGCCTTCGCCGATATTGGCGGTGGTCAGGCCGTTGGCCTTCATGATCGCGCTCGCCGGCACGCCGTAGCGCGCGGAGATGGTGTGGACCGTTTCGCCGCGGCCGACGGTGATCATGGTGCCGCCGGAGGAAGACCAGTTCGAGTCGGCCGAGGCCATCGGAGCCGGGCGCGGCGCGCTCACCGCGCCGGTCGAGCGGGGCTCGACGCGAGAGGACTGGTAGCCGCCGCCGGAAGAGGCGCCGCCGCCGTAGCCGTACATCGGCCGGGACTGGGCCGCGCTCGGAGCGCTCAGCGGTCCGCGCTCGACCCTGTCGGCCGGGACGGGCCGAACGGCGCCAGTGGAGAAGTCGCCTTCGGACCTCTGCGCCGGAGCGGGCGAGGCGGAGGCCGACTTGAACGGATTGGAGAACGGATCTTCGCCGAAGCGGCTACTGTCCGAACTGCAGGCCGCGACCGAGCCCGAGGCTAGGGCGACCGCAGCGACGCGAACCATCAGGCGGGAACGCAGGCACGGAACGAAGTTACGCATCTCAGGAACTCGCAACAAACGCGACCGACATGGGTTTAGTTAAAGCGCATTGAGGTAAACGGAGGGTTATCCAATCCCCTCATTCGCCATCTTGCCGCCTTAAATCTTGTCGGCCGACGCGACTTCGCCGCGCGCTTTCGCATTCGTTAACGAAATGCTTGCGGCCGGCCGACCATGGCCGCCGGAAGGTAACCGGAAGATTAAGATCAGAGCGCCGCGGCGAGCCCGCCCACAAGCGGCTGCATGCGCGTTTCGCCAATCGTGCTCTCCTCGATCGCGCCGTCGCGCGACTTGGTGAGTCGCGTCAGGCGCTGGGAGCTCTCGGGGCCGATCGGCAGCACCATCACCCCGCCGGGCTTCAGCTGATTGAGCAGCGGCTGCGGCGGCGCCTCCACGGCGCAGGAGACGAAGATGCGCTCGTAAGGCTGCTGCTCGGGCCGTCCGAGCGCGCCGTCTCCAACCACGAACGTCACGTTCGGCGCGCCGCCGAGCCGGTCGATCCGCTCCTTGGCGGCCGAACTCAGCGACCGCCATCGCTCGATCGTGACCACGCGTCGCGACATCGTGGCGAAGATCGCGGTGGCGTAGCCCGAGCCGGTGCCAATCTCGAGCACGCCGTCGAGCTCGCCGACGCCGAGCGCGTCGATGGCGCGGGCGAGCTGGGACGGCGATTCGAGGGTCTGACCGCAGGCGATCGGCAGCGCGCGGTCGGCATAGGCGACGTCGTAGAGGCGCGAAGGCGCGAACAGCGAGCGCGGGATGGTCTCGATCGCGGCGAGCGTCCTGAGGTGCCGGACGCCGCGGCTGCGAAGCGACAGCACGAGTTCGGCGCGGCGCGTCCGCTCCGCCTCGTCGCCGCCGAGACCGTTCATCGCATCCTCGCTAGTCGTCGAACGCGGCTTTCAGCCGGTCGACCAGGACCTCGTCCGTCAGGTCGATCTTGAGCGGCGTGACGGAGATTCTGCCAGAGCGGATCGCCGCAAGGTCCGCGCCCTCCACCGCTTTATACTCGGCCTGGCCGAACACGATCCAGAAATACGGGTTGCCGCGGCCATCGACCCGGCGCTCGATCCTGAGAAGTTCCTGGTCGCGCTGACCCTGATGGGTGATCTCGACGCCCTTCACCTCGTCCGGCAAGCATCCCGGAAAGTTGACGTTGACCAGCCGGTCGCGGCCGAAGTCGCCGGTCTTCAGGATGCGGCGGACGACGTCGGCGCCATAGGCGCGGGAGACGGCGAAGGGATCGTCGAGGTCCTCGCGGGCGCGATTGAGGTTCTGGCTGAGCGCGATCGAGCGGACGCCCAGAATGGTGCCCTCGATGGCGCCTGCGATCGTGCCGGAATAGGTGACGTCCTCGGCGACGTTCTGGCCGCGGTTGACACCGGACAGAACGAGGTCGGGACGCCGGTCACCGAGCACATGGCGGATACCCATGATGACGCAGTCGCTCGGCGTGCCGCGCACGGCGAAGCGCTTGTCGCCGATCTCGCGCAGGCGCAGCGGATCGCTGATCGAAATGGAGTGGGACGCGCCGGACTGGTCGGCCTCGGGCGCGACGATCCAGACGTCGTCGGAAATCTCCCGAGCGATCTCCTCCAGCGCCTCGAGTCCCGGGGCGTTGATGCCGTCGTCGTTGGTGAGGAGGATTCTCATCTGTCGCAAAGGCCTTGATCAACGAACTGCGTGCTTCAAGACGACCGCTGGCGCGGCCTCCTCAGCGTGAGGACGGTCTGGGGGATCGATGGCTCAGAACTGTGACGAGGCGACAAACGCCCCTCATGCCGAGGAGCGATCCGGCAGGATCGCGTCTCGAAGCACGCAGTTCGTCGCCGCAGGTCACCCTGCCCGCGCGATCGTCTCCAGGCCGCCCATATAGGGCTTCAGAGCCAAAGGCACGGCGATCGAGCCGTCCGGCTGCTGGTAGTTCTCCAGCACCGCGACCAGCGCGCGGCCGACGGCGACGCCGGAACCGTTCAGCGTGTGGACGAAGCGCGGGCCCTTGTCCGCGGCCGGGCGATAGCGGGCGTTCATGCGACGCGCCTGGAAGTCGCCGCAGACCGAGCAGGACGAGATCTCGCGATAGGCGTTCTGGGCCGGCAGCCAGACCTCGATGTCGTAGGTCTTTTGCGAGGAAAACCCCATGTCGCCGGCGCAGAGCGTGACGGTGCGGAACGGCAGCTCGAGCCGCTTCAGGACCTCTTCGGCGCAGGCGAGCATGCGCTCGTGCTCCTGAAGACTCTTTTCCGGCGTCGTGACCGAGACGAGCTCGACCTTGGTGAACTGGTGCTGGCGGATCAGTCCGCGCGTGTCGCGCCCGGCCGCGCCGGCCTCGGCGCGGAAACAGGGCGTGCCGGCGGTGACGCGAAGCGGCAGCTCGTCCTCGTTGAGGATCTGTTCGCGCACGAGGTTGGTGAGCGAAACTTCGGCGGTCGGGATGAGCCAGAAATCGAAGCTCGCGCGGAACTGGTCGTCGGCGAACTTGGGCAGCTGCGCGGTGCCGAACATCGCCTCGTCGCGCACCAGAAGCGGCGGCGCCACCTCGACATAGCCGTGCTCGCTCGTGTGCAGGTCGAGCATGAACCCCTGCAGCGCGCGCTCCATGCGCGCCACGGAGCCCTTCAGCACCGCGAAGCGCGCGCCCGACATGCGGCCGGCGGCCTCGAAGTCGATCAGCCCTAGCGCCTCGCCGAGCTCGTAATGCGCTTTCGCGTCGTGGATCTCGCGCGGCTCGCCAATGCGATGGAGCTCGACGTTGCCGCTTTCGTCCGGCCCATCGGGAACCTCGGCGAGCGGAACGTTGGGGATTTCCGACAGCGCGGCGTGAAGCTCCTCCTCCAGCGCCTTCTGCTCGGCCTCGGCGGCCGGGACGTCCTGCTTGAGGCGGCCGACCTCCTCGATCAGCGCGGCGGCGCGCGCCTCGTCCTTCTGCGCCTTGGCCTGCCCGACTTCCTTCGAGGCGGCGTTGCGGCGCTCCTGCATCGCCTGCAGCCGCCCGATCACCTCGCGCCGCTTCTCGTCGACCGCGATCAGTCTGCCGGACTGCGGCGCGAGCCCCCGACGTGCGAGGCCGCGATCGAAATCGTCCGGGTTTTCGCGGATCAGGCGGATGTCGTGCATTTGAGGGCGGCTCGCTGGATTGCGCCGCTGCGGAGGCGGCCTTGCGTGCTTCGAGACGCCGTCCTTTAGGACGGCTCCTCAGCATGAGGGAAGTGGGCGATTGGCATACGCGACAATCCTCATGCTGAGGAGCCTTGGCGTCAGCCAAGGCGTCTCGAAGCACGCAGTCGGCTGATCGCGCCCTCAGCTCTCGGCCGAGGCGTCCTCGTCCGCCTTCTGCTCCGCCTGCTTCTTCTCGACCATCTTCACCACGTAGATGGAGATCTCGTAGAGCAGGATGGTCGGCACCGCGAGCGCGACCTGGCTGATGACGTCGGGCGGGGTGAGCACCGCGGCGATCGCGAAGACGATGACGATGGCGTAGCGGCGCTTGTCGATCAGCCACTGGGCGTCGATGAAGCCCGCGCGCGCCAACAGCGTCAGGACCACGGGCGTCTGGAAGCAGATCCCGAAGGCGAAGATCAGAGTCATGATCAGCGAGAGGTACTCGCTGGTCCGCGCGATCAGCTCGATCGACGGCCGTCCCTCGGCGCTCACCTGCTGCATCGACAGGAAGAAGCGCATCGCGAGCGGCATCGCGAGGAAATAGACGAAGGCCGCGCCGAGCAGGAACAGCACCGGCGTCGCGATCAGGTAGGGCAGGAACGCCGCCCGCTCGTTCTTGTAGAGGCCGGGCGCGACGAACTTGTAGATCTGGCTCGCCACGATCGGGAACGAGATGAAGCCGGCGCCGAACATGGCGAGCTTGATCTGCGTGATGAAATATTCCTGCGGCGCCGTGTATTGCAGCCGGATCGCGGCGGCGGAGCCGGCCGCGAGCTCGTAGGGCACGAGCAGGATGTTGAAGATGTGCCCCGCCACGGCGAAGCAGAGGCCGAAGGCGATCACGAAGGCGATGATCGACTTGATAAGCCGCGACCGGAGCTCGATCAGATGCTCGATCAGGGGCGCCTTGGTGGCGTCGATGTCGGATTGACTCACGCAGCCGCTCCGGGCGTCGGCTTCGCGCTGTCCGGCTTGGGGGCGTCCGCCTTGGAGGCGTCCGGCCCGGAAGGCTGATCGTCGGAGGGCGCGGGGCTGGCGCTCACGGGGATCTCACTGCTTGCGGCGGCGGGCGCGCCGCCGCCCTTGGCGGCGTCTCTGGCAGCCGCCTGACGCGCCGCCATCTCGGCGGGATCGCTCGGCCTCGGCGCGAACTCGGCCTCGGTCGGCGCCGGAGGCTCCGGCGTCGGCGCGATTTCCGGCGCGAGCGCTGAGGGCGCGGCGGCCTCGGTCTCGGCAGGCGCTTCGCCCGCGAGCGCCGACGGCGCGGCTTTCGGCTTGGTCTCGAGCGCGTTCTTCAGCTCGTCGCGGGCGATCTGGAACGGGCTCGCGCCCACCACCTTGCTCGCGGCGTCCTTGAGCCCGGTGACCTCCTTCTTGAGGTCGTCGAGTTCCGCCTCGCGCATCGCGTCGTTGAACTGGGTCTGGAATTCGCCGGCCATGCGCCGGAGAGTCGCGACCGTCTTGCCGACGGTGCGCAGCAAAGCGGGCAGGTCTCGCGGCCCGACGACCACAAGCGCAACCACCCCGATGACCAGGAACTCTGACCAGGCGATGTCGAACATAGAACTGCCCGGCGGCCGACGCGCCGCTGACGGCGGACCCGAAGACCGGGCCCGACCTGCTTATGGCGTCAGGACTTCTGGCTGTCCACGCTGCCGACGCTGGAGCGCACCGGCTGGTCGGCGCGATGCTCGATCGTCTGCGGCGAACGCTGGGACATGTTCTCCGCGACGTCGTCGTCCTCGGCGAGCCCCTTCTTGAAGCTCTTGATGCCCTTGGCCATGTCGCCCATCAGCTCGGAAATCTTGCCGCGGCCGAACAGCAGCAGCACGAGCACGGCGACCACCAACCAGTGCGTGAGGCTCATCACTAACCCTTTCGATCCGCCGGCAGTCGCATAACCCGCGCGTCATGACCGCGCGACGACAGCCCGGCCGGCTCGCCGGAACCTAGGTCTCCGCGAGACCGAACACAAGGACTTCCACCGGGTCAGGACTTTCACGGGCTCGTCATGGCGCAAGCCGCGGTTCAGTCGTCCCGGTCGAACGGATCGCCGTCGCCGAGCGGCTCCTCGTCTTCCGCGAGCGCCTCGTCGTCGATCGGCGGAGGCATCTCGAAGCCCGGCGGCAGGCGGGCGTCGAGCAGGCCCGCCGCCTTCATCTCGGCGAGGCCTGGAAGGTCCGAGACCTGCTCAAGCCCGAAATGGTCGAGAAATCCGGGCGTCGTGCCGAAGGTGACCGGCCGCCCGGGCGACTTCCTGCGGCCGCGAAAGCGGATGAAGCCCGCCTCCAGCAGCGTCTCCAGAGTGTTGCGCGAGGTCGCGACGCCGCGGATCTCCTCGATCTCGGCGCGGGTCGTCGGCTGGTGATAGGCGATGATGGCGAGCGTCTCGACCGCCGCGCGAGACAGCTTCTTCGGCTCGCGCGCCTCCTCCGTCAGCGAGGCCGCGACGTCCGGCGCCGTTCGGAACGCCCAGGCGTCTCCGACGCGCCGGAGGTTCACCCCCCTGCCCGCATAGTCCTCGGCAAGCGCCCGCAGAACGAGCCTGACGTCGGCGTCGACCGGCAGCCGGGCGCCGAGCGCCTTCTGCTCCACCGGTGCGGGCGAGGCGAACAGGACGGCCTCGACGATCCGCAGGTGCAGCAGCGGCAGCCGGGCGCGCTCTTCCTCTGTGAGGCGTCCGTCGAAGCCTTCGACGGGAAAGCGGGGCTCGTCCCCGCTCACGGGCGATCCTTCGGCACGAGGGCAAGCGGCGCGCCGGAGCGCACGAACAGCGGCCCGAAGGCGCGCTCCTGCCGCAGTTCCAGCCGCCCTTCTCGCGCGAGCTCCAGCGAGGCGCCGAGGCCGGAGGCGAGAACTGAGGCGCGCATCGCGGGCGTCATGAAGCGCAGCAGCAGCCCATCGAGGCGGGACCAGTCGGCCGAGCGGCCGACGAGCCGCTCCAGCGCGTCTCGCGCGTCGGCGAGCGTCCAATGCGGCCGACGCGCGACCTTGACCTCGGTGACGAGCGTCTTCACGCGCTGACGCGCATAGGCGGTCAGCAGGTCGTAGAGGGTTGCGGTCCAGAGCGGAGCTGTCCCTGAGCCCTCCTCCAGCGGCTCTCCCCGGGCGAAGGCGTCGCGTCCGAGCAGCGGACGGTCGTGGAGGGCCTCGCCGGCCTTGCGCATCGCTTCGAGCCGACGAAGCCGGAACGCGAGCGCGGCGGCGGCGATCTCGGGCGGGATTTCGTCCTCCTCCGCCGGCGCGTCGGGCACCAGCAGGCGGGATTTCAGATAGGCGAGCCAGGCCGCCATCACGAGATAGTCGGCGGCGAGCTCCAGCTGATCGGCGCGCGCACGCTCGACGAAACCAAGATACTGCTCGGCGAGCTCGAGAATGGAGATCCGGGCGAGGTCCACCTTCTGGCGCCGCGCGAGGTCGAGCAGCAGGTCGAGCGGTCCCTCGAAGCCGTCGAGATCGAGAACGAAGGCCGGCGCGTCCCGCGCCTCGCGTCCGCCGTCGTCGAACTCCTCGTCGGCCAAGCGCCGCCCTCCGGCGGCGTCAGGCGACAGCGCCCGCGAGAAGCCTGTCGCGCGCCTCGGCGAGCGCGGCCATGTCGACCTCTCCGGACGGAGCGAGCCGAGACAGCGCACGCCCGGCCCGGTCGGCCGAACGGCCTTCGAGCCGCGGCGCCGCCGCCGCGACCTCCAGCATTTCGCCCATGTCTCCGTTGCAATGCAAGGCGATGTCGCAACCTGCGGCGAGCGCCGCGGCCGCGGACGCGCCGACGCTTCCCGACAGCGCCTTCATGGAGAGATCGTCGGTCATCAGCAGGCCGTCGAAGCCGATATGGCCGCGGATGATGTCCTGGATCACGACCGGCGAAAGCGTGCCGGGACGATCCGGATCGATCGCCTCGAACACGATGTGCCCAGTCATGCCGAGCGGCGCGTCGGCGAGCGCCGCGAACGGGCGAAAGTCGCTCGCCTCGAGCGTTGCGCGATCGGCCGAGACGCGCGGCAGATGGTAGTGGCTGTCGACGGTCGCGCGGCCATGGCCGGGCATGTGCTTGATGACCGGCAGAACGCCGCCGGCGAGCGCGCCTTCGATCACGGCGCGGCCGAGCGCGATCACGGCGTCGGCCTCGTCGGCGTAGGCGCGGTCGCCGATCGCCTGCGTCATGCCCTCGACGGGAAGGTCCAGCACCGGCAGGCAGTCGACGGTGATTCCGATCTCCGACAGTTCGCGCGCAAGGAGCTCCGCGCCGATCCTGGCCGCCTCGAGCCCCGACTCAGGCTCCGCCGCGTAGAGCGCCCCGTAGCGCGCCGCCGCCGGATGCGCCGCGCAGAGCGGCGGCCGGATGCGCTGGACGCGCCCGCCTTCCTGGTCGATCAGCACCGGGGCGTCAGCGCGGCCGACGGCCTCGCGGAACTCGTCGCAGAGCGTGCGGATCTGCTCGCGGCTCTCGATGTTGCGGCCAAACACGATGAGGCCCCAGGGGTCGGCGTCGCGGAAGAAGGCGCGCTCCTCCCCGCTCAAAGCCAGACTCTTGCAGCCGGAAATGAAGGCGCGCGCCGTCATCGAAGATCCCTGAACGATTGCGCCCGCGAACCGGGATGTCCGGCTGCGGGCGCGAAGAAAGGCGGCTCGATCGAAGCCGTCAGTTGCGGGAGACCACGCAGTCGCCGCCGGCGGCGCGCAGGTTGCCGCAGACCTTGGAGGCGTCTGCGCCGTTCGCGAAGGGCCCGACCCGGACCCGGTAGTATGTGCCGCGGTCGGCGACCGTCGCGGTCGCGATCGAGGCCTTGTAGGGGCCGAGCACCTGCGGGAACTTCTTCTGCAGGTTGGCGTAGGCGGCGCGAGCGTCGGCCTCGGAGCGCTGCGAGGTGACCTGCACGACGAAGCCGCCGCCGGACGGCGCGGTGGTCGCGGTCGGCGCCGGGGCGGGCGTCGCGGGCGCGGCGGGACGCGGATTGACCGCGGCGACCTGCGTCGGCTCGGAACGCTGCGGCGCCGGCTGGGCGGGCTTGACCGGGGTGGTCTGCACGCTGCGCGAGGCCGGCGCCGGGCGCGCGGCGGAAGGAGCGTTCGGGGTCGAGGCGAGGCTCGGGCCGTCGCCGGCCATGATGCCGTTGTCAAACTCGCTGCCGCGCGGCGCCTGGCCGGTGCGGGCGGCTTCGGCGATCGGATCGGCGGACGCGGCCTGCTGCGGCTGGGCCGGGGCGGCCAGCGGATTGGTCGGCGCGTTCGGACGGATCGCGACCGTCTTCACCTTGCGCGGCTCGCTGCCGTTGGTGTCGGGCGGCGTGGGCTCGGCGGAAGCCGGCCCGCCCGGAAGGATGATGCGGGAGGAATCGGCGCTGCGCGGCTCGCTCGCCGGCGCGGACGGCAGGTCGACCGGCTGCTCCTCGCGCGAGACCACCTTGGATTTCGGACCTGCGGTCGGATCGACCCGGTCGTACACCGCCTTGTTCGGCGCGGGCGTCTCGTCGCCGGCGGACTTCGGCACGGTCTTGACCGGCTCGGTGTCGGCCTTGATCAGCGGCGGCTCGCCGCTCAGCCCGCCCGGCTTCATCATCTTGTAGCCGACAGCGCCGGCGCCGCCGACGAGGGCGACCGCGAGCACGGCGCCGACCATCATCAGCGCGCTGCGGTTGGACTTCAGCTTCGGCTCGTCGGGCTCGTAGAAGATCGGGTTGCCGTCGTCGTCGTAGCCGTAAGGCTCGTCGGGGTTCGGCGCATAGGCGCGCGGATCGTATTCCTGCTCGTCCTGATCCTGCTCGCCATGGTGATGGCCGCCGCGCAGCTCGTAGCCGTCCGCAGCCCAATCCTGGCGGCCATACTGACCGTGATCGTCGTTCCGGCCGCCGACCATGTCGTCGCGCCTCATCGCCTGGTTACGCGTCATACAAGCCTCCGCGGGGCCAGCCCGGCGATCCCCGGAACGCGCGACGCGACCCTGACGCGTCCCGCGCGCCTATCGCATCTCGTCCGGCGCCGAGACCCCCAAGATACCAAGACCGGAGGCGAGCACCAAGGCGACCGCCTTCACCAGCCCCAGTCGAGCGTGGGTCAACAATGGATTGTTTTCCATAATGAAGCGTAAATCCGGCGAATCCTTGCCGCGGTTCCAGTGCGAGTGCAGGTCGCTGGCCAGCTCGTGCAGGTAGAAGGCGATGCGATGCGGCTGCCGTGATGCGGCGGCCTGTTCGACTATGCGCGGCCAGGCCGCAACTTTCTTGATCAGCGCGAGCTCACCCGCGTCGCTCAGCAGAGAGAAATTGATTGAGTCTGGGAGCTCACCGTGAGCTTCGACGGCTTTGCGCAAAGTTGACTGCGTTCGGGCATAAGCCATCTGCACGTAGAAAACTGGATTGTCGCGAGATTGGTCGACAACCTTCGCGAAATCGAAGTCCAGCACGGCGTCATTCGAGCGGAACAGCATCATGAAGCGCACCGCGTCGCGGCCGACCTCGTCGACCACGTCGCGCAGCGTCACGAACTCGCCGGCGCGCTTCGACATCTTGAACGGCTCGCCGTTCCGGAACAGCCGCACCAGCTGGCACAGCTCGACGCTCACCCGCGCGGCCCCACCCGACAGCGCCTTGCCCACCGCCTCGAGGCGCTTGACGTAGCCGCCGTGGTCGGCGCCCATCACGAAGACCATCTCGTTGAAGCCGCGCTCGAACTTCGAGCGGAAGTAGGCGACGTCGGCGGCGAAGTAGGTGTAGGAGCCGTCGGACTTCTTGAGCGGACGATCGACGTCGTCGCCGAAGGAGGTCGCGCGGAACAGCGTCTGCTCGCGGTCCTCCCAGTCCTCTGGAAGCTGGCCCTTCGGCGGCGCGAGCCGGCCGACATAGATCAGCCCGTGCTTGGTCAGCTCCTCGACTGCCTGGTCGATCGCCCCGCCCTCGCCGTGCAGCGAGCGCTCGGAGAAGAACACGTCGTGGCGGATGCCGAGCTGCGCGAGGTCCGCCCGGATCATCGTCATCATCGCGGCGATCGCCTCGGTGCGGACGACCGGAAGCCACTCCTTTTCCGGCTGGTTCCGAAGCGCGGAGCCGTGCGCCGCGACGAGCGCCTCGCCGACGGGCTTGAGGTAGTCGCCCGGATAAAGCCCTTCCGGGATCTCGCCGACGTCCTCGCCGAGCGCCTCGCGGTAGCGCAGGAAGACCGAGCGGGCGAGCACGTCGACCTGCGCGCCGGCGTCGTTGATGTAGTACTCACGCGTCACCGGCTCTCCGGAGAACTCCAGCAGCCGCGCGAGCGCGTCGCCGAACACCGCTCCGCGGCAATGGCCGACATGCATCGGCCCGGTCGGGTTGGCCGAGACGTATTCGACGTTGACCCAGGCGTCCGAGCGCGGCGGCGGGCGGCCGAAATCCTCGCCGTCCCGCAGCGCCTTCGCCAGCTGGTCGCGCCAGAAGGTCTCCGTCAGGGAGAGATTGACGAAGCCGGGACCCGCGATGCTGGCCGAGGCCACGTCCGCGTCGGCGCCGAGCTTCGCGGCGATCGCCTCGGCGAGGTCGCGCGGCTTCATGCCGAGGTCCTTGGCGAGCGCCATGGCGGCGTTGGTCGCGAGGTCGCCGTGGCTCGGATCGCGCGGGGGTTCGACCACCACGCGCGACAGGTCCGGCAGATGACCGATGACGCCTTCGGCCGCGAGCGTCACGAGGATCGCGCGGAGCCGCGCTGCGAAGTCTGCGAAGACGTGCATGTCTGGTCCGGGCCGGGAATGTTCCGGGCGCGGCTAAAGCAAATCCGGGGTCGCGTCAAACAGCCGGCGATGCTCGGTCAGCGCGTAACGGTCGGTCATTCCCGCGATGAAATCGGCGACGGCGCGGGCGTGGCTGGTCTCGCCGCCCCTGCCCGCCTCGCGCGCCCATTCCGCGGGTAGGGACGCGGGCTCGGAAAAATAGCGCCCGAACAGGTCGCGTACGATCGAGGCCGCGTCGTCCATGATCCGGTCGACCCGCTCGGCGCGATACATCCGGGCGTTCAGAAACCGCTTCACGCCGCGCTCGGCCTCCGCCATCGCCGGCGAGAAATCGATAGCGGACGCGCTGGCGGCCCGGATCGCGTCGGCGCTCGCCGGCGCGAGCGCGTCGATTCGCCGGCCGCCTTCCGCGATCGCGTCCTCGACCAGCCGGGTGATGACCCGGCGGACGACCTCGTGTCCGCCGCGATGCTCGTCGAGGCCGGGATGTTTGCGCTCGACCTCGCCCAGAATGTCGGCGAGCAGCGGCGCTTCCTTCAAGTCCGCCAGGCGGAACAGGCCGGCGCGCAGGCCGTCGTCGACGTCGTGCGCGTCATAGGCGATGTCGTCGGCGATCGCGGCCGCCTGCGCCTCGGCGCTGGCGTGGCCGGCGAGCGGGACGCCCAGCCGGTCCGCGCCCTCGACGATGGCTGCGGGAACCGTCTCGCGCGAATAGCGTCCCGTCGGCAGACCTGCGCCGTCGAGCAGCGGGCCGTTGTGCTTGATGAGCCCCTCGAGCGTCTCCCAGGTCAGGTTCAGCCCGTCGAAGGCGGCGTAACGACGCTCCAGCCGCGTCAGCACGCGGAGCGTCTGCGCGTTGTGATCGAAGCCGCCATAGGGGCGCATCAGCTCGTCGAGCGCCCGCTCGCCGGAATGGCCGAAGGGCGGGTGGCCGATGTCGTGCGCGAGTGCGACTGTCTCGGCGAGATCCTCGTCGAGGCCGAGTGCGCGGGCGATCGAGCGCGCGATCTGCGCGACCTCGAGCGTATGGGTGAGGCGCGTCCGGTAGTGGTCGCCCTCGTGATAGACGAAGACCTGCGTCTTGTGCTTCAGCCGCCGGAAGGCCGTCGAATGCAGCACGCGGTCGCGATCGCGCTGGAAATCGGTGCGAGTCGGGCTGGATGGCTCGGGGACGAACCGGCCCCGGCTCGCCTTCGGATCGGCGGCGTAACGGGCCCGAGGGCGCTCGATCCAGGCGGCGACGTCCAAAGCTTCGCTCCCGGCGATCTCATTCCGCCCAGCCGGCGCGTTGACCGCGGCGGCGGCCTTGCTTACCTCTTTGGGCGTTGAGGACGCAACGGGCGAACCCGTTGGAGCGCTAAGCGAATGACCGAAGCAACGACCGTCACCGTCACCGATCGCGCCGCCGCGCGCATCAAGGAGATCCTCGCCGACGAGGCTCCGGACACCAAGTTGCGCGTCAGCGTGCTGGGCGGCGGCTGTTCCGGCTTCAGCTACGACTTCGGCTTCGACGTCGCCGCGCAGTCGGACGATCTCGTCATCACCCGCGACGGCGCGACCGTGCTGATCGACCCGATCTCCCTGCCCTATCTCGCGGGCTCCCAGATCGATTTCGTCGACGAGCTGATCGGCGCCTCGTTCAAGATCACCAATCCGAACGCCACGGCGTCCTGCGGCTGCGGGACCAGCTTCGCGATCTGAAATCCGCCGCGGCGCCTCGAAACCCGTGTTATTTCGGCCACAGCCGTCGGCAAGCCGGCCAGTCAGGACTTTAGTACAGCCCTGACCGCCTTGGAAAATCCACAAATACCACCGATTTAGGAGGGGTGACGGCGCGTCCTTGACCGTCGTCGCAGCCCTCTTGGGCGTTTCCTCCCTAGACTTGGGCCGTTCGCCTTGTGCGGACGGCCTTTTTTCTTGGCACGCGCGCCGATAGGGTCCGCTCGCCGAGCGCGGGAGGGGAAACGACGTGCTGATCGCGACCTGGAACGTCAATTCCATCAAGTCCCGGCTCGACCTCGTCACCCGCTGGCTGGAGGAGGCGCGGCCGGACGTCGTATGCCTGCAGGAGATCAAGTGCGTCGACGACGCCTTCCCGCGGGCCGAGATCGAGGCGCTCGGCTACAACGTCGCCGTCCACGGCCAGAAGACCTACAACGGCGTCGCGCTGCTCTCCCGGATGCCGATGGAAGTCGAATCGCCAGGCGGCCTGCCCGGCGACGAGACGGACGAACAGGCGCGCTACATCGAGGCGGCGGTCTCGGCCGGCGACGGCGTGGTCAGGGTCGGCGGGCTATATCTGCCGAACGGCAATCCGGCGCCCGGCCCGAAATACGACTACAAGCTCGGCTGGATGGACCGTCTCCACGCCCATGCAAGCGCGCGGCTGAAGCTCGAGGAGCCGTTCATCCTGGCCGGCGACTACAACGTCATTCCCGACCCGCGAGACGCGCGACGGCCCGAGAACTGGGTCGACGACGCGCTGTTCCTGCCCGACACGCGCTCGGCGTGGCGGCGGCTGCTCTCGCTCGGCTTCACCGACGCGCTGCGCGCGACCGACGACGAAGGCGACGTCTATACCTTCTGGGACTATCAGGCCGGCGCCTGGCAGAAGAACAACGGCATCCGCATCGACCACCTGCTGCTGTCGCCGCAGGCGGCCGACCGGCTCGTCGCGGTGCGCGTCGACAAGCATGTGCGCAGCTGGGAGCGCCCGTCCGACCACGTGCCGGTCGTGATCGAGCTCGCCGCCTGAAACGCCGCCGGTTTGGTCAGGCCGACTGCGTGCGCCGAGACGCAGTTCGCCGGATACCGGCCTATTCCAACTCGAAGTCGACGCGGATCGGATCGCCGTTGCGCCCCTTCGCGTTCTTTTCCGCGAAGGGCGTCGCGACGAGCGTGTGCCGGCCCTTCCTGAGCTTCATCGCCTTGTAGTCGAGCTTGCCCCCTGCCGTCGCGGCCGGCGCGATCGTGAAGGGCGGCGCGTTCGCGACCCGCACGGTTTTGCCGTCGAGCTTGAAGCGCACGCTGCCGACGGGACCGGCCGCCGCGGCGATGACGTTGAAGGCGTCGACCTTGAGCTTGTCACGGTCGAGCTTCATGCCGTCCTCGAGCGGGAAGACGGGCGCATCCTTGTCGGCGTCGACCAGCATCAGCCCGCCGAGATCCGGCGCGCCGTCGTCGGGGCCCTCGCGGGTCACGCGCCAGACGCGGTCGCTGGAGTCGTCGGCGACGAGCAGCGATCCGTCCTTCAGCATCGCGACGCCGACCGGGCGGCCATAGGCCGTGATGGGGTCCTTGTCGGCAAGGAAGCCGGTCAGGAACGGCTGCACGGGACCTGCGACATGGCCGTTCGCGTCGAACGGCACGAAGGCGACGCGGTAACCCGCGGGCTTCGAGCGGTTCCAGGAGCCATGCTGGGCGACGAACAGCCCGCCGCGATAGCGCTCGGGAAAGGCGTCGCCCGTGTAGAAGGCGAGGCCAAGCGATGCGGTGTGGGCGCCGACAGCGAGGTCCGGCACGAGCGTTTTCTTCGCGAGTTCGGGTCGTTCTCCGGCTTTGCGCGGGTCTTCGTTGTCGCCGAAGTAGAACCAGGGCCAGCCGTAGAAGCCGCCTGATTTCACGCTGGTCACGTAATCCGGCACGAGCTCGTCGCCGAGGCCGTCGCGCTCGTTGACGCCGGCCCAGAGCGCGCCGGTCACTGGATTCCAGACAAGCCCGTTCGGATTGCGCAGGCCGCCTGCGAAGATCCGCGTCCGGCCGGTCGCCACGTCATATTCGGTGATCGCCGCGCGGCGAGGGTCCTTGGCGTCGGCGCCGTTCTCGTCGACGTTGGAGCCGGAGCCGACGCTGACATAGAGCGTCTTGCCGTCGGGACTGGCGACGACGTCCCGGGTGATGTGGCCCCCGATCGGCAGGTCGAGGAGCTTCGCGCCGGAGGACGGATCGACCGACGTCGCGCCTTCCTCGTACTGGTAGCGCCACAGCGCGTCCGTGGCCGCGACGTAGAGATCGCCGCCGACAAGCGCCATGCCGAAGGGCGCGTTCGGACCGCTCGTCAAGAACGGAAAGACCTTGGGCTTGCCCGCGCCGTCTCGTCTGAGGAGCGAAATCCGGTTCGCATAATACTGCGCCACCAGCACGTCGCCGTTCGGCAGTTCGAGGAACTTGCGCGCCCGGTCGAGCTCGGCCCAGAGCGTGACCCTGAACGGCCCCTTGGCCTTCGGAGCGGCGCCCTGCGGCCAGCCGACGACGTCGCTGGAGTTGCCGACCGACGGCGTCGCATAAGGCTTCGGCAGCGGCGGCTGGGGCGGGTCGGCGAGAGCCGGCGACGACGGGCCCAGAATCGCGACGGCGAGAACGGCGGCGGCAGAGCTTCTGAGCATCCGGCGCTCCTCAACGACATGCGTCGGGCGATCATAGACCTGTGCGCGCGCGGCGGCGCAACTCGCCGCCGCCGGTCGTCCAAGGCTAGAGAAGCCGTTCGCTCGCCGCGCGCCGGTCTCAGTCCCGGTCCTTGTTCCAGGCGGCGACGTAGTCCTGCGCCTTTTCCTGGTCGTCCGTCGAGGCCTTGGCCATCGCCTCGTCGTAGAGATCCGAGATCCACTTGTCGCCGGGCCCGGACGACGCCTTGGCCAGCGACAGCCACATCAGCCCGCGCGCTGCCTGCCGCGGGATGTCGGCGCCGTTGAACAGCATGTGGCCGAGAACCGCCTGCGCCTCGCGCTGCCCCTTGTTGGCGGCGAGCCCGAGCCAGCGTGCGGCCTGCCGCGCGTCGCGTCCCGACTTCTGGTCGAGATACATGCGGGCGAGATTGTACTGGGCGTCCGGGTCGCCGAAATACGAGGCGGCGTAGGAGAACATCTCGCGCGCCCGGGACGGGTCGGCCTTGATCGGCGTGCCGCTGACGCCGTCGAGATAGTAGTTTCCGAGCGCGACGAAGGCGTTCGCGACGAAGCGCGACTGCATCGTGTCGGGGGCGTCGTCGGCGTGGGCGTTGGCTACCTGGCTGAAATAGTCGAACGCCTTGACGTCGTCTTTCTCGACCCCGTCGCCTTCCGCGTACATGCGGCCGAGCTTCCACTGCGCGACCGCGTGGCCGCGCTTGGCGGCGTCGATCAGCGACGAGACCGCGCTCGCCTTGTCGCCCGCCATGTAGGCGCGGGCGCCGGTCTGGAACTGCTGCAGCGGCGACGGCTCCTGCTCCTTCTTCGAGGACGAGCCCTCGAAGGCGCGGGCGGGAGACAGGGCGCCGCAGACCGCGACGCCCAGGACTGCAAGTACGATACCGAACTTACACGTCAGCATAGGTGCGACGCTCGCCCTTGCCGCCAGGATGCGTCACCGCCCCGAACCGGGCCGGGCCGACGCCTTGAGCGAACTTCCAGATCGCGCCCGAGCCGAAGCCGCTGTCGCGCGGCTTCCAGTCCTTGGCACGCTCGGCGAATTCCTCGTCGGAGACCGCGACCTCGATCACGCCCTCGACCGCGTCGATCGTGATGACGTCGCCGTCCCTCAGGTGGGCGATCGGGCCGCCGACCGCCGCTTCAGGGCCGACATGCCCGATGCAGAAGCCGCGGGTCGCGCCGGAGAAGCGTCCGTCGGTGATGAGCGCGACCTTGTCGCCCGCGCCCTGTCCGTAGAGCGCGGCGGTGGTCGCCAGCATCTCGCGCATGCCGGGGCCGCCCTTCGGCCCCTCGTAGCGGATGACGAGGACCTCGCCGTCCTTGTAGTCGCGCTTGGAGACCGCCTCGAAACAGGCCTCCTCGTTGTCGAAGCAGCGGGCTGGGCCGGTGAACTTCAGGGTCTTGAGGCCCGCGACCTTCACGATCGCGCCGTCGGGGGCGAGATTGCCCTTCAGGCCGACGACGCCGCCGGTGCGGGTGATCGGCTTGTCGGCCGGATAGACGACGTCCTGCTCGGGGTTCCAGCGGACCTTTTCGAGGTTTTCCGCGATGGTGCGGCCGGTGACGGTAAGGCAGTCGCCGTGCAGATACCCATGGTCAAGCAGCGTCTTCATGAGGAGCGGGATGCCACCGACCTCGAACATGTCCTTGGCGACGTATTTTCCGCCCGGCTTGAGGTCCGCGATGTAGGGCGTACGCTTGAAGATCTCGGCGACGTCGAAGAGGTCGAACTCGATGCCGCACTCATGCGCGATCGCCGGCAGATGCAGCGCGGCGTTGGTCGAGCCGCCTGAGGCGGCCACCACGGTCGCGGCGTTCTCGAGCGCCTTGCGGGTGACGATGTCGCGCGGGCGGATGTTGCGGGCGACGAGCTCCATGATCTGCTCGCCGGCGGCGGCGCAGAACTTGTCACGGATCTCATAAGGCGCCGGCGCGCCGGCCGAATAGGGCAGCGCGAGGCCGATCGCTTCGGAGACGGTCGCCATGGTGTTGGCGGTGAACTGCGCGCCGCAGGCGCCGGCGGACGGACACGCCACCTGCTCGATCTCGTCGAGGTCCTCGTCAGACATCGCGCCGACCGAGTGCTTGCCGACCGCCTCGAACATGTCCTGGACGGTGACGGGCTGGCCGCGGAAAGAGCCCGGAAGGATCGAGCCGCCGTAGATGAAGATCGACGGCACGTTAAGGCGCACCATCGCCATCATCATGCCGGGCAGGGACTTGTCGCAGCCGGCGAGGCCGACGATCGCGTCGTAGCAGTGGCCGCGCATCGTCAGCTCGACGGAGTCGGCGATGACCTCGCGCGAGGCGAGCGAGGACTTCATGCCCTCATGGCCCATGGCGATGCCGTCGGTGACGGTGATGGTGCAGAACTCGCGCGGGGTGCCGTTGGCGGCCGCGACGCCCTTCTTCACCGCCTGCGCCTGGCGCATCAGCGAGATGTTGCAGGGCGCGGCCTCGTTCCAGCACGAGGCGACGCCGACCAGCGGCTGGTGGATCTGGGCCTTGGTCAGGCCCATCGCATAGAGATACGACCGATGCGGCGCGCGGGCCGGTCCCTCGGTCACATGGCGGCTCGGAAGCTTGGCCTTGTCGAAAACCTTGGCGTCCATACTCTTACGCACCCCTCGGGGAACGCTCCCCAATCGACCCGCCCTGCTGACGGTTTCCTCGGGCCCGGCCGGCTGGCGGCCACCTAACCCTTTGATTTTCTTGGCGTCCGGTCCCCCGACCGGCGTTAACCAAGATCGCGTTTTCTTTCAGCAGGTTACACCGGTAAAAGCCGCCGGTTTGTGGCGTAATGGGGGCGATTTGGGCGAGATGAACGGGCCGCGACGACTCTGTGTCGTTTAGGCCACGGGCGCGAATTCGGGCGCTAGACTTGTCCCGGCCGGCCCGCCGAGCAGTCCATCGTAGAACGCCATCTGCCGCGGCAGGCAGACCCGCCGCAGGTCGTAGCCGGCGAGCGCCCTCGCCCGCGCCGCGCGCCGCATCGCGCCGAACTCCTCGCGCCTCGCCAACGTGTCGACCACCATCTCCGACAGCGCGGAGACGTCGAAGAAATCAACGAGCCGGCCCTCGACGCCG
Organism: uncultured Methylopila sp.; assembly: GCA_902168115.1. Lineage (GTDB taxonomy): Bacteria > Pseudomonadota > Alphaproteobacteria > Rhizobiales > Methylopilaceae > Methylopila. The sequence continues at coordinate 87,525 of CABHPB010000080.1, read as the reverse complement.
TCGTCGATGACCTCGCGCACCGGCTGGGTGCCGGAGGCGACGATCAGGCATTCGGCGGCCATCGCCTCCAGCAGCGACCAGGACAGCACGAACGGGTAGGTCAGATACACGTGGCAGCTCGAGACCTGCAGCATCGACAGGAAGTCGGGCTTGGGGATCTGACCGAGGAAATGGACGCGGCTCATGTCGATCCGGTCCCGCACCTCGTCGAGGAAGATTGTGCGCCAGCTCTTTCCGTCGGGCGGCTTGCGTCCGTAGGAGACGCCGTTGCCGCCGACGATGAGGACATGCGCCTCCGGCCTGCGCTTCAGGATCTCCGGCAGCGCGCGCATGAAGACGTGATAGCCGCGATAGGGTTCGAGCTGCCGGTTCACGAAGGTGATCACCTCGTCGCGCGGGCGCAGGACGAGATCAGTGTTGGGCACGGTGAAGCGCGCATTGGGCTTCGCGCAGGCCGCGTCGGTGTCGACGCCGTCGTGGATGACGGAGATGCGCTCCTGCAGAAACTGCGGGTGCTGCGCCCGCTGCCATTCGGTCGGCGTGAGGCCGCGGTCGGCGGCGGCGAGCGCGGTGAGCATGCCGGCGTTCTTGGCGCGGATTCTCAGCGCGGTCCTGAGGCCGGCGTCCGGGAACTCCGGATCGAATCCGACGTCCGACCCTTCCGCCTTGTAGAAGAACTCGCAGAAGGCGACATGGCGGGCGCGCGGAAACAGGTCGCGCGCGAACAGCGTCTCGCCCCAGCCGGTGTGGCCGGCGACGAGCGCCGGATCGCAGCCGACCTCGCGCTGCAGCCGCTGCATGGCGCCGGCGGCGAGCTCTCCGCGGATCACGTCGGAGTTGAAGCGCTCGGTCAGCGGATGGCCGGGCTTCGGCAGGTCCTTCGGAATCCGGTAGGCCGCGACGGTGACCTTCGGCGGCGCCTTGGCGGTCGGCCCGCCGACGGCGAAGACGCGCACGCCCGGCCGCGCGGCGAAGGCCCTCGCGACATGAACGAACTGGCCGGGGAAGTTGTTGTGAATGAAGAGAACGTCCAAGGCGCTCCGTCCCGCCGTCGCCTTTCGGGCCGCGAACATCGGTCGGCGCCAACGGCTTGTCAAAATCCCGCCGTGCGCGTCTGGCGAAATCAAGCGGATCGACGCGCGCGCAAAGGAACCCATCCCGGATGGCCCGAACCGGACGCATGATTCTGGCGGCCTTCGTCGTCGCCGCGGCAGCGCTGGCGGGCGCCGCCTTCGCCTATTCGCGCGGCTCCGATCAGCCGCCCTTGGCTTCAGGCGCGCTGGCCGACCGGATCGTGGTGGAGAAGGCCGCGCGCCGGCTGACGCTGTACGCCGCGGCCAAGCCATTGAAGACCTATCGGGTCGCGATCGGATGGGGCAATCCGGGTCAGAAAAACCGCGAGGGTGACGGACGAACGCCGGAAGGCAGCTACCGCATCACGGGGCGCAATCCCGACAGCGTCGCTCATCTGTCGCTGCGGGTGAGCTACCCCGAGCCGCAGCAGGTGCTGGCCGCAGCCGCGCAGGGCGTCCCGCCCGGCGGCGACATCATGATCCACGGAATCATGAACGGCTGGGGATGGCTCGGCCGCCTGCATCGCCTCGTGAACTGGACGGACGGCTGCGTCGCCGTCACCGACCGCGAGATGGACGAGCTCTGGCGCGCGGTCCCGGACGGCACGCCGGTCGAGATTCGGGCGTAACGCGCCGTCTTCAGCCCGGACGCTTCCAGACAAACGTCCAGGTCTCGGTGAGCGTCGAGCCGCCGACTTTCAGGACGCCGCGCAGCACCGCCTCCTCGCCCGGCTTCTCGAGCTCGTGGTCGAGGAACAGGCGGAAGCCGCCGGTTTCGGGATTCGGCGTCACATAGGCCGCGTTGATCTTGCCGGCGCTCGCGCTGGTTTCGGTGACGACCCTCTTCGGGTCGTCCAGCCAGTAGCCGAGGTCGCCGCCCGCGAAGTCGACGATGAACCGCCGGACGTTTTCCGGGCCCTGGTCGACGCCGCCTGACGCGCGCGGCTCGGCGACGAAGGTGTGCAGCGCCCTCGCCTTGGGCGTGACGTTTTCCGCCAGTTTCAGCGAGCGGATGACGTAGTTCCGGCGGATCGTCTCTCCGGGTTTCGGGGTCGCCTCCGGAACCCAATAGGCGGCTATGTTGTCGAAGGTCTCCGCCGCCGTCGGGATCTCGACGAGCTCCACCCTCCCCGGCCCCCAGTCGCCGTCCGGCTCGATCCAGTAGCTCGGCCGCAGGTCATAGCGGACCTCGAGGTCCTGATAGTGCTCAAACTTCCGGTCGCGCTGCAGCAGGCCGAAGCCGCGGACGTTTTCGCCCGGAAAGGGCGTCTTCCTGAGCTCGGTCGGGTTCATCAGCGGCCGCCAGGTCCACTCGCCAGCGTCCGACTTCACCAGCAGGCCGTCGGAATCATGCACCTCGGGGCGGAAGCCGCGGTACTGGGCGCGATCGTTCTCGCCGTAGAAGAACATGGAGGTGAGCGCGGCGACCCCAAGTTTCGGGATCTCGGCTCGCGGAAAAAGGGTCGCGCCGACCGACACCGTGGTCTCGTCGCCCGGTGTGAACACCATGCGATAGGCGCCGGCCAGAGACGGCCCGTCGAGCAAGGCGTGGACGACGAGTTCGGACGCGTTCGCCTCCGGCTCCTCGAGCCAGAACTCGCGGAAATCCGGAAACTCCTCCGGCTTGTCGTCGCCTGTCCCGATCGCGATTCCGCGGGCGGAGATGCCGTATTGCTGACCCTTGCCGAGCACCCGGAAGTAGCTCGCGCCGACGAACACCGCGAGCTCGTCCATCACGGTCGGCCGGTTCAGCGGGTAGAGCACCCTGAGGCCCGCATAGCCGAAGTCGACCGGCAGGCGGCCCTTGATCTTGGTCTCGCCAAAATCGAACAGCGACGGATCGTACGGGATCGACGCCGGCACGCCGTCGCGGATGAGGTTCACGACCACCGGCGTCTTGAACAGGAAGCCGCGATGGAAGAGCTCGACCCGGAACCCGCTCTTCGACTGGCCGAAATAGGCGCGATCGCGCTTGAAGCGGATGGCGCGGTAGGCGTCGAAAGACAGCTGGTCCATCTCGGGCGGCAGGGCCGGCCCCGGCTTGGCGTAAGGCTGACTCGCGAGCTGCCGCGCGCGCTCGATCACCAGGCCATGGTCGAACACGACGCGCCCTCCCGGTCCCTGAGCGAATTTGGGCTGACCGCCCGAAGGCGGCTCCGCGCGCGCGAAGCCGGGCGCAAAAGCGCCTCCCGCTCCGATCAGCGCAACTGCGTCGCGTCGCGTAAACATGTCGAACCAGCCCTGTCCGACGCCCCGCGGGGTCAGATAGAGCGGTTCGAACCTTCGACAGTGCGACCGAACGCTCCGCGCGTCAGCCGAGCTGGCGCAGTGCCGCCTCGATCTTGCCGAGACGCGCCTCGTAGTCGGCGCGCTTCTCGCGCTCGCCCTCGACGACCTCCTCCGGCGCCCGCGCGACGAAGCTCTCGTTCGAGAGCTTGCCGTCGATGCGCTTGATCTCGCCCTGCGTCTTCTCGCGCTCCTTGGCGAGGCGCGCGCGCTCGGCGGCAAGGTCGACCACGCCTTCCAGCGGAACCGCGACCACTTCCCCGCGCACGAGCAGCTGGATCGCGCCCTTCGGCGCGTCGTCGGCGAAGGAGACGTTCGAGACGCGTGCGATGCGGGCGAGCGTCGGCGCGGCGCGCTCGGCCCGCGCGCGGGTCGCGTCGTCGACGCCGACCAGCACGAGCGGCAGCGTCGCGCCCGGCGCGACGCCCATCTCGGTGCGGGCGGAGCGAAGCTCGGTCACGAGCTCGACCAGCCAGCCGATCTCGTTCTCGGCATCCCTGTCGGCGAACCCGGACAACTCCGGCCACGGCGACAGAGCGAGCATCGAGTCGCGCGGCGCCCGCGCGGCCCAAAGCTCCTCGGTCATGAACGGCATGAACGGGTGCAGCAGCGCCGCGGAGACGTCGAGCACATGGGCCAGCGTCTCGCGGGTCTCGACAGCTTCCTCGCCGCCGTCCTCGCTCTGGAGCACGGGCTTCGCCAGTTCGACATACCAGTCGCAGACCACGTTCCAGACGAAGCGGTAGACCGCCGCCGCCGCGTCGTTGAAGCGGAACGCCTCGATCGCCGCGGTCGTTTCGGCGGCGGCCTTCTCGGCCTCGCCGAGGATCCAGCGGTTGAGCGTCGCCTTGACCGACTTCGGGTCGAAGCCTGCGACCGGGGCCGAGCCGTTCATCTCGGCGAAACGCGAGGCGTTCCAGAGCTTGGTCGCGAAGTTGCGGTAGCCCTCGACGCGCGAGGTCGCGAGCTTGATGTCGCGCCCCTGCGCCGCCATCGCCGCCAGAGTGAAGCGCAGCGCGTCCGCGCCGTACTGGTCGGCGAGTTCCAGCGGGTCGATGACGTTGCCCTTCGACTTCGACATCTTGGCGCCCTTCTCGTCCCGGACGAGCGCGTGGATGTAGACGTCGGCGAAGGGGACTTCGTCGGTCACGTAAAGGCCCATCATCATCATCCGGGCGACCCAGAAGAAGATGATGTCGAAGCCGGTGACGAGCACGGAGGTTGGATAGTACTTGGCGAGCTCCGGCGTCTCGTCCGGCCAGCCCATGGTCGAGAACGGCCACAGGCCCGAGGAGAACCAGGTGTCGAGCACGTCCTCGTCGCGGGTGAGCTCCGTCGGCGCGCCGAAAAGCTTCTCGGCCGCCGCCAGCGCCTCGGCTTCTGTCTCCTCGACGAAAATCGTCCCGTCCGGCCCGAACCAGGCCGGGATGCGGTGGCCCCACCACAGCTGGCGTGACACGCACCAGGGCTGGATGTTCTCCATCCAGTCGAAATAGGTCTTCGACCAGTTCTCCGGCGTGAACTTCGTCCGCCCGTCGCGCACCGCCGCCATCGCCTCGACCGCGAGCTTCTCGGCGTCGACATACCACTGGTCGGTCAGGAACGGCTCGATCACGACGCCCGAGCGGTCGCCATGCGGCACCTGATGGACGTGCGGTTCGGCCTCGATCATCAGGTCGCGCTCCTCCAACAGCGCCAGAACGCGCTTGCGCGCCTCGGCGCGGTCGATCCCCTGCATCGCGAGGACGAGGTCGAGATCCGCGGACGGCGGGACGCCGTCGAGGAACGCTTCGTTGCCGGCGACCGCGAGCTTGCCTTCCGCGTCGAGGATGTTGATCAGCGGGAGCCCGTGACGCTTGCCGACCTCGAAATCGTTGAAGTCGTGCGCCGGCGTGATCTTGACCGCGCCGGTGCCCTTCTCGGGATCGGAATACTCGTCCGCGACGATCGGGATCTTCCGGCCGACCAGCGGCAGGATCACGTTCTTGCCGACGAGATGCCTGTAGCGCTCGTCCTCGGGATGCACCGCGACGCCCGAGTCGCCGAGCATCGTCTCGGGTCGCGTGGTGGCGACGACGATCGACTCGTCGGAACCCTCGATCGGGTAGCGCAGGTGCCAGAGATGGCCCTTGGTCTCGATCGACTGGACCTCGATGTCCGAGATCGCGGTCTGCAGCTTCGGGTCCCAGTTCACGAGGCGCTTGTCGCGATAGATCAGCCCCTCGCGATGCATTTTCACGAACAGCTTGGTGACGGCGCGCGAAAGCCCCTCGTCCATGGTGAAGCGCTCGCGCGACCAGTCGCATGAGGCGCCGAGGCGGCGCAGCTGCCCGACGATCGTGCCGCCCGATTCCGCCTTCCACTCCCACACCCGCTCGATGAACTTCTCGCGGCCCATGTCGCGGCGGCCGGGGAGCTGGCGCTCCATCAGCTGGCGCTCGACGACCATCTGGGTGGCGATGCCGGCGTGGTCCGTTCCCGGCTGCCAGAGCACGTCGCGGCCGCGCATGCGCTGGTAGCGGACGAGCACGTCCTGCAGCGTGTTGTTGAGCGCGTGCCCCATATGGAGCGAGCCGGTGACGTTCGGCGGCGGGATGACGACGGAGAACGGCTTCGCGCCGGCCTTGGCGCCTGCGCCAGCCTTGAACGCGCCGGCCTCGTCCCATCGCGCGGCGATCCGTGGCTCGATGTCGGCCGGTGCGTAGGTCTTTTCGAGCATGTCGTCAGGCTGTCCCGGCCCGAGGGCCGTTCTTCGCGTTCAAAGGGGGAGGCTCTTGAAGCGAAGCGCCGGGCGGGCGTCAAGGCCGGCGGCTGCGAAGCGTCAGGCGTGCTTGCCCTTGCGGCGGCCGGTGCGCTCCTTGAGCGCGGCCTTGGCGAGCTTTCCGGCGGACTCGAGCTGCTTGCGAAGCTCTGAAACCGCCTCGTCAATCTCGTCCGAGCTCTTGAGGTCGAAGCTGATCAGCATGTCGCGGGCGCCGTCGAGCCGGATGCACCGGTCGAGGCAGAGATAGACGACGTCGTCCCTGCGGGGATCGACCTTGTGTCCGAAATAGGCGACGCCGTTCTTCATGGGCCGGCCCCTCGCCTGCTATCTGCCGCCGCGCGCCACGCGCTCGATCTCGGCGCGCACCAACCGCTCGACCATCGGCGGCAGGTTGTCGTCGAGCCACGCCCTCAGCATGGGCCGCAGCATCTCCCGCACGATGTCGTCGAGCGTCTTGGCGTTGCCGGCGAGCACGGTGTGGGCGAGCGAGCCGAAGGCGTTCGAGACCTGATCGCCGACGGTCGCGGAGATCAGCCCCTCGTCGACGCGCGAGTACGACGCCGGAGCGGCGGCGACCGCCGGGCGCGGCGCAGGCGGCGCCACGGGGCCAGGCGCGGGCGCCCGCATCTCTTCGGTGAGCTCGAGAACGTCGAGGTCGTCCTCGTCGGCCGAGGACTGCGCGGGCGGCGGCGCCGGCGGCTCGGGCTTGGCCGCGGGCGGATCGGCGAACAGGGCGTCGATGTCGTCCTGCCCGACGGCGGCCTCCTCGTCGGCCGCCGCGAACAGCGCGTCGATGTCGTCCTGGCCGACGCTGCCGGCCGCAGGTTTTGTCATTGCTTCGGGCTCCGCCCTGACTGGCGCGGCCTCCGGCGCGGCTGCCTTGGCCGGCGCCTTGTCGTCGTCGGAGATGATCCGGCGAATGGACGCCAGGATCTCCTCCATCGTCGGCTCGTGAGCCTTGGCCGCGCTGCTCATACGCTCTCCGCTTCGCTCTGGGGCCGCTCCCTGCAACGCCGGCGCGGCCCGCCGCGTCCGGCTCCCGAATCGCCGGGAGACGCCGACCCCGACGCGGCGCGAGTATCAGGTCGGAGGGTTCTCACGACAAGCCGGGGGGAGCCATCTCCACAGCTCCGTGGGACGGTGGCGTCAGCGACCGTCCGGCGTGCGCAGCCCGCCCCATTTGTCGCGCACCTGATCGTAGTGCACGTTGGGGTCGTAGCTGGCGACGGTGAGGCCGAGGCGGCCCGCGGAGAGGTAGCCGGTCGCCGACAGCAGCGCGTAGGCGCCGACCATGCGGTCGTGCTGCGCGTTGATCAGCGACTCGCGCGCGACCAGCACTTCCTGCTGGGCGTTCAGCACGTCGAGCGTGGTGCGCTGGCCGACCTTGGCCTCCTCGCGCACGCCGTTCAGCGCGACCTGGTTGGCTTCGATCTGCGCCTGCGCCGAGCGGATCGACGCGGTCGCGCCCTGGATGGTGCCCCAGGCGGACACGACCGACTGGCGGACCTGGTCGCGCGCCGAATCGGCGTCGAGCCTGCGCTGGCCTGCGGTCTCCTTCGCCTGACGGACGCGGGAGGAGACGGAGCCGCCCTGATAGATCGGGATGGTCAGCCGACCGACCACCGAGCCGACCGTCGTGCGCGCGTCCGGCAGCTGGTAGCTGTCGTCCCAGCGGCGCTGGGCGGCCGCCTCGAGGCCGAGCTGCGGCATCAGATCGGCCTCGACCACGCGGATCTGCAGCGTCGCCGCGTCGACGCCGTGCAGCGCCGCAAGAATCGCCGGGTGCTGCGCCTGGCTGAGGCTGATCGCCGAACCGAGATTCTTCGGCAGGAACTTGTCCACCGACCGGGCCGCCTTCGGGCGGCTGATGTCGTCGCCGACGACCTGCCGGTATGTCGCGCGGCTGGTGTTGAGCTGCGCTTCCGCCTGGCTGACGGCGGTCAGCGCGCCCTGGACGCGCGCCTCGGCCTGCGCCGTGTCGGTGCGCGTCACCTCGCCGACCTTGAACCGCTCGTTCGCGGCGCGGAGCTCTTCCCTGAGGACGTCGACGTTGTTCCGGCGGATGTCGAGGAGAGCGTAGTCCCGCAGGACGTCCATATAGGCCTGGGCGACGTCGAACAGGACGTTCTGCTCGCTGTTCCGAAGCTCCTCGCGGGCCGCGAGGATGTTCGACTCGGCCGTGCGGACCTGATTCTTGGTGCGAAAGCCGTCGAACAGCGTCTGGTCGGCCTGGACGCCAAAGCCGCGCGGCTTGTTGGTGACGTTCAGCGTCTGGGCCGGCTGCAGGCCGTCCGCCTTGATCTTGGCGTTGGTGCGCTGGATGCCGGCGTCCGCCGTCACCGAAACCGTCGGACGGTAGCCGGACAGCGCCTGCGGCACCTGCTCATCGACCGCGCGAACGTTCGCACGCTGGGAATTCAGCGTTGGATTGGACGCGTAGGCGCGCGCCAGCGCCTGCTCGAGCGACTGGGCCTGCGCCTCGACATGAGGCGCCAGCGTCAGCGCAAAGCCAAGCGCGGCGACGGCGCAAAGCATGTTGCGTCGGCCGGACGGTACGCTCGTCGACATTCTAATGCTCACTGGATTCCAGCGTCGGCGGATGTTTCCGTCCGGCGCGGCGTGACGCGACCCCGCGTGACGCTATCCCTGCCCCCCTATCGAGGGAACCGGTTCTCTGCTGCTTTGGTTGAACTTGCTGTGCAGTGGCGCAAAACCGCCACACAGCCCCGATCAGAACGCGAACGTCTCGACCCGCTCGAACCCGGGAAGCGCCGGGCCGAAGGCGTCGAACGACGTCGACGCCGCGACGCCGTCGCCGGCGCGCCGGAACACGGTCGCCTTCGTCGAGCGCCCCTCGCCCGCGATCGCGACCAGCCGCCCGCCCTTCGCGAGCTGATCCGTCAGGCCGTCGAGCGCGGTCGAGACCGAGCCGTCGCAGAAGATCAGGTCGAAGGGCGCATACGCCGCCGCGCCGTCGGGCAGTGCGCCCTCGATGATCGTCACGCTGGGCTTTCCAGCGAATCGATCCTCGGCAACCACGGCGAGCGTCGGCTCGACCTCCAGTCCGACGACCGATGCGGCGAGCTCGGAGAAGATCGCGACCGAGTAGCCGAGCCCGCAGCCGACCACGAGCACCTTATCGTCGTCCTGCGGATCGGCGAGCTGGACGAGCTTGGCGAGGGTCATCGGATCGAGCGTCGCCCGGCCGGGCGCGCCGAGCGGGACGCGCGCGTCCAGATAGGCAAGGCCGCGGCGGCTTTCCGGGACGTGGTTTTCGCGAGGAACCGTCAGAAAAGCGCTGATGACGCGATGATCGGTGACGTCCGCGGTGCGGATCTGACCGTCGACCATTCCGACCCTGAGCCGATCGAAATCCGTCATTGCGCCATCCTCTTGGAGTGCAGCGGGCCGAGTTCGCGCCCGCAGCGATCTTTTGCGGCAGGCGCCGGCGGCTTGCAAGCGCTCGTGCGCTCAGTTGCGGGGACGAAGACCGCAGGCTATGGAGTGCGCGCCATTTCGCGGGACGCCGCGCGGACGGCTCCTTGCGGAGACCCGACGCGGCCGAACAGCGCGAGCGCACGGGGCCACGTGGCGGAATGGTTACGCAGAGGACTGCAAATCCTTGTATCCCGGTTCGATTCCGGGCGTGGCCTCCAACATCCAGCTTATTCCGCAGCCGCCAGGGCGAAGCGACCGCGGGACGCGACTAGCGTCGCCAAGGCGGCGGCGAAGACCGCGAACCCGAACGCTGCCGCGCATGCGAAGACGGTCGCGAATCCGCCCTGCCCGTGCAGGAACGCGATCAGCGGCGCGGCGAATCCGCTCGCGGTGAAGCCCAGGAAGTAGCGGATCCCGAAGGCGCGGGAGCGCCAGTCGGCCGGCACGTACCTCGCCACCATCGCGTCGTTGACGACGACCTGGCCGTAGATCGCGGCCATGGCCAGCGCGAGGCCGAGCAGCATCAGGGGGCCGGTCGTCGCTGCGGCCAGTCCGAGCCCGATCGGCTGGAAGACGGACACGCCGGCGAAGATCGTCGGCAGGCTGAAGCGGTCGATCAGCCGGCCGACGATGATCTGCGTCAGCGCCCCGAACACGAAGACCAGGGTGGTCAGCGATCCGACGACGCCGATGGGGATCTCGAGCCCGAGCCGCTCGTCGATCGCCTTGGGCGCGGCGATGGTCGCGATGTTGAACGTCAGCCCGCCCGCGACGATGGCGACGGCGAAGATCGCGAGCAGCGCGACGGTCCGGGACGTCCGCGCCCCTCCCCCTGCGCCGGACGGCTTGGCGTCAGCGGCGCGCTTCGCCTCGGGCGGCGTCAGCAGGAGATAGGCAAGGCCCGCCGCGAGGCAGACGATCCCCGGGACGACGAACGCGACACGCCAGCCGAACGACGCCGCGATCAGCGCGGTGACGCCGGATGCGGTCGCGGCGCCGATGTTTCCCCACACGCCGTTCCAGCCGAGCGTGCGGCCCAAGCGGATCGCGTTCGACACGAGCAGGCTCGAGCCGATCGGATGGTAGATCGCCGAAAACACGCCGAGCACGAACAGCCAGGCCGCGATCGCGATCGGCCCGCCGGCGGTCGCCACGCCGCAGCAGGCGAGGCCACAGCCGATGAAGAACGTCGCGAGAAGCCGGCGGCGACCGATTCGGTCCGCCATCCAGCCGAACGGGAGCGAAAACAGGCCGAACGCCACGAAGGCGCCGGTCGCGAGCCCGATCAGCGCGCCATAGTCGAGACCGAGGTCGCGCGCGACGACGATGACGGCCGTCGGGTAGATCAGCAGCACGAAGTGATCGAGCGCATGCGCGGCGTTCACGAACAGAATCGTTCGGCGCGCCCCGGCGGGCGAGTCGCATTCGATTTCCGTCACCAGGCTCCGCCTCATTTTCCGCCGCGCGGCGCGAGCCGGTCATGCGAAGGTCCAGATCGCGTCATAACAGGGTAGCGTGGCCGCACGGCGTCTGCTATAGCGCCGCGCCTGACGACGGCTGCGGCCAGCGGCGGCGTCATTCCTCGGTAGCTCAGCGGTAGAGCCCTCGACTGTTAATCGAGTTGTCGCAGGTTCGAATCCTGCCCGAGGAGCCAGTTTCGCGAAGGGGTCGGCCCGCTGGGTCGGCCCCTTCGTCGTTTCAGAGCGCGCGCGCCTTCCGGGCCTGATCCGGTCGCGGCGACGAGGCGTATTGTCATTGGACTCGGCCGAACGACGACCTTTGGCGGCGGTCGACCGCCCGGCCGCCAGTGAGCTGCGCCTCTCCGGAACCTGATGTCTCCCAAGTCCGCTTCTTCCTCCGGTGCTCTTCTCTGGTTCCGCGAGGACCTGCGGCTCGCGGACAATCCCGCGCTCGATTCGGCGGTGAAGTCCGGACGGCCGATCACGGCGATCTACGTGCTGGACGAGGACACGCGCGGCCTCCGCGCGATGGGCGGCGCCTCGCGCTGGTGGCTCGCGCAGTCCCTTCGCGCCCTCGCCGGGGACTGCAAGGCGCTCGGCCTGCCCTTCGCGGTCAGGCGCGGCCGGTCCGCAGACGTCGTCCGCGATGCGCTCGGCGAGAGCGGGGCCGACGCGGTCTTCTGGAATAGGCGCTATGCGGCGGCCGAGGTCTCGGCCGACGCCGCGCTCAAGGACGAGCTGCAGAAGGACGGATTTTCCGTCGAAAGCTCGAACGGCCGCCTGCTGTACGAGCCGTGGGAGGTCCGCTCGAAATCGGGCGACCCGCTCAAGGTCTTCACGCCGTTCTGGAAGGCGGCCCAGGCGCGCGGCGAGCCGCGCGCGCCGATTCCGAAGCCATCCAGGGGCAAGATCGAGCCGGGCCGCGCCATCGACGCCGAGACCGTCGACTCGCTTGGCCTCGAACCGACCGGGCCGGACTGGGCGGGCGGGCTGCGAGAGGCGTGGGAGCCCGGCGAGGACGGCGCGAAGACGCAGCTCAAGGCGTTCATCGAGGACGGCCTGAAGGGCTACGCGTCCGACCGGGACCGGCCGGACCGCCCGGCGACCTCGCGCATGTCGCCCTATCTGCGGTTCGGCGAGGTCAGCCCGCATCAGCTGTGGCACGCCGTCGAGCGCGCGGGCGTCGAGAGGCCGGCGCTCGGCAAGGACGTCGAGAAGTTCCGCTCGGAGCTCGGCTGGCGCGAGTTCTCATACCACCTGCTGTTCAACTTCCCCCACATCGCGACGAGGAACTTCCAGGAGCGGTTCGACGACTTCCCGTGGGAGAAGCCGAAGCCGTCGCACAGGAAGGCCTGGCGGAAGGGCCTCACGGGCTTTCCCATCGTAGACGCCGGCATGCGCCAGCTCTGGACCACCGGCTGGATGCACAACCGCGTGCGGATGATCTGCGCCTCCTTCCTGATCAAGGACTTGCTGATCGACTGGCGCGAGGGCGAGGAGTGGTTCTGGGACACCCTCGTCGACGCCGACCCGGCCAACAACGCCGCGAGCTGGCAGTGGGTCGCGGGTTCCGGCGCCGACGCCGCTCCGTATTTCCGCGTGTTCAATCCCTCGCTGCAGGGCGCGAAGTTCGATCCGGACGGCGACTACGTCCGCGCCTTCGTGCCGGAGCTCAAGGACGTGCCCGCACGCTACATTCACGCGCCGTGGGAGGCGCCCGCCGAGGCGCTCGCCAAGGCCGGCGTCGAGCTCGGCAAGGACTATCCCCTGCCGATCGTCGACCACGGCCAGGCGCGCGACCGAGCGCTCGCGGCGTTTGACCGGCTGAAGGCGAAAAGCGCATGAGCCAGCTGTCGGGCTTACGCGCCTCGGGCTCTCCCCGCCGGCGGATCGCGATCGTGGGCTCGGGCGTTTCCGGCCTCGCCGCGGCGTGGTCGCTCTGCGCGGTCCATGACGTCGTGATCTACGAGAAGGAGCCCCGGCCCGGCGGCCACTCCCACACTGTCGACATCGACTACGATGGCGTCCCGATCGCGGTCGACACCGGCTTCATCGTCTACAACGAGCTCAACTATCCGGGGCTGGTCGCGCTGTTCGAGGAGCTCGGCGTCGCCACCAAGGCGAGCGACATGAGCTTCAGCCTGTCGCTCGACGGCGGCGCCTTCGAATGGTCGGGCAAGACGGTCCGCACCCTGTTCGCGCAGCGGCGGAACCTCGTCGCGCTGTCCTATCTGTGGATGCTGCGCGAGGTCCTGCGCTTCAACAAGCTCTGCCGCGCCGACCGCGCGGCCGGCGTGCTGTCCGGACTGAGCCTGGGCGCATGGCTCGACAGGCACCGCTTGTCGCGACGCTTCCGCGACGATTATCTAATCCCTATGGCCGCCGCGATCTGGTCCACGCCCGCTGTGCACGTGCTGGACTTTCCAGCGGAAAGCTTCGTCGCCTTCTTCGACAACCACAAGCTGATCGACCTCGATCGCCCGGTCTGGCGGACGGTCGACGGCGGCAGCAGGAGCTATGTCGAGGCGCTTCTGTCGGAGTTTTCAGGGGAGGTCAGGCTGGCGACGCCGGTCGTCGAGGTCCGACGCGCGGCGGACGGGGTCACCGTCATTGACGCGACGGGCGCATGCGACAGGTTCGACGACGTGATCCTCGCGGGCCATACCGACGACATCCTCGAAATCCTTGTGGACGCCGAGGAGGACGAGCGGTCCGTGCTCGGCGCGATCGCCTACCGGCCGAACGATGTGGTGCTGCACTGCGACCCCGCGCTGATGCCCCGGCGCAAGGCGGTCTGGTCGGCGTGGAACTATCTCGGCTCGCGCAAGGACCCGGAGGCCGCCGGTCGCGACGTCGCGGTCACCTACTGGATGAACGCGCTGCAGGGGATCGATCCGGGGCGGCCTCTCTTCATCACGCTGAACCCGCCCTTCGAGCCCGCCCCCGACAAGGTGTTCCGCCGGTTCTCCTACGCGCATCCGCAGTTCGACACGGCCGCGCTCGACGCGCAAAGGCGGCTCGACTCGATCCAGGGCAGAAACGGCGCCTGGTTCGCCGGCGCCTGGACGGGCTACGGATTTCACGAGGACGGCCTGAAGTCCGGGCTGGCCGTCGCGGCGATTCTCGGCGGCAGATCTCTCAGGTCGCGCCCGCGTTTCGCGGAGGCGGCGGAATGACGTCCGGCGGCAGGGCCGCTCCGGCTTTCCCCCCGCCGCCGGCCGCCGTCTCGCTTTATGTCGGCACGGTGATGCATGCGCGGCTCAAGCCGAAGCCGCACCGCTTCTCCTACCGTGTCTTTTCGCTGCTGATCGACCTCGACCGTCTCAAGGAGGCGGGCCGGGTCTCGCGTCTGTTCTCGATCGGGCGCTTCAACCTGGCGTCCTTCCACGAGCGCGACCATGGCGACGGGCGCGGCGGGCTGGCCGCCCGGGTCCGGAGCGCGCTGGCCGCCTCCGGCGTCGACTTGGGAGGCGGCCGCATCCTGCTGCTGTGCTACCCGCGCATCCTTGGCTACGTGTTCAACCCGCTCGCCACCTACTGGTGCTACGACGCGGGCGGCGCGTTGAAGGCGATCGTCTACGAGGTTACAAACACCTTCCGCGAGCGCCACTCCTATGTCGCGCCATTGCGCGACGGCGAGGCCTCGCAAGCCGGGCTACGGCAGGCGCGCGACAAGCTCCTGTACGTCTCGCCCTTCCTCGACATGGCGATGAGCTACGCCTTCCGGCTGCGCCCTCCGGGCGACGACGTGCGGCTGCGAATTCTCGAAAGCGACGCGGACGGACCGATCCTGTCGGCGACCTTCGCGGGACAGCGCGTCGCCCTCTCCGGGTCGTCGCTGCTTCGGCAATGCGCGCGCGTCCCGTTCCTGACCCTCAAGGTCATCGCCGCGATCCACTGGGAGGCCTTGCGGCTCTGGGCCAAGGGCATACGTCTTGCTGAGCATCCGCCGGCGCCGGCGTCCGCGATGAGCGACGATGCGCCCGGTCCCATTCGCCACGGCCGCCCGGTCATCGCGCGGGCGCGAAGCGCTGACAGAGACGCCGCATGACCGCGCTTGACATCGATCCCGGCGCCTCGCCGTCCGAGCCCTCGTCGAGCATCCCGGGCGGGCTGCCGATCCCGACGCGGCTCGCTTTGCAGATCGCGAGCAGGATCGCGGTCGGCGAGCTGACGGTGACCCTGCCCGACGGCCAGTCGATGGTCTTCGTCGGCAAGACGCCGGGTCCCAAGGCGGCTCTGATTGTCAACGACCATCGCTTCGCGACCCGAATCCTGCGCGACGGCGACATCGGCGTCGCCGAGGGGTTTCTGTCCGGCGACTGGACCAGCCCGGACCTGCCCGTCTTCCTCGAGCTGTTCTGCGTCAACGCCGAACACACCAACGCCCACCTGCTGGCCAAGCCTTTGTTCCGGGCGCTCCAAAATTTCCAGCGCTGGATGAGGCGCAACACGAAGTCCGGCGCGCGCCGCAACATCGAAGCGCATTACGACCTCGGCAACGCCTTCTACGAACAGTGGCTCGACCCCTCGATGACCTACTCGTCCGCCCTGTTCGAGGGCGCGACCGAGGATCTGGAGGAGGCGCAGCTGCGCAAGTACCGGGCGCTGGCCGACGCCGCCGGAATGCGCGAGGGCGAGCATGTCCTCGAGATCGGCTGCGGCTGGGGCGGCTTCGCGGAGTTCGCGGCGCGGGAGGTCGGGGCGCGCGTCACCGGGCTCACGATCAGCCCCGCGCAGCTGGACTACGCCCGCGAGAGGATTTTCAAGGCGGGGCTGGCCGAACGCGTGACGTTCAAGCTGCAGGACTATCGCGACGAACGCGGCGTGTTCGATCGCATCGCCTCGATCGAGATGTTCGAGGCCGTCGGCGAGAAGTGGTGGCCGGCGTTCTTCGGGCAGGTTCGCGACAGGCTGCGCCCCGGTGGCGCGGCCGGCGTCCAGGTGATCACTATCCAGGATCGGCTGTTCGACGCCTACCGGCGCGAGACGGACTTCATCCAGCGCTACGTCTTTCCCGGCGGAATGCTGCCCTCGCCGACGGCGCTTCGGGCCGCCGCGACGAATGCAGGCCTGTCGGTTTCGGGCGAGAAGATCTTCGGGCTCGACTACGCCGCGACGCTGTCCCGGTGGCGCGACGGCTTCCGCGCCGCGTGGCCGACCATCCAGCCGCTCGGTTTCGACGAGCGGTTCCGCCGGATCTGGGAATATTACCTCGCTTATTGCGAGGCCGGGTTCCGGTCCGGAAACATCGACGTCCGCCAAGTCGTGTTCGCGCGCGGGTGACAAGCAGGGGCGGCGCGGCCGGTCTCTCGCGACTCGCTCTCGCGGCCTATGCGCTTCCAGCGATCCCCTTCGCGGCCCTGACGCTCCCGCTCTACGTCACAGTCCCGACCTTCTACGCAAAGGAACTCGGGCTCCCGCTGGCGGCCGTCGGGCAAGCCCTCCTCTTCGTCAGGCTGGTCGACGCCGTCGCCGATCCCGTGGCGGGGCTGCTGGCCGACCGGTGGCGACCGCGCTTTGGCCGGCGCCGGCTCTGGTTCGCAGCCGCCATGCTCCCGACGGCCTTCGCCGCCTGGATGACGTTCAGCCCGCCGGCCGGCGCGGGCGTCGGCTATCTCATGCTCTGGGGATCGGTCCTGTCCCTCGCCTGGACCGCGGCGCTGGTGCCTTACGCCGCCTGGGGCGCGGAGCTGTCGACAAGCTACGAAGGCCGAAGCCGCGTCGCCGCCTGGCGCGAGATCGCGGCTTTGCTCGGGACTCTGCTGGCGCTGTCGCTGCAGGCCGTCGCTCCGGCCGTGGCCGGCGGCGGACAGCGCTCGGTGCTGACGGCCTATGCGGCGCTCGTCGGGTTCGGGCTGCCGATCGCGGCGCTAGCCGCGCTTGCGTTCACGTCGGAGCCTGCCGATCTTAGCCGCGCCCGGCTGAAGCTTGGCGAAAGCCTGCGCGCAATGCGCGCCAACGGCGCGTTCCTGCGGCTGCTGGCCGCTTTCCTGATCAACGGCTTCGCCAACGGCCTGCCGGCGACGCTTTTCCTGTTCTTCGTCTCCGAACGGCTTGGAGCGGGCGATCTCGCGGGGCCGTTCCTCGTCGCCTATTTCGCGGCCGGCGTCCTCGGCGCGCCCGTCTGGCTGTTGCTGGCCCGTCGGACGTCCAAGCACCGCGCCTGGTGCCTCGCCATGCTGCTGGCCTGCGTCGTCTTCGCCGCCGCGCCGTTCCTCGGGGCCGGAGATGTCACGGCCTTCGCTGTCGTCTGCGTCGTGACGGGCCTGACAGTCGGCGCCGATCTGGTCCTGCCGCCGTCGATCCAGGCAGACGTCATCGACGTCGACACGGCGGCTTCGGGCGACCAGCGCAGCGGGCTCTACCTTTCGGCCTGGGGCCTTGCGACCAAGCTCGCGCTCGCGGGAGCCGTCGGCCTGTCTTTCCCACTCCTCGCCGCCGCCGGATTCGACCCGGCCGCCGGCCAGCGAAGCGAGCTCGGCCTTTCGACCCTCGCCTGGCTCTATGGCGGCGCGCCGGTCGCGCTCAAGCTGGTCGCGATCGCGCTGATGTGGCGCTTTCCGCTCGACGCGGCGTCGCAGCGCGCGCTGCGCGACCGTATCGAGGCCGCGCGCTAACCCCGCAAGTTCACTTGCTGTCCCAGCCGGTCGCCTTCGCGATCAGCCGGAAGTAGAGCGGATAGGGCAGCAGCCGCAGCGCCTTCAGCACATAGGTGAAGCGCTTCGGAAAGGTGATCTCGAAGCCGCCGCGCGCGATCCCTTGGACGATCCTGCGGGCCGCCTCGTCGACCGGCATGAGCGCAGGCATCTTGAACGTGTTCTTCGCGGTCGCCGGCGTGTCGACGAAGCCCGGATTGGCGACCTGGATCGTAACGCCGGACCGGTCGAGGTCGAATTTCAGGCTTTCGGCCAGATTGATCAGCCCGGCCTTGGTCGCGCCATAGGCCGCTGAGCTCGGCAGCCCGCCATAGCCGGTGACGGACGCCACGATCACCACCCTCCCCGCCCGCCGCGCCGTCATCGCCGGCAGCACGGCCGCGAGGCAGTTGGCCGTACCGGTGAGGTTCACGTCGAAGGTCTTCGTGAAGGCGCCGAGGTCGAAGGGCGCGGCCCCGACCGGAATGAACAGGCCGGCGTTGAGGACGGCGAGATCGATCGGGCCGAGCGCGGCCGCGATGGCTTCGCCGACGGCGGAGATCGCCGCGGCGTCGGTCACGTCCGCAGGAAACGGGACGATCTCTCCTCCCCGCGTCTGCGCCTCCGCCGCGAGCGCCCCGAGCTCGTCCGCCCGGCGCGCCGTCGCAGCGACGCGGACGCCGGATGCGGCAAGCTCCAAAGCGAGCGCCCGGCCGATGCCCGAGCTTGCGCCCGTCACCCAGGCGACGCGAATGTCCTCGATCGAAGCGGAGCTCATCCGCCGAACGCCTTCTGCAGCAGGCGCCCGACCGGTCCGGTCAGCATCACCGGCGCCTCGCTCACGACGAAGCAGATGCAGGGTTCGCCGCGATCCGCGACCGGGCGGTGATCCACGGTGGGATCGGCGAGCGCCACGTCGCCGCGGCGGTAGTGGCCGAGATGGTCGGAGAAGGCGCCCTTGAGCACCAGCGTGCCCTCGAGGCCGCCATGGGTGTGGTGCGGCAGCTTCCGGCCCGGCTTGACGCGGATCAGTGAGGCCGAGACGCCGTGCGCCTCCGGGAGCTTGTATTCGCTGGCCCCCGGCGTGGCGAAGCGCCAGCGCAGCTCGGACAGCGGCGCCTTGACCAGCCGGGCGATCGGCTCCGGCATGTCGGGGTCAAGCTTCGGCGGCTGCGGACGGCCGTACCATCCTCCGGCGTAGATCGCGGCCAGCACGTGGTCGCGTGCGGCGCGCTTCATCGGCGCAGGTTCGATCGCCTCGAGCGCCTCGCCCGCCTCCACCTCCATCCGTCGCACCGTCCCGCGGTTTTCCGGAGACAGAATCAGATGGGCCTCAACCAAGGCGTGCAAATACGGATCCAGCGAGCCCGCCGCATAACCTGCGAGCAGTCCGTCGATCCGGCGTGACTCCAAAGCGGAGCGGTTTGCGATATGCGGGTCGGACAAAGCCAACGGCCTAGCTGCGCGGCGCGCGATTTCCGGAGTTCACCCTCGTCCGGGGCTACGCGCCCGACGGTCCTGCAGATCAACCACAGGTTCAAATGATACATTCGATTGTCGGGCCGGCTTTTGTCTCCGGCTCGCTTTTCTTGCGCGGACGCTGGCCTTAAGTTCCCGGCTCCATCCGTACAAGCAGACCGGACACTTTCCCATGCGCATCCGCAGCGGCCTCGTCGACGCCATCGGCCGCACGCCGCTCATCCGCCTGGTCAATGCCTCCGAGGAGACAGGCTGCACGATCCTCGGCAAGGCCGAATTCATGAATCCCGGCCAGTCGGTCAAGGATCGCGCCGCCTTGTGGATCATACAGGACGCGGTCGCCAAAGGCGCGCTGAAGCCGGGCGGCGTCATCGTCGAGGGCACGGCCGGCAACACCGGTATCGGCCTCGCGCTCGTCGCCAACGCGCTCGGCTACCGCACGGTGATCGTGATCCCGGAGACCCAGTCCGAGGAGAAGAAGGCGATGCTCCGCCTCGCCGGCGCCGAGCTCGTCGAGGTTCCGGCCGTCCCCTACAAGGATCCGAACAATTACGTGAAGGTGTCGGGCCGCCTCGCCGAGGAACTCGCGAAGACGGAGCCCGCCGGCGCGATCTGGGCCAACCAGTTCGACAACGTCGCGAACCGGCAGGCGCATATCGACTCGACCGGCCCGGAAATCTGGGACGATCTCGACGGCAAGGTGGACGGCTTCGTCTCCGCCGTCGGCACCGGCGGCACGCTGGCGGGCGTCGCGATGGCGCTCAAGGCGAAGGACAAGAACGTCAAGATCGCGCTGGCCGACCCGCCCGGCGCCGCGCTCTACAGCTACTACACGACCGGCGAGCTCAAGGCCGAAGGCTCGTCGATCACCGAGGGCATCGGACAGGGCCGCATCACCGCGAACCTCGAGGACGCGCCGGTCGACTTCGCCTATCAGGTGCCGGATGCCGAATCCGTCCAGATCGTCTTCGACCTTCTCGAGCACGAAGGGCTCTGCCTCGGCGGCTCGAGCGGCGTGAACGTCGCCGGCGCGATCCGGCTCGCCAAGGAGCTCGGCCCCGGACATACCATCGTGACGATCCTCTGCGACTACGGCACCCGCTACCAGTCGAAGCTGTTCGACCCGGCGTTCCTGCGCTCCAAGGACCTGCCCGTGCCGACATGGCTGGAGCGGCCGGGCGTGGTCGACCTGAAGAAAGTGCTGCAGTGACGAACCCCTATCTCGTCTCGACGGACTGGCTGGCCGAACGTCTCGACGATCCGCAGGTCGTCGCCGTCGACGGCTCCTGGCACCTGCCGGACGCGGGGCGCGACGGCCGGACCGAGTATCTCGACCGGCACATCCCCGGCGCGGTCTTCTTCGACATCAACGCGGTCGCCGACACCTCCACGAACCTGCCGCACATGCTGCCCTCGACCGAGGTCTTCGCGCGCGAGGTCGGCAAGCTCGGGATCGGCGACGGCATGACGGTCGTCGTCTATGACGGCGCGGGCCTGTTCTCGGCGCCGCGCGTCTGGTGGACGTTCCGCACGATGGGCGCGGACAACGTCTTCGTGCTCGACGGCGGCTTCCCGAAATGGCTCGCCGAGGGACGTCCGACCGAAGGCGGCGCCGGATCGCAGCCCCCGAAGACCTTCACGCCGCGTTTCGCCGGGAGCGCAGCGAAATCGGCGGACGACGTCGCGGCCGCGCTCGAGTCGGGCGCCGCGCAGGTCGTCGACGCCCGCCCCGCCGCGCGCTTCCGCGGCGAAGCGCCGGAGCCCCGGCCGGGGCTGGCGTCCGGACACATTCCCGGCTCGCTGAACCTGCCGTCGTCGACGCTGGTGCGCGACGGACGGCTCGTCGACGACGAGGCCGAACTGCGGCGGGCGTTCGAGGCTGCGGGCGTCGACGTGTCGAAGCCGATCGTCACGACCTGCGGATCGGGCGTCTCCGCGGCGATCCTCGCGCTCGGGCTCGAAGGTCTCGGCGCAAAGGCGGACGGCGTCTATGACGGCTCCTGGGCTGACTGGGGCGCCGGCGGACGCCCTGTCGCGACGGGACCGGCGAAGAAGGCTTGATCGGCGAGCCCTGATCCGGAAGCCCCTGCCGCCGCATGTCATTTTTTGTTTGCGATAACGCAACCGGCCGTTTCGGTCGGGATGACGATCGCGTCATGCGCCGTACGCTTTTTCGAAGCGACGGCCCGACGCCGATCCGCGCCCGCACGGTCCCGCAAATGGAACTCGCAGCCTCACTCCAGAAGCCCAAATCCAAGAAGCCGAAGCGTAGCCTGCTCTACCGGACAGGCAAGAAGCTACGTCCCTGGTTCGACGACATCCTCGCCCGGTCCTCGCTGGTCGGAAATCCGCCGGTCTTCGACCCGGCGGCTTTCGCCTGGACCGCGGAGCTCGAACGCAACTCGCAGGCGATCCGGCAGGAAGCCCTGCAGGTTCTGGAGACCGAGGACATTCCCGTGCTTCCGGACATTTCGCCGGATCATGGCCGGCTCGGCGCCGACCGGAAGTGGAAGTCGTTCTTCCTCTACGGCTACGGCTACCGGGTCGACGCGAACTGCGAGAAATGTCCGGTCACGGCCGAACTCGCGAGCCGCGTCCCGGGTCTCAACAGCGCCTTCTTCTCCATCCTCGCGCCCGGCGCCCGCATTCCGCGCCATCGCGGCGTCACCAAGGGCCTGATCACCTGCCACCTCGGCGTGAAGGTGCCGCAGGACTGGAAGAGCGTGCGGATGCAGGTCCATGACGAGTTCGTGCACTGGCATGAAGGCGAATGCCTCGTCTTCGACGACACCTTTCATCACGAGGTCTGGAACGAGACCGACGAGACCCGGGTCGTCCTGCTCGTACAGTTCGAGAGGCCGATGAGGAACCCCGGCAAGAGCGTCGGGCGCGCCTTCATGGGCGCGGTGCGCCGCAGCCCCTTCGTGCAGGAGGCGCGTCGCAACTTCCTCGCATGGCAGGGCGCGCAAAACCGCATCGACGGCCACTGAGGACGGAGGCTCACGTAACCTTCAAACTCATTTGAGGCCGCGGAACCGTTTCATTGCGCGCAACCCAACCAATCTCTCCGAACAAGCCGGCGGCCCGAAAAGCCGTCGTCGAGATAAGGAGATTTTCCATGAAACGCCTTCTCACCGCAGCAGCCGCAGCTCTCGCTCTCACCGCGACCGCAGCGTCCGCCGATCCCTACGGCGAGGCGGACGACATGGCCTATGTCGACCAGAGCGGCATGTCCGGCCCGGTCTATGACAGCCCGAGCGAGGGCACGAACTATCAGTTCCAGCCCGGCGGCTCCTCGACCGCGCCCGGCTTCTACGCCCAGAACGAAACCGAGGCGATGGAGCGCACGCCGAACCTCGGCGCGGGCACTAGCCGCAGCTCAAGCGCCAACAACGGCTGATCGTAAAGCGCGGGGTCGGGCCATTGGCCCGGCCTCAATCGCTCTCATCGTCCGCCGCGGAGCGCGCACCGAGCGCGCGCGCCAGATGATGCGGGGCGATCAGGACGACGAAGGTCATGGCGAGTCCCAGCGCCACGAGACGCCAGTCCGCTATGGCGCAGGCGACGCCGAGCGCAGCGGTCAGCCAGACGGCGGCCGCTGTCGTCAGACCCCGCACGTGGTCGCCGTCCCTAGGCTTGAGGATGACGCCCGCGCCAAGAAAACCGACGCCGGTCAACACGCCCTGGAGAATTCCCTGAACAACCCTGCTGACCGCGTCCGGGCCGGCCTCCGCGCCGAGCCTGTCGAGGCCCGCCAACGAGGCGAGGCAGGCGCCGAGCGCGACCAGCCCCAGCGTCCGCGTGCCGGCGGCCTTGTGCTTGAAGTCCCGGTTGAAACCGATCGCCATGCCGCAGAAGGCGGCTACCGCAAGCCTTATCAGCCATTCGAGGAATTCTGCGTCGAATCCCCCGGCGGCCATGCTCGCCTCAGATCCCGAGCTTGGATTTCAGGATCTCGTTGACGGCCTGCGGGTTGGCCTTGCCGCCCGACGCCTTCATCACCTGACCGACGAACCAGCCGATCAGGCTGGGCTTCTCCTTGGCCTGCTCGACCTTGTCGGGGTTGGCAGCGATCACCTCGTCGACGACCTTCTCGATCGCGCCGGTGTCGGTGACCTGCTTGAGGCCGCGGCTCTCGACGAGCTCGCGCGGGTCGCCGCCCTCGGTCCAGAGGATCTCGAACAGGTCCTTGGCGATCTTGCCCGAGATCGTGCCGTCGGAAACGAGCCCGACCAGCCCGCCAAGCTGCGCCGCCGAGATCGGGCTCTCCGAAATCGGCGTGCCGTCCTTATTGAGGCGGCCGAACAGTTCGTTGATCACCCAGTTCGCCGCGAGCTTGGGCTCGCCCTGCGAGGCGACCTGCTCGAAGAAGTCCGCCGACTCGCGCTCCAGCGTCAGCACCATGGCGTCGTAGGGGGTGACGCCGTACTGGCTGACGAAGCGCGCCTTCTTCTCGTCCGGCAACTCCGGCAGCTCGGCCGCGAGCGCGTCGACCTCGGACTGCGCCACCACGAGCGGCAGCAGATCGGGGTCGGGGAAGTAGCGGTAGTCGTGCGCCTCTTCCTTGGAGCGCATGGCGCGGGTCTCTCCCTTCACGGGATCGAACAGTCGCGTCTCCTGGTCGATCGATCCGCCGTCCTCCAGAATCTCGATCTGGCGGCGCGCCTCGGTCTCGATCGCCTGGCCGATGAAGCGGATCGAGTTGACGTTCTTGATCTCGCAGCGCGTGCCGAAGGGCTCGCCGGGCCTGCGGACCGAGACGTTGACGTCGGCGCGGAGGTTCCCCTTGTCCATGTCGCCGTCGCAGGAGCCGATGTAGCGCAGGATCGTGCGAAGCTTCGTGACGTAGGCCTTGGCCTCGTCCGAGGAGCGCATGTCGGGCTTGGAGACGATCTCCATGAGCGCTACGCCGGAGCGGTTGAGGTCGACAAAGGAGTATTTCGGGTCCTGGTCGTGGATCGACTTGCCGGCGTCCTGCTCGAGATGGATGCGCTCGATGCCGACGGTGACGCTATCGCCGTCGCCCATGTCGACGACGACCTCGCCCTCGCCCACGATCGGGCTCTTGTACTGCGAGATCTGGTAGCCCTGAGGCAGGTCCGGATAGAAGTAGTTCTTCCGGTCAAAGGTCGACTCAAGGTTGATCTTCGCCTTGACGCCGAGCCCGGTGCGGATCGCCTGCCGCACGCATTCGTGGTTCAGCACCGGCAGCATTCCGGGCATGGCCGCGTCGACGAGGCTGACATGACTGTTCGGCGGCGCGCCGAAGCCGGTCGAGGCGCCGGAGAAGAGCTTGGCCTCGGACGTCACCTGCGCATGGATCTCGAGCCCGATCACGATCTCCCAGTCCCCGGTCGCGCCGGCGATGAGCTTGGAGGAGGCGGGGATCTTCGAGGGGGCGTTCATGGGACGAGGCTTGCTTTCCGCGACGGTCGTTCGGACCTAACTAGCCGCATGTCATCCCGAGAACAACGGCAGGACGCAGCCCGCCACGTCGCCGGTCGCGGAGGGCGGCATCCGGCTTCGATAAGGGAACGAGCGATGCGGCCTCTTCGCTATTCCATCAACGTGACGCTGGACGGATGCTGCGATCACAACGCCGTCGAGGCGGACGAGGAGCTGCATGTCCGCGCAGCCGAAATCCTGGAACGGGCCGACGCCCTGCTGTTCGGGCGCGTGACCTACGAGATGATGGAGGCGGCGTTCCGGCCGGCCGCGGGCGCGCAAGCTTTGCCGGCCTCGTTGGACCCGTTCGCGCAGACGATCGACGCGGCGAAGAAATACGTCGTGTCGAGCACGCTGGACCGTGCCGACTGGAACGCGGCGCTGGTGCGCGGAGACCTTGCGGACGCCGTCCGGCGGTTGAAGCAGGAGCCGGGCAAGGGGCTGTTCACCGGCGGCGTGAAGCTGCCGATGGCGCTGGCGGAGCTTGGACTGATCGACGAATACGAGTTCGTGGTTCACCCGAGGGTGGCTGGCCACGGGCCATACCTTTTCGCCGGGCTCGCCACACCGCTCGACCTCAAGCCGCTGGAGCGGTTCGAACTCCGTTCGGGGGCTGTGGCGACGCGTTACGAGCCGAGACGGTAGCGGCCGGACCCGTCAGGCCGGATTGTCCGCGACAGTCGTCTGGGCCTCAGCTTCCCGAGGCCTGCTCCATCAGCGTGCGCTCATGGGCGATGAACTCGCGCATCATCGCGCGCCAGAGCTTTTCGGCGAGGTCGGGGTCCATGCCCTGCCCTTCGGCCAGTTCGCGCGCATGGGCCGCGACCTCGTCGACGCGCCACTGCACCAGCGCCTCATCCGGATCGCCCTTAATTCGGGCCGCCTCGGCGATGCAATGGGCGCGCGCCGCCATCAGCGGCATCAACTGCTCGTCGAGCGCGTCGATCGCCGCGCGCACCTCGTCCATCGAGGCGTAGGTCGGCCGGGAGCTCACCACCAGCGCTCGGGGCTGAAGCGGCCGAACGAGTCCTCGATCACCGCGCCGGTCGCGAACAGGGTCTCCTCGTCGAACGGCCGGCCGATCAGCTGCAGCGCGAGCGGCAGGCCCTCGCTGGAGAGGCCAGCCGGAACTGCGATGCCCGGAAGGCCCGCCATGTTCACCGTCACGGTGAAGACGTCGTTCAGGTACATCTCGACCGGCGAGGCGTTGGCCATCTCGCCGACGCCGAACGCCGCGGAGGGCGTCGCGGGCGTCAGGATCGCGTCGACGCCGGCGTCGAACACGGTCTCGAAGTCGCGCTTGATCAGCGTGCGCACCTTCTGGGCGCGGACGTAATAGGCGTCGTAATAGCCGGCAGAGAGCACATAGGCGCCGATCATGATGCGGCGACGCACTTCCGGGCCGAAGCCGGCGGCGCGAGTGTTCTCGTACATGTCGGTGACGTCGCGCCCGGCGACCCGCGCGCCGTAGCGCACGCCGTCATAGCGGGCGAGGTTGGACGAGGCCTCGGCCGGCGCCACGATGTAGTAGGCCGGCAGCGCGTATTTCGTGTGCGGCAGCGAGACCTCGACGATCTCCGCGCCCGCCGCCTTCAGGCGCTCCGCGCCGTCCGACCAGAGCTTCTCGATCTCGGCCGGCATGCCGTCGACGCGGTATTCCTTCGGCACGCCGATCCTGAGGCCCTTCACGGAGCGGCCGACGGCGGCCTCGTAGTCCGGCACCTCGCGGTCGACCGAGGTCGAGTCGCGCTTGTCGTAACCGGCCATCGAGCGCATCAGGATCGCGGCGTCGCGGACGTCGCGGGCGATCGGGCCGGCCTGGTCGAGCGAGGATGCGAAGGCGACGATGCCCCAGCGCGAGCAGCGGCCATAGGTCGGCTTGACCCCAACGGTGCCGGTGAAGGCCGCCGGCTGCCGGATCGAGCCGCCCGTGTCGGTCGCGGTGGCGCCGAGCGCGATGCGCGCCGCGACCGCGGCGGAGGAGCCGCCCGAGGAGCCGCCGGCCACGAGCGCTGCGTCCGAGCCCTGCCGGCGCCACGGATTGACGACGACGCCGAAGGCCGAGGTCTCGTTGGACGAGCCCATGGCGAACTCGTCATTGTTCAGCTTGCCGAGCATCACGGCGCCGTCGGCGCGCATCTTCGCCGTGACGAAGCTCTCATAGGGCGGGGTGAACTCGCCGAGGATCTTCGAGCAGGCGGTCGTCCGCACGCCTTCGGTGCAGTAGAGGTCCTTCACGCCGAGCGGCAGGCCCTCGAGCGGCCCCGCCTCGCCCTTGGCGATGCGGGCGTCGGACTCCGCGGCGCGCTCGAGCGCGATCTCCGGCGTCTCCAGCACATAGGCGTTGAGGCCCCGCGCCGCCTCCATCGCGCCCAGATAGGCGCGGTTCAGCTCGACGGCCGAAAATTCTTTCGCCAGCAGCTTCTTGCGGGCTTCGGCGAAGGTGAAATCGAGAAGGTCGGTCATTGTGTTCCGTGACGGCTCAGGCGGATCGGCGGGCGGTTTGCGCCGCGCTCATTCGACGACCTTGGGCACGACGTAGAAGTCGGCCTCGCGCGCAGGCGCGTTCCGGAGAACCTTCTCGGCGTCCTCGCCGTCGTTGACGACATCCTCGCGCAGCCGCGCCGTCGCCGGGATGACGCTGGTCATCGGCGGCACGCCCTCGACGTCGAGCGCCGACAACTCCTCGACGAAGGACAGGATCGCGTCGAGCTCGCCCTTCAGCTTGGCGACCTCGCCGTCGGCGACCGCGATGCGCGCGAGCCGCGCGACGCGGCGAACCGTGTTTTCGTCGACAGACATGTACGAGCGTCCTGCTTTTCCCGAGCCGCCGCACGGCCCTCGGGCGCGGCGGGGCTTAGCATGGCGCCCCGCCGAGCGGCAACGCCGGGAGGCCGAACGAACGAAAGGGCCGGAACGTGTCCGGCCCCTTTTACCTCATGCCGGGTGCCGAGGCTCAGGCGATCAGGAAATCCTCCTCGGTCACGGCAAGGCCGGCGCCGAGCTTGGCGAAGGCGACCGCGTCGAACTTGCCGCCGGAGCCGTCGCGGTCGAATAGCAGGTTTCCGGTCGCGTCGTCGTAGATGATCCGGTGGTCTTCGTCCGTCGCCTCCGTTCCGATGACGAAGGCGTCGGCGTCCAGCGCGCCCTTGTCCAGGCCCTCGAACACCTTGGCGTCGAGACCGATCGTGTCGTCGACCACGGCGAAGTCCACGATCGTATCGACGTTGTCCGCGCCGAGCTTCGTCGAGAAATTGAAGCTGTCGGACCCGACGCCGCCGATGAAGCTGTCGGCGCCCTTTCCGCCATCGAGCACGTCGTCGCCGGCGCCGCCGACGAGGAAGTCGGCGACGTCACCGCCGGTCACCGTATCGTCGCCCATCCCGGCGTTGATGTAGGTCGGGCGGGCGTCGTCGCGCGCTTCAAGCGCATCGTCGTTCTTGGAGCCGAGCGTCACGACCTCGAAGTCGTCGCCGCGCGCTGTTCCGGAGACGAGGTCGCGGACGTCGAACTTGACCCCAGCGCCGGCCACGAAGGTGACGCCCTCGTCCTCGATCCGACTGACCGGTCCGGTCAGGCCGTCCGAGCCGTCCTCGGCCTGCATGCGGACCGCGAGGCCGCCGTCCTGGTTGGCCAGCGTTCCGGAATCGTCGACGACGCCGTTGCCGATCTCGGCGGAGGTGAAGGTCAGCCGCACTTCGGTCGGCGCCGCCGCGTTCACCGTGACGGTGTCGGCGCCGGAGCCAAGATTGACCCTGTCGGCGCCGTCGGTCGCGATGTTGGCGAAGATCGCGTTGTCGGCACCGCGCCCGCCGAAGATCCTGTCGTCGCCGCCGCCGCCGATGAAGGAATCGTCGCCCTTGCCGCCGCTCAGCATGTCGAGGCCCGCGCCGCCGACGAGGAAGTCGTTGGCGACGCCGCCCGTCACCGTGTCGTCGCCCTGCCCGGCGTTGATGTAGTAGGGCCGCTTGCCCTCCACCGCGGTCAGTTCCTCGCCGGCCTGCGTGCCGAGCGTGACCACCTCGAACTCGGCGCCTCTCTCGACGCCTGAGACCAGATCCCGGACGTCGAAGGTCATCCCCTCGTCCGCGACGAAGGTGACGCCCTCGTCGTCAGTGCGCGCGATCGGACCCTTGAGCTCGCCCGCGGCGTTCTCGGCCTGCATCCGGACCGCCAGCCCGCCGTCCTGGTTGGCGAGCGTTCCAGAGTCGGTCGCCGAGCCGTTGCCGACTTCCGCTGAGGTGAAGGTGAGCCGGACCTCGGTCGGCTTGCCGGCGTCGACCTCGATCACGTCCGATCCCGAGCCGAGATCGATCGCGTCCGCGCCATGCTTCAGGATGTTGAGGCTGGCGACGTCGTCCCCGCCGCCGCCGAAGATCGTGTCGTCGCCGCGTCCGCCGGCGATCCTGTCGTCGCCCTCGGTCGCCTGGGCGATGTTCTTGGCGCCCTCTGGCGGCGTCCTGCCGTCGCCGCGGATGTGGATGAAGTCGTCGCGTTTCGAGCCCGTGATGTTCGCCACTGCCGTTCTCCCTGCATGACGTCGACGTCTTGGGGAGCGGCGTGCTCCCGTAGGGCCCTACCCGCGTAGAGCCCGCCGGGACGCAGCGGTCTGATCACAGTCGCGTGCGGGCGACTGACCGGAGATTTCTGGTCGGTCAGCCTTCCGCTTCGAACTCCTCGCCGATCGCCGGGACCTTCACGGTCGTGCCGCGCAGGGAATCCATCAGCTCGACGAAGCGGTCGGCGCTCTCGTCGATGATCGGGAAGGTGCCGTAGTGGCAGGGCACCACCAGGTCGAAGTCGAAGAAGTGACGGCAGGCGTAGGCGGCGGTCTTGGCGCCCATGGTGAAGCGGTCGCCGATCGGCACCAGGCCGACGGTCGGGGCGTAGAGCTCGTTGATGAGCTTCATGTCGCCGAAGATCCCGGTGTCGCCCATGGCGTAGACCACCGGCTCGTCCTCGCCGTCCGGCGCGACGATCAGCCCGTGCGGATCGCCGAGGTCGATCGACATGCCGTTGTCGAGCAGCTTGGCGGAGGAGTGGAAGGCCTGGGTCATCGTGACCCGGAAGCCGTCGAGCTTGATCGAGCCGCCGGTGTTCATCGGCTCGAGCTTCTCGACGCCCTGGCTGTTCAGCCACTGGGCAAGGTCGAAGTCGGCGACCAGCGTCGCGCCGGTGCGCCTGGCGATCTCGACCGTCTCTCCGACGTGATCGAAATGGCCGTGGGTGAGGAGAATATGCGTGGCGCCCTCGGTCGCCGCCTTCTGGTCGCCCTCGAAGACGCCGTTGTCGAGGAAGGGATCGATCAGGACGACGGACGAGCCGAAGACCAGCTTGAAGGCGGAATGGCCGTACCAGGTGATGCGCATGGGGGTCGCGACGTCCTTGTCCGGGGGAATCTGTCGGCCGGGAGAATAGGAACCGGACCCTTCAGGGCAAGCGCGATGGCGCATACGAGATCGGGCGTGCTAGCGGGTGGCCCATGCCCGCGATCTTCGACGACTTCGAATCCTTCCTCGCCGCCATGCCCGCTTCGGGGTCCCTCGTCGGGCTCGATCTCGGCACGAAGACGATCGGGGTCGCGGTGTCGGATCCGGCGCGGATGGTGGCGTCTCCGCTCGAGACGATCATGCGCAAGAAGTTCACGCCGGACGCGCACCGGCTGCTCGATCTCGCGGCGAGCCGAAGGACGGTCGGCGTCGTGCTGGGGCTCCCGGTCAACATGGACGGGACCGAAGGGCCGCGCTGCCAGTCCACGCGCGCCTTCGCGCGAAGCCTGTCCGGCCTGACCGACCTGCCGATCGGCTTCTGGGACGAGCGCCTGTCGACCTCCGCCGTCGAGAAGATGCTGATCTCGTTCGACACCAGCCGCAAACGCCGCGACGAGGTCGTGGACAAGCTCGCGGCCGCCTACATCCTCCAGGGCGCGCTGGACAGGATCGCCGCGATCCGGCGGGCGGCGCAGGCGGACGACGCTCGGTGATCGCGGCCTTCGAGGCGCTTCTGCCGTTCTTCCTGCTGATCGCGCTCGGTTGGGCGCTTTCGCAGACGGAGACCTTCGCGCGGCCGATGTGGGAGGGGATCGAACGGCTCAACTACTACGTGCTGTTCCCGGCGATCCTGTTCCTGACCATGCTCTGGGCGGATCTGTCGAACGCGCCAGTCGTCCCCATCGGCGGCGCGATGATCCTGTCGATCGTGATCGTCGCCGGCTTCATGGTCGCGACCCGGCCCTTCTGGATGAGGATGAGCGGCGGCGGCGGCCCGTCCTTCAGCTCGCACTTCCAGGGGGCGGTGCGCTGGCAGACCTCGGTGGCGCTGGCGCTGGCGTCGGACCTGTTCGGCGTCGAAGGCCTTGCACTCGGCGCGATCAGCGTGGCGGCGATGATCCCGCTGCTCAACATCCTGTCGGTTTTCGCGGTCGTGGCGAACGGCGATGGAGAACGGCCGAGCCTCGGACAGATCCTGCTCGAGATATTCCGCAACCCGCTGATCATCTCGGTGGCGGCCGGGGCGGCGCTCAATCTCGCCGGCGCCAGCATCTACGGCCCCGTCACGACGGCGGTCGACCTGCTCGGCAAGGGCGCGCTCGGCGTCGGCGTACTGTGCGTGGGCGCGGGCCTCAGCCTGCGCTCGCTGTCGCCGCGGATCGACCTTGCGGCGATCTCGATCGTCAAGCTGGCGGCTATGCCGGCGCTGATGATCGGCTTCGCAAAGCTGTTCGGCGTCTCCGGAACCGCGCTCAACGTCGTCGCGATCTCGAGCGCGGTGCCGACCGCGAGCAACGCCTACCTGCTGGCGCGCCGCCTCGGGGGCGACGCGCCTTTGATGTCCGCCATCATCACGGTCCAGACGGTCGCCGCGATGGCGACCCTTCCGGTCGTTCTGTGGCTCGTCGGGGCCGTCTAGCGGTCCTCAGCAGGGCCGGTAGCGGATCACCTTGACCGGCCGGCCGTCGACGTCGTGGCGACGGCTGATGACCTGGCACTCGGCGCCGCGATAGACGCGACGGGGAGAGTAGCCCTCATCGTAGTAGTCGTCGTCGTAGTAGTACGGGCTCGCGGCGGCTGCGCCGACGGCGACGCCGGCGATCGCCGCGCCCGCGACATACGGACCCCAGCCGTAACCACGGCGGTAGCCATAGCCGCGCCGGTAGCCCCAGCCGCGTCCGCGCCAGCCGGCGCTGCGGTAGCCCCAGCCGCGACCGGCGTAGCCCCGGCCGCCCCAGCCGCGACCGCTGAACCCGCGGCCGCCGCCGCCCCAGCCGCGACCGACTTCCTGGATGTCCTTCATCGAAATGCCGGCGACCGAATTGGTCGACGGCTTGCTCCGCTGGCCGGACTCGGCCGACGCGGGCGTCGCCGCCACGCCGAGCGCGCATGCGCCGACGATCAGGGCGGTGTTAAGCGACTTCATGTTGATGCCTCCTGGCGAGCGGTGCGCCCCACCACACGCGACGATTTTCACGTCGCACGGGACCCGACCCTGCGGTTTTCGGCCGCCGAAGCCGGATCTTCGTCCCTCAAGGGAGATAAGGTCGCGCGCAAAGTGGACAACCCCATGGCGGACTTGCGGAAGCCGCGCGCTGGGCCTTAAGAGAGCGGCCTTGATGAGCCCCGAACCGGACCACCCGTTCGCGTTCCCGCACCGGCACCTGCTCGGGATCGCGGGACTGTCCCCGTCCGACATCGAGGGGCTGCTCGCGGCCGCCGAGCAGGACGTCGCCCTGTCGCGGCAGGTCGAGAAGAAGCGCGCCTCGCTGCGCGGCCGCACCCAGATCAACCTGTTCTTCGAGGCCTCGACCCGGACCCAGTCGTCCTTCGAGATCGCCGGCAAGCGCCTCGGCGCCGACGTGATGAACATGTCGGTCGCCTCCTCCTCGCTCAAGAAGGGCGAGACGGTGCTCGACACGGCGGCGACGCTGAACGCGATGCGCCCGGACATCATCGTCGTGCGTCATCACGCGGCGGGCGCCGTGGCGCTGCTCGCCCAGAAGGTCGACTGCTCGGTGGTGAACGCTGGCGACGGCGCGCACGAGCACCCGACGCAGGCGCTGCTCGATGCGCTGACGATCCGCCGCGCCAAGGGCCGGATCGAGGGCCTGAAGGTCGCGATCTGCGGCGACGTGCTCCACAGCCGCGTGGCGCGCTCCAACATCATCCTGCTCAACGCGCTCGGCGCCGAGGTCAGGGTCGTCGCGCCCTCGACCCTCCTTCCCGCGGGCGTCGAGCGTCTTGGCGTCACAGCCTACCGGGACATGAAGGCCGGGCTCGAGGGCGTCGACGTCGTCATGATGCTGCGCCTGCAGCTCGAGCGGATGAACGGCTCCTTCGTGCCGTCGGTGAAGGAGTATTTTGCGCGCTTCGGCCTCGACGCGGCGAAGCTCGCCTACGCCAAGCCCGACGCCGTCGTGATGCATCCAGGTCCCATGAACCGCGGCGTCGAGATCGCCTCGGAAGTCGCAGACGGCCCGCGCTCGCTGATCCGCGACCAGGTCGAGATGGGCGTCGCCGTGCGCATGGCCGTCCTCGAAGCGCTCGCCAGGCACCTGCCCAATGCGTGAGTTCCAGCCCTCCGAGCCGCGGCCGACCTACTTCGCCAACGCGCGCCTCATCTGCCCGGCGACGGGCCGCGACGAGATCGGCTCGCTGCTGGTCGACGGCGGCGTCATCGCCGAGGTCGGCCCGAAGGTCCCGCCCGCGACGCGCGCGGACGTCGTCGAGTGCCGCGGCGCCGTGCTCGCGCCGGGCCTGGTCGACATGGGCGCCTTCGTCGGCGAGCCCGGCGCGGAGCATCGCGAGACGATCGAGACCGCGAGCCTCGCGGCGGCGGCCGGCGGCGTGACGACCATCGTCACCCGCCCCGACACGACCCCGCCGGTCGATGCGCCCGAGATCGTCGACTACCTGAAGCGCCGGGCGCGCGACACGGCGAGCGTCCATGTCCATCCGATGGCGGCGCTGACCAAGGGCGTCGCCGGCGGCGAGATGACCGAGATGGGCCTGCTGCTCGACGCGGGCGCGGTCGCCTTCTCGGACGGGCCGCATTCGGTGGCGAGCGCCCGCGTGATGCGGCGGATCATGACCTACGCCCGCGACTTCGGCGCGCTGGTCTGTTGCCACACCGAAGACGCCGAGCTCGCCTCGGGCGGCGCCATGAACGAGGGCGAGTTCGCCTCGCGCCTCGGCCTGCCCGGCCGGCCGCCCGCCGCCGAGACCCTTGTGCTTGAGCGCGACGTGCGCCTCGCCGCGCTGACCGGCTGCCGCTACCACGCGAACCTCGTCACCTGCGCGCCGAGCCTCGAGGTCGTCGCCCGCGCGAAGGCGGCCGGGACGGCGGTCACCTGCGGCGCTTCGATCGCGCATCTGACGCTCAACGAGAACGACGTCGGCGAGTACCGCACCTTCTTCAAGCTCGCGCCGCCCCTGCGCCACGAGGATGATCGGCTGGCGCTCGTGCAGGCTCTGGCCGACGGGCTGATCGACGTGGTCTGCTCGGCGCACGACCCTCAGGACGTCGAGACCAAGCGCCGGCCCTTCGCCGAAGCCGATGACGGCGCCATCGGGCTGGAGACGATGCTCGCGGCAGGCTTGAGGCTGGTTCATTCCGGCGAGGTCCCGCTCGCGACCCTGCTCGGCGCCATGTCGACCCGGCCGGCCCGGCTGCTCGGCCTTCCGGGCGGGACGCTCGAGCCGGGTTCGCCCGCCGACCTCATCCTGTTCGATCCGGACGCGCCCTGGGTGCTCGACGCGGCGAAGCTGAAGTCGAAGTCGAAGAACACGCCGTTCGACCAGGCGCGCCTGCAGGGCCGGGTGCTCCGCACGGTCGTTGCGGGCCGCACGGCTTACGCCTACCCTTGAGCCTATTCCGCGCGACGGGACGACTCGACCTATGCCGACCGCCCAGCTTGTCGCCCTTCTTGCAGCTGCCGCCCTCGGTTACCTGCTCGGCTCGATCCCTTTCGGGGTGATCGTCACGCGCCTCGCCGGCGCGGGCGACCTGCGCAAGATCGGCTCGGGCAACATCGGCACCACCAACGTGCTGCGCACCGGCCGCAAGGAGCTCGCCGCCGCGACGCTCATCGGCGACATGCTGAAGGCGACGGTCGCCGTGCTGGTCGCGCGCCACTTCTGGGGCGAGGCGGCGGGATTGATCGCCGGCGCCGCCGCGTTCTTCGGGCACGTGTTTCCCGTCTGGCTGCGCTTCAAGGGCGGCAAGGGCGTCGCGACCTATCTCGGCGCGCTGATCGGCGTGTTCTGGCCAGTGGCGCTCGCCTTCGCGGCGATCTGGATCGGCGTCGCCGCAATCACGCGCTACTCGTCCGCCTCGGCGCTCGCCGCGAGCCTCGCCGCGCCGATCCTGCTCGCGGCGCTCTATCAGGCGGCTCCCGCGGCCCTCGTCTTCGCCGGGCTGTCCGCGGCGCTCTGGCTGCTCCATCACGAGAACATCGGCCGCCTGCTCGCCGGCAAGGAAAGCCGGATCGGGCAGAAATCTGCGGCCGGCCCCGCCTCCGGCGTCGAAGGCTGACCGCCGATGCCCGGCGGCCTGTCTTCCGAACAGCGCCTCGCCTGGCTCCGCCTCATCCGTTCCGAAAACGTCGGCCCCCACACCTTCCGCAGCCTCGTCAATCATTTCGGGGGGGCGGCCGCAGCGATCGAGGCGCTGCCTGAACTGGCAAGACGCGGCGGCAGGCGCGTGCGCGTCTGCTCGCGCGCCGAGGCCGAGGACGAACTCGCGGAGGCCGAGCGCCGGGGCGTCCGTTTCGTCGCGCTCGGCGAGCAGGGCTATCCGGCGGCGCTTGCGGCGGCGGACGGCGCGCCGCCGCTGATCGCGGTCGCAGGCGACCTCTCCGTCTTTCATCGACCCGCCGTCGCGATCGTCGGCGCGCGCAACGCCTCCTCGGCCGGCCGCAGCTTCGCGACGCGGCTCGCGAGCGAACTCGGCGGCGTCGGCTGGCTGATCGTCTCGGGCCTCGCGCGCGGCGTCGACGCCGCCGCCCACGCCGCCTCGATCGAGTCCGGAACGGTCGCGGTCTTCGCCGGCGGCCTCGACTGCGTCTATCCACCAGAGCACGCCGATCTCGCGAGCCGCATCGTCGGCGACGGCGCGCTGGTCTCGGAGATGCCGATGGGCTGGCAGCCCCGGGGGCGGGACTTTCCGAGGCGCAACCGCATCATCGCGGGCATGTCGCTCGGCGTGGTGGTCGTGGAGGCCGCGGTGCGGTCCGGCTCGTTGATCACCGCCCACCTAGCGACGGAAATCGGGCGCGAGGTGATGGCCGCGCCCGGTTCGCCGCTCGACCCGCGCTGCGAGGGCTCGAACGGACTGCTGCGCGAGGGCGCGACGCTGATCACCCGCTCCGATCACGTCATCGAGGCGCTGGCGCCGCTGATCGACCGCGGACCGCCCTCCCCGCCGCCGATCAGCCTCGCGCAGGCGGAGTCGGCGGGATTCGTCGCCGCGGACCCGGCCGAGGACGAACGTGGGCGCGTGCTGGAGCTGCTCGGCCCGTCGCCCGCGGCGATCGACGAGATCGTCAGGCAGTCGGGCTGCGATTCCCGCACGGTTCTCGTCGTCCTGCTAGAGCTCGAACTCGCGGGCCGGCTGGAGCGCAGGGCGAACGGCGCGGTCTGCCTAAAGAGCGTCGACGCCTGTGGCTGACGGGCTGTCGGCCGGAGCCGCGCGCGCGGCGCCCTCGGCCTCGAGCCGCGCCATGTCGAGCAGATAGGCCAGCGTCGAGAGCCCCTGCCGGCGCGACATCTCGCTGAGGTCGGCCGCAAGGCTCGCGACATAGTTCGCGACCTCGCTGCGATCCGTCCCGCCTGCGCCTGAGGGATTCCGCTGCGTCCGTCGGCGCCCGTCCACCGCATCCTCCCGGTTGTCGCCAGCCCTTTGCGTAACTTAAGATTGCATTTGTCTCAAGATGCAACCTTTCCGGTCCGGACGGCCGCCGAACACGACGGGCGGGCAAGGCATTTGACAGCCGAATGCCGCTCTCCCATGTTCCGCCGCGCCGCCGACCGGGACCGGCAGGCGAAGGGCCCTCATCGAATGCAAAGCCTCGTCATCGTCGAATCGCCCGCCAAGGCGAAGACGATCAGCAAGTATCTTGGCGCCGGCTACGACGTGCTCGCGTCGTACGGCCACGTGCGCGACCTTCCGGCGAAGGACGGCTCCGTCGACCCCGAGCAGGACTTCCACATGCTGTGGGAGGTCGACGGCAAGGCCAGCCAGCGTCTGAACGAGATCGCGCGCGCCGTGAAGGGCGCCGACAAGCTGATCCTCGCGACCGACCCTGATCGCGAAGGCGAGGCGATCTCGTGGCACGTGCTCGAGGTGCTGCGGCAGAAGAAGGCGCTGAAGGACCAGCCGGTCGAGCGCGTCGTCTTCAACTCCATCACCAAGCAGTCGATTCTCGACGCGATGAAGAAACCGCGCGAGATCGACGTCGCGCTGGTCGACGCCTATCTCGCCCGCCGCGCGCTGGACTACCTCGTCGGCTTCACGCTCTCACCGGTGCTGTGGCGCAAGCTCCCCGGCGCGCGGTCGGCCGGCCGCGTGCAGTCGGTCGCGCTGCGGCTGGTCTGCGACCGCGAGATGGAGATCGAGCGGTTCGTCCCGCGCGAATACTGGTCGCTGGTCGCCAAGCTCGCGACGCCGAAGGGCGACGAATTCGAGGCGCGGGTCTCGATGGTCGACGGCAAGAAGATCGGCCGCCTCGACATCCCCGACGAGGCGACGGCGACCGCCGTCAAGAGCGCGATCGAATCCTCGGACCTCAAGGTCCGGGACGTCGAGGCGAAGCCCGGGCGTCGCCATCCGCAGCCGCCCTTCACGACCTCGACGCTGCAGCAGGAGGCCTCGCGCAAGCTCGGCCTCGCGCCGAACCGCACCATGCAGATCGCCCAGCGTCTCTACGAGGGCATCGACATCGGCGGCGAGACCACCGGCCTCATCACCTATATGCGGACCGACGGCGTCGACATGGATCCGGGCGCGGTCTCGGCCGTCCGCTCGCTGATCGGTTCCGAGTACGGCTCCCGCTATGTGCCGGGCGTCCCGCGCAAGTATTCGGTCAAGGCCAAGAATGCGCAGGAGGCCCACGAGGCTATCCGCCCGACCGACCCGCGCCGCACGCCGCGCGAGATGGCGCGCCGGCTCGACGACGATCAGGCGCGGCTCTACGAGCTGATCTGGAAGCGCACAGTCGCGAGCCAGATGGAATCGGCCGAGGTCGAACGCACCACCGTCGACATCACGGCGACCGGCTCCAGCCGCCCGGTCGAGCTGCGCGCGACCGGAACGGTCATCACCTTCGACGGCTTCCTGAAGCTCTATCAGGAAGGGCGAGACGACGAGGGGGACGACGAGGACGGCCGCCTGCCGGCCATGTCGGCCGGCGATCCGCTGAAGCGCGTCGGCCCGGTCGCCTCGACCCAGCACTTCACCGAGCCGCCGCCCCGTTATTCCGAGGCGGCGCTGGTCAAGCGCATGGAGGAGCTCGGCATCGGGCGTCCGTCCACCTACGCCGCGACGCTCGGGGTGCTGCGTGACCGCGAGTACGTCGAACTCGACAAGAAGCGCCTCGTCCCGCAGGACAAGGGCCGGCTCGTCACCGCCTTCCTCGAGAGCTTCTTCGACCGCTACGTGGAGTACGACTTCACGGCGAGCCTCGAGGAGCAGCTCGACAAGATCTCCAACCACGAGCTCGACTGGAAGGAAGTGCTCCGGCGCTTCTGGAAGGAATTCGCCGGCGCTGTCGACGCGACCAAGGAGCTGCGCGTCGCGCAGGTCCTCGATGCGCTGAACGACATCCTGGGCCCCTATGTCTTCCCGGCGAAGGCGGACGGCTCCGACCCGCGCGTCTGCCCGACCTGCGGGAACGGCCAGCTGTCGCTGAAGCTCGGCAAGTTCGGCTCGTTCGTCGGCTGCTCGAACTATCCGGAATGCCGCTACACGCGCCCGCTCGGCTCCGAGCTCAACGGCGAGGAAGGCTCGGCGGCGGGGCCGGACGGCGTGAAGGTCCTCGGTAAGGACCCCGAGACCGGCCTCGACGTCACGCTGCGCGACGGGCGCTTCGGCGCCTATGTCCAGCTCGGCGAGCCGGTCGAGAAGGAAAAGCCCAAGCGCGCCACCATCCCGAAGGGCTGGTCGGCGACCGAGCTCGACCTCGAAGGGGCGTTAAAGCTGCTTCAGCTGCCGCGGCTCGTCGGCATGCATCCGGAAACCGGCAAGCCGATCGAAGCCAATATTGGCCGCTACGGCCCTTATGTGAGCCACGACAAGGTCTACGCGAACCTCGAGAGCGCCGAGGAGGTGTTCACCGTCGGCCTTAACCGGGCCGTGGCGGTGATCGCCGACAAGCTCGCCAAGCGCGGCGGCGGTCGCGGCGGCGCGCCGGCCGGCCGGACGATCGGAGACCATCCCGACGGCGGACCGGTGACGGTCCATGCCGGCCGCTACGGTCCCTACGTCAAGCACGGCAAGGTCAACGCCACGCTGCCGAAGGGCGTCGATCCCGAAACGCTGGCGCTGGACGAGGCGGTCAAGATCGTCGACGCCAAGGCCGCGCAGGGCGGCGGAGGCAGGAAGCCGGCCCGAAAGGCCGCTTCCACGGCGAAGAAGGCCCCCGCCAAGAAGGCCCCTGCGAAGAAGCCCGCGGTCAAAAAGCAGGCGGCCGCCAAGCCCGTCAAGCGCGCCGCCGAGTAACGCCCGGCGGCGATGCGCCTCTTCGCGGCTCCCTTGCGATCGCGGGCTGCGCTCCCATTGTCCTGAGGCGCCCGCGGCTTCGCGGCGCTAAGCTCGCGCGAATCCCATCCGCCGAAAGCCCGCTCTTGTCCCCTGCCCGCCGATCCGACCGCAAAGCCAAGGCCGCCGCGAAAACCGAGCCCGGCCTTCCGTCGCGCGAGGATCTCGTCGCTTTCATCGAGAACTCCGGCGGGAAAGCCGGCAAGCGCGAGATCGCGCGCGCGTTCCAGCTGAAGGGCGGCGACAGGGTCGAGCTGAAGCGGATGCTGCACGGCCTCGAGGACGCGGGCGTCGTGGAGCGCCGCGGCAAGACGCTCGGCCGCGCCGGGCGCCTGCCGGACGTCACGCTCGCGGACGTCTCCGGCCGCGACGCCGACGGCGACCTGATCGCTTTGCCCGCCGACTGGGACGAGGACGAGCACGGCCCCTCCCCGCGCATCCTGGTCGTCACCTCCTCGCGCGGCCGCAAGCCGGGAATCGCGCCAGGCGTCGGCGACCGGGTCCTGATCCGCGTCGAGCCGCTCGACGACGTCGAGGCGGACGGACCGACCCATCAGGGCCGCGTCATCAAGGTTCTGTCGAAGCCGTCCGCCCGCGTGCTCGGGATCTTCCGGGGCCTGCCGGACGGTTCGGGCCGGCTCGTGCCGGTCGACAAGCGCCACGCCGGCCACGAGCTGACGATCACGAAGGACGATTCGGACGGGGCCAAAGACGGCGACCTCATCGCGGTCGAGGTGCTGAAGTCCCGCAAGCACTATGGCCTGCCAACCGCACGAGTGCGCGAAAAACTCGGATCGCTGAAGAGCGAGAAGGCGGTAAGCCTGATCGCCATCCACGCCCACGCCATCCCGCACACCTTTTCGCGCGACGCGCTGGCGGAAGCGGAGGCGGCGAAACCCGCGACGATGAAGGGCCGCGAGGACTGGCGGCAGGTCCCGCTGGTCACGATCGATCCGGCCGACGCCAAGGACCACGACGACGCCGTCTTCGCCGAGCCCGACGCGAGTCCCGACAATCCCGGCGGCCATGTCGTCATCGTCGCGATCGCCGACGTCGCCGCCTATGTCCGCCCCGGCTCTCCGCTCGACCGCGACGCGCTCGACCGCGGCAACTCCGTCTATTTCCCCGACCGCGTCGTCCCGATGCTGCCGGAGCGGATCTCCAACGACCTCTGCTCGCTGAGGGAGAAGGAGAACCGCCCCTCGCTCGCGGTCCGCATGGTCTTCGACAAGGACGGCCGCAAGCTCCGCCACACCTTCCACCGCGTCATGATCCGCTCGGCGGCGAAGCTCTCCTACAGCCAGGCGCAGGCAGCGATCGACGGCGCGCCGGACGACGCGACGGGGCCTCTGCTCGATCCTGTGCTGAAGCCGCTCTGGGCGGCCTATCGGGCGCTCTCCAAGGCCCGCGACGCGCGTGGCCCGCTCGACCTCGACCTGCCGGAGCGCAAGCTCATCCTGACCCCCGAGGGCACGGTCGACCGCGTGATCGTGCCGCCGCGGCTGGAGGCCCACCGGCTGATCGAGGAGTTCATGATCCAGGCGAACGTCGCGGCCGCCGAGACGCTCGAGGCCAAGCGCACGCCGCTGGTGTACCGGGTGCACGACACGCCTTCGCTGGAGAAGCTCGAGGCGCTGCGCGAGCTCCTGAAGACGCTCGACATCGAGCTCGCCAAGTCGGGCAACCTCAGGCCCTCGCACTTCAACAAGATCCTGTCGCGCGTCGAGGGCACCGACAGCGCCAGCCTCGTCAACGAGGTCGTGCTGCGCACCCAGGCGCAGGCGGAATACGCGCCGGAGAACTACGGCCATTTCGGTCTGAACCTGCGCAAATACGCCCACTTCACCTCGCCGATCCG
Source organism: uncultured Methylopila sp. (assembly GCA_902168115.1). GTDB lineage: Bacteria > Pseudomonadota > Alphaproteobacteria > Rhizobiales > Methylopilaceae > Methylopila. The sequence goes on along the minus strand of CABHPB010000080.1, from coordinate 46,336 downwards.
CCGCTATGCGGACCTCATCGTCCATCGCGGGCTGATCCGCGCGCTCGACCTCGGATCGGACGGCCTGTCGCCGACGACGACCGTCGAGCAGCTCGCTGAGGTGGGCGTGCGGATCTCCGCCTCCGAGCGCCGGGCGATGGTGGCCGAGCGCGAGACGACCGACCGGCTGATCGCCCATCACCTCGCCGACCGCGTCGGCGCGACCTTCTTCGGGCGCATCGCGGGCGTCACGCGCTCGGGCCTGTTCGTGAAGCTCGACGAGACCGGGGCCGACGGCTTCATCCCGATCGGGACGCTCGGCGACGACTATTACGCCCATGACGAAGGCCAGCGCGCGCTGATCGGCACGCGCACCGGGGAGACCTACCGGCTCGGCGACCATGTCGAGGTCAAGCTGGTGGACGCGGCCCCGGTCGCGGGCGCGCTGAAGTTCGAGATGCTGTCGGAAGGGCGCGCGGGCCGTCCCGCCGGTCGCGGCAAGCGCGGCATGCGACGCGCGGCGGCCTCGAAATCCCCCGGCTTCGAGGCTAGAAGTCCGGCCAAGGCCAAGGGCCAAGGCAACAAGGGCCGGGGCAAGAAGAGCCGTCGATGATGGAAACCAGTCAGACCGCGCCGGCGGGAGCGGAGCGCCCGATCTTCGGGTCGCTGTTCCGCGGCCTCGCCTGCCGCTGTCCGGCCTGCGGGCAAGGGCGCCTCTACCGCGCCTATCTCAAGCCCGTCGACGCCTGCGCGTCGTGCGGCGAGGAGCTGCATCACCAGCGCGCCGACGACGCCCCGCCCTACGTCGTCATCACCATCGTCGCGCACGTCGTCATCGGCGGCCTGCTCTGGCTGGAGGTCGCACGCCAGCCGCCCGTGTGGGTGCACATGGCGATCTGGCTGCCGCTGACCATCGTCCTGTCGCTGGCGCTGCTGCCGCCAGTGAAGGGCGCGCTCATCGGTCTGCAATGGGCGCTTCGGATGCACGGCTTCGGCGACGGCGATCCCGACGACGCGCCCGACGGCGGACTGAAGCCGGAACCGCGTCCGTGAGCGCCGTCGAACAGGCCGCGAGCGAGTCCGCAAAACCGGCGCGGCAGCCAATCCGCGACGCCGCGACGCTCATCGTCCTCGACCGGACCGGCGCGACGCCGAAGGTGCTGATGGGCCGGCGCCACGAAGGCGTGCGCTTCATGCCGGGAAAGTTCGTGTTTCCGGGTGGCCGCGTCGAGCCGGCGGACGGACGGGTCAACATCGCCGGGACCTATTCCTCCCATGTCGAGCGGCGGCTGATGGAGCAGGTTCGGCGGCCCTCGATCACCCGCGCCCGCGCCTATGGGCTCGCCGCCATCCGCGAGCTTGCGGAGGAGACCGGCCTGCTGCTCGGCGACCGCGAGTCCGGTCCGTTCGCGGCGGACGGCGAAGGCTGGGGACCCTTCGGCGAAGCCGGCGTGTTCCCGAGCCTCGAGGGCCTGTGGTTCGTCGCGCGCGCCATCACCCCGCCCGGCCGCCCTCGGCGGTTCGACACCCGGTTCTTCGCGGCCGACGCCGGCCTCGTCGCCCATCGCGTCGAGGGCATCGTGTCGCCCGAGGCCGAACTGGTGGAGCTGGTCTGGACCTCGCTGGACGACGCCCGCGAGCTCGACCTTCCCGCCATCACGCGGCTGGTCCTCAAGGAGCTCTCCGAGCGCCTCGAATCGGGCCTCGAGAGCGACGCGCCGGTTCCGTTCTACCGGGGCGGCTCGGCCTCCGCGCGCGAGTTGATCTGATCCTGTTGATCTGAACTTGCGCAAACGCCTCTGGCTTTAGGCCTTGCGGCGTGCTCTTGCCTGCCACGCCATGAGCATCGCCGAAATCAGAGCCTCCGGCCGCGCGCCGGGCATCGCGGCCGCGGTCGCCTGCATCACCATCGCGGGCGTCAGCCTCGCGCTGTCCGTGCCCCTGCTTGCCTTCGCCATGGAGGCCCGCGGCGCCTCCGGCCTGTTCATCGGCGCGAACACCGCCATGGGCGGGATCGCGGTCCTGGTCGCGACGCCGCTCATTCCGCGCGCCGCAGCGGCCGTCGGGGTCCGCCCGCTGCTGTTCGGCGCGCTCGTCCTCGGCGCCGCCTCGATGATCGGATTCGCCGCGATCGAGCCGCTGTGGCTCTGGTTCCCGCTCCGCTTCATGCTCGGGGTCGCGCTCGGCGCGATGTTCGTGCTGTCGGAGTTCTGGATCACCTCGCTCGCCCCGCCCCGCTCGCGCGGGCTGGTGATGGGGCTCTACGTCACCGCGCTGTCGCTCGGCTTCGCGGCGGGCCCGGCGATTCTCGCGGCGATCGGCGCACATGGTTTCGCGCCCTTCGTGGTCGGCGCCGCCCTGTTCGGCCTTGCCGTCGTGCCGATCGCGCTGATCGGCGACCAGGCGCCCCGGATCGACCCTCCGGAGCAAGGGCGCGGCGTCATGTTCTTCATCCGCCTCGCCCCGGTCGCGACGCTCGCCGCCTTCACCTTCGGCGCGATCGAGACCGGCGCCTTCACCTTCCTGCCGCTCTACGGCGTCCGTGTCGGTCTCGACGCGACCTCCGCGACCCTGCTCGGCTCGGCCGTGTCGCTCGGCAACGTCCTCTCCCAGATCCCGCTCGGCATGCTGAGCGACCGCTGCGACCGACGCCTGCTGCTGATCGGCATCGCCGCGCTGTGCGCCGTGGGGGCCGCGCTCATGCCGCTCGCCTCCGCCTCTCCGTTCGCCTTCTTCGCGCTCTGCGTCGTTTGGGGCAGCATCATCACCGGGCTGTACACGGTCGGGCTCGCGCTGCTGGGCGAGCGGTTCTCCGGCGTGGACCTCGCCACGGCCAACGCAGCCTTCGTGGTGATGTACGCCGCCGGCATGCTGGGCGGCCCGCCGATCATCGGCGTCAGCATCGACCTCTGGAACCCGCATGGCGTGCCGGTGGCGACCGCGATCATGCTCGCGCTCTACGCCGTGATCGCTTTGACGCGGACCCGACCCGCCGCGTCGTCTTGACTTCCGGGCGCGCCTCAGTAGGTTGCGCCGCTCCAGATCAAGCTAGCGGGCGCGACGTCCGCCCGTTCCAGGGAATTTCGCCATGGCGAAGGCCGCCAACATCAAGATCAAGCTGCTGAGCACCGCCGACACCGGCTTCTTCTACGTGACGAGCAAGAACTCGCGCACCAAGACCGAGAAGATGCTGCTTAAGAAGTACGACCCGATCGCGCGCAAGCACGTCGAGTTCAAGGAAACCAAGATCAAGTGATCTGAGGGTCTCCGGACGAAAAAAGGGGCGCTCCCCGGAGCGCCCCTTTTTCTTTGCCTGCGGTTCGGCGGAGGCCGACTCAGTCCGCCCTCAGTCGCCTCGGGCGCAGTCGTAGTCGCCGCCTCCCTCCGCGAGCGAGCGCGCGAGGCCGCCGACGACATGCGGCCCGAAGACCACGCAGACGTCGTAGACGATCTTCTTTTTCTTCGGGAAGCCGTTGAACGGGACCGACGTCACGCCGTCATAGGTCGCCGGGACCGCCTTCATCCCGTAGAACGGCGCCGAGCCCCAGGCGATCTTCTCCGAGGTGGTCGGCTCGTTGAAGTTTACCGGCGACAGCTCGTACTGCGAGGACTGGTAGGCCCATTCGTAGTCGCAGGGCAGTTCCTGCCCCGGGCATCCGGCGGCCGCCGCGTCATGAGTCTGGTAGGTCTTGCCACGGCCGAAGGCGAAGCCGTCGTTGAGCGCGGAGGTCGCGAAGGGCCGCGGCTCCACCATTCCCATCTCCTTGCCGTTCGAGACGAGGGCGTTGTATCGGGCCGCGGCGGTGTTCGAGACGTTCCACGACCAGCGCGAATTGCGGGTGATCGGCGCGTCCAGGTTCTGGAACTTGAATCGGTCGCCCCAGGTCACGTACTGGATCGCGTTGTCGCCGCCGTCGAAGTCCAGCTTCCCGTAGGGCGCGCGCAGGTCGAAGCTGACATGGTCCGGCCCGGGCGTCTTGCTGAGGTCGACCTCGACCCTGAGCCGCGGATAGGTCTTTCCGTCCTCGAAGTACCAGGTCAGCTTCACCGGGATGTCGTAGCGCTCGAACAGCTTCTTCTTCGTCCCGATCTTCGGCGAGTCCTCGCCGGTGTCGGTGTCGATCCCGCCTGGCTTCTTGGTGCCGTAGCGGCCGTAGACGGTCGCGAAGCTGACGCTTTTGAACGTCTTTGCGTTCGCGCCGTAGGTCGTCGTGACCGGGACGTTGCGGCCGAGCGGCGAGTCGTCGGTCTTGAAGATCTTGCCGGCGATGGTGTTCGACTCGCCGTCCGTGAAGGCGCGGTAGCGCTCGTGCGAGACGAAGTAGCCGAAGCCGTCGCCCTTCGGCGCGTTGGCCTTCTGCACGCCGCCGACGTCGTCATAGGTCATCTGGACGGCGTAGCCGCCGTTGCCCGGATTGCCCTCGCCCTGCTTCTTCAGCGCGACCGAGCGCTTGAAGCCGGCGCTGTCCTTCCACGTGTAGAGATCGACCTTCACGCCGTTGACGGTCTTGGACTGCTTCTTGACCGCCGCGGTCGCCGGCGAACCGAGAAAGGCGCAGGCGAGCGCCGCGCTGCAGGCGAGCGCGATCGATCGGGTGTTTGTCATTTTCTTGCCCCCTCATGCGGCCGTGGAGACGATCGGCGCGAGGGGCGCGGGCGAAGCTCGCCGTCCCGAGGGCGGATCCTACGCACGGCGACGCTTACCGGAATACTGTGCCCGGCGAGGTCGGCTTCGACAAGTGTTTTTGGATCAGTTTTGGTCTTTTCGCGACGCCCGCCGCGAACCGGCCTCAGGCGGCGTCGGCCACGACCCGGTTGCGGCCGTCGGACTTCGCCCGGTAGAGCGCGACGTCGGCGCGCTTGAGCAGGGCCGCGCCGTCGTCCTCGCCGCCGAGATAGGTCGAGACGCCGACGGAGACGGTGACCTCGATCGCGCCGCGCCCGAGCCCCAGCGAGAACGGCTTGGCCGCGACCTTGGCCCGGATGCGTTCGGCGACCAGCCGGGCGACCGCCGCGTCCGTCTCCGGCATGATCACCACGAACTCCTCGCCGCCGAGCCGGACCGCGAGATCGATGCCGCGCACGCTCGCCTTGAGGCGCTTGGAGAACTCGCGCAGCACCTCGTCGCCGGCGTCATGGCCGTAGCGGTCGTTGACGCCCTTGAAGAAGTCGATGTCGACCACGAGCGCGGACAGTGTGCGCCCGCGCGCGGCCGCCTGGTCGAACAGGGCCTGGAGATGCATCTCCATGTAGCGCCGGTTGTGCAGGCCGGTCAGGTCGTCGGTGACCGCCAACTCCATCGAGACCTGCAGGTTGTTGCGCAGCCTCTCGGTGTAGCGGCGGCGGCGGACCTGGGTGCGCACGCGCGCGATCAGCTCGTTCGGATCGAGCGGCCGCATCAGATAGTCGTTGACGCCGACGTCGAGCCCGCGGAGCACGCGCTGGTGGTCGTCCGGATCGGCGACCAGCACGACCGGCAACGTGCGCGTGCGCTCCAGCGAGCGCACCTGCGCGCACAGCCGCAGCGCGTCGAAACCCTCGAGCGACAGGCTGACGATCAGGACGTCGAAATCCTCTTCCGCGGCCCGGAACAGCGCCTCGTGCGGCTCGGGCTCGATCTCGACCGTCTGGCTGCCCGACAGCGCCGCCTTGATGCGCTCGTGGGAGCTTTCGCGATCGTCGACCAGCAGAACCCGGCCGCCATCGCCCGTGTCCGCGATGGCGTCGGCCAGCGCGTCGGACATGCCGATGTCCCGCGTCGTCTGGGCGCGCAGGCGCAGCTCGTCGCCGAGCATCTTGAGACGGGCGAGCGAGCGCACGCGGGCGAGCAGGGCGACGTCCGCGACAGGCTTGGTCAGGAAGTCGTCGGCGCCGGCCTCGAGGCCGCGCACGCGGTCGGACGGATGGTCGAGCGCGGTGATGATGACGACGGGGATGTGGTGGGTCTTCGGGTCGGCCTTCAGCCGCCGGCAGACCTCGAAGCCGTCCAGGCCCGGCATCACGACGTCGAGCAGCACGATGTCGCACTGTGCGCGCGCGCAGATGTCGAGCGCCGTCGGGCCGTCCTGCGCGGTGATGACGTCGAAATACTCAGCCGTCAGCCGCGCCTCGAGCAGCCGAAGGTTGGTTTCGACGTCGTCGACGACGAGAATGCGCGCGGTCATCCGTCTCCCCGATCAGCCTTCGCCGAGATAGTGCCGGACGGTCTCGAGGAACTTCGAGACCGAGATGGGCTTCGACAGGTAGGCCTCGCAGCCGCCGCCGCGGATGCGCTCCTCGTCGCCCTTCATCGCGAAGGCCGTCACGGCGATGACCGGGATCGGCCTCGTCCGCTCGTCTTCCTTGAGCCACTTGGTGACGTCGAGGCCCGACACTTCCGGCAGCTGGATGTCCATCAGGATCAGGTCCGGCATGTGCGTGCGCGCGAGCTCCAGCGCCTCGACGCCGTTGCGGGTTTCGATCGTCGCGTAGCCATGCGCTTCCAAAAGGTCGTGGAAGAGCTTCATGTTAAGCTCGTTGTCCTCCACGATCAGGACGGTCTTGGGCATGAGGGGTTACGCTCCTCCTTGCGCGATACGCACGCAATCCGACTCCGTCCGGATCTTGGGGTCGCGCCTCCGGAACAATATCCTTAACGGTCTGCGACGGACGATCTCTTTCTTTGTCGACAAATCCTACCCGTTCATTCCTTAAGAAAGGCGCATGCCGATGCTCAAAAGGCGAGGGTATTCGATTGATCCGGAAGCCCTGGCGACCAGCGCCCTCGCCTTCCTGGCGGCCGATCCCGAACGCCTCGGCAGGTTCCTCGCGACCTCCGGCCTCGACCCGTCCAACATACGCTCGGCCTCCCGGAATCCGAACTTCCTGCCGTCCGTTCTGGACCACCTGATGACGGACGACAGGTTGCTGATCGCTTTCGCCGAAAGCGAAAACATCCGCCCGGAGACGATCGCCGAGACGCGGGCCGCGTTTTCGCACAGGGACCGGTGAATCATGGGGACGAGCGCGCCCCTTTCCCGAATATGACCGCCGCCGCGCCGGGGCTCTGCCGCGACTGCTTCGCCGAGGACGTCCGCGGCGCGCGCTGTACGCGCTGCGGCGGCCCGAGGATCGCTCGTCATCCGCAACTTCGCACGATGACCGTCGCGCATGTCGACTGCGACGCCTTCTTCGCCACGATCGAGAAGCGCGACGACCCTTCGCTGACCGACAAGCCGGTCATTGTCGGCGGCGGGCGCCGGGGCGTGGTGTCGACCGCCTGCTACGTCGCGCGCATCCGCGGCGTGAAGTCGGCCATGCCGATGTTCCAGGCGCTGAAGCTCTGCCCGGACGCGGTCGTCGTGAAGCCGAACTTCGCCAAATATGTCGAGGCGAGCCACGCGGTGAAGGCCAAGATGCTGGCGCTCACCCCGCTCGTGGAGTCGCTGTCGATCGACGAGGCCTTCCTCGACCTGTCCGGCACCGAGCGGCTGCATCACGCCGTCCCCGCGGCCGCGCTCGCGCGCTTCGCGCAGGAGGTCGAGCGCGACATCGGCATCACGGTCTCCATCGGGCTCGCCTCGAACAAGTTCCTCGCCAAGATCGCCTCCGAGCTCGACAAGCCGCGCGGCTTCGCGACGCTCTCGATCGAGGAGGCGCCGGCCTTCCTCGCGCCGAAGCCGATCTCGTTCCTGTGGGGCGTCGGCCCGGCCTTTGCGGCCTCGCTCGCCCGCGATGGGCTGCGCACCATCGCCGATCTTCAACGCGCCGAACCGCGCGACCTCGCGCGCCGGCATGGCGACGGAGGCCTGAGGCTCGCGCGCCTCGCCTTCGGCAAGGACGACCGCAAGGTCGAGCCGAACCGGGATCGCAAGAGCGTCGGCGCGGAGTCGACCTTCGAGGACGATATCAGGGATCCTGAAGAACTCGCCGCAAGGCTTTACCGACTCAGCGAAAAGGTCGCCGGGCGGCTGCGCGAGAGCGAGATCGCCGGATCGGTCGTGACGCTCAAGCTCAAGACCACCGATTTCCGCATCCGGACCCGCGCCCACGCCCTGCCTACGCCGACGCGGCTCGCCGCCCGGATCTTCGACGCCGCCCGCGCGATGCTGAAGCGCGAGGCGGACGGCACGGCGTTCCGGCTGATCGGCGTGTCGGTCTCCGAGCTTGGCCCGGCGATCGAGGCCGACCCGCCGGACCTCGAACGCCGCAACGCCCGCCTCGACGCGATCGAGACTGCGGTCGCCGACCTCAGGGCGCGCTACGGGGCTGGCGCCGTCGACCGGGCGTTCGCGCGGCGCCCGCCACGCGGAGAACGCCAATAATGAGAACCGCCGCGGCCCTGCTCGCCGTCATGGGCTTCGCCTGCTTCGCCGGCCCAGCCACGGCGCAGGACGACGTTGACCGGCTCATCCGCGCCTATCTCGACCATCTCGAGCGCCGGGACGGCAACGACCTCGTCTGGAAGGACGGGACGCGCATGAGGATCGACGACGGGATCAAGGGCAAGTCGGCGGACGAGCTGCTCGAAAATCCAGACGTCGACGACATGTTCGCCTACGCCTACCCGTCCGCCTTCCCGGCCGCCCCGCCGCAGACCGATCCGGGACGCATCCGCAACGCCGCGTTCTTCGCGAAGATGTACGGTGACTGCGCCGCCGGCGGCGTCTCGAAGAATCTCGTCCAGGTCGACTGGCTGCCGCGCCACAAGGGCGGCCGAGTCTCGATCAACCGGATCAACGGCGTCGACAGGAAGCTGGCGGCGGTCTCGGCGGAGCTCGACGCGCTGCCCGAGCCGCTGATCCGCTATCTGATCCCGTCGGCGGGCACCTACAACTGCCGCGCCATCGCCGGCACGCGCCAGCCGAGCGCCCACGGCTACGGGATCGCGATCGACCTCAACACGGCGTTTTCAGATTACTGGCGCTGGTCCAAGGTCGGCTGGCGCAACCGCATCCCGGCCGAGGTGGTCGCCGTGTTCGAGCGCCACGGCTTCATCTGGGGCGGCAAGTGGGCCCACTTCGACACGATGCATTTCGAGTACCGGCCGGAGCTGTTCCCCGACCGGTGACGCGCGCTATCGCTTGCAGGCGGTCGGCTTCAGGAACTCCAGCTCCTTCAGCGCGCCGGTCAGCACGAAGGAGCCGTAGTCGATTCGCAGATCCCGGCTGACGCCGTTGGCGTAGAGGTCGAAGCTCATCTGGTAGTCGGGCGTCTGCTCGCCGGTCAGCTTCTTGCCGCGCTCGAAATAGCTGACGGCGACGGGCCAGGACGCCTCCTTGTCGAGCTCCGGCTTCTTCGCCGGCGGTTCGATGTCTGCGGGAGGCCCGTCGGACTGTTTCCCTATGACGGTGAGGGTGTCGTAGGTTTTGTCGCCGGCTTCGGAGCCGTCATAGACCGAGGCCTGCAGCAGCGTCTGGCGGCGCTGGGCGGCCTCGATGATCTTCACCAGATGCTCGGTCGGGAACAGCATCCCGGCCTCATAGGCGCTCTGCAGCGATTTCGGCTTCTTCAGCGTCACCTTGGTGGCGTCCGTTGCCTTCTCAGCCTTGCCGTCGGTGTCGCGGTCGAGCTGGTCGTTGAGGAAGTTGCGGGCGGTGAACTTGAACGACTTGCCGGAGCCCTCCTCCCAGCTTTCGGACCGGAGGTCCGAGCGGTTGGTCTGGCCTTCGCCGCTGCCGATCTCGGTCACCTGCCGGAAGTTCAGCTGGTAGCCGTCGCAGGCGTCGCCCTTGAACTCGTAGACGATGCGCCCCCTCACCTGCTCGACGCCGCTGCCGCCCCGGTTCTCGGTAAGGTTCAGCTCGTAGACCGCGCGGTGCGGCGCGAGCCGGACATTGGCTTCGGCGGCGTTCGCGCCGACGGCGGCGATCGCGAGCGCGGCGGGCGCGCTGAGGAGGCGGAGCTTCGTCGTCTTCATCTATCCTCGTCCATGACCTGGACCAAATGTGCGCCTGCAGGCGGCAAAGGCAACTGCGCCGTCGCCGCAGCCGGCCTTCGGCCCTTGCAGTCCGGCGGGCCCTGCGCCAAAGCAGACCCCGTCTAGCGACCGCATGCGGAGAGAATTATGGCCGGCCAGATCGAAACGCGCCTTGCGGCGCTCGGCGTCACCCTGCCCGACGCGCCGGCCCCGGCCGCCAACTATGTCCCTACCCTGATCTCGCAGGGCCTGCTCTACGTCTCCGGTCAGCTGCCGAACGGCCCCGACGGTCTGGTGAAGGGCCGCCTCGGCGACGGGACCGACGTGGAAACCGGCCAGCAGGCCGCGAAGCTCTGCGCCATCAACATCCTCGCCCAGGCCAAGGCCGCGCTCGGCGATCTCGACCGCATCGCGCGCGTCGTGAGGCTCACCGCCTTCGTCGCCTCGGCGCCGGACTTCTACGACCAGCCCAAGGTGGTGAACGGCGCCTCCGACTTCTTCGTCGAGGTTCTCGGCGACAAGGGGCGCCATGCGCGCTCGGCCGTCGGCGTCGCCGCGCTGCCGCTCGGCGTCGCGGTCGAGATCGATGCGGTGATCGAGATCGCCTGAGGCCGTGACGATGGGGCGGCTCGACTGGCTCGTCGCCCGGCCGATCGCCCATCGCGGGCTGCATGACGCGGCCGCCGGCGTCGTGGAGAACACGCCCTCCGCCGTCGCCCGCGCCATGGAGCGCGGCTACGGCGCCGAGATCGACGTCCAGCTCTCGGCGGACGGCGAGGCCGTCGTGTTCCACGACGCGACGCTCGACCGACTGACAGAGGCGACCGGCCCGGTCTCGGCGCTTGCGCTCGACGAGCTCAGGCGCGTCGCCTTCAGGGCGACGAACGACCGCATCTGGACGCTCGACGAATGCCTCGACCTCGTCCGCGATCGACAGGCGCTCGTCGTCGAGATCAAGTCCGGCTTCGACCGTGACCTCAGGCTCGCGCGACGCGTCGGCGCCGTTCTCGCGCGCCGGGGCGGGCCGGTCGTGGCCGAATCCTTCGATCCGCTCGTCGTGCGGGAGCTGCGGCTCGTCGCGCCGAACGTTCCCCGCGGGATCGTCGGCGAGGCCTTCGCGGACACCGATCCCTATTGGGCGGGCCTCACCCGCCGCCAACGGCTCGCGGCCCGCACGCTCATCCACTGGCCGGCGACGCGGCCAGACTTCCTGTCCTGGGACGTCGGCGACCTTTCGCGCCGCCCCGTCCGCGTGGCGCGGGCGGCCGGCGTGCCCGTGACCACATGGACGGTGCGCACCCCCCAGCAGCAGGCGCGCGCGGGCCTGATGGCCGACCAGATGGTGTTCGAGGGATTTCTGCCGTGAGGCTCAGAAGCGCAGCCCGACGCCGAGCGTTGCGCCGCGCTCGTCGAGCGCGTCCTCTCCGGCCGGCGTGACGAAGGCCGCGCCGATCAGCGACCAGCGCTCGGTCAGGTCGAAGATCGCGGAGGCCTGCGCCTTGTAGATCCGCTGGCGCAGCCGATACCGGCCCGACCATGTCCCGGTCCCGATGGTGTTGAAGCTCTGCGCCATCAGCAGCCAGCGCGGCGCGATCCTAACCCCGAGCGTGGCGTCGACCCTGATCTCGTCGGCCGGATCGCCGCCGCGCAGCCGGTAGCCGCCGGCGAGATCGAGAAAGCCCGGCTTGCCGAAGACCTCGAAGCTCTTTGCGATCAGCAACCGTCCGTCGAGCTGGTCGTCGGTCTCGCCGACGACGGCGACGCTCGGCCCCTTCTTCGCGCCGGCGATCACCGCCGAGCCCTGCGCCGAGACGATCCATCCGTCGCGCTCAAAAATTCGCTGCCGCAAACCGAGCTCCGTGCGGCCGAGGCCTTCGCGCTCGAAGGTCGCGCCGTCCTTGGCGCGGATGCGTTGAAGGCCGGCGGAGCCGAAGGCGGTCAGACCGTCCTTCAGGCCGTGCTCGGCATAGAGCTGGAGGTCGTATTTCCGGTAGGTCTCGCGCTTCCTGAGGCGGCCGTCGGAGTCGAAGTAATGGTCGCCGGCGTTGAACACGCCGGTCAGGAACATCTTGGTTTCGCCGGGTTCGAGGGTGAAGGCGCCGCCCGCCGCCTCGTTCAGCGGAACCGCCGCGACACACCACGCCACGAAAGCCGCCCGGACGGCCCGAAGCCGCCTCACATCCCGTCCCCCGATCAGGATGGCGGCCAGAGCTGGTTACCGCGGCCGCTTGCCGCGCATTCTGACTCAATTCAGAGCGCGCGCAAGTTGCATGATTCGCGAAATGTCAACGTCAGGAAGACCGTGGCGCCGCGTCCGCGAGCACCGAGATGTCGCGCGCGACCTCGGAGGCGACCGTGGGCGCGAGCGCGCCGTTCGGCAGTTGCCTGGAGATGACGCGCCGCTCGATCTCGCCGGCGCGGCGGCCGATCTCGACGAGGCCGAGCGTCGGGGCGGAGCCGGAGAGGTTGTGCAGCCCGATCCGGAGCGCCTCCCGCGCATCGGGGGCATCGTCGGCGTCTCCGCCGGCCTTCGCCGCGAGCGCGACGAGACCCTCAAGACGCGCGGGGAGCTTTTCGAGGAAGCGCGCGCGAACCTGCGCGATCCGCTCGGTCGCGGCCAGACGCTCCGGGTCCAGCGCTCCGCTCATGCCATGCCACCTGTCGTCTGCTCCCTGCGGAGCCTTCAGTAGTCCCACTCGACGGCGACGCCAGCCGACGTGTTGCCCGCCGCGCCAGCCATCCCCTGCGCCTTGATGTTCTTGGTGAGGTCGATGTCGACCGTCACTCCCGTGTTTTCGGGCGTCGTCCCCGACCTTACGCCCAGATAGATGTTGTCGGAAATATACTTTCCGACCCCGAGCCCGGCGCCCCCGCCGTCGCCGGCGGCGATGTCGAGCGTGTCGACGCCAAGGCCCTTCCTCAGCCCCTCGAGAGGCCCGGCCCCGCCGCCGCCGACGCCGCTGTACTGCGCGACGGCCTGGGCGATCGTCAGCGCCTGGCTGGTCGAGAGCTCGCCGGACGACTTGTTGAACAGCAGGCGCGACAGCACCTCGTCCTGCGGCACGACCGGGTTCGAGGTGAACTCGATCTTCGGCCGCGACGCGTTGCCGGTAATGACGACCTGCGCCGTCAGCCCGGTCGCCGGCGTCTCGGCGAGGAAGTCGAGCGTCGGGTCGAGATCGCCCGCGAAGCCGACCTGCCCGCGGGTGAAGTTCAGCCGCTTTCCGATCACAGTGATCGAGCTCCGCCCGGAGCGGAGGTCGAAGGCGCCGATCGGGATCGGCTTGGCGGACGTGCCGGTGATCTTGATCTGGCCGCCGGCCTCGGCCTGCATGCCCATGCCGCGGATGAAGATGCGATTCTCGGCCTGCACGTCGATGTTCAGCGTCGCGAGGAAGGCGTCGGCGTCGCCGCCGCCCTTGCCCTTGCCGGCGTCGAGCACCTTGGTCTGGCGAATGACCGCCGGCGGCGCGTTCCTGTGCCTCACCTCCGGCAGCGGCGTATAGGCCGCCGGGATGCGGTCCGGGATCTGGATCTCGATCGAGCGGGTGCGGATCGTGCCGTTGACCACCGGCCGGCGGGCGAGCGGCCCTTCTAGCCTGAGGTCCGCGTCAGTGATCGCGGTCACGATGTCGGTGCCGATCACCTCGGCGTTCGAGGCCTTGAAGTTGATCTGGCCGGGGAAGCCGCGGGCCGGATCAACCGCCACCCGTCCCGAGCCCGACAGCGAGCCGCCGTTGCGGGTTGTCGCGCGGAAGCTCGACACGTCGATGTTCGTGCCGTTAGCCGAGACGGAGGCCGCCATGCCCTTCAGCTGCAGGTTGGCCGCGCGGTTGAAGTAGGAGGCGTTGGCGAGGTTGCCGGTCCCGTTGATCCGCGGGCTCGAGGTCGCGCCGCCGACCTTGACGTCGAAGTTGACCGTCCCGTCGACCCGGTCGCCGGACACCGACAGCGTGTCGTTCAGGAAACCGAGCGGCGCGCGGCCCGCGACCTTGAGGTCGAGGTCGCCCGCGCCGAGCGGCGCCGAGCCGTTCGCCGTCACGCGCATCCCGCTCGGGGCGGTGACGACCGTGTCGGTGAACACGCGCTTGCCTTCGAGCCGGCCCTTGGAGTCGATCGCGGCCGCCGGCACGCCGGCGCCGCGGGTCGCCTGCGTCGACAGACCCGTGACCTTGAGCGTGTAGGTTCCGGCCGGCGCAGCGACGGTGCCGCCGATCTTGGCGTCGCCCTGCAGCGTCCCGTTGGCGCCGAGGCCCGGCGAAAAGCCGTTGGCGAGCGACAACGGCACGCTACGGATCTGCACCGAGACGTCGAGCGGCCCCTCGCCGAGCGGCGCGGAGCCGTTGGCGACGACGCGCATGCCGCCGCCGCCGGTGACGTTGGTGTCGGTGGTGACGCGGCCGCCGCCGAGATCGCCCTTCGAGACCACCTGGAGCGCTGGCACGCCCTTCGCCGCGGCGGCGGTGAGGCCGGTGACGCGCAGGTCGTAGTTTCCGGCCGGGGCCGAGATCGGGCCGGTGACCTTCGCATTGCCCGCGAGCTTGCCCGTCAGCCCGAGGCCCGGCGAGAACCCGTTGGCGATGGCGAGCGGGACCTCGGCGATGTCGACCGCCATGTCGAGGTCGCCCTGTCCGATCGGCGCTGCGCCCTTGGCGGTGAGGCGCACCCCGCCGCCGCCCGTGACGGCGGTGTCGGTCGTCACCCGCTGGCCTTCCATCGTGCCCTTCGAGACGATCTGCAGCGCGGGCACGCCCTTGGCCTGCGCGGCTGTCAAGTCCTCGACGGTCAGGTCGTAAGTCCCCTGCGGCGCGGTCACTTGTCCGGCGACCTTCACGTCGCCCCTGAGCTTGCCGCCGAGGCCCAGCGAGGGGGCGAAGGCGTTGGCGATGGCGAGCGGCACCTCGCGGATCGCGACCGCCATGTCGACGTCGCCCTTGCCGAGCGGAGCCGAGCCCTTGGCGGTCAGGTTGACGCCCCCGCCGCCGCTCAGGCTCGTGTCGGTCGTGACGCGGTCGCCTTCGAGCGCGCCTTTGGTGACGATCTCGAGAGCCGGCACGCCCTTGGCCTGCGCCGCCGTGAGGCCGGTGACGCTGAGGTCGTAGGTTCCGCGCGGCGCGCTGAGCGGCCCGGCCACCTTTGCGTCGCCGCGCAGGGTCCCGGCGAGGCCGAGTTCCGGCTTGAAAGCGTTGGCGAGCGCAAGCGGCAGTTCGCGGATCGCGACCGCCATGTCGAGGTCGCCCTCGCCGATCGGCGCCGAGCCCTTGGCGGACAGCTGGATGCCGCCGCCGCCGGTGACGTTGGTGTCGGTTGTGACGCGGGTTCCTTCGAGCGCGCCCTTGGTCGCGATCTGGAGCGCCGGCACGCCGCGCGCGGGCGTCGCGGTCAGGTCGGCGATGGTGAGGTCGTAGGTTCCCTGCGGGGCCGAGACAGGGCCGTTGACCTTGGCGTCGCCGCGCAGCGTTCCGGCGAGGCCGAGCTCCGGCTTGAAGCCGTTGGCGAGCGCGAGCGGCAGCTCGCGGATGGCCACCGCCATGTCGAGATCGCCCTCGCCGATCGGCGCCGAACCCTTGGCCGTCACGCTGATCCCGCCCTGCCCGGTGACGGAGGCGTCCGTCGTCACGCGCTCGCCCAGCAGATCGCCCTTCGCCGCGACCTGCAGCGGCGGCACGGACTTGGCCTGCGCCGCGACGAGGTCGGCGACGGTGAGGTTGTAGGACCCGATCGGCCGCTTCGCCGGGCCCTTGAGGGTCACGTCGCCGCGCATGACGCCGCCGAGACCCAGCTCCGGCTTGACCGCGTTCGCCAGCGTGAGCGGCAGTTCGCGGATCGTGACCCCAAGATCGAGGTCGCCGTCGCCGAGCGGCGCGGAGCCCTTGGCGAAGACGTTGAGGCCGCCGGCGCCGGTGACCGAGGTGTCGGTGGTGACGCGCGTCCCCTGAAGCTCGCCGCGCGCCAGCACCTGCAGCGGCGGCGCGTCCTTGGCCTTGGCGGTCTTCAGCCCGGAGACGGCGAGGTCGTAGGCGCCGCGCGGCGTCTTCACGGGGCCGGCGATCTTCGCGGTCCCCTGCGCCACGCCGTCGAGGCCGAGGTCCGGCGCGAAGGCGTTGGCGAGCGCGAGCGGGAATGACTTGAGGCCGACCGTTATGTCGAGGTCGCCCTCGCCGATCGGCGCGGAGCCCTTGGCGGTCGCCTCGATGCCGCCGCCGCCGGTGACCAACGCGTCGGTCGTCACCGCCTTCGGCTGGAGCTCGCCGCGCGCGACCACGTTCAGCGCCGGCACGCCGCGGGCGCGGGCCGAGGTGAGGTCGGAGACGGTGAGGTCGTAGGTCCCGCTCGGCGTCTTCACCGGTCCGGTGATACGGGCCGTGCCGCGCAGTCCGCCGCCGAGCGCGGCCTCCGGCAGGAAGGCGTCGGCGAGCTTGAGCGGGAGGTCGCGGATCGCGACGGTCATGTCGAGGTCGCCGTCGCCGAGCGGCGCGACGCCATTGGCAGCGACGTCGATGCCGCCGCCGACGACCGTCGTCTGCGTCGTCACGCTGCGGCCCTGTAGGGCGCCGCGCGTGTCGATCTGCAGCGCCGGCAGCCCCTTCAGCGGCGCGCCCGACAGGCCGGTCACCCGGAGGTTGTAGTTGCCGCGCGGGGCGTCGACCGGTCCGCTGACGCGCACGTCGCCGCGCGCCATGCCGGCGAGCGCGAGGTCGGGAGCGAAGGCGTTGGCGAGCGCCAGCGGCAGCTCGCGGATCGCGACCGCGAGATCAATGTCGCCGGCGTTCTGCGCGATCGGGACGGAGCCTTCGATCGCGAAGCCAAGGCCGCCGCCGCCCGAGATGCGGGCGTCGGTGGTGACGCGCTTGCCCTGCAGTTCGCCCTTGGCGTCGAGCAGGATGGGCGGCACGCCGCGCGCATTGGTCGAGGTGAAGTCGAACACCTTCGCGCGATAGGTCCCGTTCGGCTCCCGCACGGAGCCGGTGACGCGCGCGTCGGCCTCCATCCGCCCGCCGAAGCCGAGTTCGGGCTGGACCACGTTGGCGAGCGCGAGCGGCAGGTTGCGGACGCGGACATTCATGTCGAGGTCGCCGTCGCCGAGCGGCGCCGAACCATCGATCACGGCGTCGATGCCGTTGGCGCCGGTGACGGTCGTGGTCGTGCCGACGCGGCCGCCTTCGAGCAGGCCCTTTGTCACGACGGTCAGCGGCGGGACCTTGGCGTTCTTCAGCTTGTCGACGGTCAGCTCCGCGACCGAGAGGTTGAAGGCGACCTTGGGATCGTCCGCACGGCCGGTGACGAGCGCGTCGCCGCCGGCCGCGCCCGAGAGGCCAAGGCCCGGCGTGAAGGCGTTGCCGAGCGCGAGCGGCAGGTCGCGCAGGCCGAGGTTCAGGTTCAGCTGCTCGCCCGCCTCGCCGGAGATGTCGAGCACGCCGCCCTCGCCCGACCTCAGCGAGAAGCCGGTGATCCGGACGGTCTTGTCGGCGAGCCGGATCTCGGCCGGCGCGAGCCCGGTCAGAGAGGCGGTCTTGCCGCCGCCGGCGAGGTCGAGCTTGCGGAGTTCGATGCGGGTCTCGCTCGGCGCGTAGACGACGCGGGCGTCCGCCTTGGCGGACGAGCCCAGCGCCCTCGACGCCATGTCGAGATTGACGTCCATCCCGTCGGGCGCGCCCTTGGCGACGACCGCGAGATCGTCGATCGCCTGGCCGCCGGCGGCGATCGAGCGGCCGTTGATCGTGCCGTCCAGGGTCAGCTTGCCCGCCGGGTCGACGGCGGTGACGTTTGCGTCGATGGAGCCGAGCGTCACGCCCGGCGCTGCGATGTCCGTCCCCTGCAGCTTGACGATCGCGCGCTGCACGCCGCCCTCGGACGACAGCGCGACGTCGCCGCTGACCTTGCCGGCGAGTTCGGTGAGCGCGAGCGCGCCGATCTCGGAGAGGTCCGGCGAGGCGAAGGCGAGCTTGCCGTCGGCGAGACCCTTTGGCGCGACCGCGACGTCGCCGGTCACGGTCGTCTGCGCGATCGCAAGGTCGAGACCCTCGATCCGCCGCACCTCGCCGTCCGTCCGCAGCCGGCCGCCGCCCTTCACCGCCTTGCCGTCGAGCGAACCCGCGAGCGCGAGCGTCCCGGCGATCGAGCCGGTGACATCGGTCGCGTCGACCTTGACCTCGATGTCCTTGAGCGTCTTGTCGAGCGCCTTGCCCTCGGGGATCGAGACCACCGCCTTGAGGCCGAGGTCGTCGAGCTTGCCGGTGAGATCGGCCGTGACCTTGGCGGCGCCTGCGGCGCGCCCGTCGACCTTCGACAGGTCGTCGATCTCGGCGAGGATCTTGGCGTCGGCCCGCGCGTCTGTGACCGCGCCGTTCGCGGTGACGACGATGTGCTCCCCGCGCGCATCGAAGTCGCGGAAGACGATCGAGCCGTCCTCGGCGCGGGTCACGCCGCCCTTGATCGCAAGGTCGCCGCCGGTTAGCGCGTCGACCTGAGGAACGCCCGTGGCAAGGCCCGAGCCCGTGCCGTTGGCGGAAAGGTTCAGCCGCGACATGTCGAGGGCGACATCGAGATCGGCGGCGAGATCCAGCGCGCCCGCGAGCGGCATGCCGGCGGCCGGCGCGAGCGTCGACAGATCGGCGGCGTTGACCGTCGCCTTGCCCTTCACGGCCTCCGGCGAGGCCTGCCCGACGAAGCTCGCGCGCACGTCGGCAAGGCTGACGTCGGCCTTGCGGATGTCCGCCTCGCCTTTGAGGCTGCTGGTGGCGTCGAGCGCGAGGGTGAACTTGCGGCCGCCTGCGAAGATGCGGTCGTCGGCGAACTTCACGCCGTCGGCCTCGCCCGTCACGAGCGCCTTCACCTTGGTCGTGTCCTGCGACAGCGGCCCGTCGGGCATCGCGGTCAGATCGACCTTCGCGGTCTGGAACGAGCCCTGCGGAACGACGAGCCCGCCGGCGTCGACGCTGGCGCGGATCTCGGGATGGTCGATCGGACCCTTCGCGGTTCCCCGTCCGCTCGCCGAAACCCAGGAAACGCCCGGCAGCAGTCTGGCGAAGCGCGCAGCGTCCCCGGCGGTGAGGTCGTAGGAGACGTCGAGCGTCTCGGCCTCGGTGTCGACGCTGCCGCGCGCGCTCAGCCGCGCGGCGGGGACACCGACGTCGGCGCGGACGATCTGGATCGGTCCCTTGTCGGGCACGACGCCCTCGGCCGAGACCTTGCTCATGCCGTCGACCAGCGGCGCGACGTCCGGCTGGACGAGCCCGGCGAGCGAGCCGTTGAGGTCGAGCGTGACGCGCCGGCCCTGCCCTTCCCTCTTGACCTCCGCCGCGCCGTCGATCCGCCCCTGCGTGCCGGCCGTGACGACGAGCTGGGTGCGGAGCGCGTCGAGCGTGCCCGCGCCGTCCATGCCGATATCGACCGGCGGCAGGCCCGGAATGTTCGCCATGCGCGCGACGAGGCCGCCGGCGGGCTCGGAACCGCGCAGCGAGATCTCGACGCCGTTGGTCGCCGGGACGAAGCGGGCGCGGCCGGCGAACTGGCCCTTCGTGCCGTCGGTGCGGCGGACGTCGAACTCGGCCGAGACGCCGTCCTTGGGTTGGCGAACGGTCGCCGCCGCGCTCGCGGTCAGCCGGGCGGCGGTCCCGATCACCGGCTCGGCAAGGCCGAGGTCCGCCAGCAGGAATTTTTCGAGCTTGATCTCGATCGGCAGCTGCGGAAACAGCGGCGCGTTGGGATCTGGCGGCGCGACCGGCTCGTTCGCTTCCGGATAGTCGGGCTGGCGCGCGACCTCGACCCTGCCGACGTCGACCAGGTCGACGGTGAGCTTGCGCGAGTAGAGCTGGAGCGGGGACCACACCACGCGCGCCCGGTCGACCGTCAGCCACTCGCCCTTGCGGTCCGAGAGCTTCACGTCCCTCAGCGTCAGGTCGTAGGGAAACGATCCCTCAATGTCGCCGATCGCGATCTTGGTGTCGTCGGAGCTGGCGTATTTCGACGCGACCGAGGCGATCGTCGACAGGCCGTGCGCGGTCGTCATGTAGGCGAAAGCGGCGGCCAGCACGACCACCGGGATCAGCAGCAGGATCGCGAGGACGATCAGGGCGCGCTTGAGGATCGCCATCAGAACGACTGCCCGATCGACACATAGAAGGCCACGCGCGGATCGTTGCTCGTGCGGCCCATGACCGGCGTCGCGACGTCGAAGCGGATCGGGCCGATGCTGGTGTAGTAGCGCAGCCCGACGCCCGCGCCGACGCGGATGTCTTCCTTGAAGTCGGGATAGGTCTTGTCGAAGGCGGCGCCGGCGTCAACGAAGGGCACGATGCCGATCGTGTCGGTGATCTTGATGCGCGCCTCGATCGAGCTTTCGAGCAGGCTGCGGCCGCCGAACGGCTGGTCGTCGTTGCAGGTCAGGGCGTGGCTTGGGACCGGGAACTTCTCTTTGCAGGACGGGCTGGCGCTCTGGTAGGCGAAGCCGCGCACCGAGCCGCCGCCGCCCGCGAAGAAGCGCCTGTTGGCCGGGACGTCCGCGGTCGTGCTCGGGCCGACGATCGAGCCCGCGCCGATCTTGCCGGCGAGGATGAAGCGGCCGTCCTCGTCGAAGGCGAAGTAGGACGAGATCTGCGCCTTGAAGATGTTGAGCGACTTCTGGTCGCCCTGCGCGTTGAAATAGGGCGCGGCCGCGACCGTCAGCTTCACGCCCTCGCTCGGATTGAGCTTGTTGTCGGTGTTGTCGAAGGTCGCGCTCAACGGCACGCCGGCGAGCAGGTAGGTCTTCTGGCCGATGGTGTCGCGGATGTCGGAGGCCTCGACCTCGAGGCCGCCCTGGATCGACAGGTCGCTGGTGACGCGCTGGCGGAGCGCGACCTGGCCGCGGATGCCGTCGCGCCAGTAGGCGTCGGTGCGCTCGCGCAGCGCCTCGACCTCGGCCAGGAAGTCAGTGAAGCCGGTGATGACGCCCGGCTTCTCGAACTGCGCCCGCAGCTGGTACTCGTATTCGGCCGGCTTGTTGGTGATCAGCCGTCCGACGCCCGCGTCGAGCCTCAGCTTCTCGGCGCCGCCAAACAGGTTGCGGTGGCCCCAATAGGCGTTGACGCCGGCGCCGTCGATCGAGTCCCACTTGGCGGCCGCGCCGACGTAGCGGAACTTCTTCTCCTCGACCTCGACAGTGATCGGCACCCGGCCGGACGCGTCCGGCTTCTCCGCCTCGCGGATGCGGATGGAGGAGAACACGTCGAGCTTGGCGATCTCCTCGCGGAGCTCGCGCACCTTTTCCGGATCGTACTGGTCGCCCGGCCTGAACGGCACGCGGCCGCGCACGACGCGCGGGTCGACCTCCTTCGTGCCCGAGACCGTCACCTCGCCGAAGGGCGCGCGCGGGCCGGCGGCGACCTTGATGACGAGATCGAGCTGCTTGCGCGTGTGGTCGGCGGTCGCGTCGCGGCCCTTGGTGGCGGCGAAGGGGTAGCCGTCGGCGCGGAGCTGGTCGACGATCCGGCCTTCGGCCGCGAAGATCACGGCGGACGGCGCCGGCTTGCCGGGTTCGAGACCGGCTTTTCGCAGATTGTAGTCGATGCGGGACGACGGCCCGTCGAGCGGCTGCACGCGCACGGAGCCGAAGGTGAACACCGGCCCTTGATGGACGACCACGACCACCGGCACCGGCTTGCGCGAACGCTGCGCGGCGTCCGGCGCGCTCTGCGACGTCGCGGAAACGCCGCCGACGGTGACGTCGACGATCGCGCCGTAGCGCCCCGTGGCGGACAGCGCCGCCGAGATTCGCTCGATGTCGGCCTTGGCGCGGCCGACCAGACCGGGCGGGCCGGGCGGCGGCTCCTTCTCGAGCGTCTTCAGCGAGGAGGTCTCGGTCGCGATCTTCTCGACGTCCTTGTCGGCGCCGTCGACCTGGAAGCTGGTGACATAGGAAACGCCCGGAACCGCCGCGGCTGCGGCAGGAGGCGGGCCGTCCGGCGCCGGCTGGGCGTGAGCGGCGGCGACCAGCGCGCAAACGGCTCCGGCCACCAACAGTCTTGGCGACGGAAAGCCGTGTCTGAGCCTACGCAACGCCGCCATACCCGCCCGCTTCCATCATCCAGCTACCCCTTTGTCGTTTGGATAACCGGGGATTGCAACGTCGCGACTATGGCGCCGCGTTCAGGACCAACCGTCAAGAATACGGCGGCACTCGGTGAGATCGTCCAGCGCCGCGGCCAAACGGCGCGTCTGTGCGTCCGTCAGGCCGGACCTGACGGGCGCGGGCTGATCGATCCGCGCATCGTCCACGCGACGAAAATCCGGTTCGGCGTCGTCCTCGGCCGGCGTGGGCGCGACGGGCTCGGATTCCTCCGCCTCGAGCTCGAACACCGGCTCCTGGCGGCGCGGGGCGTAGAGCGACGGCCCCTCGTCGGAGCCCGGCGTCTCGACCGCGGCGGACCCGGCGGACCCGGCGGACTGCGCCAGCTTGCGTCCGCCCTGCTCGCGCAGGATCCGCTGCACGCCCCGGATCGTGTAGCCTTCGCCATAGAGAAGCTGCTTGACGCCGCGCAGCAGGTCGACGTCGCCAGGCCGGTAGTACCGGCGACCGCCACCGCGCTTGATCGGCTTGATCTGGGGAAACCGGGTCTCCCAGAAGCGGAGGACGTGCTGGGGCAGGCCGAGCTCTTCCGCGACCTCGCTGATCGTGCGGAAGGCGTCGGGTCCCTTGCCGCCGACGTCCCTCGGTTCGTCCCCCGTCTCGAAGCTCACGCCGATCCGTTCTCCAGATGCTCCTCGCCGTTGATACGGCTCTTGAGGATATTGGATGGCCGAAAAACCATCACGCGTCGCGGAGGAATAGGCACTTCCTGTCCGCTCTTGGGATTGCGGCCGACGCGCTGCCCCTTGTCGCGCACGACGAACGAGCCGAACGAGGAGAGCTTGACGGTCTCGCCCCGTTCCAGGCAGTCGCCGATCTCCGACAGCACCATCTCGACGAGAGCGGCGGATTCGGTCCGGGACAGCCCGACCTTCTGATAGACGGCCTCGCAGAGGTCCGCCCGCGTGACTGTTCGCCCCGCCATTCAGTCGTCTCCCCAAAGCCCCGCCGCGTCGAGCGCGATCTTGTGACCTTCGTCCCCTCGGAACGAAGCTATTGGGCAAGCCCGCGCGGGTCAATGATCGGAAAGCCCGGCGAGACCCTGTAAAAGCGAGAAAAATCACCAGCGGACCAGCGCCGATCCCCATGTGAATCCGCCGCCCATGGCTTCGAGCAGGACGAGATCGCCGCGCTTGATGCGCCCGTCGGCGCGCGCCGCGGCGAGCGCTAGCGGAATGGAAGCCGCCGAAGTGTTTCCGTGCCCGTCGACTGTGACGACCACCTTCTCGGGGGCGATCCCGAGCTTCTGGGCGCTCGCGTCGATGATCCGGCGGTTCGCCTGATGCGGCACGAACCAGTCGATCGACTCGGCCGACTCGCCGGTCGCCGCGAAGGCGTCGCGGATGACGTCCGTGATCATGCCGACGGCGTGGCGGAAGACCTCGCGGCCCTCCATGCGCAGATGGCCGACCGTGCCGGTCGAGGATGGTCCGCCGTCGACGAACAGCTTGCCCTTGTGGCGCCCGTCGGACCTCAGATGGGTGGTCAGGACCCCCCTGCCCGCGGCGTCCGCCTCGGTGACGGCCTCGAGCACCACCGCGCCGGCTCCGTCGCCGAACAGCACGCAGGTGGTGCGATCGGTCCAGTCGAGAATGCGCGACATGGTCTCGGCGCCGATGACGAGCGCCTTCTTGTGCTGGCCGGACACGAGGAACTTGTCGGCGACCGCCAGCGCATAGACGAAGCCGGAGCAGACCGCCTGCACGTCGAAGGCGAAACCGCGGGTGATGCCGAGCCCCGCCTGCACCGAGACCGCGCTCGCCGGGAACGTGTTGTCGGGCGTCGAGGTGGCCAGCACGATCAGGTCGATCTCGTCCGCCGCCATCCCGGCGTCGGCCAGAGCGGCGCGCGCGGCGGCGAGCGCGAGATCGGACGTCATCTCGCCGGCCGAGGCCACGTGGCGCTGCCGTATGCCCGTGCGCTGGACGATCCAGTCGTCGGAGGTGTCGACCTGCCGGGCGAGATCCTCGTTCGTCAGCACGTCCGGCGGCAGATAGCTGCCGCAGCCGCGTACCACGGACCGGATCAGGCTCACGAGGCGGCTCCGACCAGCGCCGGCGCCGCCGGCTGCGGGGCGCTCGCATCCGATGCGAAGCCCTGGTGAATCTTTTCCATCAGGTCGTATCGGGCCATGTCGTAGCCGAGCTCCACGGCCGATGCGAAGCCCTCGGCGTCGGTGCCGCCGTGGCTCTTGATGACGACGCCGTCGAGGCCGAGAAACACGCCGCCGTTGACTTTGCGGGGATCCATCTTCTCCCGGAGCGTGTCGAAGGCGTGCTTGGCGAGCACGTAGCCGATCTTCGACATCAGGGTCCGGCTGATGGCCGAGCGAAGATACTCGCCGATCTGCTTGGCGGTGCCTTCGGCGGTCTTGAGGGCGATGTTGCCGGAGAAGCCCTCCGTCACCACGACGTCGACCGAGCCCTTGCCGATGTCGTTGCCCTCGACGAAGCCGCGGAAGTCGAGGCGCGGGAAGTCGCCTGCGCGCAGCAGGATCGCGGCCTCCTTGACCTGCTCGACGCCCTTGACCTCCTCGACGCCGATGTTGAGCAGGCCGACGGTCGGACGGTCGATGTCGAACAGGATGCGCGCCATCGCGGCGCCCATGACGGCGAAGCTGACCAGCTGGTTGGCGTCCGCGCCGATCGTCGCGCCGACGTCGAGCACGATCGACTCGCCGCGCACCGTCGGCCAGATCGCGGCGATCGCCGGACGCTCGACGCCGGGCGTCATGCGCACGCACAGACGCGACATCGCCATCAGCGCGCCGGTGTTGCCCGCCGAGATCGCGGCGTCGACCCTGCGGGCCTTCACCGCCTCGAGCGCGAGCCACATCGACGACTTGTAGCGGCCCTTGCGCAGCGCGACGCTTGGCTTGTCGTCCATCGCCACCGAGACGTCAGTGTGCTGGATCTCGGACACGGCGCGAAGCGCCGGGTCGGCGTCCAGCAGCGGACGGATGCGGGCCTCGTCGCCGACGAACAGGAAGCTCAGGTCGGGCTTGCGGGACAGGGCGATCGACGCGCCCGGCGCGACGACTTCCGGCCCATGGTCCCCGCCCATGGCGTCGAGTGCGATGCGGACCTTGTCAGTCATTCGTCCTGGGCCGGGAGAGCTCGCCGCGTGACGATGACGAGGCGCGGGGGGCGCCGCTCGGATGGGCGGCGGTTCGGGCGCGGGACCATAACGTGCGACGCCGTGGTGGCAAGACCAGAACGCGCCGACCCCGGAAGGGTTCTCATTCGTCGCGCTTGAGGCCGCGAAGCGCGGCGAACGGCGAGGCCGCCCCCGCGTCCTCGACGGCGTCGTCGAAGCTCGCGCCCGGCTTGCGGGGATGGGGGTCCAGCCCGAGCGTGAAGAATTCCGCGACGACCGCGCCGAGATCCACGACGCCGTCGACGATCGGGTCTAGCGTGTCCTCGCCGTCCTCGAGCGCCTCGGCGGCGGCGCTTTCGGTCTCCGGCGCGAATCGCACGTCGATCTCCTCGTCGACCGCTTCGACGAACGGATCGAGCGTCACGACGCAGATCCGCGTCGTCAGCGCCTCGACGCGCCCGCGAACGGAAAGGCCGTCCTTGCCGGCCGGGCGCACGTCGAGGCGTGCGACCAGCCGCTCGATGCTTTCGACCTCGTTCTCGGCGGCGACGGCCGCGCGTTCGCGCTCGTCGGCGACGACCTCGATCGTCTCGCCCTGCGACGGAACCTTGGCGACGACAAGCGGTCGGGACAGCGGCGGAACGGTCATGGATGCGCCTCCTCGATCGGCGGGAACGCCGGCCAGTCCGAGCCGGGGCCGGTCACGGGCAGGCTGGCCAGATGCGCGTCCGCGCGGACGGCGTAGCGGGCGAGACGCAGCGCGCCGCCGGACGACGATCCGCCGAAGACGTTCTTGTCGAGCGCCTTGGCGAGCATCTCTTCGTCTCCCGCGTCGAGCGCCCCGTCATAGGCCCTCGCGCCGTCGTAGAACGATTGCGCCATCGCCTTCATCCGCTTCGGCACAGACAGGTCGCCGACGCCGATTTCGCGCAGATTGGCGTCGAGCGCGCGGATCATGGCGTCGAACGTCGCCTGTCCGAGATCGTCGGCGCCCGCGGTCGTCTCGCGCCGCAGCCGCCGCAGCGCCAGCGTCGCATGCAG
Organism: uncultured Methylopila sp.; assembly: GCA_902168115.1. Classification (GTDB taxonomy): domain Bacteria; phylum Pseudomonadota; class Alphaproteobacteria; order Rhizobiales; family Methylopilaceae; genus Methylopila. The sequence continues at coordinate 20,213 of CABHPB010000080.1, read as the reverse complement.
GACGATCAGCTCGAATCGGCCAGGGAGCGTGTCGGGCGCGCCGCCGTCGCGATAGAGCTCGGGCCGTCGCGCCGCCGCCACGATCGCGGCGTAGACGGCTTCGCCCCGGTCGTCCGTCGGTCTGGCGGCGCGCTTGTTGAAAAGTCCCGCGAACATCCGGCTTTCGCGCCCGCGGCGCGTCGTGATCCAGCCGCCAGTTGAACTGCGGCGGCCTGCGGGTTACGCCATGGCCGGCGAAGGGGCAAGCCTTGCGGGGACGAGGCCTTCGCCGACGGCCCGGCCGCGGGTGGGCGCCACGCGGCGGGCTGACTGAGCGTTCAGCGTTTCGGGAGGACGTCCGGAGATGAGAGTGAAGACCAAGCTGACCGTCCGCTCCGCGGCGCTTCTGGCCGCAACAGCCGGAGGGCTCGCGCTCGCCGGCTGCGCCGAGGACCAGACCAAGGGCTACGTGATGGCCCCCAACGCGCTCCAGCAGGTTCCGGTCGGCTCGAGCCAGGAGCAGGTGCTGGTCGTGCTCGGCACGCCGTCGACCACCGCGACGCTCAAGGGCGAGGTCTACTACTACATCAGCCAGAAGACCCACCGTCAGGTGGCCTTCATGAACCCGAAGATCACCGACCAGCAGGTGGTCGCCGTCTATTTCGACCAGAACCGGAAGGTGCAGCGCGTCGCCAATTACGGCGTGCAGGACGGCCGGCTCATCGACTACAACACCAACACCACCCCGACCGCCGGCGAAGAGCGCAACTTCATCGAGCACATGTTCCGGGGCCTGCTCTCGAACGACGAGTGACGCGGCTCGCAAGATCCCGGCTCCTCGGCGCCCTGACGGCGGCGGCCTTCGCGCTGCCGCCGCTGGCCGGCGCCGCGGCCGCGCCCGGCGACCAGCAATATGTGACGATCGTCAGCCACGACCCGTCGGCCTTCCTGCGCGCGCTGAGAGCCGGCGCGGACTTCGTGAAGGGCGGCCGCGGCCGGACCTTCCGCATCATCCTCGCCGGCGCCGGGGTGATCATCGCGATCCCCGGCACTTCCACCGTCCAGCGCGACTACATGAAGTCGCGGGTCGGCGGGGTGCAGGTCTTCGCCTGCAAGGAATCGATCGACGCCCTGTCGAAGGCCAACCGCCGCCGCATCCCGACGCTGCCCGGAATCAGCGTCCATGCGTGCGCGAGCCTGCGCAACAAGATGAACGTCGCCGGCTGGCAGGTCGCGCCCGGCATCTGAGCGGACAGGCGGGATGGCCCTTCATCTCCAGAAGCTGTGCGTCGGCTGCGATTCGCCGGAGGAGCTGCGCGCCTGGATCGACGAGCGCATGGCCGACAGGCGCCGGCGCGGCGCGCCCGAGCAGCATGCGCACGTCACCCGGACCATGCCGAAGCGCGCCGCCGACGTGCTCGACGGCGGCTCGCTCTACTGGGTGATCAAGGGCACGATCCTCGTCCGGCAGAAGATCAGCGAGCTTCGCGCGGTGAAGGACGCCGACGGGACCGACCGCTGCGCGATCGTGATGGTCCCCGAGCTGATCCCGGTGCGGCCGACGCCGCGGCGGCCGTTCCAGGGCTGGCGCTACCTGCCGGCGAACGAGGCCCCGGCGGACCTCGCCGAGGACGAGAAGCTCGCGCCGGGCCTGCCCGCCCATCTCGTCGCCGAACTGCGCTCGCTCGGGCTGATGTGAAGTCCTGGCAGGCGCGCTAGGTTGGCGCGATGATCAGCATCTTTTCCCCGATCGACCTCGTCGCCGTGGGCGTCTTCCTCGCCGCCTGGATCGGCCATCACTTCCATGCGGAGAATTCGCCGAAGAGCCTCAACGCGATCATGGCCAAGCGCCGGCGCAGCTGGATGGAGCGGATGGCGCGGCGCGAGGTCCGGATGCCGGATTCGATCGCCATGCAGGGTCTGCAGAACGGCGCGGCCTTCTTCGCCTCGACCTCGCTGATCGCGATCGGCGGCGGGCTCGCGGCGCTGCGCGCGAGCGACCAGGCGGTGCAGGTGTTCGCCTCGCTGCCCTTCGGCATCGAGACGACCGTCCAGCTCTACGACGTCAAGGCGCTCGGCTTCTCGGCGATCTTCGTCTACGCCTTCTTCAAGTTCGTCTGGGCCTACCGGCTGTTCAACTACTGCTCGATCCTGGTCGTGTCGGCGCCGCCCTACGAGGAGGCCGACACGCCCGAGATGGCGGTCGCGATCGAGCGGGCGGCGCGCATGAACATCGAGGCTGGCCGCCACTTCAACCGCGGCCTGCGCGCGCTGTTCTTCGTGCTCGCCTATCTCGGCTGGTTCGTCAGCCCCTATGTGCTGATCGCCGGGAGCCTGATGGTGGGCGTCGTGCTCTACCGCCGCCAGTTCGCCTCGGAGCCGGTGAGCGCGGCCTCCTACGGGGACTAGGTCGCGCCATCCAGTGGCGCCGTCATGGTCCGGCTTGACCGGACCATCCACGCCCGACGTCGAGCTCTGCGTGACACGTGGGGCCTCCGGTCGAGCCGAAGGACGACGACGAAACGGGCGTCGCGTCAGTCGATCGCCTCGGCTTCGGGCTTCGGGGCGTTGTCGGCCGCGCGCCGGGGGATGTAGGCCGCAAGCCGCTCGCCGAGCGCCTCCGTCCCCTTGTCCGGCTTGTGGTAGAGATTGTTCCATTCCCAGGGGTCTGACCGCTCGTCATAGAGCTCGCGATCGCCGTTGCCATAGACGATCAGCCGGTGCGTGTCGGTGCGGACGGCGAAGTGCTTGTCGCGGTCGCCGCCCTTGCCCTCGCCGACGTCGAGCGCCCAGGTCGACAGCACATGGTCGCGCGGCTCGCCGCCCCTGCCCTTGAGCTTGTCGGCGAAGGACACGCCGTCGAGCCCGTCGGGGACGTCGCCGGTCGCGAGCCTGGCGAGCGTCGGGTAGATGTCGAGCGACGAGATCAGCGAGTCCGTCGGCCCGGATCGCCGCCCCTCCCCGCCGATCAGCAGCGGCACATGGGTCGCGCGCTCCCACAGCGTGAACTTGCGCCAGGCCAGCTTCTCGCCGAGCTGCCAGCCATGGTCCGACCAGACGCAGATGATGGTGTCGGACGCGTTCGGCCCCTCGAGCAGGCCGTCGAGCAGGACGCCCACGGCCTCGTCCGCGAGCGAGATCGCCGCTAGGTACGCCTGGATGGCCGACTTCCAGCCCTTTCCGGCGATGATCTTGCGATGGTCCTCGACATATTGCCGGACCATCTCCTTGCCGCCGGTCGGCAGGTCCCGGTCGTCCCTGTTGGTCCCGACCGACGTGTTCTCGGTGTCGAGCGCGCCGAGCGGATAGCGGATCCTGTCGATCGGGTACTCGTCGAACCACTTCTGCGGAACGATCCACGGCATGTGCGGCTTGCGGATGCCGAGCGCCGCGAAGAACGGCTTGTCGTGACGCTTCGACAGGACGTTCTTGACCATCCAGCGCGCCCGCGCGACGTCCTCGGTCTCGGAGGTCTGCTTGCCGCTCGGACCCCACTCGAGGGTTTCCTTGCCGTTCTCGCGCAGGTCGGCGAGATATTCGAAGTCGGTCCAGGCCTTGGGATCGTTGGCCTTGGGGTCGCCATCGCCCTCCCCGCGCCAGCCGCCGTGGAAGATCTTGCCGGTCCCGACCGTCTTGTAGCCCGCGTCCTTGAACCAGCGGACGATCGAGGGACGCTGGCGCAGCATGGTGTCGGGCCAGTTGCCGGTCTTGTTGGTGTAGACGCCGCTGCGGTACGGCTCGATCCCGAACAGGATCGAGGCCCGCGCCGACTGGCAGGCAGGCGAGGGCGTGTAGGCGCGGCGAAAGCCGGTGACGAGGCGCGAGAGGCGGTCGAGGTTGGGCGTCTTCACGCCCGGATAGCCGCCGAGCCACCCGTTCCAGTCATTCATGTCGTCGATCGGGATGAACAGGACGTTCGGACGGCGCCCGTCCTTCGCGACCGCCGGCGCCGCCAGCGTCTCGATCGGACGCCCCAGCGCCCCCGCCGCCATGGCGACGCCCGCCGCCTGAAGGCTCGTTCTCAGCACGCCGCGCCGCGTGATTCGTCCGGCCATGTCGCCCCCGACTTGCTCGTTGCTCGGACGGCGGAGAAAACATCGCTGAATCCATCTTGTCTATAAACTTTATAGACATTAATGTCGCACCGACCATGCGGCCGGTTTAAGTCTCTGTTCTCCCGACTGGAATCGTCGCGCAAAAACTACGGCGCTGGGGCGTTCGCCTTCAGAAGCCTGTAGGTCAGGCTATCCACCAGCGCCTCGAAGGAGGCGTCGACGACATTCGGCGACACGCCGACGGTGGTCCAGACCTCGCCGTCGCCGTCCGTCGATTCGATCAGCACGCGGGTGATGGCGTCGGTGCCGCCGTTGAGGATCCGCACCTTGTAGTCGGTGAGGCGCAGCTCGGCGATGAAGGGCTGGTAGCGGCCGAGATCCTTGCGCAGCGCGAGGTCGAGCGCGTTGACCGGGCCGATGCCCTCGGCCGCCGTGATCAGCGGCTCGCCGTCCACGGTCACCTTCACCACCGCCTCGGAAATGGTGATCTGGCCGCCCTGCGGATCGCGCCGCCGCGAGACCATCACGCGAAAACTCTCGACGGTGAAGAAGTCCGGAACGCGGCCGAGCGCGCGCTTGGCGAGCAGCGCGAAGGAGGCTTCCGCGCCCTCATAGGCGTAGCCTTGCGCCTCGCGCGTCTTCACCTCGCCGAGCAGCCGGTCGAGCCGCGGATCCGACTTGTCGACCTCGACGCCGACGCGCGCGAGCTCGGACAGCAGGTTCGACTTGCCGCCCTGGTCCGAGACCAGAAGCCGGCGGTGGTTGCCGACATTGTCGGGCGACACATGCTCGTAGGTGCGCGGGTCCTTCAGGATCGCGGAGGCGTGGATGCCGGCCTTTGTCGCGAAGGCGTTGGCGCCGACGTACGGCGCGTAGCGGTTGGACGGCCGGTTGATCAGCTCGTCGAAGGCGCGCGACAGCGCCGACAGGCCGGCCAGCGCCTCGTCGGACACGCCGACCTCGAACCGGTCGGAGAAGTCCGGCTTCAGCTTGAGCGTCGGGATCAGCGTCGTCAGGTTGGCGTTGCCGCAGCGCTCGCCGAGGCCGTTCAGCGTGCCCTGGATCTGCCGCGCGCCGGCCTGAACCGCCGCGAGCGAGTTCGCGACCGCAAGGCCCATGTCGTCATGGGCGTGGACGCCGAGATTGGCGCCCGGCACCACCCCGGCCACCGCGGAGACGATCGCAGCGACCTCCTCCGGCGTCGTCCCGCCATTGGTGTCGCAGAGCACGACCCAGCGCGCCCCGGCCTCGCGCGCCGCCTTCGCGCAGGCGATCGCGTAGCCGGGATTGGCCTTGTAGCCGTCGAAGAAGTGCTCGCAGTCGACCAGCGTCTCCCGGCCGGCGGCGACCGAGGCTGCCACGGTCTCGCGGATCGACTCGAGGTTTTCGTCCAGCGTCACGCCGAGCGCGTTCTCGACATGGAAGTCCCAGCTCTTTGCGACGAAGCAGCAGGCGCCGGCGTCCGCCTGAAGCACGCCCTGCAGCCCGGGATCGTTGGCGGCCGAGCGCCCTGCCCGCTTGGTCATGCCGAAGGCGGTGAAGACCGCGCGCTTCGTCCGCCGCCTGGCGAAGAACTCCGTGTCGGTCGGGTTCGCGCCCGGATAGCCGCCCTCGACATAGTCGACGCCGAGCCCGTCGAGCATCGCGGCGACCGCGATCTTGTCGTCGAGCGTGAAGTCGACCCCGGCCGTCTGCGCGCCGTCGCGCAGCGTGGTGTCGAACAGGTAGAGGCGCTCCTTCACCTCACGACGTCCCAGGTCGTGCCGCCGGCGCCGTCCTTGACCGCGATTCCCCTCGACAGCAGCTCGTCGCGGATGCGGTCGGCCTCGGCGAAGTTCTTCTCGCGGCGGGCGGCGAGGCGCGCGTCGATCAGGCGCTCGATCTCCGCGACCGGCATCTCGGGCTCGGGCGCGTGCGCCGCCGTCCAGTCGGCATAGGCGTCCGGACGGAAGCCGAGGAAGCCGAGCGTCCCGGCCAGCGCCTTGCGGCCGCCCTCGGACTTCAGCCGGTGAATTTCGGCGATCATCTTCGGCGTGTTGAGATCGTCGGCGAGCGCCTCCAGCACGCCCGGCGCCGGCCGGGCCTCGGCGCCCTCGGAGGCCGCGTCGAACCACTGGCCAAGCGTCTTCTCCGCCTCCTGCAGCCCCTTCAGCGTCCAGTTGATCGGCTGGCGGTAATGCGCCGCGTACATCGCGAGGCGCGCGACGTCGCCCGGCCAGTCGTTCAGGATCTCGCGGATCGTGACGAAGTTGCCGGCGGACTTCGCCATCTTCTCGCCCTCGACCTGCAGGAAGCCATTGTGCATCCACACATTAGCCATGCGGTCGTGGCCGAAGCAGCAGGTCGACTGCGCGATCTCGTTCTCGTGGTGCGGGAAGATCAGGTCGATCCCGCCGCCGTGGATGTCGAACACCTCGCCGAGCAGCGCGGCCGACATGGCCGAGCATTCGAGGTGCCAGCCGGGCCGGCCCCTGCCCCACGGGCTGTCCCAGCCGGGCTCGTCGCCCGTCGACGGCTTCCAGAGGACGAAGTCCATCGCGCCCTTCTTGTAGGGCGCGACCTCGACGCGGGCGCCGGCCTGCATGTCGTCGAGCGAGCGTCGGGCGAGCTGGCCGTAGGCCGGCATCGACGAGACGTCGAACAGGACATGGCCTTCCGCCGCATAGGCGTGGCCGCCCGCGATCAGGCGCTCCACGAGCTTGACCATGTCGAGCTCGTTCTCGCCGCGGCAGATGAAGTCGGTCGCGCGCGGCTCATGCGTCGGGGAAAGGCAGCCGAGATCGGCGACGTCCTCGTGGAACCCCTTCGCGGTCCCCTCCGTCAGCTCCCGGATCGAGATCCCGCGCTCGGCCGCGCGCGCGTTGATCTTGTCGTCCACGTCCGTGATGTTCCGGACATAAGTGACGGCCGTCTCGCCATAGACTTGGCGCAGCACGCGGAACAGCAGGTCGAAGATGATGACGGGGCGCGCGTTGCCGATATGGGCGCGGTCATAGACCGTCGGTCCGCAGACATACATTCGCACGTCGGCCGGATCGATCGGCGCGAAGACGTCCTTCGAGCGCGTCAGCGAATTGTACAGCTTGAGCGTGGTCACGCCCGATCCTCCTCGTTGGCCGGGGTGTCGCGCTTATCTCGAAAAAATCAAGAAAAAACCGCCGCCGGCCTTTCAGCTCAGGCGCAGATGGTCCCGATCCGGTCAGTTCGGAGCGCCGCCGCGGTCATGGCGCGGGACATTGTCCATCCCGCCCGCCGGCGTCAAGCGCCCTGTCGACCGCCAAGAATTCGCGCGACGCGAACATTTGCGTTGCCACCCGCGAATTCTGGTCCTTTCTAGGTTCAGTTGCGTATTTCATCGTCAATTCAAAAATAAAAACCGATGGGGAGCAACATGAAGGTTTCGCATTACCTCTTTGCAGCCGCCGTCATGATCGCGGCGGCGATCGGGGGGACGTCCCAGGCCAAGGCCCAGGGCATCCACCTCCACGCGACGCTTGTCGGCGGCAATGAAGTCGGCGGCGGCGATCCGGACGGCTACGGCACCGTCGCCCTGCAGTTCCAGAGCACGGCGTCGCTGTGCATCTCGATTCTGGTGTCGCGGATCGGGACGCCGACCATGGCGCACATCCACCGCGGCTTCGGCAGCGTGAACGGCCCGATCGTGGTTCCGCTGACTGCGCCGCCCGCCGGCAATCCCGGCGGCACGAACGAATGCGTGACGATCTCGTCGACGCTCTACAACGAGATCCGGACGAACCCCTATTCGTTCTACGTCAACGTCCACACCTCCGACTTCCCCGGAGGCGCGATCCGCGGCCAGTTGTTCTGACCGACCGCCGCACGGCGGTTCCTGCGAACGGTCATCGGCGCCGATCGGCGCCGATGACGCGGTCGGGCGGCGGCGCCTCGCGCCCGAGGCGACCGGCGTCCGCCCGCGGTCCACAAAATCGATGGCGACTTAAGACCAAAAACGATCCAATCTGCTTGAACCTCGGCGCGACATGCGGCGACGAAGATCCGTGCTCAACAGGCGGATCGAGGGCGACGCTCCCTCGGCCGCCGCCGTCCGGATCGCTTTTGGAGACGTCGCCATGCCGAATTTACTCGTCCGGGCGGTCATCGCCGCCGCTCTCCTGTCGCCGACGGCGGCGCTCGCCGGCCAGGCAGAATGCGACGCCATCGCAAAGGCGATGCTCGCGGTTCCGGACCAGCCCGCCGTGCGTCAGGTCGTGACGCTCGGCCCCAACGAGGCCGGGCCGACCTCGATCTTGCTGAAGGACGCGATGTACCTGAAGGAAAACGCGTCAAAGGCCTGGATCAAGGCCCCGATCGACGCCGGGAAACGGCGCGTCATGGCCGAGGCCGGGCTCAAGGTGCTGCCGCTCAGCGCCTGCGAGCGGGCCGGCGGCGAAGCGGTCGATGGCGTGGCGGTCGACGTCTATTCCTACAGCCAGGCCAACCCGATGAAGCCGGGCGACAAGGCCTCCGGGCGCATCCTGATCGGCGCCGCCGACGGCCTGCCGCGACGGATGGACATGCCGGGCGGCATGGCGATGACCTTCGAGTACGGCGACTTCAAAGCGCCGATGAACTGACCCCTCGCTCCGACACGAGAACGCCGATGACCATCCGCTCGACCGTCCTGGGCGCGCTGCTCGCGCTCGGCCTTGCCGCTCCGGCCGTCGCCGCCGACGCCAGCGGCTGCAAGGACCTTTCCGGCCTCAAGCGCTTCGAGGGCTCCTCGATCGCGCTCTGCGAGAAAAAGGCGTTCGCCGAGTACACGCTCGCCACCGGCCGGACGCCGGCCTTCGATTACGGGACGCAGAAGGGCGTCTACGACTCAAAGCTCGATCTCGAGGGCAGGCTCAGCCAGAACGTCTACTCGGTCCCGAAGGGCCCCTCCTCGGCGGAAGTCTTCCGCAACTACAAACAGGAGCTTGGCGACAAGGGTTGGAAAATCCTGTTCGAGGCGAAGCAGAGCGAGATCGGCGACGGGCTCCAGCGCGTCATCGAGCAGGGTCCCGGCGGTCAGGTCTTCGGCTACAGCCAGCAGGAGGCCCGCTATCTCTCCGCCGTGAAGGAGGCGGACGGGGTCACCACCCATATCGCGCTCTACGTCGTCGAATACGCCGACGGCTACAATCCGGTCGTCAATCCGGTGAAGGGCCAAGTCTATGTCCGGCTCGACGCGCTGGAGAGCGGCGAGCTCAAGAACCAGATGGTCGTGGTCTCCGCCGAGCAGATCGCCAAGGGGCTCGACAGTTCAGGGCGTGTCGCGCTCTACGGGCTGCTGTTCGACTTCAACAAGGCGACGCTGCAGCCCGAATCGAAGCCGACGCTGGACGAGATCGCGCGATTCCTGAAGGCCAATCCCGGCCAGAAGGTCCATGTCGTCGGCCACACCGACAATGTCGGCGGCCTCGACTTCAACCAGAAGCTCAGCCAGGCGCGCGCCGACGCCGTCGTGGCGGCGCTGGCCAAGGGCTACGGCGTGCCGGCGTCCCGCATGCGCCCGGCCGGCGTCGGCCTGCTGTCCCCGGTCGCCTCGAACGCCGACGAAGAGGGCCGCGCCAAGAACCGCCGGGTCGAGCTGCTGCCGCAGTGACCCGGGCGGGCGAGGTCCGCCACAATTCGACCAAGGGCTAAACTCTAAGAACCTCTTGAGAGAACGCCTCCCCGGATTACCAAGAATTAAGGCGACTTGGGCCGATTCCGCCACTATCTATCCGATGGCGCTGAGGGTGGTCGACCGATCGCCGGCGGCGCGGGACGTGAAACCTGAAACCCAAGGAGGCTATCATGGCCTGGACCGCTCCGATCGTTTCCGAGACCCCGGTTGGTCTCGAAGTGACCTCGTACTCCCCGGCTGAGCTCTGAGCTCATCCGTTGACTGAATTCGGGACGGCCTGCGCAGCTCAAGGCTACTCGTCATGACGCTTCGCATGGTCGTTCTTGGTTCGGGCGCCGGCGGCGGCTTCCCCCAGTGGAACTGCCGCTGTCCGGTGTGCTCGCTCGCTTGGGACGGCGACCCGCGCGTGAAGCCGCGGACCCAGTCGTCGATCGCGGTCGAGACCGGCAAGGGCCGCTGGACGCTGTTCAACGCCTCGCCCGACCTGCGCTCCCAGATCCTCGCGACGAAGCAGATCCAGCCGACGGGCCTGCGCGAGACGCCGATCGGCGCCGTCGTGCTGACCAATGGCGACGTCGACCATGTCGACGGCCTGATCACGCTGCGCGAGCGGTCCCCGCTGACGGTACACGCGACGTCGCAGATCTCCGCCGTGCTCGACGCCAACCCGATTTTCGGCGTGCTCGCCAAAGACGTGGTGGCGCGCAAGGTCGTCGAGCTCGACCGGCCGTTCGAGATCGACGACACGCGCATCGAGTTTTTCGGCGTGCCCGGCAAGGTCCCGCTCTATCTGGAGACGGAGAACCTCAAGATCGGCGACACGTCCGGCGACACCATCGGCGTCACGATGGAGAAGGACGGCACGCGCCTCGTCTACATCCCCGGCTGCGCCGTCGTGAACGACGACGTCCGCGCGCGGGCCGAGGGCGCGGACGTTCTGCTGTTCGACGGCACGGTGTTCGAGGACGACGAGATGGAGAAGGCCGGCGTCGGCGTGAAGACAGGCCGGCGCATGGGCCACGTGCCGATGTCCGGCGACGGCGGCTCTCTGGATGCGTTCAAAGGTGTGAAAGTCGGTCGCAGGATCTACATTCACATCAACAACACCAACCCGGTGCTGATCGACGGCTCGCCCCAGCGGCAGGCGGTCGAGGCGGCGGGATGGGAGGTTTCGGAAGACGGGCTCGAGGTCGTCGCAGGCCTCGCCCAGGGAAGCGAAGACGCAGACGAACACGGGAGCCGCGATCAAACCGCGGCCTGAAGAGACGCGGAGGATCCGATGGCTGACCTTTTCACTCCCGACGAGCTCGAGGCGCGGCTGCGCCATGTCGGCGAGACCCGCTACCACCATCTCCATCCGTTCCAGCTGCGCCTGCAGTCGGGCGAATGCTCGCGCGGCGAGATCGAGGCCTGGGCGCTGAACCGCTACCTCTACCAGGCCTGCATCCCGCAGAAGGATTCCCACATTCTCGCCCGCATGGAAGACGCGCAGATGCGACGCGAATGGCGCCAGCGCATCATCGACCATGACGGCGAGCGCGAGGGGGAAGGCGGCATCGCCAAGTGGCTTAAGCTGACCGACGACCTCGGCCTCGACCGCGAGGCGGTGATGTCGGGCCGGCTCGCCCTCCCCGCGACGAAGTTCGCGGTCAACGCCTATCTGTCCTTCGTGAAGGACAAGTCGCTGCTGGAGGCGATCGCCTCCTCGCTCACCGAGCTGTTCTCGCCGATGGTCATCAAGACCCGCGTCTCGGGAATGCTGGCGAACTACGACTTCATCACGCCGGAGACGCTCGCTTATTTCACCGCGCGCCCGGTGCAGGCCAAGCGCGACAGCGACTTCGCGCTCGCCTACGTCAAGGAGCACGCCCGCACGCCTGAGCAGCAGCAGGCCGCGATCGGCGCGCTGGAGTTCAAGTGCTCGATGCTGTGGGCCATGCTCGACGCGCTGGAGCACGCCTATCTGTACGCCAGGCCGTGGCCGAACGCCTTCGTCCCCGCGGACGGCCCGCTCAAACGTGAGGCCGCCGAGTGACCGAAGTCGCCTCCACCGCGACGCCGAAACTGCCGCGCGGGGTGCGCCTGCGCCGCGACGAGGTGCGCGACGAGTGGCTGCTGCTCGCGCCGGAGCGGGTGCTGAAGCCGGACGCCATCGCCGTGAAGGTGCTGGAGCTCTGCGACGGCCAGCGCACGGTCGAGGGCATCGTCGACGAGCTCGCCGCCGCCTTCGCCGCGCCCCGCGAGCAGATCGATACGGACGTGAAGAAGATGCTGGCGGATCTCGCCAACAAGCGTGTGCTCGACCTGGCGTAAGTCTGGCGGGCGGTTGATCGATGCAGTCGGGCGGGCTGGGGAGAAGGAGGACGACATGAACGACATGACGGTCCCGAGCCCGGATCAGGCGACCCGCGTGCCGCCGCCGGCGCCGCTCGGCATGCTGGCGGAGCTGACCCACCGCTGCCCGCTCTCCTGCCCCTACTGCTCGAACCCTGTCGAGCTCGACAAGCGGTCGGGCGAGCTCGACACGGAAACCTGGAAGCGCGTCTTCTCGGAAGCCGCCAGCATGGGCGTGCTGCACCTTCATTTGTCCGGCGGCGAGCCGACCGCGCGCAAGGACATTGTCGAGCTCACCGCCCATGCGGTGAAGGTCGGCCTCTACACCAACCTCATCACCTCCGGCATCGGCGTCCAGCGCGAGAAGCTCGAGGAGCTCGCGGACGCGGGCCTCGACCACGTCCAGCTCTCGATCCAGGACGCCCTGCCCGACAACGCCGACAAGATCGCCGGCCTCAAGGGCGCGCACGAGAAGAAGCGCGTCTTCGCCGGCTGGGTGCTGGAGCTCGGCCTGCCGCTCACGATCAACGCCGTCATCCACCGCGGCAACATCGAGAACATCGAGGCGCTTGTGTCGATGGCGCTCGAGTTCGGCGCACGCCGCGTCGAGATCGCGCATTCCCAGTATTACGGCTGGGCGCTCGAGAACCGCGAGATGCTGATGCCGACGCGCGAGCAGGTGATGCGCGCCGCGGCGACGGTCGACCGTCTCCGCGAAGAGCTCGAAGGCAAGCTCGTCATCGACGCCGTCGTGCCGGACTACTACGCGCGGCGCCCGAAGCCGTGCGTCGGCGGCTGGGGCAAGCAGTCGCTCAACGTGACGCCGCAGGGCAAGGTCCTGCCCTGTCACGCGGCCGAGACGATCGAGCACCTCCAGTTCGACTACGTGACCGAGAAGAGCCTGTCCGAGATCTGGACCAACGGCTCGGCCTTCGAGGCCTATCGCGGCACCAGCTGGATGAAGGAGCCCTGCACCAGCTGCCCGCGCAAGGAGATCGACTTCGGCGGCTGCCGCTGCCAGGCGCTGGCGATCACCGGCGATCCGCGCAACGCCGACCCCGCCTGCTCGCTCTCGCCCTTCCACGCCAAGATCACGTCGCTGGCGATGAAGGCGGCGGCCAAGGACGGCACGGACTACATCTATCGCCGCTTCGGCGCGAAGCCGGGACAGGCGCGGGTCGAGATCACCCGCAACAACGCGCCGGTCTGAGGACGGGCGCGGCCCATCTCACTTCCGTCCCATTGTGACGGCCCTGTGCGCGCGACCCCGAACGCGCTAGAAGCTCGTCGGGGCCGGGATCGCGCCGCTTGGCGCGCCCGCCAGCTGAATCGGCTATGAGTTGCGCATGAGGTCGAGACTCCTGACGCTCGCGGTGCTCGCCGTGCTGTCGATTTCCGGCGGCGCGCGCGCGCAGGAAGATCCGGACGCGCAGGGCGGCGATCCGAACGCCAGCCAGTGCCTTGGGCTCGAGGCCCAGCTGGCCGCGCTCGACCGCGGTGGGCCCAAGCGCCCGGACCCGCGCCAGATCGAGCAGCAGATCGCCAAGCTCCAGAGCGACTACGACCGCACAAGCGCCTATTCGAAGGGCATCGGCTGCGGCCGCCGCTTCATCTTCGCGCCCGAGCCGCCCGCCGAATGCGGCCCGCTCGAAGGCAAGATGAAGCAGATGCAGATCAGCCTCGACCGCCTGATCGCGCAGCGGAACCAGGCCGGGCAGCAGACCGTCGATCCGCGCCGCCGCGAGCTGCTGTTCGCGCTCGCGCGCAACAAATGCGGCCCGCAGTACCGGCTGGTCGAGCGCAAGGTCGTGACGCGCGAGCCGGCCGCCCAGCAGAAGCGCGGCTTCTTCGAGATGCTGTTCGGCGGCGGCGGCGGCCAGGAGACCACCCGCGAAGAAACCGTGGTCGAGCCCGAGATGACGCCCGGCGAGACGCCGCGGGTCTCGACCTACCGCACCGTCTGCGTGCGCACCTGCGACGGCTTCTTCTTCCCGATCTCGTACCAGACCACCCGAAACGCCTTCAAACGCGACGAGGCGATCTGCCAGGCGACCTGCCCCGGCGCGGAGGCGAAGCTGTTCGCCTACGGCAATCCCGGCGGCAAGATGGAGGCCGCGGCCGACATGGACGGCCAGCCCTACGCCAAGCTCGAAAACGCCTTCCGCTACCGCAAGGAGTTCGTCGCCGGCTGCTCCTGCAAGCCCGAGGGCATGAACTGGGCGGAGGCGCTGTCCGGCGTCGACGACAAGACGGTCAAGAAGGGCGACATCGTCGTCGACCAGCAGACCGCCGAGGCGATGGCCCGCGCCAAGACGCCAGAGGAGCAGGCCAAGATCCAGGCCGAGGCCAAGGCCAAGGCGGACGCCGCGATCGCCAAGGCCAAGGCGGCCCGGACCGCCGAGGCGCAGGAGCGCCGTCGCCGCGATCCGACCGCCGACAGCGGCGACCAGACCGGCGCGACGACGCCGGCTCGCGAGGCGCCCGCCGACGACGTCATCATCCTCGACCAGCCGCGCGCCGACCGCCGCCCAGTCGAGCGCGCCCCACTCGAGGAACGCAGCTTCGAGACGCCGCCAGACCTGAGGTGAGGCGTTCGCTGGGCCGCTGAGAAAGCCGAGGCGAACTGCGTGCTTCGAGACGCCTCCGCTCCCGCGGAGGCTCCTCAGCATGAGGACCGTTTCGACCCAGCCCCCACGTTCCTCATCCTGAGGAGCCGGCCGCAAGGCCGGCGTCTCGAAGGACGCAGTCGGCCTGACTGACCCTCGCCCTTGACGCGCCGTCCGCCGTCGCGCTTTCTGCCGCCTGCCTCGCGTTGAGCATTGAGCGATGACCGCCGTCACCCTGATCGACAACTACGACAGCTTCACCTGGAACGTGGTGCACGCCATCGGCGCGCTCGGCGCGCAGGTGACGGTGCATCGCAACGACAAGGTGAGCGTCGAGGACGTCATGGCCGAAGGCCCTGACGCCATCGTGATCTCGCCCGGCCCCTGCACGCCGCACGAGGCCGGGATCTCCTGTGACCTCATCCGTCGCGCCGCCGGCGAGACGCCGATCTTCGGCGTCTGCCTCGGCCACCAGGCGATCGGCGAGGTGTTCGGCGGGATCGTCGAGCGCGCCCCGACGCCGGTCCACGGCAAGCTCGCGCGCATCTCCCATTTCGGGCGCGGGCCGTTCCGCGGCATCAACGGGCCGCTGAGCGCCACGCGCTACCACTCGCTCGTCGTGCGCCGCGACGGCCTTCCGGAGATGCTGGAGGTCACCGCCGAGACTGACGACGGCCTCATCATGGGCCTGTCGCATCGCGACTTCCCGATCCACGGCGTCCAGTTCCATCCCGAGAGCATCGCTTCCGAGCACGGCGCGGCGATCTTCTCGAATTTCCTGAGCGACGCCGCCGACTGGAACGCGAACCGCCGCCGGCTCGTAGCCGCGCGCGCCGGCTGACGGAGCCGCCGTCCGTGGACACGTTCAAGCAGGTCATCGCGCATGTCGCCGAGGGCCGCCCCCTCGAGCGGGCGGACGCCGAGGCGGCCTTCGGGCAGATCATGTCGGGCGAGACCACGCCGGCCCAGATCGGCGCCTTCCTGATGGCGCTGCGCCTGCGCGGCGAGACCATCGACGAGATCGCCGGCGCGGTCGCCGCGATGCGCGCGCGCATGACGCCGGTCTCGGCGCCCGCCAATGCGGTCGATGTCGTCGGCACCGGCGGCGACGGCGCAGGCTCGGTGAACGTCTCGACCTGCGCCGCCTTCGTCGTCGCCGGCTGCGGCGTGCCCGTCGCCAAGCACGGCAACCGGGCGCTGTCGTCGAAGTCCGGCTCGGCCGACGTGCTGAAGGCGCTCGGCGTCGAGGTCGACCTGACGCCCCAGCGGATCGGCGAGTGCATCTCCGAGGCCGGCATCGGCTTCATGTTCGCGCCGAACCACCATTCGGCGATGCGCCATGTCGGCCCGGCCCGCACCGAGCTCGGCGTCCGCACCATCTTCAACCTGCTCGGCCCGCTCGCGAACCCGGCGGGCGTCACCCGCCAGATGGTCGGCGTCTTCGCTCGCAAATGGGTCGAGCCGATCGCCGAGGCGCTGGCGCAGCTCGGCTCCGAGCGCGCCTGGGTCGTCCACGGCTCCGACGGCCTCGACGAGATCACCGTCTCCGGCCCGACCGCCGTGTCCGAGCTCAAGGACGGCGCGGTGAAAAACTTCGAGATCTCGCCCGCTGACGCCGGCCTGCCCGAGCATCCCATGGGCTCGCTCGCCGGCGGCGACGCCGAACACAACGCCGCGGCGATGCGCGCGGTGCTCGACGGCGCCAAGGGCGCCTATCGCGACGTCGCGATCCTCAACGCCGCGGCGACGCTCGTCGTGGCCGGCGTCGCGGACAGCTTCGCCGAAGGGGCCGAGCAGGCCGCCGCCTCGCTCGACAGCGGGGCCGCCTATTCGCGGCTCGACGCGCTCGTGCGCGTCTCCACCCGGGAAGAAGCCGCATGAGCGACATTCTGGAGAAGATCGGCGCCTACAAGCGGCGCGAGATCGAGGCCGCCAAGGCCGAGCGCAGTTTTGACGAGCAGCGCCGCCTCGCCGACGCAGCCTCCCCGCCCCGCGGCTTCGTCCGCGCGATCCGGCAGACGCTAGACGAGGGCCGCCCGGCTCTGATCGCCGAGATCAAGAAGGCGAGCCCCTCGAAGGGTTTGATCCGCGCCGACTTCGACCCGCCCGCCCTCGCCCGCGCCTATGCGGCCGGCGGCGCGACCTGCCTGTCGGTGCTGACCGACGGCCCGTCCTTCCAGGGCGCGCCGGAGTATCTGGGCGAGGCGCGCGACGCGGTCTCGCTGCCTGCGATCCGCAAGGATTTTCTTTACGAGCCCTATCAGGTCGCGGAATCCCGTGCGCTCGGCGCGGACTGCATCCTCGTCATCATGGCGGCGGTGACGGACGCGCAGGCGCGCGACCTCGTTTCGGCGGCTGGCGACTTCGGCATGGACGTCCTCGTCGAGGTGCATGACGCACAAGAACTCGATCGCGCGCTGCCGCTCGGCACGACGCTGGTCGGCGTCAACAACCGCAACCTGCGGACCTTCGACGTGCGGCTCGAGACCACCGAGGAGCTGGCGGCGAAGATCCCGGCCGATCGCATCATCGTCGGCGAGAGCGGCATCTTCACGAACGCCGAGGTCGCCCGCCTCGCCTCCGTCGGCTGCCGCACGCTGCTCGTCGGCGAAAGCCTGATGCGCCAGCAGGACGTCACGGCCGCGACGAAGGCGCTGCTCGCAGCATAAGGTCAGCTTCGGACGAGACCGGAGTTCGCAAAGCCATGACGGAGCAGCACACGCTTCTCGCGCGCCACGCGCCAAAATGGTTCGGCCGCGCGCTGGAGGCGCTCGACGAGGCCGAGAAGCGCGCGCTCGGACACGCCAAGGCGCGCACCATCGCCTCGCGCGACCCGAACGAGACCTACGAGGGGACGATGACCTTCGGCGAACGGCTCGCCGACCGGGTGGCGACCTTCGGCGGCTCGTGGACCTTCATCATCCTTTTTCTGCTGTTCCTTGTGCTGTGGGCGGTCGCGAACGTCTGGCTGCTGACGGCGCCCTTCGATCCCTACCCCTTCATTTTCCTCAACCTGATGCTCTCGATGCTCGCCGCGCTGCAGGCCCCGGTCATCATGATGAGCCAGAACCGTCAGTCGGCGAAGGACCGCCACAACGCCGAGCTCGACTACGAGGTGAACCTCAAGTCGGAGATCGAGATCATGGCGCTGCATGAGAAGCTCGACACGCTGCGGACCGAGCATCTCGCCGAGCTGATCGACAAGCAGAACGAGCAGATCAGGCTGCTGACGGCGCTGCTGCAGCGGCGCGAGGGACAGGCGGGCGAGGCATGACGGAAGACGCGAGCGCGGCGGCGCTTCCCGCCGAGGAGGAAGAGCGGATCGAGGCCGTCTTCCGCAACGGCACGATCACCGCCTTCGGCATCACCGTGTCCTTCACGCTCGGCTTCCTGGCGCAATGGGCCTCGAGCCCCGGCGTCTGGCGCTTCTACGACCTCGTGCCGCTGGTCGCGATCTTCATCGGCGCGGCGCTGCAGGTTCGCGCGCTCGCGCTGCTGCTGCCGATGGAGAGCCTCGCCAAGAAGATCTACGACCGCGCGACGAAGCTCTATCTGATCGGCTTCGCGATGACCGGCGTCGGCGTCGTCGCCGCCGTGGCCTTCGACGTCGTCAGCGCCCTCATGAAGCAGGTCGGGGCGTAAGGCATGTCGCAGCTCACCCACCTGTCCGCCTCCGGCGAGGCCAACATGGTCGACGTCGGCGACAAGCCCGCCACCACGCGCGAGGCCACGGCGGAAGGCCGCGTCGTCATGGCGCCGGAGACGCTCGCCCTCGTCGTCGCGGGCGACGCCAAGAAAGGCGATGTTCTGGGGGTCGCGCGCATCGCCGGCATCATGGCCGCCAAGCGGACTCACGAGCTGATCCCGCTCTGCCACCCGCTCGCCTTGTCGAAGGTGTCGGTCGAGCTGACCCCGGACGAGACGCTGCCGGGCGTGCGTGTCGTCGCGACGGCGCGCGTCACCGGGCCGACCGGGGTCGAGATGGAGGCGCTGACCGCCGTCTCCGTCGCGTGCCTCACCGTCTACGACATGACCAAGGCGGTCGACCGCGGCATGCGGATCGAGGGGATCCGGCTGCTCGCCAAGTCCGGCGGCAGGTCCGGCGATTTTTTCGCGGACGGCGACGCGTGAGCGGTCTCCTGCCCATCCCGGAGGCCCGCGCAAACATTCTTTCGGGGCTGTCTCGGCTTCCCGCCGAAAGCGCCTCGCTGACGGAGTCGCTCGGCCGCAGGCTGGCCTCCCCGCTCAAGGCGCTGAGGACCCAGCCGCCCTGGGACTGCTCCGCCATGGACGGCTACGCCGTGCGGGCCGCCGACGCAGGCGCCGGCGCGCGGCTCGAGGTCGTCGGGGAAGCGGCCGCCGGCCGCAGCCATGCGGGCGCCGTCGGCGCGGGCGAGGCGGTGCGGATCTTCACCGGCGCGCCGGTGCCGCAAGGCGCCGACGCCATCCTCCTGCAGGAGGACGCGGACCGCGAAGGAAACACGGTCGCCGTGCGCGAGGCGGCGCTCGCCGGCCGCCACATCCGGCGCGCAGGCCTCGACTTCGCGGACGGCGAGACGTTGCTCGAGACCGGCCGCAAGCTCGGCGCGCGCGACCTCGCGCTCGCCGCCGCCGCGGGCCATCCGGCGCTCGACGTCGTCCGCCGCCCGCGCGTCGCGATCCTCGCCACCGGCGACGAACTGGTCTCGCCCGGCGGCGAGATCGGGCCCGACCAGATCGTCGCGTCCAACAGCTACGCCATCTCGGCCATCGTCGCCGGCGAGGGCGGAACGCCAATCGACCTCGGCATCGCGCCCGACGAGCCCGCCGCGATCCGCGCCGCCATCGCCCGCGCTTTCTTGGAAGACGCCGACATCCTCGTCACCCTCGGCGGCGCCTCGGTCGGCGACCACGACCTCGTCAAGCCGGCGCTCGAGGCCGAGGGCGTCTCGCTCGGCTTCTGGAAGATCGCGATGCGGCCCGGCAAGCCGATGATGGCCGGCCGCCGCGGGAAGACGCTGGTCCTCGGCCTGCCGGGCAACCCGGTCTCGTCGATCGTCTGCTCGCTGCTGTTCCTCGTCCCGGCGCTGCGAAAACTGCTCACGGGCGCCGACCACGCCCCGGAACTGCTTGCTGGCGTGCTCGGACGCGACATGCCGGAGAACGACCGGCGCGAAGACTACATGCGCGCGGCGCTCACCCATGATTCGTCCGGCGTTGCTGTCGTGGCCGCTTTCCCGCGCCAGGATTCGTCGATGCTGCGGCCGATGTCCGACGCCGAATGCCTGCTGGTCCGTCCGGCCGATGCGCCGGCGGCAAAGTCCGGAGACCCATGCCGCTACCTCGCGCTGCCGTTCCCGTACTGACCGGATCGGCGCGTCGCCCTCGGCCGTTTTCCATTTTATCCGAATGACTTGATCGGCGACGCCTGACGGTTCGAACGCGGGCGCGCGCGACTTTTGCACTCAGTCGGCCGAATGATGAGCCGCATACATTCCCGCCGCGCAGAGCGTCGGGCGCAGCAACGTCATTTTAACGCCTTGCGGAACACACATAGAACAGCTACCAAGATGTTCATGATTTGTTTTGGTCACGCCCGGAGCCGGCCATGTTGACCCGCAAGCAGTACGA
>CABHPB010000079.1 GCA_902168115.1 uncultured Methylopila sp. | reverse complement strand
CGAGTTCTCGGCCGAATACGGCGCCTACGACACGTTCACCGGCACGGCGGTCGCGGGGGCGACGTCGGGCGGTTTCAGCGGCACGATCGCCGCGGGCTACACGCGCAGCGACGGCTTTTCCGAGCTTTCGGCCGATCCCGAAACCGACGGCTATCGCCAGTGGGAGCTCGCCGGCAAGGCCCGGCTCGAGCTCGGCACCGGCTTCGCGCTCAGTGCCAACGGGCGCCACGCCGACAGCCGCCGCGAGATCGACGGCTTCGGCGCCACCAGCGACGACGTCCAGTTCACCAGGGACACGAGCGGCCGGGTCGGTCTCGATTATACGAGCGACGCGCTCGAGCTCGGCGTCAGCGGCGCCATCTACGACATCAGCCGCTACTACGAGGGCAGCAACCTCGGCGCGCAAGGGCTGTTCTTCGACGGACGCACCTACCAGGCCGAGGTGAAGGGCCGGTGGCGCGCCACTTCGTCGCTGTCGCTGGTCTTCGGCGGCGGCAACGACTGGTCGCAGTTCCGCGACCTCGGCACGGCCGAGAAGACCGCGAGCCTCGCCAACGTCCATGCGCTGGCCGAGTACCGCGCAGGCGGCGCTGTGCTCGCCGCGGGGGTGCGCTACGATCATCACAACCAGTTCGGCGGACAATGGAGCTTCGGGGCGAACGGCAGCTACGAGTTTGCGCCCGCCTGGCGGGTCCGCGCCAGCTACGGCGAAGGCTTCAAGACGCCGACGCTCTATCAGCTCAACGCCTTTGGCGTCGATTCCGGCTTCGGCTTGACCTACACCTTCTCGGGTAACGCCGGGCTCCAGCCCGAACGTAGCCGCAGCTATGAGGTCGGCATCGAGCGCGGGGATCGGAACAACACACTCCACTTCGCCGCGACCGCGTTCCGCCGCGACAGCACCAATCTCATCAGCTTCGTCGGGTGCGACACCAGCTCGGCGGGCATCTGCGCCGCCCATACCCTCGACCCGCTCGCCTTTACGTTCAGTACTTACGCGAACATCGGCAAGGCGCGGGCCGAAGGCTTCGAGCTCGAGTTCGATGCCCGCCCGGCCGACCGGCTGTCGGTCCATGTCGTCTACAGCTACGTGAAATCGTCCAATCTTACCCCGGGCGACTTCTTCGAGGGCCGCGACCTGGCGCGCCGCCCGCGTCACGCCGTGACTTTCGCGGCGGATTGGCGCACGCCGCTGCACGACTTGACCATCGGCGGGGACATTCGGCTCGTGTCCGACAGCTTCGACAGCAATTTCTCGAACACCCAACTCGACGGCTACGTCCTGGTCGGCGTGCGGGCGAGCCTGCCGATCACCGAGCGTTTCGAGGTGTTCGGGCGGATCGAGAACCTGACCGATCAGTTCTACGAACTGGCCAATGGCTTCAGCACCCCCGGCCGCTCGGCTTATGCCGGGGTGAGGGCGCGGTTCTAAAGCTGGCGCCTTCACCACCCCCAACCCCCTCCTCTGAAGAGGAGGGGGCTCCTCCCTCGCGCTCTCGGCTCCCCCTCCTCTTCAGAGGAGGGGGTTGGGGAGTGGTGCTTGCGGTGCTGGCAAGCTGCGCGCCTGCCTCTCTTCGGGAGGATGGGCGTCACCCGACGTTCGTCTCGCTCAATCCGTGCGCCGATGCGATCCTCGTCGAGGTGGCTGATCCGGGGCAGATTCTGGCGATCTCGCGGTTCAGCCACGATCCGGCGAGCAGCTCGATGGGCCTCGCCGCGGCGAGCCGCTTCCCGGCCACTTCGGGCTCGGTCGAGGAGATCGCCGCGCTGCGTC
>CABHPB010000078.1 GCA_902168115.1 uncultured Methylopila sp. | reverse complement strand
GAGGATCGGTCCGTCCGCATCGCTTTCGAGGATGCGCAGCCGCACGTCGTCGCCCGGAGGGCGCAGCCGGAAGGCGTAGCTCATCGCCATGTCGAGGAAGGGCGAGACGTACAGGAGCTTGTCGCGCGCCTGCCGTAGCCCGGCTTGCGACGCCTCGCCGTCGCGCACCGGCGCGACATAGGCGTGACGCTCACGGAAGGTGTTCGTGACTTCGTAGACGATCGCCTTCAGCGCGCCGCCCGCGTCGTAGCACCAGTAGGTGGCGAGCGGGTTGAACACGTAGCCGAGGATGCGCGGGTAGCACAGCAGCAGGATGCGGCCGCCTCCCGGTTCGACGCCGGAAGCGGCCAGCGCTTCGCGGATCTGGCCGGCCAGCGCGCCGCGTCCGGCGCCGTGGTCGCGCTCATGGAAGGAGGCGAGGTTAAAGCGGCCGATCGAGAACAGGCGCGAGACGCGGCCCGCCTCCTCGAGGCGGTCGAGGTCGATCAGCAGTGAGAACACCCGGTAGGAGAACCGGTGCGGCTTCGGCTTGAGCCGCGCGTGCATCACCGTGCCGACATAGAGCGAGACGGCGTCGGTCGGCGGCGGGAAAGCCGCAGCGGCCTGGACGCCGGCCATCACTCTGCCGCCTCCGCGAAACGCGTCTGCGACGCGAGAGCTTTGCCGCCGAGTATCGCAGCGACCGCCAGACCAGACTGAAGGCCGTCCTCGTGGAAACCGTAGCCCGTCCAGGCGCCGGCGAACCAAGTGCGGTTGCGTCCCTGGATCGCGTCGAGCCGCCTTTGCGCGTCGAGCGCCGCCGTGTCGAATTGCGGATGCGCGTAGGAGAACCGGCGGAAGACCGTCTCCGGGGCGGGTTCGAACGGCGGATTCAGGGTGATGAACAGCGGGTGCGCCGGGTCGATCCCCTGCAACGCGTTCATCCAGTAGGTGACGGCGACGTCTCGACCTGCCGCTTCCGGGTCCTTGCGAGAACCAAGGTAGTTCCAGGCCGACCAGACCGCCTTTCGCCGTGGCATCAGCGCAGGGTCGCGGTGCAGGACCACGTCGTTCGGCCGGTAGGCGATAGCGCCCAGGACGGACCGCTCGTCCTCGTCGGCGTCCGACAGGATGTTCAGCGACTCGTCGGTGTGGCCCGCGAGGATGACGTCGTCGAAGAGGTCGCGAGCGCCGGTCGCGTCGACGACGGTGACGCCTTCCGTCGCGCGCCTGACCTCGACGACCGGCGTTCCCAGCCGGAGCTCGCCGGAAAACGCCGACAGCAGCGCCTGCACATAGCTTCGACTGCCGCCGGCGACGGTGCGCCAGACCGGGCGGTCGGAGTCGATCAGCTTGTGGTTGTCGAAGAAGGCGATGAAGCTCTCGGCCGGAAAATCCAGCACATGCACGGCGGGCGTCGACCAGATCGCGGCCGCAATCGGGATCAGGTAGTCGTCGCGGAAGCGCCGGGACAGGCGGTGCCTGTCGAGCCAGGCGCCGAGGCTCAGTCCGGACAGCACGCCGGCGGCCCGGTCGGCGCGGCAGAGCTTGTTGAAGCGCAGCACCTCGCGCAGCATCCAGAGATACGACAGCGCGACGAGATTGCGCCGCTGCGCGAACAGGGTGCGGACCGTCTTGCCCGACCATTCGAAAGCGCCGCCGTCGAGCGAGAGGCTGAAGCTCATGTCGCTCGCCTTGGTGGCGACGCCGAGCTCCTCGAACAGCGCGACCAGACCGGGATAGTTGAGCTCGTTGTAGACGATGAAGCCCGTATCCACCGCGATCGGAACGCCGTCGTAATCGACGTCGACGGTGTGGGAGTGGCCGCCGTGCCGGGGCTCCCTCTCATAGAGCACGACGTCATGGACCGCGCAGAGAGACCAGGCTGCGGCGAGGCCGGAGACGCCCGAGCCCACGACCGCGATCCGCCGGCGCGGCGAGCCCGAAGCGCGGAAATCCGACAGCGGGCTCATGCGCTTTTCGCCTTCAGCTTGTCGAATGCCGCGAGCGCGCGGTCGCGGGCTTCGCCATGGTCGACGATCGGCATGGGATCTGTCTCTTATACACATCTCCGAGCCCACGAGACCGTACTAGA
>CABHPB010000077.1 GCA_902168115.1 uncultured Methylopila sp. | reverse complement strand
GCAGAAGACGGCATACGAGATGCTCAGGAGTCTCGTGGGCTCGGAGATGTGTATAAGAGACAGCCCCCCCGCCCTCTCCTCGACGGCGCGGCCCTCATCATCTTCACGTCCGGGACGACCGGAGCGCCGAAGGGCGTGGTGCTCGGCCACGACGCCTTCGTCGCGAAGCTTGAAGCGCTCGACCGGTTGATCGGAATTCGGCGCGGCGACTCCGTCCTCGCGCCGCTGCAGCTCATCTTCATCTTCGGCATCTGGGTCAGCCTGCTGTCCATCCGCGCGGGCGCGCGGCTCACCCTGGTCTCGAAGTTCTCGCCCGCGAAGGTCGCGCAGGCCTTCGCCGAGGGCGCGACCGTCTTCGGCGCTGTTCCGTCGATGCTGCGCTCGTTGCTGTCGGGCGCCGCGATGCCCGCTCCGGATCTCTGCGTGATCCTGACGGGCGGCGAGGCGCTCCCGCCGACGCTCCGCGAAAATCTGGCGTCCGCGTGGCCGTCGGCCGACGTGTTCGACCTCTACGGCTCGACAGAGACGGGATCCTGCGACTTCGTCGTCACGCCTCAGGGCGCCGAAGTCGGCGCCGGGACCATCGGCGTCCCGACCGAAGCGGTGCGCTACCGGATCGTTCGCGACGACGAGAGCGTCGCTTCAGCCGGGGAGCCGGGCGAACTCAGGATCGATACCCCGTTCCTGATGCTGGGCTATCTCGACAATCCGGCGCTGACGCAGTCGTCCGTGGTGGACGGGGCGTTCCGCACCGGCGACCTCGCCCGGCTGCGCGAGGACGGAACGGTCGAGCTCATCGGCCGCTCGAAGGAGATCATCTCGCGGGGCGGCAACAAGATCTCCCCGCTCGAGATCGAGAACCTGCTGTGCGGCCATGTCGCCGTCGCCGCGGCGCTTTGCGCCGGGGTGCCGGACGCCCGTCTGGGCGAAGCCATCCATGCGGTGGTGGTGCTGAGGCGCGGCGCGCGGCTGACCGAAAGCGAGCTCCGCGACTGGGCTGCGGAGCGCGTCGAGCGCTTCAAGCTGCCGGATGTGATCCTGTTCAGCGAGGCGCTGCCGCTCGGGGCGACCGGCAAGGCGAGCCGGGCGGCGCTCCGCGCAGCCGCGACCGTGGAGCAGCCGGCATGAGCGACGCACAGGACGTTGTTCTGGCGGCCGACGGGCTGACCAAGGATTTCGGTGGCTTCCGGGCCGTCAACGGCGTCGATCTGCGCGTGCGCCGCGGCTCGATCCATGCGCTGATCGGGCCGAACGGCGCCGGCAAGACGACCTGCTTCAACCTGCTGACGAAGTTTCTGTCTCCGAGCGCCGGCTCCATCACCTATGACGGCCGAGACATCACGAAAATGAAGCCCGCCGACGTCGCGCGGCTCGGCCTCGTCCGGTCGTTCCAGATCTCGGCGGTGTTTCCGAAGCTTTCCATCCGCGAAAACGTCAGGATCGCGCTCCAGCGGCGCAGCCATGGCGACAGCTTCGACTTCTGGCGCTCCGAGCGCGTGCTCCGCGCCCTCGACGCCGACGTGATGACGCTCATCGAGGACGTCGGTCTCGCCGACTATGCCGACGCGCAGGCCGAGGACCTTTCCTACGGCCGCAAGCGCGCGCTCGAGATCGCGACGACGCTCGCGCTCGACCCCGACATGCTGCTGCTCGACGAGCCGATGGCCGGAATGGGCCATGAGGACATCGACCGCATCGCGGCCCTCATCAGGCGGGTCGCGGCGAAGCGCACGATCCTGATGGTCGAGCACAATCTCTCGGTCGTGGCCTCGCTTTCCGACCGCATCACCGTGCTGGCGCGCGGGGCGGTGCTGGCCGAGGGCGACTACGCGAGCGTCTCGAAGGATCCGCGCGTGATCGAAGCCTATATCGGAGCCGGACATGGGTGACCCGGCGGCCAGCGTCTCGCCTGCGGGAACGGCCGCGCCGCTTCTGGCGGTCGACCGGCTCGAGGGCTGGTATGGCGAGAGCCACGTCCTGCACGGCATGGCGTTCGACGTGCGCGAAGGCGAGGTCGTGACGCTGCTCGGCCGCAACGGCGCGGGCAAGACCACGACGCTCAAAGCCATCGTCGGGATGCTCGAGAAGCGCCGGGGGTCGGTCGTGTTCGAGGGCGTCGAGACGATCGGCCTGCCGTCGCGCAAGATCGCCCGCCGGGGCCTCGGCTATGTGCCGGAGGAACGCGGCGTGTTCGCGAGCCTCAACGTCTACGAAAACCTGATGCTGCCGCCGGTCGTGCGCCCGGGCGGCATGTCGCTCGAGGCGATCTACCAGCTGTTCCCGAACCTGAAGGAACGGTCGACGAGCCAGGGCACGAAGCTTTCGGGCGGCGAGCAGCAGATGCTCGCGATCGCCCGGATCCTGCGCACCGGCGCGAAGCTCATCCTGCTCGACGAGCCGACGGAGGGCCTCGCGCCCGTCATCGTGCAGCAGATCGGCGAGACCATCCGCCGCCTCAAGGCCGACGGCTACACCATCGTCCTTGTCGAGCAGAACTTCCGCTTCGCCCAGACGGTCGCGGACCGGCACGTCGTGATCGAGCTCGGCCGCGTGGTCGACGAGATCCCGAACGAGGCGCTCGAGGCCAATCTCGAGAAGCTCCATGCGTATCTGGGGGTCTGAGCCATGACGACGCTTTTCGGCTTCCCGACGCAGGCGCTGTTCGGCCAGCTCCTGCTCGGCCTGATCAACGGATCGTTCTACGCGCTGCTCTCGCTCGGGCTCGCCATCATCTTCGGGCTGCTGAACATCATCAATTTCGCCCATGGCGCGCTCTACATGGCGGGCGCCTTCGTGGCCTGGATCCTCCTGAACCATCTCGGGCTCGGCTACTGGTGGTCGCTGCTGCTCGCGCCCGTCGCGGTCGCGCTGTTCGGCGTGCTGATCGAGCGCACGCTGCTGTCGCGGCTCTACAAGCTCGACCATCTCTACGGCCTGCTGCTGACCTTCGGCCTCGCGCTGATCATTCAGGGCATGTTCCGCCTCCAGTTCGGCGTGTCGGGCCTTCCCTACGCGGTCCCGGCGGAGCTCGCCGGCGGAACCAGGTTGCCCTTCATGTATCTGCCGACCTATCGCGGATGGGTGGTCGTCGCCTCGCTCGCGGTCTGTCTCACGACATGGCTGCTGATCGAGAAGACCAAGCTCGGCGCATATCTGCGCGCCGCCACCGAGAACCCGGCGCTGGTCCAGACCTTCGGCGTGAACGTGCCGCTTCTGCTGACCGTCACCTACGCGTTCGGCGTGGGGCTGGCGGCGCTCGCCGGCGTCCTCGCGGCCCCGATCTACACGGTGAGCCCGATGATGGGCGCCGACATCATCATCGTGGTGTTCGCGGTCGTGGTGATCGGCGGCATGGGCTCGATCATGGGCTCGATCGTGACGGGCTTCGGCCTCGGCCTCGTGGAGGGGCTGACCAAGGTGTTCTACCCACAAGGATCAACCACGGTGATCTTCGTGATCATGGCGATCGTGCTTCTCACGAAGCCCGCCGGCCTGTTCGGGCGCTCGTCATGAGCGTGACCGCGGAACCCGCCGTCATGACCGAAACCGCCGAGACGCAGGGCTCCGGACCCGACGCCCCGATCCGGCCGGAGAGCCGCGACGCCAAGCGCTTCCACCGCTACGTCATGTTCGCGATCGCAGTCGCGCTCGTCCTCCTGCCGTTCGGGCTCTACCCGATCTTCGTCATGAAGGTCCTGTGTTTCGCCCTGTTCGGGCTCGCCTTCAACCTCCTGCTCGGCTACGGCGGCCTGCTGTCGTTCGGCCACGCGGCCTTCTTCGGCGTCGCCGGTTACGTCTCGGCCCACGCCGCCAAGGTCTGGGGCCTCAATCCGGAATTCGCGATCCTCGGCGGCGTCGCGGCCGCGGCCGCCCTCGGACTCTGCATCGGCGCGCTAGCGATCCGGCGGCAGGGCATCTATTTCGCGATGATCACGCTGGCGCTCGCCCAGATGGTCTACTTCTTCTCGCTGCAGGCGAAGTTCACCGGCGGCGAGGACGGCATCCAGGGCGTGCCGCGCGGCCGTCTCTTCGGCGTGATCGACCTGCAGGACGATCGCGTCCTCTATGTGCTGGTCGCCGTGATCTTCATGGCGGGCCTGCTGATGATCTACCGGATCATCCACTCTCCCTTCGGGCAGGTGCTGAAGGCGATCCGGGACAACGAGCCGCGTGCGGTCTCGCTCGGCTACCGGGTCAACCGGTACAAGCTCGCGGTCTTCGTGCTCTCGGCGGCGCTCGCGGGCCTCGCCGGAGGCACGAAGGCGATCGTGTTCCAGCTCGCCTCCCTCACCGACGTGCACTGGTCGATGTCGGGCGAGGTGATCCTGATCACGCTCGTCGGCGGCATGGGCGCCATCTTCGGCCCGATCGCCGGCGCCTTCGTGATCGTGGCCATGGAGAGCTATCTCGCGCCGTTCGGGGCCTGGGTGACGATCATCCAGGGCGCGGTGTTCGTCGTCTGCGTGCTCCTGTTCCGCGACGGCGTCGTGGGCGTGCTGTCGCGCCTGCTGAAGCGCCCGCTGTGACCTCGCCGGGCCCATCAAGGAGAACGACATGACGGACGAGAAGCCGAAGTCGGGCTGGAGCGGCGTGATCAACGGCATGCCCAGGGTCGGCGATTCCGCCGAGCGCTCCCGCACCACGACCATGCAGGACATCGTCTCGTTCACGGAAATGACGGGCGACCGCAATCCGCTGCACTACGACCGGGACCTCGCCGAGCGGAGCGTGTTCGGCAAGCTGATCGTCCAGGGCGGCGTGACGTCCGGCATCCTCAACGCGCTGGTGGCCGAGCACCTTCCGGGTCCCGGCACAGTGTTCCTCGGCTGCGAGTGGAAGTTCCTCAAGGCGGTCGGGGTCGACGAGACCATCACGGGCCGGGTCGAGATCGTGACGGTGCGCGAGGACAAGCCGATCTGCACGATCAGGACCACGGTCCGGAACGCGGCCGGCGAGATCTGCCTCGACGGGACCGCCACCACCTTCACCGTCCCGCTGAAGACGGAATGACCTCCGCCACGCCGCCCGCCGCGGCCGAGGCCTCGCGCTGGCGGGTGCTGGGGCTCGTCTGCCTCGCGCTGGTCCTCAGCATGACGACGTGGTTCTCGGCGACGGCCGTGACCCCGGAGCTGATCGCGGCCTGGGGCCTGTCGTCCTCCGACGCGTCCTGGCTCACCAACATGGTGCAGCTCGGCTTCGTGGTCGGGGCGCTCGGTTCGAGCCTCGTGAACCTGCCAGACATCATCGCGCCGCGAAAGCTTATGGCGGCGGCGGCCGCGCTCGCCGCTCTCGCCAACCTGTCGCTGCTGGTCGCGCCCTCGGTCGCGACGCTGTTCGCGGCGCGCTTCGTGACCGGCGCGGCGCTCGCCGGCGTCTATCCGCCCGCGCTCAAGCTGATCTCGACCTGGTTCGTGCGCGGCCGCGGAACGGCGCTCGGCGCGGTGATCGGCGCGCTGACGCTCGGTTCGGCCTCGCCGCATCTGGTGCGGGGCCTGTTCGACCATGTCGACTGGCGCCTCGTGGTCTGCGCCGCCACCGCCGCGACCGTGATCGGGGCCGCCATCCTCGGGGCCTGCGCCACGGAAGGCCCGGCGCCCTTCAGCCGCGCGACATTCGACCCGCGGCAGATCGGGGCCGTGCTCAAGAACCGGCCGCTGGCGCTCGCGAACCTCGGCTATTTCGGCCACATGTGGGAGCTCTACGCGATGTGGGGCTGGTTCCTGGCCTTCGTGGCGGCGGCCCCTGCGACTCTCGGCGTGCCGGACGCCAGGACGGCCTCGCTCATCACCTTCGCGGTGATCGGCGTCGGGATCTTCGGGGCCGTCCTCGGCGGCGTTCTGGCCGACCGCATCGGGCGCACCGCGACCTCGGCCGGCATGATGGCCGTCTCGGGCGCCTGCGCGCTGCTGATCGGCTTCACGTTCGACGGCCCGATGTGGCTGTTCGCGCTGGTGGCGCTCGTCTGGGGCGTCAGCGTCATCGGGGATTCGGCGCAGTTCTCCGCCATGGCGACGGAGCTCAGCGACCGCCGCTATGTCGGCACGGCGCTCGCGCTGCAGCTCGGCATCGGCTTCGCGCTGACCATCGTGTCGATCCGGCTCACGCCGAGCGTCGCTGAGCTCGTCGGCTGGCGCTGGAGCTTTGCGTTTCTCGCGCTCGGCCCGCTGGTCGGCGTCATCGCGATGATCCTGCTCAGGCGCCGCCCGGAGGCGACCGCCATCGCCCAGGGCCTGCGCTGACGTCAGGATCCCGTTTCGGCGCGGATCCATGCCGGACGGCGACCCACGGCCTGCCGACGCGGCTCCTCGACCGGACGACCAACCCGTTGGCCAGCGGCTCGAGGACGTCAAACTCGAGGTCGCGACCGAACGTTTCACCCTTCTTGAGCGCCGATGCGGCATCGAGAGCAGCCGCTTTCACGAAGTTCGTCGCCCAAGTCGAAATAAGGGCTTCGCGGCATGGTCGCGGGTGCGCTTACAGCATCGTGTGCCGTCTCACGGTCTCCGGAAGCCCCTTCGGCCGCACGAAACTGTATCGACTTTTGAGTCTTGGTAGCGGAGGAGGGACTCGAACCCCCGACACGCGGATTATGATTCCGCTGCTCTAACCAGCTGAGCTACTCCGCCCCGGCGCGGGCCGATCGTGTCGGATCGGCGGCGTCAAGCGCGCGCGGATATACGAACGGCCGGCGAAGGGTGTCAAGCAAAGTCCGGCGCGCGCGAGCCCCATTTCAGCCTTGCGCGGCCTTCTTTCGCAGCAGCGTCGGAAACCGCTCGAGGAACGAGTCGAAACCGGCGTCCTCCGCCGTCGTCGCCTCGTCTTCGGCCTGCTCGGCGGCCTCGAGAATGCGTTCGATCTCCTCGCCGGCCGCGTCGCGGCCCGGATCGGCGAGTTGAAGCTTGCGCTCGCGATCAGAGTCCATGCCGGAACTCCCGCGTGTCTCGGCCGCGCATGCTGCGCGGCCCGTTACCCCAAACAGATCATAACGCGCCGCGACGCGATGGGTTGCGCCCGCGGCGCCGGATCACACCCAGTCGTCGCCGTCGTCGCCCGGATCGAACAGCCCGCCGTCATCGTCCTCCGGCCCGTCGCCCGCCTGCCCGCCAGCGTCGGCCTGCTTGCCGTCGCCGCCGCCGAACAGGCCGGAATACCAGTCGCCGATCTGCTGGGTGGAGGCGTCGCCCCCCGCGCTCCCCGCATCGCCGCCGGAATCGAGCTTCGCCGCATCGCCTCCGGCCGCATGGCTCTCCTCGCCGCCGAACATCGAGCGCACGCCTTGGAAGATCAGGGCGCCCGCGGCGACGCCGGCCGCCGTCTGCAGCGCGCCCGACAGGAAGCCGCCGCCGCGCGAAGGCTCCTGCGCGGTCGGATAAGGCTGCTGCGGCGCGCCATAGCCGCCCGGCTGGCCGTAACCGGCCTGCGGCGCGCCGAACGGCGGCGACAGTCGCTCGCCCTGGCCGTAGCCGGGCTGCTTGTGCCTTGACTGGCCGTAGCCCCCGCGCGTCTCCTCGGCGCGCGCCATGGATTCCTGCGCGCGCGGGCCCCAAGGCGACGGAGCCGACGGGCGCGCCGGTTCGGGCGCCTCTTCCGACTGGAGCCGCCCGGCGTCGGCGCGGGCGTCGGCGAGCTCGCGTTCCAGCTGCTCGATGCGCTGGCGCGCCGCCTCCAGCCCGCGCTCCTGCACCACGATCGTCTGCGCCATGGCGTAGGGCGCGTGCGGCTGGCGCGCGACCTGCTCGGTGATGAAGGTCTCCGCCTCCGGGTCTCGCCGCGCGGTCTCGACCGATCGGATGCGCTGAAACAGACCTGCGATCAGGTCGCGTTCGGCCTCGTTCATCTGTCTCGCCTCCCGAGCGAAACGGCCGAACGTCCGAGCGCCCGGCCTTCACGAAGAATAGATCGGACGGCGATGCGGCCGGGAAAAGGCGTCGGCGCGATGAAATCGCGGTAAGGCCTGCGCGCCTATTCGGCAGCCTGCCGCGCGCGCTCGAAGCCAAGGCCCGCGAGCGCCTCGGGAAGCGGTCCGCCGGTGGCCCAGTCGAGCAGCTCGGCGGTGTGGACGCAGGGCGTCGTCGTCCCGGAGCGCAACTGCGTCAGGCAGCCGATGTTGCCAGCCGCGACGATCTCCGGCGCGGTCTTCGCGATGTTGGCGAGCTTGCGGTCGCGCAGCCGGGTGGCGATCTCGGGCTGCAGGATGTTGTAGGTGCCGGCCGAACCGCAGCACAGGTGCCCCTCGGCCGGCTCGCGGACCCGGAACCCCGCCGCCTTCAGCAGCGCCTTCGGCTCCTCGCGGATCGACTGCCCATGCTGCATCGAACAGGCGGAATGATAGGTGACGGCCTGCCCGGTCTCGCGCGCGAGCTTCAGCTCCAGCCGGACCGCGACCTCGGAGAAATCCCGGGCGAGCGAGGAGACCCATGCGGCCTTTTCCGCGTAGGCCGGGTCGTCGCGCAGCATGAACCCGTAGTCCTTGATCGTGGTGCCGCAGCCGGACGTCGTGATCAGGATGGCGTCGAGGCCGCCCTCGTCCGCGACCTTGCCCCAGGCGTCGATGTTGCGCCTGGCGGCGGCGTGGCTGTCGTGCTCTCGGCCCATGTGATGGACCAGCGCGCCGCAGCAGCCCTCGCCCTCGGCCTGCACCACCTCGACCCCGTGGCGGTTCAGGAAACGGATCGCCGCGTCGTTGATCGAAGGCTCCAGCACCGGCTGCGCGCAGCCCTGCAGGATCGCGACGCGCGACATCCGTTCGCCTTCCGCTGGAAAGGAGCGCACGCCCTCGTTGTGCGAGCGCGCGGCAGCCTTCGCCGGCGCGAGGCGCAGCATGGCCGCGACGCGCGAAAGCCCCGGGACGCCGGCCAGCAGCGGCGCGAGCGGCTTGGCGAACCAGGCGCCGGCGAGCGCGAGCCGGAAGCGGTCCGGATAGGGCAGCACGGCCGCGAGCACGCGCCGCATCAGCCGGTCGGCGAGCGGACGGCGATAGGTTTCCTCGATATGCGCGCGGGCGTGGTCGACGAGGTGCATGTAGTGCACGTCGGAGGGGCAGGTCGTCATGCAGGACAGGCACGACAGGCAGCGGTCGATATGCTTGACGAGCTCGGGCGTGGCCGGCTTGTCGCCCTCCAGCATGTCCTTGATCTGGTAGATCCGGCCCCGCGGCGAATCCAGCTCGTCGCCGAGCAGCACGTAGGTCGGGCAGGTCGCGGTGCAGAAGCCGCAATGCACGCATGTCCGCAGGATCTTTTCGGACGCCGCGAGCTGCGGGTCGGCTGCGAGACGTTCCGGGGCGAAGGCGGTTTGCATGTGTCTTCCTATCGGACCGACTGCTGCCATTCGCGAATGGCGTCGATCGGCCAGAGGATCATCAGGACGTTGAGCGTGAGGTTGTCGCGAATGACCCAGAGCGCGACCAGCTCCATCGCGATCGCGGCCGCGACCACGAGCCAGGCCGGCGCGACGCGTGCGACGAGGAAGCCGAGCGCCATGAAGCCGATGTCGGCCATGGAATTCAGCACGCTGTCGCCGCCATAGGCGTCGGACGCTGTGGTCTCGCGGTAGCGGTCGATGATGAAGGAGCTGTTTTCGAGAACTTCCCAGCCGCCCTCGACGAGGATCGCGAGCGCCAGCGCTACGCCGAAGCCGAGCGGCGCCCCCCGCCAGCGGCCGATGAGGTGGGCGGCGCCGTAGAACAGGAAGCCGTGGATGACGTGGCTCAGCGAATACCAGTCGGAGATGTGCTGGGAGGTGCCGCTGTCGTTCGACGCGCCGTGCCAGAGCTCGACGAAGCCGCAGGGGCAGATCGGATCGCGCCCCATCGCGAGCAGGATCAGCGCGAAGCCCGCCGTGATCGCAAGCGCGACGGCGCCCCAGAACAGAAGACCCTTGCGAGGCGCGGCCGCGACGTCCGTCTCAATGGCGGACATGCATGCGCCCCGGATTGAGGACGCCGGCCGGGTCGAAGGCTTCGGTGACGGCCGCGCTGAGCCGCGCCAGCGCCGGCGGCTCGGGCTCGAACACGTCGACCGCCGCGCGCACGGCGTCGGAGGCGCGCACCAGCGTGGCGTGGCCGCGCGCCTCGCGGACGGCCGGCCGCAGCGTCGCCGCGCCGGCGTCGGCGGACGGCTCGACGGCGATCCACAGCAGGCCGCCGCTCCAGTCGTAGAAATGCGCCGCGGCGAGCGCGCCGAGACCGCCCGCGAGGGCGGCGGCCCTGCTCGGCGCGACCGAGACGCGCCAGACCGATCGGCCGCCGTCGCCGAGCAGCGGCGCGGCCTCACGGATTTCGGACCACAGCGCGCGCGAGGCGTCGACGGCGAGCCGCGCCGCCGCGCCAAATGGCTTCAGCAGCTTTTCGAGCTCGCCCGAGCGATAGCGCAGCTGGCTCTCGAAGTTCTCGAGCCGGACGACGGTGCGGGCGGGCGCGTCGGCGTTCGCCGGCAGATGCGCCGCGCCGCTCGCCTCGAACGGCGAGCCCATGGCCGCGCAGAGCGCCTCGACGCCGCGCGCTTCGTCGAGGCCTTCCCAGACCAGGCTGAGCTCGGTTTCGGGGATCGGCAGCGTCTTGAAGGTCGCCTCGGTGATGACGCCGAGCGTTCCGTGTGAACCGCAGGCGAGCTTCACGAGGTCGTAGCCGGTGACGTTCTTCATGACGCGCCCGCCCGAGCGAATCGTCTCGCCGCGGCCGGTCACGAGCCTAACTCCGATCAGCGCGTCGCGCGCGGCGCCGGCGATGACGCGGCGCGGGCCGGAGGCGTTTGTGGCGACCATGCCGCCGACCGTCGGCTCGGCGGTCGAGCCATAGAGCGCCCGGTGGTCGAACGGCTCGAAGGCGAGCCGCTGCCCGGCCCTGGCGAGCTCCGCCTCGAAGGCGGCGACGGGCGTGCCCGCCCTGGCGGAGGCGACGAGCTCCGCCGGTTCGAGCAGGGTGACGCCGGACAGCCGCTCCGTCGTCAGCGTGCGCGCCGCCTGTGTGGGGCGGCCGAGCCCGGCCCTGGAGCCGCCGCCGCGCACGGCGATCGGGGTTTTGGAGGACATGGCGTCATGGACGGCGGCCTCGACGCCGGCCTCGTCCGTCGGCGCGATGAGATCGCTCACGCGGCCTTCCTCGTTTCGCCGCGCATGTGGAGCGGGAAGACCTTGGCGGGGTTCATCAGCCAGTTCGGGTCGAAGGCGGACTTCACCCGCATCTGCTGGAACAGCTCGCCTTCCGTGAACTGCGTCGTCATCAGCTCGCGCTTCTCGATGCCGACGCCGTGCTCGCCGGTCAGGCAGCCGCCGACCTCGACGCAGGCGATCAGGATGTCCTCGCCGGCCCTCTCGGCCTTCGCGAGCGAGACCGGGTCGTTCATGTCGTAGAGCACCAGCGGATGCAGGTTGCCGTCGCCGGCGTGGAAGATGTTGGCGACCTTGAGCTCCGCTGCGTCGCAGATCTCGGTGATGCGGGCGAGGATCTCGGGCAGGCGTCCGGTCGGAATGGTGCCGTCCATGCAGATGTAGTCGGAGATCCGGCCCATCGCGCCGAAGGCGGATTTTCTGCCCTTCCAGATCGCGGCGGCCTCGGCGGCCGTCGTCGCCTGCCGCGCGGACGTGGCGCCGTTCGCGCGGGCCACCTCGCCGATGCGGGCGAGCTGCTCGTCAATCTCGGCGGGCGCGCCCTCGACCTCGACGATCAGCAGGGCGCCGGCGTCCATCGGATAGCCGGCATGGGCGAAGTCCTCGCAGATGTCGATCGCGATCTTGTCCATGAACTCGATCGCGACCGGGACGATGCCGGCGCCGATCACCGCCGCGGTCGCGGCGCCCGCCGCCTCGCTCGAGGGGAAGCCGAACAGGATCGGCCGCGCGCCCTCGGCCATCGGCAGGATGCGCAGCGTCGCCTCGGTGACGATCCCGAACTGGCCTTCCGAGCCGCAGATCAGGCCGAGCATGTCGAGCCCGGGCGCATCCATCGCGTCGCCGCCGATCTCGACGATCTCGCCCTCCATCGTGACGAAGACGACGCCCATCAGGTTGTTGGTGGTCACCCCATATTTCAGGCAATGCGCCCCGCCCGAGTTCATCGCGATGTTGCCGGCGATGGTGCAGGCGAGCTGTGAGGAGGGATCGGGGGCGTAGAAGAAGCCCTCATGGGAGATCGCGCCGGACACGCCGAGATTGGTGATGCCGGTCTCGACCCGCATGGTCCGGTCGGCGAGGTTGACGTCGAGCACGCGCGCCATCTTGGAGACGCCGACGACGACCGCGTCCTCCTGCGGCAGCGCGCCGCCAGCGAGCGAGGTCCCCGCCCCGCGCGGGATGATCGGCACGCCCTCCCGGTTCAGGTACTTCAGGACCGCGGCCACCTCCTGCGTGGTCGAGGGAAGCACGACGGCGAGCGGCATGCGGCGGTAGGCGGTGAGCGCGTCGGTCTCGAAGGCGCGGCGCTCGTCCTCGCTGTCGATGACTCCCTCGCCCTTCACGATCTCCTTGAGCCCGGCGACGATCTGGTCCCGCCGCGCGAGAATGCGCGGATCGGGCTCCGGCATGGCGATGCCGCTCATCTGTCGTCCTCCCACCTCCGCCCGTTGTTCTCGGCGACGCAGCGCCGGTCGGGCGTGAGCGCCGCCCTGATATATCAGGCTGCGCGAAATCCCTAGTCGAAGCGCGAGGGCCAGTCATGCCTTGCGCGCAGGCGCCGGTGCGGCGAATGTCGCCATCCGTTTCGCCGATCACTCATTTGTCCGCTGATCTGGAGCCGTTTCAAGTGGTCCATACGCATGAGCCCAGGCCTCGGGTCGGGCTTTTCGCCACCTGCCTCGTCGATCTGATCCGCCCTTCGATCGGCTTCGCCGCGGCGAAACTGATCGAGGAATCGGGGTGCGAGGTGGTGGTCCCGTCGCAGACCTGTTGCGGCCAGCCGGCCTTCAACTCGGGCGACCGCGCGACCGCGCGGGCGCTCGCCCTTCAGGCCATCGACGCGTTCCAGGGCGTCGACTACGTGGTCGCGCCGTCCGGCTCCTGCGCCGGCCAGCTGAAGAAGCACTATCCGGAGCTGTTCGCCGGAGAGCCGGACCTCGCGCGCCGGGCGGAGGCGTTCTCCGGCAAGGTCCACGAGCTCGTCAGCTTCCTCGTCGACGTGCGCGGCATGAGCGCGGTCAAGGCCCGGTTCGACGGCGCCGTCACCTATCACGACAGCTGCGCGGGCCTGCGCGAGCTCGGGATCAAAACCCAGCCGCGAAAGCTGCTCGACAGCGTCGAGGGACTGAGCGTCTGCGAGATGAAGGACCCGGACGTCTGCTGCGGCTTCGGCGGGACGTTCTCGGTGAAGTACGGCGAGATCTCCGACGCGATCGTGTCCAAGAAGGTAGACAACATCTCCGCCTCGAACGCGCCGACGCTCCTCGCCGGCGACCTCGGCTGCCTCATGAATATGGCGGGCAAGCTGCAGCGGCTCGGCCGGCCGGTGAAGGCGCGTCATGTCGCCGAGGTGCTCGCCGGCATGGGCGACGAGCCGGCGATCGGCGAGCCGGCGCGGAGGTGACGCCATGACCATCCACGTCCCCACCTCCCCCGCCTTCAAGGACAACGCTCACGAGGCGCTGCGCGACCCGGCGCTCCAGCGCGCGCTCGGCAACGTCGAGAGCGGCTTCATCGCCAAGCGCCGCAAGGCGGCCGACAAGCTGCCGGAGTTCGAGGCGCTGCGCGACGCCGCGCGCGACATCAAGAACCACACGCTCGCCCATCTCGACCTCTATCTCGAAGCGTATGAGAAGCGGGTGACCGAGGCCGGCGGCCACGTCCATTTCGCCCCGACCGCCGACGACGCCCGAAAAGTCGTCATCGACATCTGCAAGCGCGTCGGCGCGAAGACGATCGCCAAGGGCAAGTCGATGATCTCCGAGGAGATCGACCTCAACGGCCATCTCGAGGCCGCCGGCGTCACGCCGGTCGAAACCGATCTCGGCGAATACATTATCCAGCTGCGCGGCGAGCGGCCGAGCCACATCGTGGCGCCCGTCATCCATCTCAACCGCGACCAGATCGAAGAGAATTTCCGCGCGGCCCACGAGGGCCTGCCGGACGATCGCGACCTCTCGGCGCCGGAGTCGCTCCTCGCCGAGGCGCGCGCCATGCTGCGCAAGAAGTTCCTCGCGGCCGACGTCGGCATGACCGGCGCGAACTTCCTCGTCGCCGAGACCGGCACGTCGATCATCGTGACCAACGAGGGCAACGGCGACCTCAGCCAGACCCTGCCCAAAGTCCACATCGTGCTGGCGTCGATCGAGAAGCTGGTGCCGACGCTGGACGACGTCTCACAGATGCTGCGCGTGCTGGCGCGCTCGGCGACCGGCCAAGACATCACCGTCTACACGACCTTCTCGACCGGCCCCCGCCGCGAGGCCGACGTCGACGGGCCGGGCGAGTACCACGTCATCCTGCTCGACAACGGCCGCTCGTCGATGCTCGGCGGCGAGTTCCGCGAGATGCTGCGCTGCATCCGCTGCGCCGCCTGCATGAACCACTGCCCGGTCTATCACGCGGTCGGCGGCCACGCTTACGGCTGGGTCTATCCCGGCCCGATGGGCTCGGTGCTGTCGCCCTCGCTGATCGGCGTCGACAAGGCCGGGCATCTGCCGAACGCCTCGACCTTCTGCGGGCGCTGCGAAAGCGTCTGCCCGGTCCGCATCCCGTTGCCGAAGCTGATGCGGAACTGGCGCGAGAAGGAGTTCGAGCGCCACCTCTCGCCCGCGACGGTGCGATCCGGCCTGAGATTCTGGAGCTTCTTCGCACGGCGGCCCGGGCTCTATCGCTTCGCGACCCGCGTCGGCATGCGCGCGCTCGCGCTCGCCGGGCGGAGCAAGGGGCGCTTCGCGTCGCTGCCGCTCGCCGGCGGCTGGACCGGCTCGCGCGACTTCGCCGCCCCGCAAGGCGACACCTTTCAGGCCCAGTGGCGCGCGAGGGCGAAACGATGACCCCGCGCGAACAGGTGATGGCGAACGTGCGCCGCTCGCTCGGCGTGACCGGCGAGGAACGCCCGCGGCTCAAGGTCGTGGAGGACCGCCTCGCCGGGCATCCCTCGGGCGTCATTCCCGCGCGGGCCGCGTCGAAGCCGCGCGCCGAACAGCTGAAGGTATTCGTCGAGCAGGCCGAGGCCTCGGCCGCGACCATCTCGATCGTGCATTCGGCCGACGAGGCGCCCGCGGCCATCGCGGATTTCCTGCGCGGCCGGAACCTCGAACTCAAGGTGAAGCGCGGCGACGACCCGCGACTGTCCGTCCTGCCCTGGCGCGAGGCGTCGATCGAGACCTCGACCGGCCGCAGCTTCGGCGACGACGAGACCGGCGTCAGCGCGGCCTTCGGCGGGGTCGCTGAGACCGGGACGCTCGTGCTGGTCTCGGGCGCGGACAACCCGACCACGCTGAACTTCCTGCCCGAGACGCACGTTGTTCTGGTCGACGCCGCCGATCTGTCCGCGACCTATGAGGACGTCTGGTCACGGGTCCGAGCGGCGTACGGGGCCGGCGTGATGCCGCGCACCGTCAACTGGATCACCGGCCCGTCCCGTTCGGCGGACATCGAACAGGTGCTGCTGATGGGCGCGCACGGCCCGAGGAGGCTGCACATCGTGCTGATCGACAGGGACCAGGAACTCGCCGCCGCGCCGCATGCCGCAGCGGCGACGCCGGCAGGCTCGACGCCCGCCCCGGCCGAGATCCGCTCGACGCTCGGCGGGGAGAAGGACAAGCCCGCCGAGCCGGCGCCGGCGAAGCCCAAGGACGACAAGGCGCCGTCCGAGCACGAGCAGGACAAGCTCGACGAGGAGATCGAGGAGAGCTTTCCCGCGAGCGATCCCCCGGCCAGCACCCAGCCGTGACGCTCATTTAGCGGGCGTGAAGGAGAAGCGCCTCACCACGACCTCGACCGGCTTGCCGTCGGTCGGCGGGCGTCCGCGGAACGCCCAAAGGTTGAAGTGGATCGGCATCGGCTCGGCCGCGATGCTCTTGCCCGGCTTGTCCGGCCGGAACGTCCAGCTTCGGCGCCGCTCCGGCCTGCCGTCGCGATCGAGTTCGACGGACTCGTAGGCGACGCTCTTCCTCGACCAGACGAAGCGGTGGAGGCTGCGGCGGACCGAGCGGAAGAAGTCGAGGCTGCGATGCCCGTAGCGCCGCCCGGGCTCCACCGGCCAGACCGTGTAGTTCAGGGCGCGGTTGCCGCGCTCGCCCCAGCGCGCGAACTCGACGTCGATCTCGCGGGTGGCGTCGGGGCCGACATCCGCGGTCGGGTAGTTGAAGAAGCCGAACACGACATTCGGATCGAGGGCCTCGATATCGCCCTCGTACTCGATCTCATAAACTCCGAAGCCGAAACGCTCGACCGAGGACGCCTCGCCGGCGACCCAGCGCCCGTTCTTCGGAGACAGCTTCAGGTGAAGCCGACCCTTGCCATCGATGAAGGCCTGCGAACTCGACCAGTCGTTCGGCCCCGGCCCGAGGCCCCGGCCTGCCTTCACCTCGAACTCGTGGCCCGCGAAGCGCAGACGTTCGGCCCCCGCAGCCGTCGTCATCGCGAAAAGTACGAGGGCGCTTGCGATCCAGCGACGGGACATTCGCGTTTTCCGATCCAGAATGTCTGCACGGCCGCGGCCGTGCGCCGACCGTAGTCGGGCGCGACGAAAAGGCGAGAGCGGAGTTGCCCTTTGCTTAGAGCGATCCGGGCGGGGGGCTCGTGACCCTTCGCAACCTCGACGCCGTCTTCGCGCCGCGCTCGGTCACGCTCGTCGGCGGCAGTCCGAAGGCCGGCAGCGTCGGCCGGGCGATCCTTACCAACCTGCGGGCCGGCGCGTTCAAGGGACCGATCGGTCTCGTCAATCCCGACCACAAGGCGATCGACGGCCTCTCGGCCGCGGCCTCCTTCTCCGCGCTCGGCGCCGCTCCGGACCTCGTGGTCGTGACCGCCCCTGCGCCGAGCGTCCCCCGGATCGTGCACGAGGCCGGCGAGGCCGGCGCGCGCGCCGTCGTCGTCATCACGCTGACGCCGCAGACCCGCGCGCCCGATTTCCGCAAGGCGGTGCTGGAGGCGGCGCGCCCGCGCGGGGTGCGGGTCGTCGGGCCCGGCTGCCTCGGCGTCCAGAGCCCGCATGTGCGACTGAACGCCAGCGCGGCCGAGGCGGCCTCGCCGGGCGACCTCGCGCTGATCTCGCAGTCCGGCGGCGTCATGAGCTCGACCGTCGCCTGGGCCAACGCCCGCTCGATCGGTTTTTCGGGGCTCGTCTCGCTCGGCGACACCGCCGACGTCGACGTCGACGACCTGCTCGATCATTTCGCGCTCGACCGGCGCACCCACGCGATCCTGCTCTATCTCGACGACGTCGGGGACGCCGCGCTGTTCATGTCGGCCGCCCGCGCGGCGGCCCGCATCAAGCCGGTGGTGGTGGTGAAGGCGCCCCAGCGCGCGGAAGAGCTCGGCGGCGGCGGCACGCTCGCCCGCGCGCTGATCGACCGCGAGACGGTCTGCGACGCCGCCTTCCGGCGCGCCGGGCTGCTGCGGGTGGCGGATCTGTCGGAGCTGTTCGCGGCCGCCGAGACGCTCGCCCATGCGCCGCCGCTCGCCGGCAAGCGGGTCGCGATCGCCTCGAACAGCGGCGCGCTCGGCGTGCTCGCACACGCCCGGCTGAAGGCGCTTGGCGGCCTGCCCGCGATGCTGTCGGACGAGGCGAAGGACGCGCTGGCGAAGATCCTGCCCTCGGAAGGCTTCGCGGCGAACCCGGTCGACCTCTGTGGCGACGCCGGCGGCGACCGCTACCGCGCAGCGCTCGACGCCGCGCTCGACGACGGCGCGGTCGACGCCGCCATCGCGATCCATGCGCCGAGCCGCATCTCGCACGCCGGCGACTGCGCCGCGGCGGTCGCGGCGTCGGCGACGCGGGCGCGCAGCAAGCGTTTTCCGCCAAAACCGGTGTTCGCCGCCTTCCTCGGGGCCGAGACCGCGCCCCGCCGCACGCTCGAGGCGGCGCATGTGCCAATGTTCCGCACGCCGGAAGCCGCCGTGCAGGGGCTGATGCACCTCGTCGACCACGTCGAGGCGCAGTCCGCCCTGCTGGCGACGCCGCCCTCCGCCCCCGAG
The DNA here is from genome assembly GCA_902168115.1 of uncultured Methylopila sp. Lineage (GTDB taxonomy): Bacteria > Pseudomonadota > Alphaproteobacteria > Rhizobiales > Methylopilaceae > Methylopila. Next base: position 24,189 of record CABHPB010000077.1, on the reverse strand, counting down.
GATTTTTCGCCCGACCTGCCCCGCGCACGCGCCGCCGTCGCGGCGACGCTCGCCGCCGGACGCGACTGGATGGGCCCGACGGACGTCGCCGAGACGCTGCTCGCCTACGGCGTGCCCACGCTTCCCCAGGCCGTCGTCAGGACGCCCGAGGAGGCGGCGGAGGTGGCGGCGGGATTGTCCGGGCCGCGCGGCGCGGTGCTGAAGATCGTCTCGCCCGACATCCCCCGCCGCGCCGTCGTGGGCGGCGTCCGCCTCGCGCTCGAAGGTCCTGACGCCGTGCTCGAAGCCGCGCGCGGCATGCTCGGACGGCTCGCCGAGCGCATGCCCCAGGCGCGGGTGGACGGCTTTCTGGTCCAGCCTCACGTCCGGCCCGACGACGGCCAGGAGGTCTATCTCGGCGTCGCGGACAATCCGACCTTCGGCCCGGTCATCGCCTTCGGCTCGGGCGGCGGGGCGGCCGCGCTCCGGCGCGACGTCGCCGCCGCGCTCCCGCCGCTGCACATGGGCCTTGCGCGCGAACTGATGGACCGCACCGTCGCCGGACGGCTGCTCGGGGGCCACGACGACCGGCCGACCGCCGACCGCGACGTGGTCGCCCAGATCCTCGTGCGGATCGCACAGCTCGCGGTCGACCTGCCGGAACTGCGCGAGGTCGAGATCAACCCGCTGGTCGCGACGCCACGCGGCGCCGTCGCCTTCGACGCGCGCATCCGCGTCGCCGCAGCGCCGGCGGCGCGCGGCGGCGTCAATCCGCGCCTCGCCATCCGCCCTTATCCGAAGGCGCACGAGCGCGAGCTCGCGCTCAAGGACGGCGCGAGCGTCCAGCTGCGGCCCGTGCGCCCCGAGGACGAGCCGGCGGTCGCGGCCTTCTTCCGCGACGTCGCGCCGGACGACCTGCGCCAGCGCTTCTTCACGCCGGTCGTCGAGGTGCCGCGCGTCTTCATCGCGCGCCTCACCCAGATCGACTACGCCCGCGCCTTCGTGCTGCTGGCGCTGTCGGGCGAGCGGGTCGTCGGGCTGGTCCAGCTCCACGCCGATCCCGACGTCGAGACCGGCGAATACGCGATCCTCCTGGCCGACGGCGAGAAGAGCCGGGGCCTTGGCCGCGGGCTGATGCAGGCGATGATCGAGGTGGCGCGGACGGAGGGCCTGGCGGCGGTCACCGGCGAGGTGCTGACCGAGAACGGCGCGATGCTCTCGCTCTGCCGAAGCCTCGGCTTCGACGTCAGGGCCGACCCCGACGACCTCGCGGTTCGGCAGGTGCGGCTGACGCTGTGAAGCGCCGCCGGCTCCGCCTCCCCCCTCTCCCGAGGGGAGGACAAGCGCTCAGAACGCCTTGAAGGTGATCAGCGTGTAGGTGTCGCGCACGCCCTCGACGCGGTGAACGCTCTGGCCGACGAAGTGTCCGACGTCGACGCCGTCCTCGACGTGGTACTTCACGATCAGGTCGAATTCGCCGGCGGTGGAGTAGATCTCCGAATGGCGCTCCTGGTCGGCGATGGCCTGCGCGACCTCGTAGGTGCGGCCGAGCTCGCATTTGATCTGGACGAAAAAGGTCTGCATGAGGTCCGGCTCTGTTGCGCGACGCGCCTGTCCAGATAGGACGGCGCGGCGGCGAAGCGAGCGGTTCGGGGAGACGATGCAGGCGCCCGCGGTCAGGCTTGAGTCTGTCACCAAGGTCTTCGACGGCCGCGTCGTCGTGGACGGGGTCTCGCTCGACGTCGCGAGCGGGGAGGTCGTCAGCCTCGTCGGCGCGTCCGGCTGCGGAAAGTCCACTCTTCTGCGCCTGATCGCAGGACTGGAACGGCTGGACGGCGGCGCGCTGTCGATCGAAAGCGCCGTCGTCGCGGGACCGGGCGCCTTCGTCGAGCCGGAGCGGCGGGGCGTCGGCTTTATCTTCCAGGACTACGCGCTGTTTCCGCACCTCACCGTCTCCCGCAACGTGCGCTACGGGCTGAAGGGCGTCCCGGCGCGGGAGGCCGCGGCCATCGCGGAAGAAATGCTGAAGCGGGTCGGCCTCGCGGGCTTCGGCGAGCGCTATCCGCACATGCTGTCGGGGGGCGAGCAGCAGCGCGTCGCGCTGGCCCGGGCGCTTGCGCCGAAACCGCGGCTGGTGCTGCTGGACGAGCCCTTCTCCAATCTCGACCGGCGGCTCGGCGAGACGGTGCGCATGCGCACGCTGGCGCTGATCCGCGAACTCGGCGCGGCCGCGATCCTCGTGACCCACGACCCGCAGGAGGCGATGGCGAGCGGCGACCGTGTCGCCCTCATGCGCCGGGGACGAATGGTCCAGATCGGCCGGCCGGAAGAGCTCTATGACCGCCCTGCGAGCCGCGAGGCCGCGGATTTCTTCGCCGCTGCGACCCCCGTCCCGGGACGGCGCGTCAACGGTCACATCGAGACCCGGCTGGGACGGTTTCCGGCGCCGGCCGCCATCGCCGACGGCGCCGAGGTCGCGGTCTATCTGCGTGCGCCGCACGTCACGCCCGCCTCGCCCGGACAGGGCGTCGAGGCCCGGCTCGTCGGCATGAGCTTCGTCGGCGACGGCTACGAGCTGCTGCTTCGGGTCGACGGGCTCGACGAGCCGGTTCGGGCCCGAAGCGCCGAGCGAAACGGCGCACGAATTGGAGAGGTCATTCACATCTCTGTCAGGCCGAATGACGGCTTGATCTTCCCGATCGAAACGTAAGCTCGGCTTTCATTGGCAATTCAAACTGAAAGCCGAATTTTTTATAATTATTCAAAAATATAGTCTGGAACTGTTCCAGAAAATGACGTCTTGATCGACGCCGGATCGCCGTCACAGAGCTTCTCTCGTCCGCGCCTTGCGGTCGAGCGAAGGAGAGTAACGTGACGACCGCCCGCCGTTCCGCGCCGTTTGTCCTTGCAGGCCTCGGCCTCGTCGTCGCGGCGTCGGCCGCCTCCGCCGACATCAACCTCTACACCACCCGCGAGGCAGGACTGATCCAGCCGCTGCTGGACAGCTTCCAGAAGGCGACCGAGATCAAGGTCAACACCGTCTTCCTGAAGGACGGCCTCGCCGAGCGCGTCCAGGCCGAGGGCGACAAGTCGCCGGCCGACGTGCTGATGACGGTCGACTTCGGCAATCTGGTCGACCTCGTCGACAAGGGCCTGACGCAGAAGGCGGGCTCCTCCGCGCTCGAGGCCGCCGTGCCGGCCCAGCTGCGCGACGCCGACGGCCACTGGTTCGCGCTGTCGCTGCGCGCCCGCGTGCTTTACGCCGACAAGGGCCTCGACCTCGCGAGTTTCAAGTATGAGGAGCTCGCAGACCCGAAGTGGAAGGGCAAGGTCTGCATCCGCCCCGGCCAGCACCCCTACAACACGGCGCTCATCGCCGATCACATCGTCCACCACGGCGCCGAGAAGACCGAGGAATGGCTGAAGGGCGTGAAGGCCAATCTCGGCCGCAAGCCCGCCGGCGGCGACCGCGACGTCGCCAAGGACATCCTCGGCGGCGTCTGCGACATCGGCATCGCCAACTCCTACTATGTCGGCGCGATGCTGAGCGGTAAGGGCGGCCCCGAGCAGAAGAGCTGGGGCGAAGCGATCAAGGTGATCCTTCCGAGCTTCGAGAAGGGAGGCACGCAGGTGAACGTCTCCGGCGCCGCGATCGCCAAGCACGCTCCGAACAAGGAGCAGGCGGTGAAGCTGCTGGAATATCTCGTCTCGGACGAGGCGCAGGCGATCTACGCGAGGGCGAACTACGAGTATCCGGTGAAGGCGAGCGCCGCCGCAGACCCGCTGATCGCGGCCTTCGGGACGCTGAAGCCGGACACGACGCCGCTGACCGAGATCGCCAAGCGTCGCAAGGAAGCGAGCCAGCTCGTCGACAAGGTCGGCTTCGACCAGTGATCCACGTCTGCGAGGCGCGGGCGACGAGATGGCGGTGAGCGCGGAGATTTCCGCGCCTCCCTCCCGCCCACGCCTTGCATTCGACGGCTGGACAGTCGCAGCGGCCCTGATCGCCGCGCTTCCCGCGGTCCCGATCCTGTCGCTGGCGCTAACCGCGCTCGGCGGCTCCTTCGGCGGCTGGCCCGAGCTCGCCGCCTACGTGCTGCCGACCGCCATCCGGGACAGCGCGATTCTCCTCGCGGGCGTCGGTCTGTTCGCGGCCGTCGTCGGCTGCGGCGCGGCCTGGCTGGTCACGGCCTTCGACTTCCGCGGCCGGCGATCGCTCGAGTGGATGCTGCTGCTGCCGCTCGCGATTCCGACCTATGTCGCGGCCTACGCCTGGCTCGACCTGACCCATCCGCTCGGGCCGCTGCAGAGCGGATTGCGCGCCATGCTCGGCTACACGAGCCCGCGCCAGTTTCGCCTGCCGGACATCCGCGGCATGGGCGGCGCGATCGTGCTGCTCGGGCTGGTGCTCTACCCTTACGTTTATCTGACGGTCCGGGCGACGTTCCTCGCCCAGTCCGCCACGCTGATCGAGGCGGCGCGGACCCTCGGCACGCCGAGGCGCGCCGTGTTCCGGCGCATCGCCTTGCCGCTCGCCCGTCCCGCCCTCGCGCTCGGGGTGAGCCTCGCTTTGATGGAGGCGCTGAACGACATCGGCGCCTCGGAATTCCTCGGCGTGAAGACCGTCACGGTCTCGGTCTATTCGACCTGGGTGACGCGCAACGACCTGCCCGGCGCGGCGCAGATCGCCCTCGCCATGCTGCTGTTCGTCACCGCGCTGGTCTTCGTCGAGCGCTGGGGCCGGCGCGGCCAGCGCTACGCCGCAAGCGCGCGCAACGCACGCCCGACGCGGCCTGCGCGCCTGTCCGGCTGGCGCGGGGTCCTGGCCCTGGCGATCGGCCTCGCGCCGGTGCTGCTCGGCTTCCTCGCCCCTGCGGCGCACATCGCCGTGCAGGCGGGCAAGCGGCTCGACTTCGCGGGGCTCTCCGGGCCCATCGTCCGGGAAGTCCTCAACACCGTCGCGGTCGCAAGCGTCGCGACGGCGGTGGTCGTCGCGCTCGGCGCCGTCGCGGCCTACGCCGCGCGGCTGCGGCCGGCCGGTCCTGCGCCGCTCTTCGCCCGCATCGCCTCGCTCGGCTACGCGGTGCCGGGCACGGTCGTCGTGATCGGCCTCCTCGGCCCGGTCGCTGCGCTCGACCGCGGCTTCGCGACGGCGGGCGGCTGGTTCGGCTTCGCGACCGGCCTCGTGATGATCGGGTCGGGCTCGGCGCTGGTCCTCGCCTACGCCGTCCGGTTCCTGGCGATCGGCGTCGGCGGCGCGGAAGCGGGGCTCGCCCGGGCGCCGCTTGCGCTCGACGGCGCGGCCCGCACGCTCGGCGACACGCCCGTCGCCGCGCTCCGCCGCATCCACCTGCCGCTCGCGCGCGGCTCGATCGCGGCCGCGGCGATCCTCGTCTTCGTCGACGTGATGAAGGAGCTGCCGGCGACGCTGCTGATCCGCCCGCTCAACTTCGAGACGCTGGCGACCCATCTCTACGCCGAGGCGGCGCGCGGGACCTATGAGGACGGCGCGGTGGCCGCGCTGATCATCGTCGCCGTCGGCGTCGTGCCGGTGATCCTGCTGTCGCGGATCGGGACCGCCGCCCGCGCGCGGGAATAGCCTCGGGGCGAAAACGCGCTAGAAGGGACCGAGCCTCCTCGTGCGCCGAGTCCCGATTGACCAGCCTCTCCCCCGCCGCCGAGCGCTTCCGCGAAGCCATGTCGCGCGTCGCCGCCACCGTGTTCGTTGTGACGACCGATGGGCCCGCCGGCCGGCACGGCGCGACCGCGACCTCGATCGCGAGCCTCACCGACGAGCCGCCCACCCTGCTCGTCTGCCTCAACGTGTGGAGCCGCGCCCACAAGCTCGCGATCGAGAACCGGGTGCTGGCCGTCAACACGCTGTGCGCGGCGGACCAGGCGCTCGCCCGCGCCTTCTCGCAGCCGTCGGGAGGCGTGCCGGACGGGCGCTTCGATCACGGCGAATGGGCGACGCTGTCGACCGGCGCGCCGGTGCTGAAGGGATCGGTCGCGGCATTCGACGGCCGCATCGTCAGCGAGACGATGGTCGGCACGCATTCCGCGCTGTTCGTCGAGATCGACGCGATCGCCTTCGCCGAACCCTCGCGCGACGGCCTCGCCTATCACCGCAGAACCTACAAGCCGTTCTCGGCCGGCTGAGCGTCAGCCAGCCAGCACCCGGGAGGCCGGAAAGGTCACCTCGGCGAGCGTGCCGCGGCCGGCTTCGCTCTGGAGGGCGAGCACCGCCTGATTGGCTTCCGCCAGCGCGCGGGTGAGCGGCAGGCCGAGGCTGAAGCCGGTGTCGTTGTCCGCGACGGCCAGCGGCCTGAACGGCTCGAAGGCGCGGGCGATCTCCTGCTTGGACATCCCGGCGCCGGCGTCGCGCACCCGGAACACCGCCTGCCCGACGTCGGTCAGGGCGGTCGCGACGATCACCTGACCGCCGGGCCGGCTGAGCTTCACCGCGTTGGCGGCGAGGTTGGTCATGATCTGGCGCACCGAGCGGCGGTCGGCGAGCACATGCGGCAGGCCGCGCGCGAGCGAGGTGCGGATGATGACGCGGTCACGGTTCGCCTGCGGCTGCAGCAGCGCGGCGGCCTGGCTCGCGATCTCGTTGAGGTCGACCGGGCCGAAGTCCAGCGTCAGCTTGCCGGTCTCGATGCGGGTGATGTCGAGCAGGTCGTCGACCATCTTCACCAGATGGTCGCCGGAGGTCCGGATATCGTTGAGGTAGTCCTTGTAGCGCGGGCTGCCGACGGGGCCGAAGCGCTCCTCCATCATCACCTCGGCGAAGCCGATGATGGCGTTCAGCGGCGTGCGGATCTCGTGGCCGACCTTAGCCAGGAACTCGGACTTCTGGGCGTTGGCGCGCTCGGCCTGCCGCCGCGCGGCGATCAGCTCCTCCTCGGCCTTCTTCCAGGGCGCGATGTCGCGCAGCACGACGCAATAGCGGTCGGCCTCCTCGTCGCCGACGCGGCCCATGGTCATGAGCAGCGGAACCGCCCCGCCCTGCCGCGACAGCCCCAGAACCTCGACGCCCCCGTCCGGTTCAGCGCCCTCGGCCTTCAGTCGGTCGAGCCGGTCGAAGGCGACGCGTCGGCTTTCCGGCGCGAGCGACAGGGTGAACAGGCTGCCAACCGCCTCGCGCCCGCCGAAGCCGAACAGCGCCTCCGCGCCGCGATTGACCGAGAGGATGCGCCCCGTCCCGTCGAGCGTCATGACGCCGTCGGTTGCGACCTCGAGCGCCGCGGCGAGGTCGCGTTCCCTCAGCTCTCCCGTGCGCAAGGAGTCCGACCGGCGCAGCGTCACCAGCGTCGCGGGCGCGCCGCCCCACGAGATCGTGGAGAGCCGGGCGTCGACCTCGACCTCGTCGCCCTTGGCCGCGATCAGCCTCATCACGCCGGACTGCGGCTCGCGATCCCGCGGCAGCGGCGCGGCGAACAGCGCGTCCGAGCCGCGGCCCGACAGTTCCGAGAACTCGCGGCAGCCGAGCAGATCGAGCGCGGGGCGATTGGCATGGGCGATCTCGCCGCCGCGCAGCACGAGGGCGCCGGCGGGCATGCGGTCGAGAAGGCGTAGCAGCTCCTGCGGCGCTGCGCCGAACGGAAGCTCGCGCTGGACGTCGTCGGGCTCCTGGGACGCCTCATGGGACGTCTCATGGGACGCCTCCGCGCCCAAAAGCTCTTCGACCGGCTCGGGCGCCGGCTCCGCCGCCTCGTCCCCTGCCGCGTCGGCCTCGGCCTGGTCATGGTCGCGACGCGACAATCCCTGCAGCCGCCGCGCGATCTCGTCGAAGGCGCTGACCTCGCTCGTCGAGAGCGCCGGAGACTGCGACGCCGCCTCCCGGATCGGCACCACGTTTCCCGAAAAGGTCGGCGGCTCTGCAACCACGGTGTACAGGACCGGAGGCTCATGGCGCGCCGGCTCCGCGGCCGACGGGGCCTCGTCGGCCTCGGGCGACTCCGCAAGGTCCGCGACCGGCGCCGCCTCGCCGTCCGGCGCGACGTCTGTCGGCTCCGGTTCGGCTTGCGTCGTCCGGGCGAGCGTTCCGGGGTCGTCGGCTGGGACGTCGGACGCCGCGACCGGATCGCCGACAGACCTGCCAAGGCCGCGGAAACCGACGAAGGAGCGCCCCTTGTCGAACATCGGTAGCGCCGAGAGCCGCAACGGCGCCCGGCGGCCGTCCGGAAGCGGCCAGGAGACGTCGATGTCGCTCCAGGCGCCCCGCCCGGCCAGCGCCGCCGCGATCGCGCCGTCCCGGTCGAGGCCGAACTCGGCGGCGATCTCGGACCAGTCGCGTCCGACGACGCCGGCCACCGGGCCGACCGCCCGCTCGAACTCGGGCGACAGGACCGCGAGACGTCCGCGATCGTCGAACTCGAACGCGAACCGGAATGGCTCACTGGGCGAGGGCTCACTGGGCGAGAGCTCCGGCGCCGAAGGCTCCGCCGCCGATGGCTTCGCCGCGAAGGGCGCGGACGCCGGATCGGCCTCGCCGGCGACACGGGTCTCGTCCGGGCCGGCGGCGTCGACAGGCGCGAAGTCCCGGCGCGGGTCGGGCGGCGGATCGTCGAAACGGATCGGAGCGCCGGCGTCGGGCGCGGCCGGCGCGGCCTCGGCCGTCGACGGATCATGTCCTGCGTCAGCGGGCGTTGCGCCCTCTTCGGCGGCCACGTCCCGTTCCGGCTCCTCCGCCGGGACTTCCGCGAACGGGGCAAAGGATTCTGGGGCGACGGCTTCCGGGGCCGAGGCTTCTGGAGCCGAGGCGTCCGGGGCCAAGCCTTCCGCTGCGCCCGCCTCGGCAGGACGCGCCAGCCCTTCCAGCGCGAGCAGCTTTTCCCCGTCGCCGAAGTCGAGCGCACGGGCCAGGAACCGCAGCGGGCGTTCGTCGCCGGCGAAGCGCAATCTCAGCAGTCCCCCGGTCCCGCTCCGCGCCATCCGGCCGAGCGCGCGGCGCGTCGCCTCGTCGAAGCCGGCGGCGCCGACGAGACGGAAGCCGGCGTCGCCCGCCCAGACGATCTCGCCGTCGGCGTCGACGACGATTGCAGGGCGGCCTTCCGCCTCCGCCGACTGAAGCGTCGGATCGTCGGCGGCCGCGTCGAGTTCGATGAGACGATCGGCCAAGTCGCTCCCCGGAGCGCACACGGAATCTAGGGTTAACGGATCCTTAAATACCGTTCGCCGCGACGGCGGTCCATTGGCCGGGAGGCGCTATCACAGGCCTTCCGAGCCTTATGGTTAACGCTTGGCCATCCCTTCGCCGGATTGCGTGGGCATCATGGCGTCGATAACCATTTTCCGACCGGTCGCAGCGACCGCAGGTCGCGCCGCGGGAACCGGCGACCCGTCAAGGGAGAGCGACCTGATGTCAACCCCTCCAAATCCCGGCTCCTACGAAATCCCGAGCGAGATGAGGGACTTCGCCGAGAAGAGCGTCGACCAGGCGCGCAAGGCCTTCGACAGCTTCCTCGACGCCGCATACAAGGCCTCGAACGCCATCGAGACCCAGGCCACGTCCGCCCAGGACAATATGCGCAACGTCGCCGGCGCGGCCGTCTCCTTCGCCGAGCAGAACATGGCCGCGAGCTTCAACTACGCCCAGAAGCTGGTCCGCGCCGGCACCGTCGAGGAAGTGCTCAAGATCCAGACGGAATTCGCCAAAGCGCAGATCGAGACGCTGACGAAGCAGGTTCAGGAAATGGGCGCGGTCGCCGGTCGCAAGGGCGTCGTCAAAAACTGAAACAAAAATCGGCGCCCGGGCTTGAATGCAGTGCAACCACCCTTTATGTTGCACTGCACACAAGGTTCGGGCGGCCGCCATCCAGCGTTTCGACGCAAGGCGCGCCGCTTACCGGGCGGTCCTGCGCAACGGCGGAGCGCAGCCGCCTATCACCAACCGACGTCCGCCGCTTAGACACTTAAGAGGTGAACGATCATGGCTACCACCAAAGCTGCCGCCGCCGCCAAGACCGACGAGTTCGTGACCGAGTCCTTCGCGGCCGCCGACAAGGCCGCCGCCGAGGCTCCGGCCCCGGTCCGCGAGATCGCCGAGAAGACCGTGAAGCAGGCCAAGGACGGCTATGCGCGCTGGAAGGCGGCGAGCGAAGAGGCGAGCGACGCGTTCGAGGACGCCTACGCCACCGCGTCGAAGGGCTACAAGGAGTTCGGCCGCAAGTCGGTCGAGGCGACCCGCTCCAACGTCAACGCGCATTTCGACTTCCTGCAGGCCCTGATCGGCGCGAAGTCTGTCAGCCAGGCGATCGAGCTGCAGACCTCCTACGCCCAGCAGCAGTTCGAGGTCGTCAGCGGCCAGGCGAAGGAGCTCTCGGCTCTCGCTCAGAAGGCCGTGTCCGAAGGCACGAAGCCGCTTCAGGACCTCGCCGCCAAGGCCGCGTCCTTCGCCCAGCCGAAGTGACTCAAGGTTTGCGCGCCGCGTAACTGGCGCGTCAGTGCGAACGCCCGGCCGCTTCCAGCGGCCGGGCGTTTTGTCGTCGGGAAAGGCTTTTGAGGCGCTTGCCCGTCGATCAGCTTTCCCCTACTACGGCTCCGCCTGCGGGCCTCGCCCCACGCCGCCATAGCTCAGTTGGTTAGAGCGCCAGATTGTGGATCTGGAGGTCCCCCGTTCAAGCCGGGGTGGCGGTACCATCCCTCGCCGGGCCCATCCGTTTCTTTCCGGAAGATTTTCGCGCCTGTGCGGACGCATCGCGCAGCCGCGCGAGTTGTTGCGTCCGGGGCGCCTCAGTCGTTCGGGCGCGACCGGTCGGTCCTCGGCGCCTCGCGGGGCGCGTCTCGCCGAGCGAGGCCGAAGAGCTCCGCCGTGGACTTCGTCGCACGGGTCTGCGCGACGTCGACCGGCTGCGTGACGAGCGCGACCGCCGCCGCGCGCGCGGCCGCCATCAGGTCGTTGCTGCGCTTGATCTCGGATGCGGCGGGCGACAGGGCGCCAAGCGGCGAACTCGCCTGCGCGGCCGGCCGCTGGCGCGACGCGTCGGCGGTGCCCCCGGGCGCGTCGATGCGCGAGCGCTGTGAGGACGTCTGCCCGCTGCGATCGCCGTAGTCGATGGAACCGATGGCCATGCAGAGCCCCCCCGGCGCGGGAGCGGACTCCCGCGCAGGATGGTCTGTGGCATGGCGCCTGTAAGCGCGCTGCTTAGAAAGCCTGTCGAACTTTAGCGATCGGCGCCAAAGGCGCGGAGCGCACCCGATCGATCGCGGATCTTATCCGGCGACGCGGGCGCCGGACGAGCGGCGCCTGTCCGCTCCGGTCACCAGTTCGTAGAGAACGAGTAGGCGAGGCCAAGACCGACGGTGACGGAGTCCTTGTCGCCGAGCTTCTTGGCGACCGGGCTCTTGCCGGCGTCGCCGACGAGCTTGTTGTACGCGCCGAACGCCGTGGTGCTCCAGTTCTCCGTCCAGTCGTAGGTGACGGCGCCGGCGAACCCGACCGACTTCACGCCGCCGTCGGCCTTATAGGGCGTGATGCGGCCGTTGTAGAACGCCGCCTCGGCCCGGCTGACGCCGTAATAGGTGTTGGTGAAGTCCTTGTCGCCGATCTCGGTCCGCGGGCCGAACGAGACGGTGAACCGGTCGAAGCGCTGGATGTAGTCCGCCGAGACGTTGCCGACGAAGCCGTCCGAGCCCCACAGGCCGTAGCGGAGTTCGCCGCGGATGCGGAAGACGTCGACCGGATAGACCTCGACGAACGCGCCGGGCTCGATCCCCCAGTCGACGTCGTCCATGCCGCGGAACTTGTGGTCGTCGCTGACGTCGCGCTCGGGACGGATGCGCGCGACCGGGCCGATCTGCAGCCAGGGCGTGTTGACGATCGCGAAGCCGAAGCCGTCGTCCGGCGCGCCGAACTTCCAGGGCTGTCCGGGGCGGCGGATGCTGATGCCGGGATAGCCCGACAGGCCGTATTTGGACGAGCCTTCGAACTGCGGACCAAACGTGCCGGTGCCCTTCAGCGTGACGATCCAGCCGTCATTGACGGCCTCGACCGCGGCCGGCGGCTGCTCCATCGGGATGTCGGCCGCATTCGCGACGCCCGCGCCGATCGTGGCGGCGGCTGCCGAAGCGGCGACGAGGGCGAGGAGACGCTTGGACATCTGACGCTTTCCAATGTGGACGCCGGTCTTTGGACGCGACCGACGTTCGCCGTCTATTTGGCGGTCCCGCCGCGTCAAAGGCAATGGCGCGGCGAAGGAAGAGGTAACGCGTTGCGCCGAAGCCACGAATGGTTTCGGCGGCGCCCGTGGAACCGCCTTATCGGCGCCCCGCGGTTCGGTTTATAACGGCGCCCGTGCGCTATGACCCCTCGCAACGCACGCGCATCTCCCGCCCGGACCTCGCGCGTTGAGTCTCTTCGATCTCGCCATCGTCGGCGGCGGCGTGAACGGCTGCGGAATCGCCCGCGACGCCGCCGGCCGCGGCATGTCCGTGTTCCTGTGCGACAAGGGCGATCTCGCCGGCGGCACGTCCTCGGCGTCGACCAAGCTCGTCCATGGCGGCCTGCGCTATCTCGAGCAGCGCCAGTTCAAGATGGTGCGCGAGGCGCTCGGCGAGCGGGAGACGCTGATGCGAATCGCCCCGCATCTCGTGCGGCCGATGCGCTTCGTGCTGCCGCACCGTCCGGACATGAGATCCTGGCCGGCGCTGCGCCTCGGCCTGCTGCTCTACGACAACATCGGCGGGCGCAAGGCGCTCGGACGCTCGCGCGCGATCGACCTTGCGGGCGATCCGGCCGGAGAGGCGCTGGCGAGGCCTGGCCGGGCGCTCGAATATTCGGACTGCTGGGTCGACGATTCCCGCCTCGTGGTGCTGAACGCGATGGACGCCGCAGAGCGCGGCGCCGCGATCGCGCCGCGGAGCTGCTGCGTCGGCGCGACCCGCGACGGCGGCTACTGGCGTCTGCGGCTCGACGGCGCGGTCACCGGCGAGGTGCGCGCCCGCGCGCTGATCAACGCCGCCGGCCCCTGGGTCGACGAGGTGGCGCGCGGCGTCGTCCGGGCGAACGAGGCGGCGGAGATCCGGCTCGTGCGCGGCAGCCACATCGTCACCCACCGGCTGTTCGACCACGACCGGGCCTATATTTTCCAGCAGCCCGACGGGCGCGTGGTGTTCGCGATCCCGTTCGAGCACGACTTCACGCTGATCGGCACGACCGACGTCGACCACGACGCCGCGCCCGACGACGTCGAGCCGACCGAGGCGGAGATCGCCTATCTGTGCGAAGCGGCGTCCGCCGCCTTCCGCGAGCCGGTCTACGCCGAGGACGTCGTCTGGTCGTTCGCGGGCGTGCGCCCCCTGCACGCCGACGGATCGGGCGACGCGAAAAACGCGACTCGGGACTACGCGCTCGCCCTCGAGGCCGGCGAGGACCGCGCGCCGCTGCTCACCATCTATGGCGGCAAGATCACGACCTATCGCAAGCTCGCCGAAGCAGCCCTCGCCAAGCTCGGCGAAGCCATGCCGGTCCCGCGCGGCGAATGGACGGCGCGTTCGCCGCTGCCCGGCGGCGGCGTGCATGGCGACGTCCCGCTCGACGAGCGTCTGAAGCGCGCCTTCCCCTATCTCGCGCCGGCTCAGGCCGCGCGCCTCGCCCGGGCCTACGGCTCGCGCGCCTGGGACATCCTCGACGGCTCACGCTCGGCGGACGATCTCGGGCAGGTGTTCGACGCCGACCTCACCGAGCGAGAGACGCGCTATCTGATCTCCAAGGAATGGGCGCGCACGGCCGAGGACGTATTGTGGCGGCGCTCCAAGCTCGGGCTGCGCTTCTCGGACGAGGGCTGGCGCAGGCTATCCGCCTTCATGCCCGACGGAGAGGCGTAAGGGAGTTCGGCCATGGCGCTGCTCGCGATCGACCAGGGGACCACCTCGACGCGGGCCATCGTCTTCGACGACGCGCTCGCCCCCCTCGCCAGCGCCCAGCGCGAGTTCCGGCAGATCTTTCCAAAGCCCGGCTGGGTCGAGCACGACCCGGAGGACATTTGGGCGACGACCGTCGCGACCGCCGCCGAGGCGATGGCGCGCGCCGGCCTTGCGGCCACGGACGTCGCCGCGCTCGGCATCACCAATCAGCGCGAGACCGCCATCGTCTGGGAGCGCACGACCGGCAGGGCGATCCACAACGCCATCGTCTGGCAGGATCGCCGCACCGCCGAAACCTGCGCGTGCATGAAGGCGGACGGGCTCGAGTCGGGGATCACGGCGAAGACCGGCCTCGTGCTCGACCCGTATTTTTCCGCGACCAAGCTCGGGTGGATCCTCGACCATGTCGAGGGCGCGCGCGCCCGGGCAGAGGCGGGCGACCTGCTGTTCGGCACCGTCGACGCCTATCTGATCTGGCGGCTGACCGGCGTAAAGGTCCATGCGACCGACGCCACCAACGCCGCGCGCACGCTGCTCTACGACATCCGTGCGGGCCGCTTCGACGAGGATCTCTGCGCAACTTTCAAGGTCCCTGCAGGCATCCTGCCCGAGGTCCGGGATTCGTCCGGCGACTTCGGCGAAACGCGACCGGAACTGTTCGGCGGTCCGATCCGCATTCTCGGCGTCGCCGGCGACCAGCAGGCGGCGACCGTTGGACAAGCCTGCTTCAAGCCTGGCATGGCCAAGGTCACCTACGGCACCGGCGCTTTCGCGCTGCTGCACACCGGCGAGTCCCCGGTCGCCTCGTCGAACAAGCTTCTGACGACGGTCGCGCTCCAACTCGCCGGGCGGCGCACCTATGCGCTCGAGGGCGCGATCTTCGTCGCGGGCGCGGCGGTTCAGTGGCTGCGCGACGGGCTGAAGCTCATCCGCGAGGCCGCCGAGACGCAGGCGCTCGCGGAAGCCGCCGACCCCGAGCAGGACGTCTACCTCGTCCCAGCCTTCGTCGGCCTCGGCGCGCCGCACTGGGACGCGGACGCGCGCGCCGCGCTGATCGGCCTAACGCGCGGCGCCGGCCAGGCGGAGATCGCCCGCGCGGCGCTGGAAAGCGTCGGCTACCAGACCGGCGACCTTATCGCCGCCATGCGGGCGGACTGGCCTGCAGGCGACGTCGGCGCCGTGCTTCGTGTGGACGGCGGCATGACGGCGAGCGACTGGACGCTCCAGTTTCTGGCCGACATCCTCGACGCTCCCGTCGATCGGCCCGAAATCATCGAGACCACCGCGCTCGGCGCAGCCTATCTCGCAGGCCTTGCCGCCGGCGTCTGCCCGGAGCCGGAAACCTTCGCCGAGAGCTGGAGGCTGGAACGGCGCTTCGAGCCGCGCATGGACGGCGCGACACGTCGGCGCAAGCTGGACGGCTGGTCCGATGCGGTCTCGCGCGTGAAAACGCGATAGGCGCGCATCCGCAAGAAAGAGACGCTTCCGCGAAGGCGGCGCTTTCTTCACGCCCATAGGCTACAGGTCGGCCATGCAGCCGTTGACTCACGCCCCACGACCCCAATATGGGTAAATGCGTAGTCGAACCAGTAGTTTAGAAGTTTTCAAAACTACTTATTCGAAAATCTGGACCCGAACAGGCCGGCCGTCTTCATGATCGTCTGCTCCTGCAACGTGCTCAGCGACAAGCAGATCCGCGGAACCATCGCGGACGGCGAGGCGAATCCGCAGACGCCTGGCCAGGTCTATCGCTGCCTCGGCTGCAGCCCGCAGTGCGGGCGCTGCGCGCGCACGATCCGTTCGATGCTGGCCGACATCCGCGGTCTCGACGCCGCTTCGAAGGAAGCGGCCTGCGGCGCCTGCCCGGCCGCCTGCCCCGCCGTCACGCACGGCGTCGGCCAGGTCATCGACGTCATTGGCGACGTCGTCGAGGTCGCGACCGTCGAGCGTCGCCGGTCGGCCGCTCTCGCCGGCTGATCCTTTCTCCCGCTCACGTGCTTGCGCCTTCGCCGACCTTGCCCCGCTGCGCCGGCTAGTTTAGAAGTGTTCTAGACAACTGACTCAGGCGACAGGCCGAAGGAGAGCGCCATGAAGGGCGACGCAAAAGTCATCGAGTATCTGAACCGCGGCCTGCGGTCGGAAATGACCGCGATCAACCAGTACTGGGTGCATTACCGCCTGCTGGACGACTGGGGCTATCGCGACCTCGCCAAGACCTGGCGGAAAGAGTCGATCGAGGAGATGAACCACGCGGACAAGTTCGTCACGCGCATCATCTTCCTCGAGGGCTTTCCGAACATGCAGGTGCTCGATCCGCTGAGGATCGGCCAGAGCGTCAAGGAGGTCCTCGAATGCGACCTCGCCGCCGAGCTGGAGGCTCGCGCGCTGTATCGCGAGGCCGCGCTCTACTGCCAGGAAATCGGCGACCTGCCGTCCAAGAATTTGTTCGAGGAACTGATGGGCGACGAGGAAGGCCATATCGACTTCCTCGAGACCCAGCTCAATCTCGTCGCCCAGCTCGGCGAGCAGCTCTACGCGCAGAAGCACGTCGGCGAGCCGGAATAAGGCCTCGTCTCATCCGATCCGACGAGAAAGCCCGCCGAGCGATCGGCGGGTTTTCTGTTTCGGGTCGCACGAACTCCACTGTAGCGGCGCGACCTTTCCGCTTCCCTCTCCCCTCGCGCGGGAGAGGGTAAGGGCGAGGGTGCGGTTCAGGATGTAGCTGGCGGCGTCCCGCCAGCGGGCGCGGCCCCTCATCCGACTTCCGCTTCGCTCCGGCCACCTACCTCTGTCGAAGTCGCATGTTTGCGACTTCGACCGCTGCGAATGATCAACCCGGCTACAGCCGAGTTGATCGGGGACAGGGTGGAGCTCACCCCAGGAACGGCAGCCCCATCCACGCCTGCGCGAAGACGAAGACCGTCATGGCGAGGATCGCGCCGGCGGCGGCGTAGGTCAGTCGCCGGACGGCGCCGCGCCCGACCCACAGGGCGGCGACCGCCGCGATCGCGGGCACGATCTGCTCGCCATGCATGCCGAAGAAATGCGCGACGCGCAGGTCGCCGCCAGCCCGGTTCCAGCCGAAGAGCGGCGCGTGCCCGCCGGTCGCGCCGACATTGTGCCCGCCGCCGTAGTTCTGGCTCATGTACCAGCCGGAGGCGAGGCCGAGCGCGATGGTGAGCGTTAGGCCGATCACCACCGCGCGGCGAAACTCCGGGTCGAGGCCCGCGACCGGCCGCCGTGCGATCTCGAGCGCGAGCGGGATCTTGGTCAGCAGCATCACCGAGGCCGCGATCCCCATCGCGCCGTAGAGCGCCATGTGCAGCGCGTCCGAGCGGTTGTAGTGCGACGGCTGCCCCTGCGCGGCCTGGAAGGTGATGTAGGCGAGCTCGAACACGGCCCCCGCGATCAGCAGGCGCACGCTCCACCGGAGCGCCGGCGAGTCGCGCCGCTGCGGCCGGACATAGCCGAAGAACCAGGCCGAGGTGAGCAGCACGGTCGCGGTCGACAGGAAGAACTTGGCGGGCTTCGCCCAGACCGAGACGCCGTCGATCAGGCGCCCGTCGACGAGGGAGAGCGAGGCCGAGACCGCGGCCAACATGATGAAGGCGAGGCCGACCGAGGCGAGCGCCGGATGGCGGAGCCGAAGCTCCGCGAGCGGCGACACCGCGGCTGCGGGAACAAGCGGATAGGCGACGTCGGTCATGACAGGCTCTCCCTGAGCTTGCCGCCTTTGGCGAGGCGGACGACGAGATAGGCGAGCAGGCCGGCGGGGCCGAACAGGAACGTCAGCGCCAGCGCCGGCAGCGTGAAGACCGCGGCGACGCCCGAGCGCGCCGCGTCCCGGGCGATCAGGGTTCCGACGACGAGGTCGAAGGCGAGATAGTGGATCCAGCCTGCCGTCAGCGCATGGTCGTCGGCGAAGAGTTGGCGCACTTCGGCGATCGACCCGAAGCCGCCGCCCCCGCCCTTCGCCAGTCCCGCCGAAAGCGCTGCGACATAGGCGACGGCGAACAGCGCCGGGACGACGAGACCTGTCGCCGGCCAGACGAAACGCCGGGCCGCGCCGATCAGCGTCGTCGCGCCCAGGGCGATCCAGCATAGCAGCGCGACCGTGTTGCAGATCTGGAAGAGCGTCTCGGGAGACAGCATGGCTTGCCCGCCTCTATCTTGACGTTGTAAAGATACATATGGTCGACGATCTTAACACTGTCAAGTCGAGTGCCCCGAAGCCGGGCGCCTACCATCATGGCGATCTGCGCTCCGCCCTCCTGCATGCCGCAGAAGCGATCATCCGCGAGCGCGGCGTCGACGGGTTTTCCCTGCGCGAGGCGGCGCGGCGGGCAGGCGTTTCGCCGGCGGCGCCGACGCATCACTTCGGCGACGCGCGGGGCCTGCTCACGGCGCTCGCCACGGAAGGTTTCCAGGGCCTCGGCGACGCGCTCGCCGCGAGCGACGCGGCCTCGTTCGCGGCTGGCGCCTCGCGGATCGAGCGGCTGCATGCGCAGGGCCGCGCTTACGTCGCCTATGCGTTGGCCGAACCCGCCCGCTTCGACGTGATGTGGCGCAGGGGGCGGATCGACCCCGAAAACGCGGCCTACGCCGCCGCTGGATCGCGCGCCTTCGAGCTGATTTCGGCGGCTGTCGAAGGCCGCCCCGCCGAGGCCGGCCGGCCCGGCGCCGAAGCGGACGCGCGCGTCATCGCCGCCTGGTCGATGGTCCACGGCTTCGCCCGGCTCGCGCTCGACGGCGTGTTCGGGGTCGGCCCGGGCGCGGCCGAGGCGGCGGCCGAGGCGCTGCTGCCGGCTGTGCTGGAGCGGCTGCAGGTGTGACCGTCTTGTCCCGGCTCGAGGCCGGGACAAGAATTCAGAACGGCCAGCGCGCGAAAAACTCGGCCTCGGTTCCGTTGAACAGATCCCGGTCGCAGGGGCCGATCCCGTCGACCTCGTGCGGCAGCGGGCCGCTCGCGCCGTCGGTGTACTGCCAGAGCGTCCAGCGGTCCCACAGCGCCGGGACGCCCGTCGGATCGGGCGCGAAGCGGGCGTACCAGAGCGGGCAGCGCGACAGGGCTGAGCGCTCGACGCCGGCGAGGGTCTCCCGCAGATGGCGGCCGCCATACAGAACCGGCGGCCGGCCGATCCGCGCCTCGACCAGCGCCACGAACGCCTCGGCTTCGGCGAGCGACATGTCGCGGCCCGAAAAGCTCTCCTCCCAGTCGAGGCAGACCAGTTCGTCGTCGCGCGGATCGGCGTGGGACAGGTAGTTTTCCGCCTGTGCGTCGACCGCAACGCCGCTGGAGAAGTGGTAGGAGCCGAAGCCGAGCCCCGCCGCCCGCGCGGCCTCCCGGCGCTCAGAATAGAGCGGATCGCGGAACGTCGCGCCCTCGGTCGCCTTGTGGATCACGGCGACGATCCCGGCCCGCCGCAGGCGGGCGAAATCCTCGATGCGGTTGTGGTGCGAGACGTCGATCACGCCGTTGAACATGAGGCTTTCAGGCTCCCCGATGCGGGATGACGTTTCCGCGTCCGCTCGCTATATCAGGCGCGACCCCAAGCTCCCCGACGCCTTCAGCGCGCCGAAGATTTTCCCGGAGGCTCCATGTCGCTTTCCGAAGCGTCCGACAAGACGCCCGTCACCGTGCTCACCGGCTATCTCGGCGCCGGCAAGACCACGCTCCTGAACCGCATCCTCACCGAAAGTCACGGCAAGAAATACGCCGTCATCGTCAACGAGTTCGGCGAGATCGGCATCGACAACGACCTCGTCGTCGGCGCGGACGAGGAAGTGTTCGAGATGAACAACGGCTGCGTCTGCTGCACGGTGCGCGGCGACCTCATCCGCATTCTCGAAGGGCTGATGAAGAGGAAGGGCAAGTTCGACGCGATCATCGTCGAGACCACGGGCCTTGCCGATCCTGCCCCGGTCGCGCAGACCTTCTTCATCGACGAGGAGGTCGGCCGCAAGGCGCGGCTCGACGCGGTGGTGACGGTCGCCGACGCCAAGTGGCTGACGGACCGGCTCAAGGACGCGCCCGAGGCCAAGAACCAGATCGCCTTCGCCGACGTCATCCTGCTGAACAAGACCGATCTCGTCTCGGGCCATGATCTGGAGGAAGTCGAGGCCCGCATCCGCGGCATCAACCCCTATGCCCGCGTCATCCGCACCCAGAAGTGCAACGTCGCGCTCGACGCGGTGCTCGACAAGGGCGCGTTCGACCTCGACCGGATCCTGGCGATCGAGCCGGCCTTCCTGGAGGCCGACGAGCACGACCACGACCACCATGGTCATTCGCATGGTCACCATGACCATCATGGCCATGACCACCACGAGCACGGACCGGATTGCGGCTGTGGCCATGACCACCACCATGACCAACATGACCACGATCATGGCCATCATCACCATGATGACGACCACGCCCATTCGCATGGCGGGCTGAAGCACTATCACGACGAGACCATGCAGTCGGTCGCGCTCGAGATCCCCGGCGACGTCGACCCGAACAAGTTCATGCCCTGGGTCAACGACCTCGCCCAGACGGAAGGCCAGAACTTCCTCCGCTGGAAGGGCATCCTCGCCTTCAAGAACGAGCCGCGCCGCTTCGTCTTCCAGGGCGTGCACATGATCCTCGACGGCGACCTGCAGCGGGAATGGACGCCGCAGGAGACGCGCCGCTCCAAGCTCGTCTTCATCGGCAAGGAGCTCGACGAGGCCAAGCTTCGCCAGGGTTTTGAAGCCTGCGCGGCGTAAGCGTCCTCTCCTTGTCCCGGCCTTGAGCCGGGACCCATAAACACGAACCGACCCCAGCCTGCCCGGACGACGCCGCGCCGATCTTTCGGGCGCGGCGCGTCTGGGTCCCGGCTCTCCGCTTCGCTGCGGCCGGGACAAGAGGTGAACCATGCCCCCCGCCCTCGCCAACCACACCAAGACCCTCGACGCCGGGGCCTACGTCATCTCGGCCTCCTTCCTCGGCGAGGCGGCGGCGTTCGCGCTGGGCGACGGGGTGGTGCTGTTCGTGACCAGCGACGGCGAGCTCAAGATCCCGGCGCACGAGGGCGCGGTGCTGTGCGCGGCGGCGGGGAAGAACGTGCTCGTCACCGGCGGCGACGACGGCAAGGTGCTGAAATTCTCGGCCGGCGACACGCCCGAGCCGATCGGCGACGCCAAGGGCTGGATCGACGCCGTCGCGCTCGGTCCGGACGGCGCGGTCGCCTGGTCCTGTGGCAAGAAGGTTTCTGCGCGCGACGGCAAGGGCGCGGTCAGGAGTTTCGAGGCCCCCTCCTCCGCGCGCGGCCTCGCCTTCGCGCCGAAGGGCTATCAGCTCGCGGTCGCCCGCTACAACGGCGTCTCGCTCTGGTTTCCGCGCGTCGAGGGCGAGCCGAAGGAGCTCACCTGGAAGGGCTCCCACATCGACGCGACATTCGCGCCGGACGGCCGCTTCGTCGTCACCACGATGCAGGAGAACGCGCTGCACGGCTGGCGCGTGGCGGACGCCGCCCACATGCGGATGTCCGGCTATCCCGGAAAAGTGCGCTCGACCGCCTGGACGGCGGACGGCAAGTGGCTCGCGACCGCCGGCGCCGACGCCGCGATCCTGTGGCCGTTCCAGGCCAAGGACGGCCCGATGGGCAAGGCCCCGAAGGAGCTCGGAATCCGCCCCGCGCGCGTCTCCCGCGTCGCGGCGCACCCCAGGGCCGGCGTCGTCGCGCTCGGCTACGAGGACGGCTGCGTCTTCATGGTGCGGATCGCCGACAACGCGGAGATACCGGTCCGCGACCCGGACGGCCAGGCCATCACGGCGCTCGGCTGGGACGCGATCGGCGCGCGGCTGGCCTATGGCTGCGAGGGCGGCGCGGCGGGAGTGGTGACGCTGCCGGAGGCGTAGCTTCCGAAGTCAATCCAACTGTATCAGCCAGCAACCCAAGCATTTTCGTGTCATTGACGCGCACGTCCCAGTCGCGCTCTGCCTTTCATGGCACACTGGAGATTGCAAAGATGGCTAACCGTGCTGTCCCGCTCTCGGGGCGTTATATCGTCAGGCACGATGAGTTCATGAGGGAGAAAGCCGCGCGAAATGACCCTCGCGCCCCTTCTATCAGGTCTTACTCTCTTCGAGCACTTTTGAAGAATACTATTTGAGATGCGGCGAAGTTGCAGTTGACATCCCAACATACAAGAAATGTAAGATAACTCCACATGACGAAATGTGTTCTCGGCTCACCTGCTGTCAATAGTAAATGGATTGATATGTACTCCTCTGTATTCATCCCCTTTCGTGCCAGAATTATATGTATATTTGAAGAACGTTGCGCTCGTTAACTCGTAATCCGGACTTCTTATTACCTCATAGCCGGCCATCGCTAGCTTTCTAGCGACTATATCTGCCAGCCAATCGAAGCCGCCGCTTCGCTCAACAATGAATCCGTCAGGCCTGAACGTCAAATGGAACGGAAACCGGCCAATACTAAGATCATCCGTCAATGATAGGTGTATGATCACTCCAAGAGTGCTGCCGGCATAGTATCCCCCACCTATGTAATTTGAGCTTTCTCGTTCGAGAAATTCTTGGATTCCTAAATGAGCCGCCAACGACTTGCAGACATCGCTCAGGTCACCAGCAGTGGGCGCTTTTATAAACAGATCACCAAACATGGCATTCTAATTTCCCAGATAGCTGATGTAGGGTTTCTCAGGAACCTTCCCTGGAACAAAGCAATCTCGTCGAGCGCTTCTTCTGCAAACTCAAGCACTTCCGCCGCATCGCGACGCGCTTCGACAATCTCGCCAGAAACTTCCTCGCCGCAGTGCTCCTCGCCTCAAACCGCTCCTAGCTCAGAGCTATGAGTCCACGACCTAAATACATAATATACAATGAATAGATTGAGAGACGATGATAATTTCATAATCTATTATACGTAATTAAAGAAGATGCCAGCGACCCTCGAAGCAACCGTAACTCCAAGTGCACCAATGTATCCGTGAGGCCGAGTGATTTTGGCTTTGTTCTCGCCGCGCTCAATACCCGTCCTTCGCGCACTCCTTGGCCCTGAGCGCGTCGTCCGTGATGTAGTCGTTCGACGAGTCGTCCGCGCAGCGGTCGATGTGCTCGTTGATCCGGTGGCACTCGTAAAGCAGCAGCGCGCAAACGATCAGCGCCGCCGCGATCAGGGCTTTCGACGTGAACGACAGGATGCGGCGCAGAGTCATTGACGCGAAGGATCCGATAGGGGCGTCATCGCCGGGCTTGACCCGGCGATCCATCGGGCGCGGACGCGCCTGCGAAGTCGGATGCTTCCGACTTCGCCACGTTGGTGAGGAACTCGGAAACATCCGAGTTCTTGAGGATGGATGCCCGGATCAAGTCCGGGCATGACGACGCGCTTGGCAACACCCGGCCTCAAGACCCCGTCCGGTACTTGATGTTCAGCCCCGTCGTCGACGCGACCGCGTTTCTCATCGACACGCCCTCGGGGAGCGTGATCGTCAAGTCGACGCCGTTCTCGGCCCACGTCGCGCTGAACTCGCCATGGGTGATCGAGCCGCCGCCGGTGTAGCTCACCAGTTTCGTCCGGGTCTTCCTATGGAAGTCCAGCAGTTCGACATAGGCGTTCGGCGCGTAGCTGTCGGAGATATCGTAGCCGCGCAGTTGGTAGCCCTTGTGGGGCGGATAGACGCGAACGAGCCCGTCATAGTCAGTCTCGTTCATCGGGCGCTCGTTGCAGGCGGCGAGCAGGGCGGCGACGGCGACGAGACTAAAAAGGCGACGCATGGGCGCCGTTCTAGCGAAGGTTGCGGCGCTCGTCTGCCGGGCGGTCTCGGGACAGGCGTTCGGCCGCGAAGACGGCGCAGCATCCAGCGATGAAAAACGCCGCGCCCAGACCGAGAACCATCCTCGCGTCGTGGCAGTCGTGCCCGAGGGGGCACTGGTCCTTGATCGCGAGGGCGCCCGTCGCGGCGAGCCCAAGTCCGGCCAGCACGCCCGCGCAGCCGGCGAGGAAGAGGACGGCGCCGAAGAGTCCTTTGATCAGCCGCACGGCCCTGCATCGGACGCCCGGCGACGTGTGTCCAGCCGCCTCGGCCGGCGCCGCTGATCATCATGGCGCTGCCGTTCCCGTATCCTCCCCTCTCCCGAGGGGAGCGTAAGGGTGGGGCCGGGTCCCGGATGAAGCTCTACGCCCGGCGTCCCGTTCAGTTCTGAACGATCCCCACCCTGCCCTCGCCTTTGCAAGGGGAGGGATGGCGCTCCGTCCGGGGAGCGAAGCGCTGCCGGCCCCGCCTCCCTCCCCTCTCCCGAGAGGCTGTCTCTTATACACATCTGACGCTGCCGACGAATAGAGAGGT
>CABHPB010000076.1 GCA_902168115.1 uncultured Methylopila sp. | reverse complement strand
CCCCTTTGCAAGGGGAGGGATCGCGCCAGGGGCTCGACGGGCGGCGCCAGTCCGCCGATCACCAGATCGCCGGCCCGCAACGCCGGATCGAGCGCGCCGCAGAGGCCTGCCGACAGGATGAGCCGCGCCGCGCCCGCATGGCGTTCGAGCTCGGCCTCCAGACGGCTGGCGTCGCCCCCGCCCGCCACCGAGACGACGCCCGGTCCCGCAAAAATCCGCGCCTCGCGGGCGAGGCCGCAGGCGATCAGGGCCGTCGCATGCCCCGAATTCCTCACATGCCCCACGCGACGCGGCGGTCGTTCGAGCGCTTGAGGTTGCGGTAGCGCGCGAGCGCCCAGAGCCCGAAATACTTCGGGTAGCCATGGTAGTTGAGGTAAAACACCCGCGGAAACCCGCCGCCGGTGTGATGCGCCTGACTCCAGAGGCCGTCGGCGTCTTGATGGTCCAGAAGCCACGCCACCCCGCGCTCGACGGCCGGCGCCTCGATCTCGCCGGCGGCCATCAGCCCGAGGACGGCCCAGGCGGTCTGCGAGGCGGTGGACGGCGCGGGGCGATGGCCGGTTCGGTCGAGCGCATAGCTCTCGCAATCCTCGCCCCAGCCGCCGTCCGGATTCTGGATCGCGGCCAGCCAGCCCGTCGCCTTCGCGACCATTGGCGAGGTGGGCTCAATCCCGGCCGCGTTCAGCGCGCAGAGCACGGACCATGTACCGTAGATGTAGTTGACGCCCCAGCGGCCGAACCAGCTTCCCTCCGCCGTCTGCTCGCGTTCGAGATAGGCGAGCGCCGCGCGCATCCGGGCGCTGTCGGCCGGTTCTCCGCGCTGCGCGAGCATCGAGACGCAGCGCGCCGAGACGTCCGCGGTCGGCGGGTCGAGCAGGGCGCCGTGATCGGCGAAGGGGATGTTGTTGAGGTAATGGTGGGTGTTGTCGGCGTCGAAGGCGCCCCAGCCGCCGTTGCTGCTCTGGAGGCCGACCGTCCACTCCTCGCCGCGCGCGATGGCGGAGTCGTAGTCGGCGCGGCGCGCCGCCCGGTCCATCGCCATCACGACGACGGCGGTGTCGTCGAGGTCGGGATAATGCGCGTTGGCGTACTGGAACGCCCAGCCTCCGGGACGGACATCCGGCCGCTGCTCCGCCCAGTCGCCCTTGAGATCGAGCACCTGAAGCGGCTTCAGCCAGTCGAGCGCGGCGCCGGCGCGGCCTTCCGCTTCCTCGCCGCCGACCTCCATCATGGCGTGGGCGGCCAGCGCCGTGTCCCAGACCGGCGAGACGCAAGGCTGGCAGTAGGCCTCGCCGTCCTCGCGCAGCACCAAGAGCTTCTCGACCGAACGCCGGGCAATGGCGCGCGAGGGATGATCCTCCGCATAGCCCAGCGCGTCGAACATCATCACGCTGTTCGCCATCGCCGGATAGATCGCGCCGAGCCCGTCCTCGCCGTTCAGCCGCTCGGTCACGAAAGCGACGCAAGCCGCAATCGCGCGCTCGCGCTGCGCCTTCGGCCAGAGCCCTTCGGCGGCTTTCAGCACGCGATCGAGCGCGCCAAAACACTTGGTCCAGAGCCACTTGACGTCCGCCGCCTTGCTCTTCGGCGCCTGCGGACGGCCGGTGAAGAGCTCGTCCACCCGCACGCCGCGCGAATTTTTCGCGACGGGCTTGAGCGCGGCCAGCACCAGCAGCGGGACGATCACGGTGCGCGCCCAGTAGGACATGCGCGACAGGTGCATCGGGAACCAGCGCGGCAGCAGGATGATTTCGACCGGCATCGTCGGCACGGCTACCCAAGGCCCCGCGTCATAGAGCGCGAGCTGGATGCGGGTGAAGACGTTGACCGCCTCGGCTCCGCCCGCCGCCAGCACCGCCTCGCGGGCGCGCGCCATGTGCGGCGCGTCGGGGGCGTCGCCGATCATCTTCAGCGCGAAATAGGCCTTCACCGTCGCGCTGACGTCGAAGGCGCCGTTGTGGAACAGCGGCCAGCCGCCATGCGCGCCCTGGATCCGTCGGAGATAGCGGCCGATACGGGCTTCGAGGTCGGCGTCGACCGGTTCGCCGAGGTAGTGCCGCAGCAGCACGTATTCGGCGGGGATGGTGGCGTCGGCCTCGAGTTCGAAGACCCAGTGGCCGTCGGGCTTCTGCGCGCGGCCGAGCGCCGCCGCCGCGCGCGCGACTGCGGCGTCCGTGCGGCCGAGAAGGTCCGTGGCGGAAAGGGCTTGGCTGAAGTGCGGGCTGCCGTCCATGGCTCGTCTTCTATGCGCCGGCCGAGGCCTTCGCCAACCGGGCCGCGGCGACGCCGGAGCGGATCGCCCCCTCGATGGTGGCGGGCAGGCCGGTCTGCGTCCAGTCACCGGCGAGCGCGAGGTTTTTCCATCGGGTTTTGGCGGAAGGCCGGCGCGCGTCCTGCTCCGGCGTCGCGGCGAAGGTCGCGCGCTTCTCCTTGACGATCTGCCAGCGGGGAAGGGCGTCCGGCGGCATGTCGAGAGTCCTGGCGACGTCGGCCCAGATGCGGCGGGCGAGACTTTCCCGGTCCTCGTCGACCAACCGGTCAGCCGCGCTGATCGTCACCGAGACGCGGTCGTCGAAGGCGAAGACCCACTCGGCCGTTCCGCCGATCAGCCCCGTCATGCGTCGCGCGCCCTTGGGCGGATCGACGGCGAAATGCGCGTTGACGATCGCGCTGTGACGGTCCGGTGCGATGAGACCGGGCAGGAGTTCGGCCGCGATCCATGGCGGGACCGCGAGGACGACCGCGGCGTCTCCGACCGGCTCCTCGCCGGCGCCGAAATCGAGCCCCGCGACGCGGTCGCTCTCGAACGTTATGGCGCGCAGACGCCGTCCGAACCGCACGTCGGCGCCGCGCGCGGCCAGATGTGCGAGCGCCGGGGCGACGAACGCGGCGTCGAGCGTAGGGTCCGCGATCAGCGGCCGGCTGGCGCGGCCGCCGCGCGCAAGCGACTGGGCGATCACGGCGCCGGCGAGCCGCGCGGAGCCTTCCTTTGCAGGCACGTTGAGGGCGGCGACCACCACCGGCTCGATGAGTCGTTCCCAGAGCGGTCCTTCGGTCTTCACGACGTCGCCGACGCGTTGTTCCGGACCGGCGGAAATCAGCCGGCCGAGCGCCAGATGATCGCGCAGGCTTGCGCCGGGCGTGCGCCGGGCCGGGCTCAGCAGCCACCACGGGACCCGGCCGTCGTTCGGCGCGACCTGCCAGCGCTTGGCCGTGCGCAGATCGTGGAAGTCGAACTCGGCGTGGTCCGGTCCGGCCAGCCGGCCCTGCGCACCGATGCGGTCGAGATAGGCCGCTACCGCCGTGTTGCCGGAGAGCACGAGGTGGTTGCCGTTGTCGATGACGCGGCCGAGCTGCGGGTCGTGATAGGACCGGCAGCGCCCGCCGGCGCCCGCCGCCGCCTCGTCGATCTCGACGCGATAGCCGTCGGCCGCGAGCTCCACCGCGGCCGAGAGCCCGCTTAAGCCCGCGCCGACGATCCGGACGGTTCGCGTCACGACGTCAGCCGCAGCCGCAGGAACGTCCAGACCAGCGCGAGCTTGTTGACCTTCACGCGCCGGCGCGGAGGCCGCCAGCCGGTCGCCTCGAGCCGCGCGAGGATCCTGCCGTAGACGACCGCCATCATGCGCGGCGCGATGAGAAGCCCCTTGGGCCGCGACGCCAGAATCGCCTCCGCCTCGCGGTAATGCGCATGCGCCTGCCGCGCCACCCCGCGGGCCGCGGCGTCGATGCGCGGGTCGGCCGCGACCTCGGCCGGGGAGGTGAGGGGAACGCCGGCGGCGACGAGGTCTTCGGCCGGCAGGTAGACACGGCCGATCGCGGCATCCTCGTCGATGTCCCGAAGGATGTTGGTCAGCTGCAGCGCGCGGCCGAGGTGGTGGGAGAGCGCGATCCCCGTCTCCGTCTCCATACCGAACACCCGCACCGACAGCCGCCCGACCGCGGAGGCGACGCGGTCGCAGTAAAGGTCGAGGGTCGCCGCGTCCGGCCAGCGGAGGTCGCGATCGACATCCATCTGCATCCCGTCGATCACCGCGTGGAAGTCGTCCCGCGCGAGGCCGAAGCGGGCGATCGAGCCGGCGAGAAACGCGGCCTGGCCGGCATCGCCGCCGTCGTACAGCGCGTCGACGTCGTCTCGCCAGCGCGCGAGCGCCGCGGCGCGCTCCGGCCGGGCGCCCTGCTGGTCGTCGGCGATGTCGTCGACCGCGCGGCAGAAGGCGTAGATCGCGAACATCGCCTCGCGCTCTTCCGGCGGCAAAGCGCGCAGCGGGGCGTAGAAGCTCGAGCCGGCGACCTTGGCCCTGATCTCGTCGGGCGAGGGGACTGCGGTCATCCGCGAAGCCCGATCACATGGCGCACTGCTGCGCCCGCCGCGCGCATCAGCGCCTCGAGCTTGCCGTGATGGACCCGCTCGCTCAGCGGATCGCGCACGAGCAGGCGCTTCGCGAGATCCCGCGCGAGCCCGTGGATGACGGCGACTTCCGTCGCGAGCCGCCGGTCGCGGATCATTCTCGCGAACCCCGAAGACCGGTCGAGAAGGCCGAGGCTTTTCTCCGCCATCTCGACGATCGCCGCGCGCAGGGCCGGCGTCGCGACGGCCGCGCCTAGATCTTCTAGCCGCGCGCCATGGCCGTCGAGGATGTCGAGCGGCAGGTAGACCCGGTCGAGCGCGCGGAAATCCTTCGAACAATCCTGCGTGTGGTTGATGACCTGCAATGCCGCGCAGAGCGCGTCGGACGCCTCCCACGTGTCGCGCGCCTCGCCATGGACGTCGAGCACGAAGCGGCCGACCGGCATCGCGGAGACCCGGCAGTAATCGATGAGACCGTCCCACGTCTCGTAGCGCCTGACCGTGCAGTCGCGCTCGAAGGCGGTCAGCAGGTCGAGCCCGTGGGCGATCGGCAGGCCGCGCTCGGCGCAGACGGCGCGCAGGGCGGCGGCCTCGGGGTTGGCGTCGGCTTCGCCAGACAGCGTCGCGCGCATGGCGCCTAGCCGGGCGAGCTTGGCCTCGGGCGCCGCGTCCGGATGGTCGGCGACGTCGTCGGCGCCGCGCGCGAACCGGTAGAACGCCATGATCGGCGCGCGATGGCAGGCTGAGACGAGGCGGCTCGCGACCGGAAAATTCTCGTCGCGATGGCCTTTGCCGGAGGCGAAATCGTCGATGGACGCCACGCTCATCCGCCGAGCGCCGCCTGCGCGCGGCCCTTCCACATGCCGCCCCGGCCGCGCATGTGCTGCCAGGCCGATAGCACGGTGCAGCCGGCGTAGAAGGCCGCGATGACGGGCAACAGCACGCCCCATACGGGCGAGCGTCGGTAGAACCTCAGGATCGGCTGGAACGCGATCGCCATGACGACCCAGGCCGCCAGCCCGAGCCAGCGTGCTGGTCCCTCGCCGAAGATCGCGAGCGCGGGCGGCGCGCCATAGACCAGCGCGAGCCCGCCGAGCGCCCCCGCGAGCCGCCACGGCGAATAGCGGAGCTCGGCATAGGCCGAGCGCGACACCATGGCGGCGATGTCGGCCAAGCGCGGATAGTCGCGGATGCTGACGACGCGGTCGGTCAGGCCAAGCCAGACGGGCCCCTGCCGCTTGAGCGCCGCGCCGAGCGCGCAGTCGTCGATCAGGGCAGTGCGGACGGAAGCGACGCCGCCGGCCGCGGCGAGCGCCTCGCGCTTCGCCAGCATGCAGCCGCCCGCGGCGGCGCCGACGCCGCCCGGCCGGTTCACCCGGGCGAAGGGGTAGAGCATCTGGAAGAAGAACACGAAGGCTGGGATCGTCGCCCGCTCCGCAAGGCTCTCGCAGCGCAGCCGCGCCATCAGCGAGACCAGCGCGAGGTTTCTCGCCTCGGCACGGGCCGCGAGGCGGCTGACGCTGTCGGCCGCATGGACGATGTCGGCGTCCGTCAGCAGCAGATACTTGGGCGGATATTTGGGCCCCCCCGTCGCGCTCGCGCGATCCACCCCCTGCGAGACCGCCCACAGCTTGCCGGTCCAGCCGGCGGGCGGCGGCGCGCCCTGGAGAACTGTCAGGCGATCCTCCGCGCCGAGCCGCTCCGCCGCGGCGCGCGCGATCGCCGAGGTGGCGTCGGAGCTGCCGTCGTCGACCAGGACGATGCGAAAATCGCCCCGGTAGTCCTGACGGAGCAGGCTCTCGATCGACCGCCCGATCACGTCCGCCTCGTCACGGGCCGGGACCACGGCGACGACCGCCGGCCAGACGGCGGGGGCGGGGGCGTCGCTCGCGCTGTCGACCTCCCGCATCAGCCAGAAACCGTCGCGCAGCGCCACGATGCAGATCCAGGCTGCAATGCTTGCGCCGGCAAGGCCGAGTTCGATCAAGGGATCACACGAAGGCTGTTGGGGGCTTCTGGTCGCGAGGCCGATCCCTCAGCCATGAAGGCGACCGCCGGATGACGACGTCGGCGCCGAGACCGGAAAGACGCCCGCGCCACGCCGTCCTTAGGCGGAAGAATGTTAGGAAGGGGGGCGCCGCGGGTCAATCTGCGGCGCGACGCCGCTTCCGAAAGCCGGCTTGACGATCGTCGCGGCCGACATCGTCCCGCCGAGGTTCTGCGAACGCGTCTGGCGCGCTATTTTCCGATCCAAGGCCTCCATCGCTGGGTAGACCGTCCGCAATGCAGAACGCCACCGTGCTGAAAACCGCGCCCGCCGGCGAGACCAAGCCGTTCGACGTCGCCGCGCTCATCGCCGAGCGCGAGCCGGAGCGCTATGCGCTGCACACGCAGCATCTCAACGAGATGATGGTGAAGGTGCTGCAGACCATCGGCTACGACGTCGGCTTCCGGCGCGGCCGCGGCCAGTACCTCTACGACCGCCAGGACGTCCGCTATCTCGACCTGTTGAGCGGCTTCGGCGTGTTCGGCCTCGGCCGCAACCACCCGATCGTGCGCGACGCGCTGCAGAGCGTGCTCGCGAGCGACCTGCCGAACCTCGTCCAGATGGACGTGCCGGTGTTGGCGGCGCTGCTCGCCGAAAAACTGCTCGAACACACGCCCTTCCTCGACAAGGCGTTCTTCTGCAACTCCGGCGCTGAGGCCGTCGAGGCCGCGATCAAGTTTGCGCGGGCCGCCACGAAGCGGCCCGGCGTCGTGTTCTGCGACCACGCCTTCCATGGCCTGACCTACGGCGCGCTGTCGCTGAACGGCGACGCGATCTTCCGCGACGGTTTCGGCGAGACGCTGCCCGGCTGCGTGCGCGTGCCGTTCAACGACCTCGCAGCGCTCGAGCAGGCGCTTGCGACCCGCGAGATCGCGGCGTTCATCGTCGAGCCGATCCAGGGCAAGGGCGTCAACATGCCCGACGACGGCTACCTCGCCGGCGCGCAGGCGCTCTGCCGCAAGTTCGGGACGCTGTTCGTCGCCGACGAGATCCAGACCGGGCTCGGCCGCACCGGAAAGTTCCTCGCGATCGAGCATTGGGGCGTCGAGCCCGACATGGTGCTTCTCGCCAAGGCCCTGTCGGGCGGCCATGTGCCGGTCGGCGTGGTGCTGTCCAAGAAGCCTATCTTCGACAAGGTGTTCTCGCGCATGGACAAGGCCGTGGTGCACGGCTCGACCTTCGCCAAGAACGACCTCGCGATGGCGGCGGGCCTCGCGACGCTGGAGGTCATCCGCTCCGAGCGCCTGATCGAGAAGGCGGCGGCGACCGGCGCGCGGCTGATCTCGTTCTTCGAGGGGCTGACACAGCGCTACGAGATGGTGAAGGAGGTGCGCGGCAAGGGCCTGATGATCGGGCTCGAATTCGGCGCACCGAAAACGCTGAAGCTGCGGGCCGCGTGGAGCCTGCTCGAGACGGTGAACGCAGGGCTGTTCTGCCAGCTGATCACCATCCCGCTCTTCAAGGAGCACAAGATCCTCGTGCAGGTCGCCGGCCATGCCAGTCATACGGTCAAGCTGCTGCCGACCATGGTGATGAGCGAGGCCGACTGTGACTGGATCGAACGCGGCTTCGAGGCAGTGATCGCGGACAGCCACAAGGTTCCCGGCGCGGTCTGGTCGCTCGGCAAGACGCTGGCCGACCACGCCTTGAAGGCGCGCGCGGCGCGCTGAGCTTCCGTCGCGAAGAACCGTCGCCAAGGCTGATGCGTTTGGTCCAGCTCGTCATCCCCCGGCTTGTCCGGGGGATCCAGCGATCGTCGTCAAGCGCCGCGCAACGGATGACTGGATGCCCCGGACAAGCCGGGGCATGACGTAGCGGCTTAGGCTGAAAGCATCACGCTTTAACGCGCCGCCCTACGCCCTCAGCGCCGCCTTCGCCTCTCGCCCGAGCGCATGGAGCGCTGCGGCTGCGATTGCGGTTGCGTCGAGGCCGGCTTCGACGATCTGCTTTTCGGGCTTGTCCTGCTCGATGAAGCGGTCGGGCAGCGCGAGGGTGCGGATTTTCAGGCCCCGGTCGAGCGCGCCTTCGGCGGCCAGCAGCTGCAGCACGCTCGCCCCGAAGCCGCCGGCGGAGGCCTCCTCGATCGTGATCAGCGCCTCGTGCTCGCGCGCGAGATTGAGGATCAGCTCGCGGTCGAGCGGCTTTGCGAAGCGCGCGTCCGCGACGGTGGCGGAGATTCCCTTGAGCGCGAGCCCCTCGGCCGCCTCCAGCGCCGCCGCAAGCCGCGTGCCGAGCGAGAGCAGCGCGACGCGCGTCCCCTCGCGAAGAATGCGGCCGCGGCCGATCGCGAGCGCCTGGCCATAGGCCGGCAGCTCGATCCCCACCCCCTCGCCGCGCGGATAGCGGAACGCGCAAGGACCCTCGTCATAAGCCGCCGCCGTCGCCACCATATGGACGAGCTCGGCCTCGTCGGCCGGCGCCATCAGCATGAACTGCGGCAGGCAGCCGAGATAGGACAGGTCATAGGCCCCGGCATGGGTCGCCCCGTCGGCGCCGACGAGCCCGGCCCGGTCGAGCGCGAAGCGCACCGGAAGGCGCTGGATCGCGACGTCGTGCACCACCTGGTCGTAGGCGCGCTGCAGAAAGGTCGAGTAGATCGCGCAGAAGGGTTTTAGGCCTTCCGTCGCCAGCCCTGCGGCGAAGGTGACGGCGTGCTGCTCAGCGATGCCGACGTCGAAGGTGCGCGTCGGATAGGCCTTGCCGAACAGGTCGAGCCCGGTGCCGCCCGGCATCGCGGCGGTGATCGCGACGATGCGCTCGTCCTCGGCCGCCTCGCGGATCAGGCTCTCGGCGAACACCTTCGTGTAGCTCGGCGCGTTGGCCTTGGGTTTTGACTGCGCCCCGGAGACCACGTCGAAGGCGCTGACGCCGTGATACTTGTCTTCCGAATCCTCGGCCGGGCCATAACCCTTGCCCTTCTTGGTCACGACATGGACCAGGATCGGGCCGAACTCGGCGTCGCGCACGTTCCTCAGAACGGGCAGAAGGTGCTCGAGATTATGCCCGTCGATCGGGCCGACATAGTAGAAGCCGAGCTCCTCGAACAGCGTGCCGCCCATCGCCCAGCCGCGGGCGTATTCTTCCGCGCGGGCCGCGCCCCGCTCGACGAACTTCGGCAGCTTCCTCGCAAGGCCGCGGCCGATGTCGCGCAGCGACAGGTACGTGCGGCCCGAGACGAGGCGCGCGAGATAAGCCGACATCGCCCCGGTCGGCGGGGCGATCGACATGTCGTTGTCGTTGAGGATGACGATCAGGCGCGAGCCCAGCGCGCCGGCGTTGTTCATCGCCTCGTACGCCATGCCGGCGGACATCGCGCCGTCGCCGATCACCGCGACGACGTGGTTGTCCGCGCCCTTGAGGTCCCGCGCCACCGCCATGCCGAGGCCGGCCGAGATCGAGGTCGAAGAGTGGCCCGCCCCGAACGGGTCGTAGTCGCTCTCCGCCCGCTGGGTGAAGCCGGAGAGGCCCCCGCCCTTGCGCAGCGTCCTGATGCGCTCGCGCCGGCCGGTCAGGATCTTGTGCGGGTAGCACTGGTGGCCGACGTCCCAGATCAGCCGGTCGCCTGGCGTGTCGAACACATGGTGCAGCGCGACCGTCAGCTCGACCACCCCGAGCCCCGCGCCAAGGTGCCCGCCCGTCACCGACACCGCAGAGATCGTCTCCTGACGAAGCTCGTCGCTAAGACGCCCAAGATCCTCGTCCGAAAGACCCTTCAGGTCAGACGGATACGCGACGCGGTCGAGCACTGAGACGTTGGCCGGAACGGACACGATGGCTTTGCGATCACGCTGATGATGGAGAAACCGAGGGTTACACGCGGCGCGCGCAGCGTGCAAACCGGCCGGAAGTCGCGGCTCCGGCGCGCAGGGTCCCAGGTCGCCGATGGTCTTAGGCCGCCTTGCCTCGGGCGCTCGCGCGGTAATCTATTGCCCATATGATCCGAATGCTGGCCGTCGCGACCGCGCTTGGCGCCGCCGGAGTGCTGTCCGCCGGACCGGCCGCCGCTGCGCCGCGACCCCAGGCGCTCTCCGCGCTCGTATCGCCGGCGGCCGAGCCGGCGCAGTTCCGGTTCCCGTGGGAGCAGAAGCCGAAGGCGAAGTCGCGCAGCCGGCGTTCGACGAAGCGGCCGCGCTCGGGATCGAAAAAGCCCACGACGAACAGGCGTGAAAATCAGCGGCCCGCCGCGCCGGCGGCGGCTCCCGCCGCTCCCGATCCGCTCGACGCGGCCCTGCCGCCGCCGACCGGTCCGTTCGACGTCGCGGCGCCGCGCGGCGCGACCCGGCGCGAGGCTGACGGATGGGCGCTGGTCGCCAGCCAGACGCCGCCGCCCGCCGACCCGCCGCGCATCTCCGAGGACGGACCCGGCCCGGCCCCGGCCTATCTGCTGGCGCTGCTGAACCGCATGAGCGTCGGTGAGCAGACCACCGCGGCGGTCCGCTCGGCCGCCGCCGAGCCGGAGGTCGAGACGCCCGACCGTCACGTCCCCCTGCCGCCTGTAAGGCCGCCTGCGCAGGGCGAGGCGTCGAGGGTCGAAGGTCTTTCGCCCGAGGGCAAGGGTCTCGCCCCCGAGGGCAAACACCTGGCCCCTGAAGGGCAGGGCCTCGCGCCGGAAGGCGTGCCGCTGCCGCCGCGCCGTCCGGGCGATATGGCCGCGCTGGAGCCCGAGGCGCCGCAGCCGCCGCCCGGCCCGACCGCGCCCGACATCGCCCTGCCCAACGTGCCGCACGACGAGGACCCGGACTGCCGCACGCTCGCGAGCGAGGACGTCACGGAGGCCGACCGCATCCCGCCGATCGAGGGCCCGGGCGTGTGCGGCGGCGGACCGCTCGTCCTGCTTAAGAGCGTCAAGCGCCCGGACGGGGCCGAAATTCGCATCCATCCGGCGGCGACGCTGCGCTGCTCCATGGCGCGCGAACTCGCCGCTTACGTCAGGGAGGACGTCGCGCCGGCTGCGCAGGCCTCGGACCTCCAGCTGAAGGAGATCGACGTCGCCGGCTCCTTCCAGTGCCGCGGCCGCAACGGCGCGACCGGCGGCAAGATGAGCGAGCATGGTCGCGCCAACGCGATCGACGTCTCGGGCTTCGGCTTCGCCGACGGAAAATCGCTCGGCGTGTTCGCGCCAGAGCTGCCGAAGCCGATGGCCGACAGGCTCAAGGCGGGCGCCTGCGGGCGGTTCTCGACGGTGCTCGGTCCGGGCTCGGACGGCCACCACGAGACCCACCTCCATCTCGACCTGCAGCCGCGCCGCTCGAAGTCGAAGCTTTGCCAGTGGGACGAGCCCGCGGTCGCGAAGGAGGACGATGAGGACGGCGACCACGACGGCGCCGAACAGGCCAGGGCGCCAAAGCCGGCCGCCGAGACCGAGAAGGACAAGGCCGCCGGCCGCAAGCCGGAGCCGGAGGAGCCTCAGAAGAAGCCGCAGGCGCCGTGACGAGCGGCATTGGAGCGAAGGTTTCTAGCCCGACCCGCCCGAACCGCTGCCGTCGTCCCGGACTTGTTCCGGGAC
The DNA here is from genome assembly GCA_902168115.1 of uncultured Methylopila sp. GTDB lineage: Bacteria > Pseudomonadota > Alphaproteobacteria > Rhizobiales > Methylopilaceae > Methylopila. The sequence goes on along the minus strand of CABHPB010000076.1, from coordinate 31,291 downwards.
CCATGACCGCAATGGCGGCATGACTGTCTGAAAGGTCGACGGTAATGGGCCCCGGCGCTCCGGCCGGGGCGAGGGCGAGGGTGTCGCCCGGTCGCGAAGCGCAGCCCCCTACCCTCGCGCCGCGCGGGAGGCCTGCGCCTCCTCGCTCGGCTCGGCGCGCCAGCCCCCGGCGCCGCCGGGCAGCATCTCGAACAGGTGCCAGACGATGCAGAAGTCGTCGAGCGGCTCCGAGCCGGCGTCGGCGACGCGCCAGATGCCCCCATCGCGCAGCTGGAAGGCGGAGACGCCCGGCCGCGGCCTGCCGGCCCCGTCGACATAGCCCATCTTCGCGGCGAAGGCCGAGCCCGGATCGCTCACCATCGGGAAGCGCCAGCCCCGCGCCTCGGCGAGGCGGCGCTGGATGTCGGTCGGGTCGGGGCTCGCGACCACGAAGGCGGCCCGGCTCGCAAGATGCCGGTAGACGCCGTTGTAGCCGTCCGCCCAGAGCGTGCAGTTCGGGCAGGACGCGCCCATGTTGTGGACGACGAACAGGTCGCGCCGCCCCTCGAACAGCTTTGAGAGCGGCGCGGGACCTTCCCAACCGGCGAATTCGTGGTCGTCCACCTGCTCCGGCTCCAGCGCGCCCTGGATCTCACGGATCTCCCGGCGCAGGTCCGAGATCCGCGACCTCAGGGCGGCGAGACGGTCCTTCCCGGCGGCGTAGGCGTTCGCGTCGCTCATCGCTTCGGCTCCCTTTCGTCCGGCGCGCCGGCGTCCTGCAGCAGCGCCGCGAGCGTCTCGAACTGGGCTTCCCAATACTTGGTGTAGCGGTTGATCCAGACAGCGGCGGCGAGCATCGGCCCGACGTCGAGGCTGCAGCGAGAGATGCGCCCGGTGCGCTCCTGCCTCACGAGCCCCGCGCGCACCAGCACCTGGATGTGGCGCGAGACCGCCTGCAGCGAGACGTCGAACGGCTCCGCCAGCTCCGAGACCAGCTTTGGGCCCTTGTCGAGTTCGTCGAGGATCGCCCGCCGGATCGGATCGGACAGCGCGAAGAAGGCGCGGTCCAGCGCCTCCTCGCGGCCGTCTCCCGCGTCCGGGAGCGGGACGACCTTTTCGCTCTCCGCCATGCGCCTCGCCTTTCGGAACGGCCAAGACTGACCGAACCGCCGGCCGATTCTCAACCGGAGGATTGATCGACCGGGCCTCGCATCTGGATGACGGGGCGATCAATCATCACATGAAAGAATACCGGCATACCGCCCAAGCGCGCTGAGCCGCTGTCCTGCTGGCATGAAGGGTCATCGCGATGATGCCGGAATTCACGATCGACGGAGCGCGAACCGTAACGCTCGAAGCCTTCTACGACGAAGTCAGCCGCGTGCTGACGCCCGACTTATCCTGGGGCAGGAACCTCGACGCGTTCAATGACGTCCTTCGCGGGGGATTCGGGACGCCGCAGGAGGGTTTCACGTTCCGCTGGGCCAGCTCGGCCGTGTCCCGCCAGCATCTCGGCTATCCCGAAACGACGAGGCAGCTCGAGATGATGCTGGCGACCTGCCACCAGGAGAGCCGCGTCTTCGTCGCCCGCGAGCTCGACGAAGCGCGAGCCGCACGAGGCCCGACAGTCTTCGACTGGCTGGTCGATATACTCCGCTCGCACGAAGACGACGGCGACCTCCGGCTCATCCTCGACTGACGACCGCCGTGCCGCCTCTCCTCACGCCGCGTAGTCGTCGTGGAGGCGGACCCAGGCCATGGTGTGGGCGAGGCCCTCCTCGTTTCGGCCGGCCGGCGTGAGGTCGAGCGCGCTGTAGGCGCTGTTCATCAGCTCGATGCCGCGGCCGTAGGTCGAGTAGCTGTGAAACACGGCGCCGCTCTCCGCGTCGCGCACGAACACGCTGAAGCCCGGCAGCTCGACGGCGCCGGAATAGTCGGTGCCCTCGCGCGGGGCGTAATTGTAGGCGCCGTCGTCGTCGTCCGGCGGGAAGGAGACGCCGAAGTCGGCGTTGAAGTCCTCGCCTTGCGTCGAGACCCACGGGAAGCGCCAGCCGAGGCGCTCCGCCTGCCGCGCGAGCCTGGCCCGGGGCGCCCGCGAGATCGCCGCGAAGGCGACGTCGCGCGCGGCGAGATGCGGGATCATCCCGTCGAAATGGTCCGCCCAGAACGAGCAGCTCTTGCAGGCCCACTCCCAGTCGGGGTGGAACATCAGGTGGTAGACAAGGAGCTGGCTGCGGCCTGCGAACAGGTCGCCCAGCGAGAGCTCCCCCTCCGGGCCCTCGAAGCGGTACGGCCTGTCGATCCGCACCCACGGCATCCGGCGCCGCCTGCGGCTCAGCTCGTCCCTCAGCTCCGTCAGCTTCTTCTCCTCCGCGAGCAGATCGCGACGGGCCTTCAGCCACTCCGGTCGTCCAACGATCACCGGCGACGGCCGGTCAAACGCCTGTTCGGTCATGACGCGCCTCCCATCCTGCGACGGCTTGGGCGCCGCCGTAATCAATCAACGTTTGTATTGATAATCAATTATAACATTGATAGTCAAGATACAGGTTGATTGATGGAGGATGCGACATGCTGTGCTGCCTCATCGGAGCCCTGCTCGCCGGGAACGTCGCGTTGGTCTGGCGCCTTCTCGGATCGGCCGCGCGAAGCGATCGCGCCGGGATGCTTCTCCGCGGCGCGATCGTCGGCGCGCTTCTCGTCGCGCCGCTCGGCATCGGGGCGGCCGCGCTGGCGCAGGGCGATGGAACGGACGCGGCGCAGGCGGGTCAGGGCGTCTTCGACGTCCTGTGCCTCGGCCGCCGGTGAGTCACGGCAACCGTTGGGCGTCCGGCGCGGGCGCGGGGGCCGACCTGCGCGCCCGCACGGTCCTGCGTCTTCCGCATCCGCCTCGGCTTGGCTAAGTCTCGTCGAGACGCTCCGAGCGGCGGACCAACGGGACAGCCATGCTGACGAACCTTCAGGCGCGCGACGTCGCGACCGTTCTTCACCCCTATTCGAACCTCGCCACGCTGCCGCAGTCCGGCTCGCTCATCCTCGAGCGCGGCGACGGGGTTCTGGTCTACGACGTCGACGGCAAGCCCTATATCGAGGGCATGGCGGGCCTCTGGTGCAACGCGCTCGGCCACGGGAACGAGGAGCTCGTCGACGCCGCCGCCGAGCAGATGCGCAAGCTGCCCTTCGCGCATCTCTTCACCGGCAAGAGCCACGACCCGGCGATCGCGCTCGCCGAAAAGCTCAAGGAGATCGCGCCGAACCAGGCCGCCAAGGTGTTCTTCTGCTCCTCCGGCTCGGAGGCGAACGACACCCAGATGAAGCTCGTCTGGTACGTCAACAACGCGCTCGGACGGCCTGAAAAGAAAAAGATCATCAGCCGCATCAAGGCCTATCACGGCGTCACGATCGCGAGCGCGAGCCTCACCGGGCTGCCGAACAACCACCTCGATTTCGACCTGCCGCTGTCGAGCGTGCGTCACGCCGCCTGCCCGCATCACTGGCGGTTCGGGCAGGAGGGCGAGAGCGAGCTCGACTTCTCGAAACGCCTCGCCGCCGAGCTCGACGCGCAGATCGAGGCGGAGGGTCCGGAGACGGTCGCGGCCTTCATCGCCGAGCCGGTCATGGGCGCCGGCGGCGTGATCGTGCCGCCGGAGGGCTATTTCGCGGCCATCCAGCCGGTGCTCGAAAAGCACGACGTGATGCTGATCGCCGACGAGGTGATCTGCGGTTTTGGAAGGCTCGGCGAGTGGTTCGGCTCGACCGTGCTCGGCATGAAGCCCGACACCGTCTCGGTCGCGAAGGCTCTCACCTCGGCCTATGTGCCGCTTGGCGCCGTCATCATCCCGGACTGGATCGACGAGGCGCTGACCGTCCAGAGCGCCAAGATCGGCGTGTTCGGCCACGGCTTCACCTATTCGGGCCACCCGGTCGCCGCCGCCGTCGGCCTCAAGACGCTGGAGATCATGGAGCGCGAGAATATTCTCGGCCAAGTGCAGGCGATCACGCCTCATTTCCAGAAGCGGCTCTCGGCATTCTCCGACCATCCGCTCGTCGGCGAGGCGCGCGGGCTCGGTCTCGTCGGGGCGGTCGAGGTCGTCGCGGACAAGGCGTCGAAGCGCGCCTTCGATCCGAAGAAGGCCGTGGCGGCGAAGGCCGTCGCCTTCGCGCAGGAGGAGGGCCTGATCGTGCGCGCCATCGGCGACGCGGTCGCGATCTGCCCGCCGCTCGTCATCTCGGAAAGCCAGATCGACGAGCTGTTCGAGCGGCTTGGACGGGCGCTCGACAGGGCGCAGGACTGGACGGTGAAGGAGAATATCCGCGCCGCCTGATGAACCTGATCGGCCGGCCGGACGACAAACCGCTGATCTCGCCTCGCTGGAGATTTCGTGATCTAAGCGGCGCGGCGATACCAGGGGGGCGGTATGGACATTCCAGCAGTCAGCGACTCGTCGTGGACCGAGTCGGTCCGGCCGAAATTCCACGGCTCGGCCCGCGCGATGTTCCCGGTCGTGCTGAAGGGTCTGTTCCTCACGATCATCACGCTGGGCATCTACCGTTTCTGGTACATGACCAACGTGCGCCGGTTCCTCTGGAACAACACTGAGGTCGACGGCGACTTCCTCGAATACACCGGCCGCGGCGTCGAACTGTTCATCGGCTTCCTGATCGCGGTCGCCGTCCTCGTGCCGTTCTACGCCATGCTGTTCCTCGCGCCGCTCTACATGGGCGCGGAGGCGGCGGCGGTCGCGCAAGGGCTCTACGGCTTCGCGCTGCTCTTGCTGGCGCAATACGCGCTCTATCGCGCCCGCCGCTACCGGCTGACCCGCACCATCTGGCGCGGCGTGCGCTTCCAGCAGTCCGGCTCGGGCTGGGGCTACGCCTGGCGCTCGCTGCTGTGGCTGCTCCTGACCGTGCTGACGCTTGGCCTCGCCTATCCGTGGATGCGCGCGGGCCTCGAGCGCTACAAGATGACCAACACCTGGTACGGCGACCAGCAGGGCGCGTTCTCCTCGACCGGCGGCCAGCTGTTCTGGCGCACGCTCGTGGTCTGGATCGCGGCCATCGTGGTGATCGGCGGCCCGATCGCCTTCGTCGCCGGCATGGAGGCGACCGGCAACATCGGCGCGGCCTCGCCGGTGCACACGCTCATCCTCGTCAGCGTGATCGGCTTCATCGTCCTCGTCCCGGTCTACTGGGCCGTCGAGTTCCGCTGGTGGGCGAACGGGTGCAGCGTCGGCCCCGCCGCGGCCGCCTGCGACCTCGGCAACTTCGCTTTCTTCAAGGTCTATCTCGGCTATCTCGGCGTCGCCCTGCTGTTCGGCCTGATCGTCGGCGCGCTCGGCTTCGGCATCGGCGCGGCGCTCTATTCGGGCGGCGTGCTGGAAGGCATGTCGGCGCAGACCCGGCCGCCGCTGGTGTTCTTCGTCGCCTTCGGCGCCTTCTACTTCCTGGTCGGCCTCGTCTTCGCGGCGCTCTGGCAGGTGTTCGGCGTCCGCCCGATCTGGCGGAAGTCGTTCGAGAGCTGCGAGATCCACGGGCTCGGCGCGCTGATGGCGGCGCAGTCGACGACGCCGGAGGCCAACGCCTTCGGCGAGGGCATCGCGGACGCGATCGACTTCGGCGGCTTCTGACGAGGCACGACCCCTTCGGCGAAGTGGCGGCGGCGCGCGGCCTCTGGCACAACTGCGCTTCGGCGCGCCGACGGGACTTCGGCGCGCTTCGGAATCTGTGAGGCGTACGCCGTGACCACGACCGGGACCGCCGTGTTCTTCGACGGGCTGACCAGCCGTCGGCAGGACGTCCATGTCTCGCTCGAGCACGACCTCCTCATCCTGCGCCCCGACGGCAGCCGGCTCGACGGCTGGCCCTACGAGGCGCTGCGCGAACTTTCTGCGCCGGACGGCATGCTCCGGCTGACGCGCGACGGCGGGCCGCCGCTGGCTCGCCTCGAAATCCGCGACGCCGCCCTCGCCGACCAGACGCGGCGGGTCGCCCCCAGGCTCGGCGCGAGGCTCGTCGCGGAGAGCGGCACGACCCGCAAGGTCGTGTTCTGGAGCCTGTTCGCCGTCGTCTCGCTGACGATCTTCGGCTTCTTCGGCATCCCCCAGATCGCCGCCGCCGTGACGCCCATGCTGCCCTGGAGCGTCGACCAGCGCATGGGGCGGGCCGCGGACGTCCAGCTGCGCGCCATGCTGCCCACCGGGCCCGGCGACTTCGAATGCGGCGCGGGCTCGCAGGAGCGGCCCGGCCGCGAGGCGCTCGACCGACTGTCGAAGCGCCTGTCGGACGCCGCGGGCTTGCCTGTCCCGATCCAGATCATCGCGGTCCGCACCGAGATGGTGAACGCGCTCGCGCTGCCGGGCGGGCCGATCTACCTGATGGACGGCCTCTTGCAGGAATCCATCTCGGGCGACGAGGTCGCCGGCGTGCTCGCCCACGAGATCGGCCATGTCGCCCATCGCGACGGCACCCGCCACGCGCTCGCGGCCGGCGGCACCTCGCTGGTGCTCGGCTTCGTGATCGGCGACTTCGTCGGCGGCGCGGCGGCGATCGCCATCGCGCAGGCGGCGAGCGAGGCCTCCTACTCCCGCGAGGCCGAGCGGGACGCCGACATGTATGCGGTCGGGATCATGAAGTCGCTCGGCGCGGACGCGAAGGCCGTCGGCACCCTGCTCACGCGCCTCACCGCGCGCGACCGCGAGGACGGCAAGGCGGCCGAGGACAAGGACAAGGACAAGGGCGAGGCGGACAAGCCCGGAAAGACGGACAAGGGCGCCTCGATCATGGACTGGCTGTCGTCCCACCCGCAGACCGCCGAGCGACAGGCCGCGATCGACGACGCCGCCGGCGACGGTCCGACGACGCCGCTCATGGACGCGGCCGACTACCTCGCACTCAAGCGCATCTGCGGGCCGGCCAAATGAAGCGTCTGTCGCCCCTGCCCCGGTTCGAGAAGCCGCGGCCCTCGATCCTCGCGCGCTTCGTCGCGTCGCTCGCGCTGTTCGCCGCGCTGGTGACGCTCTACGCCTTCATTCTCGTCCGCACGCACATGGTCGAAGCCTCGGCCGGCTTCGCCGCCTTCCTGTCGGGGTTGGCGCTCGCCGCGCTCGTCATTCCGCTCGCGATCCTCGCCATGGGCGTCGTCTGGCGGACCGGCCGGACCGGCGGCGTGCGCGCGATCTTCGCGGTCGCGCTCGCGCTCCTGCTGCTCGCCGGCCCGGTCTATGTCGCGACCGCGAACGGCTTCGCCGCGCCGCTCGCGACGACGGACGTGTCGACCGACCTCGCCGACCCGCCGCGCTTCGACCGCGCGCGCTTCGATCGGGGCCAGGCAGACCTTCCAGCGCCCGGAGACATCCCCGCCGCGCAGGCCGAGAGCCAGCGCGCGCACTATCCGGACGTGAAGAGCCTGTCGCTGCAGCTATCGCCGGAGGAGGTCTCGAACCTCGCGCTCGGGCTTGTCGAGGATCGCAAGTGGCGCCTTCTCGGCCCCACCTCCTACCCCCGCGGCGGACCTCCGCGCGGCCGGATCGAGGCCGTCGCCAGCACCATGATCCTCGGGCTGTCGGAGGACGTGACGATCCGCATCCGCCCGGAGGGCGACGGCGCCCGGGTCGACATGCGCTCGGCCTCCCGGATCGGCCCGTCCGATTTCGGCTCCAACGCCGCGCGCGTCAAAAGTTTTCTGGCCGATCTCGCCACAGCGGCGAACGCGGCGCCCTGAGCCTCAATCGGGCGCGCGGAAGACGCCGTCGAGCTGCGGTGGCCCGTCAGTCTGCGCGAGCCCGCGCGCGCAAAGCTCCTCGAGATGGGCGAAGACCGACAGGCCGGCCGCGCCCGAGAGCCGCGGATCGAGCCCCCGGTAGAGTTCGGCGACGAGCTCCGGGATCATGCGCGGCCCGCCCGCGAGACGCTCCCGGATCGCCGTCTCGCGCATCAGCCGGTGGCCGAGCAAGTGGCGGGTGAAGGCCCGCGCGTTCTTCACGACCGGCCCGTGTCCGGGAAGATAGAGCTCCTCCTCGCGCGCGATCAGCGTCTTCAGCGAGGCGACGTAAGGCCCCATCGCCCCGTCCGGTGGGGCGACGATCGTCGTCGACCAGGCCATGACGTGATCGCCCGACAGCAGCAGCCGGTTCTCCGGCATCGAGAAGCAGAGGTGGTTCGCGGTGTGGCCGGGCGTCGCGATCGCGACCAGCGACCATCCGGGCCCCGACACCCCCTCCCCGTCGCGAAGCTCCAGATCGGGCCGGTAGGCCGTGTCGGCGCTGGCGTCGAGCCGGTTGGTCTCGCCGTCGTGCAGGGACCGGAACGCGCGGTGCGGCCCCGCGCCGACGACCTTCGCGCCGGTCGCCTCCGCCATCGCCCGCACGCCCGCGGTGTGGTCCATATGCGTGTGCGTGACGACGATCGCCTCGACGGTCTCCCCCGCGAGCGCATCCAGGACGACCGCCCGATGCCCTTCGTGGTCCGGTCCCGGATCGACGATCGCGACCCGGCCGCGCCCGACGACGTAGGTGGCGGTGCCGGTGAAGGTGAAAGGCGACGGGTTCGGCGCGACCACCCGCCGGACGTTCGGCGCGACCTCGACCACGGCGCCGGCCGGCGCGTCGATGGTGCGGTCGAGATCGAGCGTATCGGACATGCCGGACTTACCCCGCGGAACTGTTGCGGCGGATCGCGGCTCCCGCTATCCAACCCGCTCGCCGGCCTAGCCGGTCGTTGGGGCGTAGCCAAGCGGTAAGGCAGGGGATTTTGATTCCCCCATGCGGAGGTTCGAATCCTCCCGCCCCAGCCAAGAATCTCTCGACCCCAAGAGACTGAGTGGCTTTGCGATCTGGCTGAGTAGCCTCCACACGCCGTGGGGCACAGACCTGGGACACGCGATAGGGACACAGGAAGTCCGCGCATGCCCCTCCTGAGCAGTCTCGAGCGCCGCGGCGCCGTTTATTACTGGCGCCGCCGGCCGCCATCGGAAATCGCTTGCCGGATCGGACGATCGCACCTGAAAATTTCTCTGCGCACGATGGATTCGCGGACCGCGCGGTTCCGGGCGGTGCAACTGTCGGCCCTCGCCGAAACCCTGTTCGCCATGCCAATTCCCTCCATCCTCACGAGCGCCCAAGCGCACGATCTGTTCAAGACAGCCTTCACCCAGCATCTGACAAAGCTGATGGCGCTGAATGAGATCGACCGTTCGGACGGTCGCCGCCTTGACGAGATTGCGGACATCGAGCGCGTCCAAGGACAAGCCTACCGATTGCTCTCGCAGTTCGGGGGAAACGGCGGCGATCTGACCGACACGCGAGAGCGAGAATCCCTCGCCAGCCGCGGCCTCTCGGACGCCGAGAGCGATCGGGTTCTGTCGCAACTCGCCGTTCTTCGCCAAGCGTCAAGGTCTGCGCAGTCGACCGGAAAAATCGAGCGCTTGCTGGCAGGCGTCGGCGCGGAAATCAATGCGCGCAACGTCAGTGCGTCAAGGACCTACTACTACCGCGCGCTCGGCGAAGCGCTACTACGAAGCGCAAACGACACCGGCGACGATCTTCCGTACGAGGAACTGGTGGAAGAAGCCGTCTCCCAACTCATAGCGAACGCCTCGCGGCCGCCGATGGGCGCGATGGAAGTGCGGCCTTCGGGGCCGACGGTCGCTTCGGCCTCCCTCACCGAACAGAGCGCTGCGACCGTCGCAACTCTCCCCAAGACCCAGCTAACAGTCCAGAAAGCGCTCCAAAAGAGCCCGGTGACGCCAGCATTCCAAACCCCTAACCGTCACGGAACGCCTTCAACGGCGATCCGTCGCTTCTCCGACGCGCCGCCTCAATTCGACGGCGCGGCGCGCATCATCGGAAGAGACGCACACGATCAGCTCAGGTGCGAGGGGCTCGGCTATCGCCCAGCGCGACGACCCTAAAATTGGACAAGCGATGCTTGCGGACGATCGGAAGATGTCGTGCCTAGGTTGCCGACTGCCGCGGCTTCAGTATCTATCGTTTCGCCGACCATGACCGGACCCGCATCAAAGCCCATCATCCGCATCCGGCACGTCGACGATTTTCGTTTTCTCGTTGACTTCGGGCCTTCGCTTGTTGAGCTGGCTGTTGATGAAGCTCCCCCGATTGGAGGCGGGGACGGTCCATTTCCCGAACAGCTGCTCTTGGCGGGCGTCACTAACTGCCTTCTGGCCAGCATGGTGTTCGCGCTTCGCAAATTCCGTCAGGAAACGCGCGGCGTCAGCGCTGAGGCCCAATGCGAGATCGGCCGCAATGAAGAAGGCCGGCTGCGCGTCGATAGCATCGAAGTCGCCATCTTGCTCGGAAACGACGCCGGCGAGATGGACCGGATCGACCGGGTGCTCGATCAGTTCGAGCGCTTCTGCACGGTTTCTGAAAGCGTGAAACGAGGGATCCCAGTCTCTGTGATGGTCTTGGATCGAGCAGGACTGCGGCTGAAGTAACACGACGCCACCTCATCGCGGCGCGCCTGCCGTTCAGCTTGAGCGGGCCGTCTCTCCGGATTGCCGGTCTGACCCTTTTGGCCCGCAAGGAACCTCCTTTTCCATCTCGCTGTTTCTCTCTCAGCAGGGAGATGGCGATGGACTACGAAGTTTTCGAATTCGAGCCAGGGCGCTGGTCCTATAAGATTGACGGCGTCCCGTCGGGCGAAACCTACCCATCGCGGGCGGCGGCGCTCATCGCCGCCGAGCAAACGCGGGACCGGCAGGCGCAGGCGGTAATGCCGGACGCAGGCTCGCAAACTCAAAAGCCCAAATGAAGGTGCTGCCCAAGGTTGCTCGTGGCGACGTTGAGCGTACTTTCCACGCCATTGGAAGCTTCGCGTCAGTCTTGCATCTCAAGCACCTCAAGCGCGAACCCTATCCCTGACGCGCGGGCGGCTCCGAGGTCGATCCTGAAGGCGACGGTCTGATCGGTCAATTGTCGCGAATCCCGAAGCCTGCGGCCACAAGCATGGTCTTGAGGCGCCCATCGCCCTCCCGCGCGAGCGATAGCATCGCGGCGTAAGCATTGCCTGCGAGCCCGAGCGCAGATGCGAAGGCCGGCTAGGTCTTCAGGCCATGTCTGCGCTGGCTCATCAACGCTTCTTGAAACGCATCACCACCGAGTTCGAACAAGTGCCGTTCGACCCTAAAGTGTAGCCAGAACGTCTGCATCTCGACCGGGTCTGGCGAGGCAAATACCTCGAACGCCCACCCGTGGGCGATGAACCCGGCGATGACCGGCCGATCGGCTGTCGTTCATTGCCGGATGAAGAACTTGCTCCCATGACTGTGCCGATCGAACGGCACAGCGGAAACCGCGTGAGCGCCGGGCGCGTGCGCGAGAATGTCGATGTTGCAGGCCTGCGTCGCGATGCCGAGCGGAAGCGTTCCTGCGACACGCGGGTCGAACGCCGCGAGCTTCTCCATGAGGCCGCAGCGCACAAGCGCCTCTTCCCAGTCGGTCGCTTCGCCGTTCGCCCTCGCTTCGGACGCGCTGACTTAAGTTTTTTGCGGTCGATGTCACACCGCGCCTAGCCGCTTCGTCTTGCTCGCGACCGTCCCGAATTGGGGGACGAAGCCACACATGGAGCGTCACATGAAGATCGTCGTCATCGGCGGGACCGGGCTCATCGGATCTCAGGTCGTCGCGACGCTGAAGGCCAAGGGACACGAGGTCGTCGCGGCTTCGCCGAACTCGGGCGTAAACGCCGTCACCGGCGAGGGCCTCGCTCAGGCGCTGGAAGGCGCGAGCGTCGTCGTCGACGTGGCCAATTCGCCGTCCTTCGCGGACGAGACCGCCATGGACTTCTTCGTCCGCGCCGGCCGCAACCTTGCGGCCGCCGAGAAAGCCGCGGGCGTCGCTCACCATGTCGCGCTGTCGGTCGTCGGCACCGAGCGCCTGCTCGACAGCGGATATTTTCGCGCCAAGCTCGCCCAAGAGGAGCTGATCGCGTCTGCGGACGTGCCCTGGACGCTGGTGCGCGCCACCCAGTTCTTCGAGTTCGTCGCCGCGATCGCCGCAGCCGCCGTCGCGGACGGCGTGGCCCGCGCGACCTCGGCCGCGATCCAGCCGATCGCTTCGGCCGACGTCGCGGCCAAGGTCGCGGAGGCGGCGCTCGCCGAGCCGCTGAATGGAATGATCGAGATCGCCGGCCCCGAGAAGATGCCGCTCGCCGAACTCGTGAAGCGCTACTTCGAGGGCGTGGGCGAGGCGAAGGAGGTCATGACCGACGACACGGCGGACTACTTTGGCGTCGTCATCGACGACCGCTCGCTGACGCCCGAGGGCGACGCCTGGCTCTCGGAAAAGCGCTTCAGCGACTGGCTCGCGGCGCAGCCGAAGCGCGCGGCCTGACGGAGGCGGCGCCGATGGACGCGGCCTACATCTCGGCTCTCGCCGCGCTTGCGGGCTCGGCCATCGGCGCGCTCGCGTCCTTCGCGACGACCTGGGTCACGCAGCACGCCCAGCAACGCGCGACGCTGCTGGTGCAGGATCGCGCGAGGCGCGAGGCGCTGTACGGAGAGTTCATCCGGGAGGCGTCCACCCTGTTCGGCGACGCGTTCCGGCATGGGCTCGACGATCCGGCGAAGCTCGTGAACCTCTATGCGCTTGTCAGCAAGATCCGCCTGTTCGGCGCGCCGGAGACGCTGAAGGAGGCCGAGCGCGTCATGCACCGCATCGGCGAGACCTATTTCTCGCCGGACAAGGACCTCGCCGCCTTCGCGGACATTCGGCCCGCCGGAGACCTCGACCCGCTCTGCGATTTCTCCAGCGCCTGCCGGGCGGAGCTCGCGATCGCCCGGCGTTGACGTTTCTTAATGGGCCGTCGCGGAGGCGCCGTCGCCGAAGCGCTCCACGAGACGCGCCAGCTTGTCGGGATTGCGCGTGAAGTAGATGCCGACGATGAGGCCGTTCTCGATCTCCAGAGCCACCGTCTGGAACGCGTTCCCCGGCTCCAGGCTGAAATAGCCCGGCAGGCCGTCGATCCAGAGATCCTGCAGCTTGCGCGCCTGTTGGATCCACGACTTGCGCGCCACGCCTTCGAACATCCGCGACACGCGCTCGATGCCGATGATCGGCCGCGGGAAAGCGTGCGCCTTTCCGCCGCCGTCGGAATGCACCACCACCGACGCCGCCAGCATCGAGCGAAGTGCGGCGACGTCGCCGGAGGCCGACGCCTCGAAGAACGCTTTTGCGATCCTCGCGCCTTCCTCCCGATCGACCGGGAACCGCGGCTTCGCGGTCTGGACGTGCTTCCTCGCCCGCGACGCGAGCTGTCGAACGGCCGGGGGCTCGCGCTCGAGCGTGGTCGCGACCTCGTCGAGAGGCACACCGAAGACGTCGTGGAGGATGAACGCCGCCCGTTCGAGCGGAGACAGCCGTTCGAGCGCCAGCATCAGCGTCAGGGTGACGTCGTCGGCGAGATCCTCTTCGGGCATGATCGCCAGCGGCTCCGGCAACCAGGTCCCGAAATAGGCCTCGCGCTGAACGCGCGCCGACTTCATGACGTCGAGGCAGAGCCGCGTGACGGTGCGCGAGAGAAAGGCCGACGGAGAGGCGACCACGGCATGGTCGACCTGCCGCCAGCGGATCCATGCGTCTTGCACGACGTCCTCGGCCTCTCCGAGCGAGCCGAGCATGCGGTAGGCGAGCCGCACAAGCCGGGCCCGTTCCGCCTCGAAGGCGTTCGTAGCCTCGTCAGCGGTCGGCATGGCGCACCGACCAGACCGTGAGGGCGATCGCGAGAAGCGCGGGCGTGGTCACCGCGGGAAAGTCCCGCAACAGCGCGTCGGGTCCGCAGATCCCGGCCGCGACCTCCCAGAAGTGGAACAGCGCGTGGCCCGAAAGCCAGACTGCCCCCGCGCCCCACAGCAACGGGCGGACGTCGCGGCGCGCTGCGCCCAGGGCGAATGCCGATCCGAGGAACACGAAAATCAGTCCGATGTCGCGGAGGAAGTGCTGGTTGAATGGTCCGGTGGTGGTCACTCCCGGCACGGCCAAGTACCAAGCCTGCGGGTCGGCCAGCATATAGAAGCCGTTCGCCGCAAGGCCTGCGCCGAAGAGGATCGCGAACGCGAGAATGGCTTTGGTCATGATGAGGTCCCAAACGGAATGGTCGGGGCCAGGACGAGCGAACGGCGCTCGATGTGACATTGGGCCGGAGAATTCTGAGTGAGCAGGCCGCCCCACGCCCGCCGGCGCGAATGTTCCCGACCGTCCGACGCTCATGGCGCGGCTACTAAATTCGCGCGCCGTGTCACATCCGACGACGGCCAACTCGTCTCTGCCCCGCATCGCTCGAAGACGAGTCTCGAGCGGGCCGGAAGCGCAGCCCGTCGCAGAGGGCAGAACACATCCTCTGCCGCTCGCCGCGCTTCCGCCATGGTGGTCCATTTGCAGAGGGAACGAAGATGGACATGAGCAATGCTGTCGGGGCCGGTCTACCGAAGCCCAGCGACCTGGTTCCGTCGCGCTATGCGGTGCGGATCGGCGATATCGACGTGCTGGTGGTGAGCGATGGGGTGCTGCCCCTTCCGACCAAGATGTTAGGCCACAACGCCGATCCGGCCGACCGGACGGCCTGGCTGGACGACATGTTTCTGCCGCGCGAGGCCTTCGACTGGTCGCTGAACGTGGTCGTGGCGCGCAGTGGCGAGCAGACAATCCTGATCGACGCCGGTCTTGGTTTCGATCCAGATCTGAACCTGCCGCGCGCGGGGCAGCTGGTCATGCGCCTCGAAGCTGCCGGGATCGACCTCGCGTCCGTCACCGACGTGATTCTGACCCACATGCACATGGACCATGTCGGCGGGCTGATCGTCGAAGGGATAAAGGAACGGCTGCGCCCGGACCTTCGGATCCACGTCGCAGCCGCCGAGGTCGAGTTCTGGCAGTCGCCCGACTTCACCCGCACCGCGATGCCGCAGGGATTTCCGGATGCGCTGAAGGCGGCCGCAAAGCGGTTCGCGGAGGACTATCGTGAAAATTTGCGCACGTTCGAGGACGAGCACGAGGTGGCGCCCGGAGTAATCGTCCAGCGCACTGGCGGCCACACGCCCGGGCACAGCGTCGTCCGTATAAGGTCCCGCGGCGAAAAGCTCATGTTCGCCGGCGACGCCGTTTTCACGGTCGGGTTTGATCATCCCGACTGGCACAACGGCTTCGAGCACGATCCGGAAGAGGCCACCCTCGTCAGGCTTCGTCTTCTGAGAGAGCTGGCGGCGAGCGGCGAGCAACTGGTCGCGACACATCTGCCGTTCCCGTCGGTCGGCCGGGTAGCGGTCGATGGCGACGCGTTCCGCTGGGTGCCAGCGTTCTGGGACTATTGATCCCCGCGCTCACCAGGCTCTGTCTAGGGTGTGCTGAAGCCAGCTGCGCACCCTAGATCGTCTGCCTGCTTTTTCGATCTACTGCGCATCTGCGCCAACAACGTCGGGGATCGCTATGGGTTCGCAAGATGAAGATCGCCCATGAGCGTTGGAAACAGTTCCGCGACCGTCGGATGGATTGGCGTGGTGCGACGGATCGCGTCGGCCGTGACGCCGCCCTGCATCGCGTAGAGTAGGCCATGCACCGCCTCGTCGCCGCCGACGCCGAGAACGGCGGCCCCTAGCATCAAATCGGTCCGGGCGTCGACGATCGCCTTCATGAAGCCTTTGGTCTCGCCCTTCTCCACCGCGCGACCGACCCGGGCCATCGGGCGGGTCGCGACCTTATAGGAGACCCCGGCGGCGCGGGCTTGCGCTTCAGTCATGCCGATGCGCCCGAGCGGCGGGTCCGTGTAAAGCGCGTAGACCGGAAAGCGATCCCCGATCCGCCTGGCGCCCCCATCGAGCAGGTTCGCGGAGACGATCTCGAAGTCGTTGTAGGCGGTATGCGTGAAGGCCCCGCGGCCGTTGCAGTCGCCGAGCGCCCAGATCCCCTCGACGCTCGTTCGCAACTCGTCGTCCACGACGACATAACCGCGTTGATCGAGCGCGACGCCTGCGGCCTCCAGCCCGAGATCGTCGGTGTTCGGGCGGCGGCCGACCGCGAGCAGCACGTGCGAGCCGATTTCGGCGGCTTCGCCAGACGTGCAACTGACCGCGGCTGCGATCTCGTCGCCGCGGTTTTCGAAGCTGATGCATTCGGCGTTGAGGCGGAAACGGACGCCTTCTTCCTCCAGGAACGCCTGGATCGCGTCTGACGTCTCCTGGTCTTCGCGCGCGACGATCCGCGGGCCCATCTCGACAACCGTCACCTCGGCGCCCAGACGGCGGAAGATCTGCGCGAATTCGAGCCCGATGTAGCTGCCGCCGATGACTACGAGGCTGCGCGGCACGACGTCGAGTTCGAGCAGCGAGCTGTTGGTGAGGTAGGAGATCGTATCAAGCCCCGGCATGGCCGGCGTCGCCGCGCGGCCGCCGACGTTGAGGAAGATCTGAGGTGCGGTGAGCGTCTCGCCCGCGACCTCAAGCCGGTGCGGGCCGACGAAGCGGGCGTGACCGCGGATCAGCGTCACGCCGTCGAGACTGTCGAGCCAGACCTCGTTGTTCCGCCGGGAGGCGCCGGCGATCGCGTCCTTGCGGGCTTTGACGGACGCCATGTCGACCGACACCGGGCCGGTCCCAATGCCGTAGTCCCCGGCGCGGCGGGCGAGATGGGCCGCATATGCGCTCGCCACCATGGCCTTGGTCGGCGTGCAGCCGGTGTTGACGCATGTGCCGCCGACGAGATGGCGCTCGACGATCGCCACCTTGCGCCCTGCCGCCGCGAGATGCGCCGCCATCGACGGTCCGGCTTGCCCCGCGCCGATGACGATCGCGTCGAACGCGCGGGTCATCAGAGCGCCCGGACGGCGAGATGGGCCACCGCAATCGCGGCGGCGTCCTCAATGAGCCCGGCCGGAAGGTCGCGACCGAAGGAGCCCGCCAGTTTCGCGCGCGCCGCGGCGCCGCCGAGCGTGCCGGCGACGGCTCCCGCAACCCCTGCGATCAGACCGATGACGAGCGAATCGCCTGCGACCCCGATCGCCGCCCCGCACAGCGCGCCCATTGCGATCCGCGCTCCGAACTGCGGCGGGACGTTGCGGCTCGGCGTCGACGGCAGTTGGTCGGTGACGAACTCCATGAGCGCAAGCAGCGTGAAAACGTAAGGCGTCCAAGCATAGCCCATGAAGGCGAGCCAGGACTGGGACAGGTCGATCCAGCCGAGATGCGCAGCCCAACTGACGGCTGCTGGCGCGGTCATGGCGCGCAGCCCCGCCACGACCCCGATCAGCGCTGCGGCAAGAATGTAAGCCATCTCGTTCAGGCTCCATGACCGATCGCACGCACAGGCCGTGCGCGGCGGGATCAACCGACGAATATCACAAATGACGTCCGCGCCTTAGGCGACGCTGTCGGTGACCAATTCTGAGGCGCGGCAGAAGGAACCAGCTAAGCTAGAACGCTGCGAACACTCGACGGTTACGCTGCCTCTTCGGCGTTCCGGCCAAAGCGCGGTGACGGCAGAATGCTCCGGCACGGACTCCGTAAGGATGGACACTCCACGGCTCGCAGAAATGAGACCGCCTTGACCTGCGTAGAGGGTCATCCAAGTGCCGTGACCCCCTGAAACTCCTCCATGGATAGCTAGAGTCTGCCCAGCACGAGGGACGGACGGATGAAGAAGTCACGGTTCACGGAAGAGCAGATCATCGTGATCCTGCGCGAGCAGGAGGCGGGCGTCGCGACCGCGGAGGTCTGCCGGAAGCACGGCGTCAGCTCTGCAACGTTCTACAAGTGGAAGGCCAAGTTCGGCGGGCTCGACGTCTCGGAGGCGAGGCGGCTGAAGGGGCTGGAGGACGAGAACGGCCGGCTGAAGCGAATGCTGGCGGACGCGATGCTCGACAACGCCGCGCTGAAGGACCTTCTGGGAAAAAAGTGGTGACGCCCGCAGCGCGACGGGAGGCCGTGGCGTATCTCGCCGCGACCTTCGAGATGAGCGAGCGGCGGGCGTGCCGGGTGGTCGGCGTCGACCGGACGAGCGTGCGATACTAAGGGACGCGTCCCGACGACGCTGCGCTGCGCGGACGGTTGAAGGAACTGGCGGCCGAGCGCCGTCGCTTCGGCTACCGGCGGCTATATGTCCTGCTGAAGCGGGAGGGCCATGCGGTCAACCGCAAGCGCGTGCAGCGGCTCTATCGCGAGGAGAAGCTGACGGTGCGCCGGCGCGGCGGGCGCAAGCGAGCGATAGGAACGCGGCGGCCGATCGAGACGCCGCTCGCGGCGAACCAGCGCTGGAGCCTGGACTTCCTGTCCGACCAGCTCACGGACGGGCGCCGCTTCCGGATCCTCGCGGTGGGGGACGATTGCACGCGGGAATGCCTGGCGCTCGCGGCAGACACTTCGCTGTCCGGCCTGCGAGTCGCGCGCGAGCTCGACGACATCGTGCGCCGGCGCGGTCGGCCGACGACGATCGTCAGCGACAACGGAACCGAGTTCACCTCGAACGCGATCCTCGGCTGGGCGGACGAGAGCGGCGTCGGCTGGCATTACATCGCGCCGGGCAAGCCCCAGCAGAACGGCTTCATCGAGAGCTTCAACGGCCGGCTGCGCGACGAGCTTCTGAACGAGACGCTGTTCCGCTCGCTGCCGCACGCCCGCGCCGTGCTCGAGGCTTGGCGACGCGACTACAACGAGGAACGACCGCACTCCAAACTCGGCTGGATGACGCCTCGGGCCTACGCCGGCGCCATCCTCGAGACCGCCGGCCGAAGCGCTGCGCAACCTGACGGCTCCGCGCTTCGGCCTCTTGAAACCGCCATCGACGATGGCTCAGATCACGACAGGACTCTCGCTTCCGCTGGATAAAAAACGGGGGTCACGTCAGCGACTACACAGCTTTGGAGAAATTGGCGCGGCAGAGAGCGGATCTGCCGCGCTTGCGCCGCGTCGACCTACACAGCTCGGCGCGCAAACCCTGTGGTTCTGGCGAGCCGCGGGCGCAACTGAATTTTTGGAGAGAGAGTTGCGCTGAAAGAGCTGGCTGAGCGGTACGGACTGAGATCGAACAATCTCCGCTTGCCCGTCGTTTGCGAGGGTGTGTTCGGTAGTTCAAGCAGCCGCATCAAGCTACCCGAGGCGAGATCCCCGACAGACCCTTGAATGGCTGCAGCCGGCTCCTGCCGAGGCCCGCGGCGTGGGGTTAAGGTACGCTGCTTGTCCTCCAGGGCCACCGACGTCGGTTCGGACGACCTAGTCCGCCGACGGGAATGCGGCGACACAGAGGGGAAGCTTGCGTCGCTCCGATCGTTCCGTCTCCGGGCAGTCGACACGAATTACGTCGGCGACTGTTCCTCCTCCGGCGCCTCGCCAGGCTCCGGATTGGCCCGCGTCTCATTCGCACTGACCTTCTGGCCGCCCGGCGGGGCGATCTCTTCCGCTTCCGCTTCTTCGTCCGCGTCGGCGCCGGGGGTGACAAGGTCCTTTATGTTCTCGCCTCTCTGCACTTTCGGCGTTGCATCTGTTCCGGTTAGCGGTCGGTCTCGATCACCGTGCATATTGGTCTCCTCGTGGCTCGGAGATCTCGTCCGCCGCGCCAAAGCGGCAACCCCACCTTCGAGCGAAACCCACGACGACCCTCCATCACGAGCTAACTCCCCTCTGCCGCCATTCGGCATGGTCGCTGTCGACTTTACGAAGCGAGCGTTTGGCCGCGCAGCGCGGCGTGCATCAGCCCAAACTGGTTTGCGAGTTATTCGAGCGACCTGGCCGATGCACGAGCACGAGGCTGAACGCCAAGCTCGAGGTGACGCTAGACTATTCCGTCTTTCTGACTTTCCGCCTGCCGGCGCGGCAAATGCCGCGCTGACGCGTCAATGCGGCGGCAGATTCCGCACTCAATTTGCATAAAAACGCAAATATCTTCTTCAATTAAATTGAAATATTCCATACTATATCTTAACATAATTGCTTGTCGACTGAACGTTAAATACATGCGCGCAGATGTCTGAGAGCCTTAGACACCTATGGCAGCGCCGTCGCTACGGGGATCGTGCGCGCCGATCATCGAACCGTCGTCCTGGATCGCGATGACGCCGGCCTGACCGGCGAGCGGGCTGTTGGAGTCGATCACGCTCGTCTCGTGCCCCATCCGTTCCAGCGCTCCGACGGTGGCCGAGCCGACGCTCGCTTCAAGCTTCAGCGTGTCGCGGCTGTCAGAGAAGGTCCGGCCGAGCAGGAAGCGAGGGCGCGCCAGCGCCTCAGCGGGGTCGAGCCCGTAGTCGATCAGGCGGGTGAGCGCGACGGTCAGGGTCTGCGGCTGGCCGTCGGCGCCTTGCGTCCCGTAGAGGATGTGAGGCCGGCCGTTCTTTAGCGCCATGCCGGGATTGAGCGTGTAGAACGGCCGCTTCCCGGGGGCGATCAAGTTCGGGCTTCGCGGGTCCGTGCTGAAAGCTGCGCCGCGGTTCTGCCAGAGCACGCCGGTGTCGCCGACCACGACGCCGCTGCCCCAGTCGAAATAGGTGCTTTGCAGCACGCTGACGCTGCGCCCCATTGTGTCGGTCGTGCCGAAGAACACGGTGTCGCCGGTCTTGAAGGTCGCTGGCCACGGCCGCGCGCGTCGGCGGTCGATCGCGGCGGCCTTGCGATCGAGCGTGGCCTCGTCGAGCCACAGGTCCGCGGGCAGGTCCGAAAAATGCGGATCGGCGATCCGCCCGCGGTCGAGGAACGCCTGTTTCACCGCCTCGACGCAGAGGTGATAGTAATCCGCGCTCCCCTCCTCGACCGAGGCAAGGTCGAAGCGATTCAATACGCCAAGGATCGCAAGCGTCGAGATCCCCTGCGTCGGCGGCGGCGGGGCGAGCAGCGTCAGCCCGCGATAGTCGAGCGCCACCGGCTCCTCGAGCAGCGCGTGCGTCGCGGCGAGGTCGGCTGCGGTGAGCGGCGATCCGGCGGCCGAAAGTCCCTTCACGAGGCGAGCGGCGAGTTCGCCCTCGTAAAAGTCGCGGGGGCCGTTGTTCGCGATCAGCTTCAGGCTTTCCGCGAGCTCTTTCTGCACGAAGCTCTCGCCGACGCGCGGCGTCTTGCCGCCCGGCAGGAAGGTGCGGGCGAAGCCGCGCCACTGGGGCAGGTCTGCCTCTCGGAAGTTGGTCCAGAACGCTTGCGAGGGCGAACAGGCGAAGCCGTTTTCGGCATGGCCGATCGCCGGCCCCATCAGCTCCGCGAGCGACTTCCGGCCGCCCCAGTGCCGCTTCGAGAAGTCGAGCGCCACCCGCCAGGCGTCGACGGCGCAGGCGGAGGACGCCGTGGAGGCGGGCCCGCGCAACGGGATCGGCCCGTCATAAGCCGGGACGTTGGCCGGCGCTTGGCCGATGCCCATGATGGTGGAGCGCCGCCCGTCCCGATCAGCGATCATCCAGATCGCATCGCCGCCGATCCCGCAGAAATGCGGGTAGAGCACGGCGATCGCGGCCCCGATCGCGACCGCCGCCTCGATGGCGTCGCCGCCCTGGCGCAGCACCTCGGCCCCGGCCTCGCTCGCGAGCGTGTGAGGGCTCGTGACCATGCCGGTTCGGGAGGCGGCGAGCCGGGGGCGGACGATCCCCCGCTCGGCGTCGGCGCGCGACGTCGAGGCGGGCGTCGCGGCGAGCGCCGTCGCCCCCGCCGAGGCGGAGAGGAAAGACCTGCGGGACATGGACATGACTTTCAGCCGTCGGGGGAGAGAGGAGCGAGGCGGGCGCGGTTCAGGACCGCGCCGGGGCGCTCGCCGGGGCGGCGTGGGATCCCGTCGGATGGTGGTGTGCGCCGAACCTGGCGGTCAGGATCGCGTAGATCGGGCCGAGCGCGTTCATGGCCGCGACGGAGAGCAGCGCGATCGCGGGGTCCTTCGGGGTCGGGCCGAAGCCGCCGAAGTAAGTGGCGAAGAACGAGGCGAAGCCGAAGAACATGCCGGGGATGAAGCTCAGCGGCTCGAACCGGCCGAGGGCCATCATCCCGCCGTTGAGGCAGAACAGGATCACGCATTGCGCGATCGTGAGCGAGGTTCCCGAGAGGTTCTGCGACGCGAGCCCGAACAGCACGACGATGATGCAGGCCGTGACATTGCCGAGAAGCATGCAGGGCCAGATCTTGCGCAACACCTCGGGCTTCGGGCCGCCGGCCGCGAAGGTCCCGGCCCAGGCGACAAAGATCGCCCACACCGGAAGGTGCCAAGGATAGAACAGCGTCGTCACCGCGAGAGTGGATGAGACGATCTCGACGGGCAGTTTCCTCATGGCCTCACTCCTTAATCAGCGGGCCGCGGCCCGGGGGATTTTCAGCGAATGGTCCTGGCCGCAGTCGCGGCAGATCCGGCTTTCGACTGTGGTGACGACCGTGACGCGCCCGCGCTTCAGCACCCAGGAGCGAGCAGGCAGGTCGAGCAGCGCGTCGGCGACGACTTCGGTGTCGAGGATCACGATGTCGGCCTGCTTGCCGACGGCGAGTCCGTAGTCCTCGGAGACGCCGACGACGCGCGCGGCGTTGGTGGTGCCCATCTTGAGGATCTCGGCCTGGTGTTCAGGCGTGCCGAACTGGACGAGATGGGCGAGCAGGTTTCCGATCTGGAGCGGGTCGGCCTTGCCGAAGGGCGTGAAGGCATTGCGGATGTTGTTCGAGGAATAAGCGACGTTGACGCCCGCCTCGTGGAGCGCCCGCACCGGCGTCAGCCCCCGGCGGGGCTTGGCTTCGTCCTTGCGCCCGCCGAGATAGACGTCTGTCGCGGGCAGTGTGACGATGTGGATGTCGGCCTTGCGCAGCAGCTCGATGACGGGCTTGGCTTCGTCGGGCGCGAGCGCCCCGAGGCTGGTGACGTGGCCGAGCGCGACCCTCCCCTGATAGCCGGTTTCGATCGTCTTTTCGGCGATGTAGCGCGCCGAGGCGAAGCGCTCGTCGCCGACGTCGTCGGCGAAGTCGACATGCATGTCGATCGGCAGCCCGCGCTTGGCCGCGAGGTCGAACACCTTGTCTATGTGGCTCCTAGTGTCGTCCCAGGTCAGCTCGTTGTAGGGACAGCCGCCGACGACGTCGGCGCCCATGTCGAGCGCCGCCTCCATTAGTTCGTCGACGCCGTCGGTCTTGAGGATGCCCTCCTGCGGGAAGGCGACGATCTGGATGTCGAGCAGGTCGCGGTACTCTTCGCGGAGCTCCACTGCGGTCTCAACGCCGATCAGGCCCTGGATTGGGTCGACGTCGGGATGGGCGCGGATCAGCGTGGTGCCGTTCCTCACCGACATGTCGAGGACGCGCCGGGAGCGGTCGAGGACGTCGTCGCGCTCCTGTTTGGACTTCAGGATGCCGGTGACCCGGATCGCCTCCTCAAGCGTGCCTGAGCGCGCCGGCAGGCGGCGATGCAGGAACGCCTTCTCGAGATGCATGTGCGGTTCGACGAAACCCGGCAGGGCGGCGCGGCCGCCGGCGTCGATCTCCTCGGCGCCCGCTTGTTCGATGCGTTCGGCGATCTCGACGATGCGGCCGTTCTCGACGCCGATGTCTTGCAAGGGCTGTTCGTCGTCGATCCGGACGCGGCGCAGGACGATGTCCATCTCCGGTCTCCTCCATCGGCCGTTCTTCGAGGAACGGTCCTTATGGGGGGCAAGACTGGCGCCGTCCGGCGCTCGCGCCAATCGGCGGCGTCCGGCGCGAGTCTAGGACTTGTCCGAGCTGCGGCGCAGCGAACCTTCAGGCGAGTTTCTTCGCAAGCGCGTAACGGACGAGATCGGCGGTCGTCTTCGCGTCCATCTTGATCAGGACGTTCGCCTTGTGAGTCGATGCGGTCTTCACGCTGAGGCCGAGCTTGTGGGCGACGGCGGAAACAGTCTCGCCCGCGACCAGCATGTCGAAGACCTGGCGCTCGCGCGCCGTCAGACGCTCGTGCGGGCACGGGTCCTCGGGCTCCAGCATCTGGCGGATCATCGCCTGCGAAGCCGACGAGCTCACCGCAAGCTCGCCCGTCGCGGCCTTGCGGACGGCGTCGAACAGCTGGTCCGAGGCGCTCGCCTTGGTGACGTAGCCGACGGCGCCGGCCTTCAGCGCCTCGATCACATACTGCCGCTCCTCGTGCATCGACAGGACGACCACCCGGCAGTCGCCACGCGCGGCGACTTCGCGGACAAGGCCGATACCGCTGGCGCCCGGCATCGAGAGGTCGAGCAGCACGACGTCAGGGCTCGTCTCGGCGAGGCGCGCCAGCACGTCGGGGCCCGTCGTCGCCTCGCCAACGATATCGAAATCCGGCTGTTCGCCAAGAATCTGGCTCAGCCCCTCCCGGAAGATCGCGTGATCGTCGGCGATCAGGATGCGGATCATCGCTTGCGCTTCGCCGATCCGCCGCGCGGGAGCGGCAGGCGCAACGTGACGGTGGTGCCGCGGCCCGGAGCGCCGACGATCTCGACCGTCCCACCGGCGAGCCGCGCCCGCTCGCGCATGCCTGCAAGCCCGAGCCGGCCGGTCGGCGTCGACGACGGTTCGATGCCGCGGCCGTCGTCCTCCACCGTGATCTCGAACGCGTCGCCTCGCCGCCGGCCGAAGACGCGCGCTTGGCTCGCGTGACCGTGGCGGACGGCGTTGGTAAGCGCCTCCTGCACGATCCGGAACGCGGCGGTGCGCGCGTCCGGGTCGAAAGGCGGATCGCCGACCTCGAAGTCGAGCGCGACGGCAAGCTGCGCCTGCTCGGAAACCGTCTGGGCGAGCCATTCGAGCGCCGCCGGAAGTCCGAGCTCGTCGAGGATCAGCGGGCGGAGCTCGGTCGCGATCCGCCTGAGATCGACGACGGATTGGTCCACGATGCCGATCAGCCGCTCAAGTCGGCCGGCGAGCGTTTCCGCCGGGATCGGGGCTACGGACTTCAGCGAGACGAGCTGCATCTTGATAGCGGTCAGCGTCTGCCCGAGCTCGTCGTGGAGCTCGCGCGCGATCCGCGCCCGCTCGCTTTCGCGCGCCCGCTGCTCGGCGCCGGAAAGGCGGCGGAGTTCGGCCCGCGAGGCGATAAGCTCCGCCTCCGAGGCCTTGCGCCGAGTAATGTCGCGCGAGATGCCGACCGTCCCGACAATCCGGCCGGCGTCGTCGCGGATCGGCGACTTGATCGTGTCGTACCAGCGCAGCTCGCCGCCGGGATCGCGGCGGCTTTCCTCGTAGCGCCGCCGCTTCCCGCTTCTCAGCACGGCGCGGTCGGTCTGTAGATAGACGTCGGCGACGTCGGCCGGCCAGACTTCCTCGGGCTTCCTGCCGATGACGTCCGCTTCGTTGACGCCGAGCGTCTCCAGATAGGCCGAACTTACGGCCAGATACCGGGACTCGCGGTCCTTAATCCACGCCATATCGGGCATGTTGTCGAGCAAAGCTCGGCGAAGTCGACGGTCGGCGTCGTCGGTCGGGCTCATCGGGGGTCGCCGTCGTTCGATCGCTTATGTCGCCGGGGCGTCGTCGATTACGCTGACATGGGCGCTAACGATCTTCCAACCGTCGTGAAAGCGGATCCAGGTCTGGCTCTGTCTACCCATCCTGCCAGGAGCCGCGTCCCGTCGAAACAGCGTGTTGGCGATAGCGACATCACGGCCGAACGTCGTGATCACGGTGCGATCAAGCGTTCGCGCGAGCCCCGCGGGAGAGCGCCCGCGCCGAAACGCGCGGATCTCGTCCATCCCGTAGAGGTTTTCGGTCGCGCCGTAGCGGATCGTACGGGGATCGTTGCGAAACAACGCTTCGAGGGTCGTGATGTCGTTACTGACGAGCGCGGCTTCATAGGCCGCGAAGGCTTCGCGCGCCTCCTCCACGACGTCGGGCAGATCGATGTCCATGGGCGACTCCCTTGGCTCTTTCAGAATGTACGCTCGAAGGGAGCGCGCACCGCGTCAAGCTCTGCTGGTCCACCAGCAAGGCCGAGCGCGGAGACCGGTCTGGCTCGCACCGCAACCACCGTCCTCGGACGTCGACGTTCTATCTGCACTTTCGCGCTGTTGTGGCGCAGTTCCGCCAATCATCGATCACGTTGGGCCAGGCCCCAAACGATCAGCGCGCGCCGCTGGCGAGCCGGCGATCATCGCAGGGCTGACACAGGAGCTTCTCGCGGAGTTTGGCATCAATCCCGCAAACGTCTTCGTGGATGCCCTCTCGGCTGGCGGCGCGATGGCGGCGGTGATGGGCGAAACCTACCCCGATCTTTATGCGGGCGTCGGCGTCCATTCCGGCCTTCCAACAGGATCGGCTAGCAACGTTGCGTCCGCCTTCGCGGCTATGCGAGGCGCCGGCGCAGTCTCGCATAAGACCGACGGCCGATCCGGCGACGTGCCAACCATTGATTTCTACGGCACGGCCGATGCGACCGTCTATCCGTCCAACGCGGAGCGGATCATGATGGACGCAACGCCGGACGCCGCCTCGATCTCTCCACAGACGGTCGCCGCGCAACTGGGACGTCGCGGATACACCCCGGCGGCCGAACTCTGGCTCATCGACGGGGCTGGGCATGCGTGGTCAGGCGGGCGACCAGGCGGTGCGTATGTTGACCCAACAGCTCCCAACGCTTCGGCGAAGATGCTCCGCTTTTTCCTGAGCAATACGTACAGTCAGGAGACGCGGGAAGATCGTCATTCTCTTTCGTGACCGGCAATTGAGGAACGAAGCGCTCCGGCCAACGGTTGCCTGCAAGACTTCCGAGAGCAGAAGGACACCAGATGCTAAAAGCCATTATTAAGACGCTTTTTCTCGGCTGGCTCGCCAAGCGCTTTGCAGGCCGCGGCGGGCGTGACACGGCCTACCGCCGCTGACCTCCCGCCTACGGTGCGATTTTTCGCACTGTAGGCGCTTGGGGCTATGTCCCTCGGTGTTGATGCGCCAACAGCAGGCATTCGCAACCTGCCCGAGAGCAGACGGGGCTGCTGACTTTAGATTAGGCGAGAGGCTCGCGGACGGCGCTCGTCGCCGAAGCAGGGCCCCGCCGCCGCTTCGTTCAGGTTTATGACCCGCCCCGACGCGCGGATGGTCTCCGGCCGATGGGCGATCACGATGCGGGTCGTCTGCGTCACCGCGATCGCTGCGTTGACGGCGGCCTCGCGCTCGACGTCGAGATGGCTCGTCGCCTCGTCCATCAGCAGCAGGCCCGGCTCGCGGTAGAGCGCGCGGGCGATCAGCACCCGCTGCTTCTGCCCGCCCGAAAGCACCGCGCCCATGTCGCCGGTCAGCGTGCCATAGGCCATCGGCATGGCGAGGATCTCGTCATGGACGGCCGCGAGACGGGCCGCTTTCTCGATCCGCGCCTGGTCGGGCTCGGCGGCGAAGAAGGCGATGTTGTCTGCGATCGAGCCCGCGAACAGCTGGTCGTCCTGCATCACGACGCCCATCAGCGAGCGGTGGCGGTCCGGCCCGAAGGCGCCGAGCGGCTCTCCGTCGATCAGGATCTGGCCGTCGGTCGGCTCCAGGAGCCCGGCCATCAGCTTCATCAGCGTGGTCTTGCCGCAGCCGGACGGCCCGACGATCGCGACCCGCTCGCCGGCCTCGATCTTGAAGCTCACGTCGCGCAGCACCCAGCGGTCGTTCGGTCCGTAGCGGAAAGAGAGGTTCTTCACCTCGATCGAGCGCGGCTTTCCGCGCGTTTCCGGCTCAACGAGCGCGCGGTCGCGCTTTTCGGGAACGCTCAGCGCGATGTCCGCGAGGCGCTCGGCATGGAGGCGCAGCATGCGGAGGTCGACCAGCCGGTCAGTCAGGTCGCTGACGCGACGCACGAACAGGTCCTTGTAGGAAATGAAGGCGACCAGCAGGCCGACCGTGAAGGCGCCGTCGAGCACGCTCCGGGCGCCGAGCCACACCACGATCAGCGCAAGGCCCCCGATCAGCATCATGTTGGCGGTGCGGAACAACAGGTCGAGCTTCTGCTCGGCGAGCCGCCGGTTCATGGTCTCGACCAGCAGATTGAGCCAATGGGCGCGGCGGTCGTCATAGCCGTTGAACAGCTTGATCGCCGAGATGCCCCGCATGGTCTCGAGGAAGTGGCCGTCGCGCCTCGCGGACCAGATGATCGCCTCGGAGGCCGCCTGCCGGAGCGGGGCGTAGAGCGCGATGCGGAGCAGGACGTAGAGCGCGGCGCCGGCGAGCGCGACCAGCGTGAGGCCCGGGGCGAAGATCAGCATCAGGGTCAGCGTCAGGGCGCACATCAGCCCGTCGAGCACGCCGATGACGAGCTCGGTCGTGATCGCCTGCAGGATGGTCTCCTGCGAGCCGAAACGCGACATGACGTCGGCGACGTAGCGGGTCTCGAACCAGCTCGGCGGCAGGTTGATGAGGTGCGAGAACAGGTTGGCGCGCGCCTGGACCTTCAATTGCGCGCCGAGCGTCATCACCGTCCAGTCGCGCATCGCCGAGACCGCTGTCCGGACAAGCAGCAAGAGGCCGAAGCCGAGCACGAGCGTCGTCAGCAGGTCGCGATCGCCGGTGACCAGCGCGTGGTCGATGACCCAGACCATGAACAGCGGCGCGACCAGCGCCAGCACCTCCAGCCCGAGCGCCAGCGCGAGCAGCAGGCCGAGCGAGCGCTTCACGCCATGCAGACGCCCGAGCAGCGCCCGGATCTTTATGCGCGGCGGGGGCGCGGCGGTTTCGAAGCCGCCGGTCGCGGTCAGTTCCAGCGCGACGCCGCTGAAACGGCGCGAGGCTTCCGACATCGGCACGCGGCGGCGGCCGACCGCGGGATCATGGATCACGATCTCGCCGCGCCCGACGCTCTTCAGAACGACGAAATGGTTGAGGTCCCAGTGCAGGACGCAGGGAAGCCTCAGCATCGACAGCTCGTCGAGCTCCAGCCGAACGGGCCGCGAGGCGAGGCCGATCTCGTCGGCGATCCGCACCAGCTCCTTCAGGCTCGCGCCGGTGAGCGACAGGCCGAAGCGGCGCTTGAGCTCGGTCGGGCCGATATGCTGGCCGAACCAGCCCGCCACCATGGCGAGCGAGACCAGCCCGCATTCGGCGGCTTCCGCCTGCAGCAGCATGGGCAGGCGGCGACCGAAGCCGAGGTTGAGGCGCGGGGTCGCGCTCATGCCGGCTTCCTCCCGGTGAGGGCATAGAGCGGGTCGAGCAGCCACTCATAGAGTTTGCGGCGCTCGATCTCGATATCGGCCTCGAGCCGCATGCCGGCCTGCAGCGGCACGGGCCGGCCATAGGCGTTGACCGACTGCCGCTCGGGCGCGACGGCGATTCGGTAGACAGGTTCGTCGGCGCCGATAAGGCCCGTGAGGCCGGCGAGCTGCGGCGGCAGCTCCGCGGGGCTCACCGCCGAGCGCGACACGCTCGCCACGACGCCGCGGTAGAGCCCGAACTTCTGGTAGGGGAACGGCTGGTAGCGCAGCAGGACCGTCTGCCCCTCGCGCACGAAGCCGATGGCGCGGCTCGAAGCGAACAGCTCGGCCGTCAGGCTCGAACCCGCCGGCACGATCGACATCAGCGGAGCGTCGGCCCCGACGCCGCCGCCGAGCGTGCCGCGCACCGCGGTGACGACGCCGTCCTGCGGCGCCGCCACGATCGTCTCGCGGCGCGCCTCGGTTTCGGCGAGCTCCTGCGCGATGGCCGAGACGTTGCGGTCGATCTCGCCGAGCCGCGCCTCGTTGGAGAGCGGCAGTTCGCGCAGCTTCGCTTCCGTCTCCAGGCGCTCGCGCGTATTGACGAGCCGGTCGCGCTCCAGCGCCTGGAGATCGCCCGCGATCCGCAGCCGGTCGCGTTCGGCCTCCTGCACGGCGGGTTCGGTCGCGACGCCCTTGGCGCGCAGGCCCGCGAGCCGGTCGCGCGCCTGCGCGGCGATGTCGAGCCGGCCGCGCTGCATGGAGATCTCCTCGGCAAGCCGCTCGCCCTCGCGGACCAGCACCGGCAGCCGCTCGTCGAGAGCGCGGAGCTGAAGGACATGGAGCCGCGCCTGTCGTTCGCGCTCGGCCTTGAGGCTCTCGCGGCGGCTGATCAGCTGCGCGACGGCTTCGGCGCGGGCGCCGCCCTGCGCGCTCTGGAGTTCGGTCGAGACCAGCGCCAGCGGATCGCCCTTGCGCACCGTATCGCCCTCGCGGGCGTGCAGCTTGACGATGCGGCCGGCCTGCGGGGCGTAGACCCGCACCATGCCGGCGTCGGGCGTCAGCCAACCGGCGATGCGCGCCTTCTGGGTGTAGCCGCCGAGCGCGAGCATCGCCACGACGCCGGCGCCCGCGAGCGCTGCGAAGCCGGCCAACAGGATGGCCGAGATGCCCGGCGCGACCAGCACGGAGCCCAGCCATTGGGTGCGCTGCTCCTCGATCGCTTCGGGCCGGAACAGGGGCGCGGAGGCGTCCATCAGGACACCGCCTGCAGTTCGCGCACCTTGAGCTCGACCTCGATGGTCCGCGTCACCCTGCGGACGTCGAGGACCTTGGCGAGGCGCGGATCGAAATAGTCCTTGAGCAGCGGCGGCCGGGCGGCGCGGAAATAGAACTCCGGCGTCTCCGCCACGGCCTCGCAGGCGACCAGCTTCAGCTCGTCGCGGCGCGTCACGGTCTGGATCGCGCAGACCGCATGGGTGATCCCGAGCGATCGCAGCGCATAGGCGCGGTGGTAGCCGTTCTGCAGGACGAGCCGGTCGTCGGCGCGCACGGCGTGCAGGAAGTTGGAGCCGTAGCCGATCGCGACGCCGACGAGTGCGTTCACCGGATCGCTGGAGGACAGGCCGCTGACCTGTCCCGGCGCCAGCAGTTCCGGCTCCTGCGCCCGAAAGTCGGTCGAGTCCGAGACGAACCGCCAGCGGCCGTCGTCAAGCCGCTCGACCCAAACCGGCGCTTCGACGCGGTCGACGCTCTGGCAGAAGCGGAACAGCGCCTCGGGCGTCGGCGTCGGGCCGAGCTCGACCGCGAGCCGCTCGCCGAAGTCGAGCGAGACGGAAAGCTGACTGACGATGAGCTTGTCGAGCTCCACGAGCTCGAGCGTCACCGGCAGTTCCGCAAAGGCCTCGATGAAGCGCGGCTCGGACCGGAGCGCGGTCTCGAGCGGCCGGCAGGCCAGGTCGAGCGGGCGGACGTCGATCGTCTCGGCGAGGCCCGCTTCCTTCGTCTCCAGCTCGAAATAGACGTCGTTCGCGGCCCGCCACTCGTCGACCAGCGCGCGCACGCAGGCGCTGCGCCCGCCGACCGCCTTCTCGCGCACGAAGTCCAGATAGTCCTGCAGCTGCGGCTGGCCGAGCAGGCGGACGCGACGGCGGGGCGCGGCCTCGACGCCGGCGTTGAGGAGCGTGGGCTGGAACATCGGAGGGGCTCGCGGGGGCTGGAAAAGTCTGGCGCCGCCGCCCCGGTCCCGCGTCCTCGTGGGGCGGGGAAGAGG
>CABHPB010000075.1 GCA_902168115.1 uncultured Methylopila sp. | reverse complement strand
GGGGCCTGATCGCGAGCATGTATCTCGGCAACATCGCGGGGCTCCTCATCGTGCTCGCGACCGTGCCGCTGTTCGCCGCGATCATGCGGATCCCGTTCGCGATCGTGGCGCCCATCATCCTGATCGTCTGCGCGATCGGGGCCTACACGGTGTCGAACTCGATCTTCGACATCTGGCTGATGCTGCTGTTCGGCGTCGTCGGCTACGTGTTCAAGAAGCTCAGCTTCCCGCTCGCCCCGATGGTGCTGGCGCTGGTGCTCGGCGACCGAGCCGAAGACGCCTTCCGCCAGGCGCTGCTCGGATCGGGCGGCTCGCTCAACGTGTTCTGGGCCAACGGCCTCGTCACGACGCTGGTCGTCCTCTCCGCGATCCTGCTGTTCTGGGGACCGGCGTCGGACGCGATCGAATGGATGCGGGGGCGGCGCGGCGGCCGGACCGTTCTCGGTGCGGCCGAGTAAGGAGACGCCGATGCTCGAGAAGGCGGATGCGCCGCGGCGCTGGGACACGCTCGAACGCAGCTACCGCGCGCGGATCGAGCGCGGCGCCGCCTTCGCGGACGGCAAGATCGTACGCCGCGACGAGACCGAGCGCTTCCTCGAGGCGGTGATCGAGCCGGGCGACCGGGTCTGCATCGAGGGCAACAACCAGAAGCACGCCGACTTCCTCGCCGCTGCGCTGTCGAAGACGTCTGTCGAGGCGATCCACGACCTCCACATCGTCCAGTCGAACATCGCGCTGCCGCCGCATCTCGACGTGTTTGAGCGCGGGACCGCCAGGCGCCTCGACTTCTGCTACGCGGGCCCGCAGGGGCTGCGCATGGCGCGGCTGGTGGCCGAGGGAAAGATCGAGGTCGGGGCGATCCACACCTACCTCGAGCTCTACAGCCGCTATTTCTGCGACCTCACCCCGCATGTGAGCTTCGTGGCGGCCGACGCCGCCGACGCCGACGGCAACCTCTACACAGGGCCCAACACCGAGGACACGCCGGCGATCGTGGAGG
Organism: uncultured Methylopila sp.; assembly: GCA_902168115.1. Classification (GTDB taxonomy): domain Bacteria; phylum Pseudomonadota; class Alphaproteobacteria; order Rhizobiales; family Methylopilaceae; genus Methylopila. The sequence goes on along the minus strand of CABHPB010000075.1, from coordinate 12,235 downwards.
CGACGGCGTTCAAGTCGGGCGTCCTCATCGCGCAGGTGAACCGGATCGTCGACAAGGTCCCGCGCGTCGACGTGCCGGGCGACTGGGTGAGCTTCGTCGTGGAGGCTCCAAAACCCCACTACATCGAGCCGATCTTCACCCGCGACCCGGCGGTCATCACCGAGGTGCAGGTATTGATGGCCATGATGGTCATCCGCGGCATCTACGAGAAATACGGGGTGACGCGGCTCAACCACGGCATCGGATTCGACACCGCGGCGATCGAGCTGATCCTGCCGACCTACGCGGAAGATCTCGGCCTCAAGGGCAAGATCTGCCGCTACATGTCGGTCAATCCCTGCCCGACGCTGATTCCGGCGATCGAGAGCGGCTTCGTCGAGAGCATCCACTGCGCCGGCTCCGAGCTCGGCATGGAGGCCTATACGGCGGCGCGTTCGGACGTGTTCTTCATCGGCCGCGACGGCTCGATGCGCTCCAACCGCATCTTCTGCCAGCTCGCCGGGCACTATTCGGACCTGTTCATCGGCTCGACCCTGCAGATCGACCTCGAAGGCAACTCCTCGACCGCCACGCTCTCGCGCATCACGGGGTTCGGCGGCGCGCCGAACTTCGGTTCGGAGTCGCGCGCCCGCCGGCACGGCAGCGAAGCCTGGCTCAAGGCCGGCCGCGAGCAGCGCCTGTCGGGAGAAATGCCGCGCGGGCGCAAGCTGGTGGTCCAGATCGTCGAGACTTTCGGAGACGGCATGTCGCCGACCTTCGTGGAGCGGCTCGACGCCTGGGAGCTGCAAAAGACCTTCGACATGCCGCTGCCGCCCGTGATGGTCTATGGCGACGACCTCACCCATCTCGTGACCGAAGAGGGCATCGCGAATCTCCTGCTCTGCGACACGATGGAGGAGCGCGCGCAGGCGATCCGGGGCGTCGCGGGCTACACGCCGGTCGGCATGAAGCGCGACCGCGAGATGGTGGCGCGGCTGCGCGAGAAGGGCGCGGTGCAATACGCGGAGGACCTCGGCGTCGACAAGCGCCTCGCGACCCGCGACCTGCTGGCGGCGCGCTCGATCAAGGACCTCGTCGCCTGGTCGGGCGGCCTCTACGACCCGCCCTCCCGTTTCCGGAACTGGTGAGAGCCGATGGAGCATCTCGAATTCGACTATGACGGAACCGGGGCCAAGCCGGCCCGCGCCTTCGCGCTGGCGGGGGTCGTCGGCTCGGGCAACCTCGAAGTGCTGATCGAGGCGGCCGATCTGGGCGGACGCTGCGCCGCGGTGGTGGACACCTCGGTGCGCGGCTATGGCGAGACATGGCGTCAGGTGCTGGCGGACTTCTTCGCCCGCCACGCCATGTCGGACGTGCGCGTGTCGATCAACGACGGCGGCGCGACGCCCGCGGTCGTCAGCCTGCGCCTCGACCAGGCCGCCGCCGAGATCAAGGATGCTTCCGCGTGAGGGTGGCGCGTCACAGTTTTTACGAGGCGACCGCCCGCCGGCGCGTGGACGGACTGCTCGACCAAAATTCGTTCCGCGAGTTCTGCGGACCGGCGGCGCGGATCGTCTCGCCCCATCTTCCGGCGCTCGGCATGCCGGTCGCGTTCGACGACGGCGTCGTGGTCGGCGAGGGGACGATCGACGGCAGAAAAGTGCTGATCGCGGCCCAGGAGGGCGGCTTCATGGGCGGCGCCGTCGGCGAGGTCCACGGCGCCAAGATCACCGGCCTCTTGGAGCGCGCGGCCGACGTGAAGCCCGAGGCCGTCGTCCTGCTGCTCGACACCGGCGGGGTGCGGCTTCACGAGGCCAACGCCGGGCTGGTCGCCATGGGCGAGATCCAGCGCGCGGCTCTCTCGGCCCGCCATGCCGGCGTTCCGGTGATCGTCGCGATCGGCGGCAAGAACGGCTGCTACGGCGGCATGTCTATCGTCGCGCGCTCCTGCGACTGGATCATCGCCAGCGAGGAAGGCCGGCTGTCGATCTCGGGCCCCGAGGTGATCGAGACCGTCGAGGGCATCGAGGAGTTCGACGCGCAGGACCGCGCGCTGGTCTGGCGCACGATGGGGGCCAAGCACCGCCGGCTGATCGGCGAGATCGACGCGCTGGTCGCCGACGACATGGGAGCGTTCCGGAGCGCGATCCTGAACTTCGTCGGCCGCCCGCGCCCGCTCGATCTCGACGCGCTCGAAGCCGAGCACGCGATGTTGTCGCGGCGGCTCGAACGCTTCTGGGACTGCGCAGATGGGCGGGATGTCTGGGCGCGGCTCGGGATCAACGATCCGGCCGCCGTGCCTGCGCTCGACGCCGACAGCTTCAACGGCCTCGTTGGCGCGCTCGAGGGAGGCCGGTCATGAGCGAAGCCGCAAGCGCCATGGACCGCGTGCTCGTCGAGCTCTTCGGCGAGGATCATGGCGTCGTGCGCGACGCCGCGACGTTGACCGGCGTCGCCCGCTTCGACGGACGCGCTGTCACCGTCGTCGGCACCGCCGACCGCGCCGTGATCGGCGCCGACGTCGCGCTAAGACTCGCACGCGCCGTGCTCGACGCCATGCGGGACGAACCGGGGCGGCCGATCCTCGTCGTCGTCGACAACGCCGGCCATCGCCTCAGCCGCCGCGACGAGCTGATGGCCAACAATGGCTGCATCGCGCACCTGACCCGCTGCCTCGACGCGGCGCGCCGGCGCGGGCATCGCGTCGTCGGCCTCGTGCACGACCTCGCCGTCTCGGGCGGCTTCATGGCGACGGGGCTTTCGACCGACCTCTGCTACGCGCTGCCGGGCTCGGAGGTGCGCGTCATGGCGCCGGCCGCGATGGCGCGGGTGACCAAGATCCCGCTCGACCGGCTGGAGGAGCTTTCGGCCGTCAATCCGGTGCTCGGGCCGGGCGTCGAGAACTTCATCCGCGTCGGCGGCCTCGAAGGCGTCTGGGACGGAGACCTGATGGCGCATTTCCGCGAGGCGCTGTCGCGGCCGCTCGACGGCGCGGACATGCGGCGCGCGCTCGGCGAGAGCCGGGGCGGGCGCAGCGCTGCGGCGCGCGTCGCGGCGGCGGTCCGGGCCGGAGCCGCCGCGTGACGGCGCTCGCGCTCGAACCGCGCGCGCTCCCGGGCCCGGACGCCCGGCGGATCGACGACCTTGCGATCGCGGCGCTCGAATGGGAGCTCGCCTGTTATCCCAAGCCCGGCCTCGTCAGCTTCATCGACGCCGGCGCCCATGACGACATGGACGCCGGGACGTTCCGCGCGAGCATTTCGGCGCTGCGCGGCTACTTTTCAGAGATGGCCGGGGCCGGAGCAGCCGAGGCGAACTTTTCGGCGCTCAACGCGATCGGCCGGCGCGCCGAGGCGCGCATGTTCGCCGCGACCGGAGGCGTCAACACCCACCGCGGGGCCGTCTTTTCGCTCGGACTGCTGGCGGCCGCGGCCGGCCGGGCAGCTGTTCGGCCGACCGGCGGCGCCTCGGCTCGGTCCGTCTGCCGGACGGTCGCCGATCTCTGGGGCGAAGACATCCGGGCTGCCGGCGCCGCGGCGAGGGAGGCGAGCCATGGGGCGGCCGTGCGGGCCCGCTACGGGGCGCCCGGCGCGCGCGACGAGGCCGCGGCCGGCTTCCCGACCGTGCTGGACCACGCGCTTCCGGCCTTCAGGGCGGCGCGCGCCGCCGGGGCGGACCTCAACGAAGCCATGGTCGACGCCGTCTTCGCGATCATCGCCGTGCTCGAGGACAACAATCTGCTCTATCGCGGCGGATCCGCGGCGCTCGGCAGGGCGCAGCGGCTCGCGCTCGATTTCCTCGCGGCCGGCGGGATCGGCGCGCCGCAGGGCCGCAGGCGCGCAGTGGAGATTCACAAGATCTTCGCCGGCGAGCGCATGAGCCCCGGCGGCGCGGCGGATCTGCTCGCCGCGACCGCCTTCCTGGTCGGGCTCGAAGACCGGGAGCGGAGCGCGTGCCGCTAGCGATCCTGTGCTCGGGACAGGGCGGCCAGCACCCGGCCATGTTCGCGACGCTGGCGGGGGGCGGGGCCGCGCCCGCCATCCTTAAGAAAGTCGAGGCGCTCACCGGGCTCGCGGTTCTGGGAGGGCCGCTGCAGGCGGACCCCGCCGCGCTCTCGGCGAACCGTACGGCGCAGATCCTTGTCGTCGGCCACGCGCTCGCGGCGTTTGCGGAACTGCAGGCCTGCGGGCTCGAGGAGCCGGTCGTGTTCGCGGGCTACAGCGCGGGCGAGGTCGCGGCCCACGGCTGCGCGGGCGCGCTCGGCGTCTCTGCGACGCTCGACCTGATGTCGGAGCGCGCCGACGCGATGGACGCCGCCTGCGGGGGCGGCCCGCCCCAGGGCATGCTGGCGACGATCGGCGTTCCCCTCGCCGAGGCGCGGAAAGCCGCGGAAGAGGCGGGCGTCGCGATCGCGATCGTCAACGGTCCGGATCACGTCGTCGCCGGCGGGCCCGCGGCGGCGCTCGATGCGTATGAGGCGGCGGTCGCTGCGCGCGCCCGGAACGTCCGTCGTCTCGGCGTGCAGGTCGCCTCGCACACACGTTGGCTCACGGAGGCCGGCGACGTGTTCCAGGCGGCGGTCATGTCCAGCGGCTGGAGGACGCCGTCGCGTCCGGTTCTGTCCGGGCTCGACGGCCGCCCTGTCCGCGCCCGCGAGGACGCGGCGCGCCTGCTCGCCGCGCAGCTTCACGAGCCGCTGGACTGGGCGCGCTGCCTCGAAAGCGTGTTCGAATACGGCGCAACGGCGACGCTGGAGATCGGGCCGGGACGCGCTCTGACCCGAATGGTCGAGGAGGCCTATCCGGGCGTCCCGGCGCGCGCCTTCGAGGATTTCCGGACCCCCGACGGCGTGGTGAAGTGGGCTGGCCGCTTCGGATAGAGCCAAGCGCGCACGACGGAGCGGCGCGCCGACTGGCTGGGGCGGGAGGATCCCCAGCTAGCGACCTCAATCTCGATCGCCCTTTGAAACGCAGGGTTTGGCGACGACGCGCCCTGCGAATGGGCTCCAGCCACGCGTATCAGGTCAAGACGCCGCTCTGAGGGTCGAACGGAAGGCGCACTACATCCGCTAGTGACCCTTGGCGGAAACGAGAACGGTCTGCTGCGGACAGCAGGCTCACGACCGCTCGGGCGGCAGGGCTCTAACGCAGCGCCTTCCAATTTTTCGCGATCAGGTCGCGTTCCTCGGTTTCCGAGAGCGCGCCATGGCCGCCGAGGCGCTCGATGGCGCCTTCGATCACGCTCAGGCCCGAGGCGGTGGCGTAGTCCGAGCCGCCGGCGTTTCGCGCGAGCGCCTCGGTGAGCCAGCCGCCGTCCTTCCGGCGGCAGCCGAGGCCCACCACGCCGCCGTCGCGGCCGTCGACGCTGACTTCGTATTCGCGGCACAGGCGCCCGTCGTCGAGGCGATGGGTCGATACGATCGAGACCGCGCCGTGGAGCCGGGCCGCGTCGTCCGTCCAGGAAAGCTTCTCGCCGCTCGGCGTCCGCTCGAGCGCCGAGGCGAGCGCGACGTCCGCGCCCGGCGCGCCGGGCACGGCGGCGATCCCGCCCGCGGAGCCGGTCGTCGTCCCGCCGCGCCCGAACTCGAAGCCGAGCAGGCCGCCGACGGCGAGCGCGAGGCAGGCCGCGAGCGCGGGCGCCGCCACCCGGAAGCGCGGCGCGAGCCGGGGCTGCGGCGTCGCCCGCGGCGCCGGGCGGGCGGGCCCGCCGCCCTCGACCACCGACAACGCCGGACGGTGCGGCCGGTCGGCCGCGCGGATCGCGGCCGCCAGCCGGTCATGACCGGCGTCGGCCGCAGCCCTCGGTTCGGGCGCCAGCAGCTCGCGCGTCTCGACGAACAGCGCGAAGCGCTCGGCGAGCGTCTCGTCGCCGGCTATCGCGGCGCGCAGCGCCGCGGCCTCTTCGGCCGGGAGCTCGCCATCGGCCAGCGCGGCCAGCCTTTCGTCTGAAATCTTCGTCACGTCCATCTCGCGGTTCCTCAAGACCCGCCTGCGTCCGCCCCTTCGAGCGGACTCTCACCTTCTTCAAGTCCGAGCGCCGCCGCCAGCGCTTTTCGGGCGCGGCTGAGGCGGCTCATCACGGTCCCGATCGGCGCCCCGAGGGCGTCGGCGGCTTCGCGGTAGCTCATCTCCTCGACGCAGACGAGCGTCAGCACCTGCCGGTGGTCCTCGGCGAGCCGGCCCATCGCCTCCATCACGGCGTTCGCCGCGATCGAGACATGGGCGACCTTCCGTCCGTCCTCGCCCGAAAGCCCGATCACGTCCTCCACCGGCTCTGAAATCCCTTCCGTCTTCTTCTTGCGCAGCCCGTCGAGCCAAGCGTTGCGCAGGATGCGGAACACCCAGGCGTCCAGCCGCGTGCCGTCCTCGTAGGTCTCGCGCGCCTTCAGCGCCCGCTCGCAGGCGAGCTGCACGAGGTCGTCCGCGAGGCTCGCGTCGCCGCACAGCGACTGCGCGAAGCGGCGCAGGCGCGGCAGCAGCGCGACAAGCTCTTCTGCGAAGGCCGACGAAGGCATCAGACGTCCTCATGCCGCAAGGAACGGATCCGTCCGCCGGTTTATTCCGCGCAGGTCGCGCACCAGTGTCACGAAGTTGCGAGAGGGCCGAGAGCGAAGGGTGGAATAACCTCGCCGCCTCGGCCGTTGGCGGCGCGAAGCCGCAGACCGGAGGTCCTTCTGATGCTCTCGCCGTTCCGCCTCGCCGCCCTCGGGCTTTGCGCCATCGCGCCGTGGACGGCGCTGGAGACGACCCTCGAGCGCGGCGCGCCGGCGTTCTTCGGCGCGCCGGCCTTCGCGGATGACGACGACGATGATGACGACGACGACGGCCCGCGCCGCCGCAGCTTCAGTCCGCGCATGTTCCTGGATGACGACGATGACTACCGGCCTGCGCCGCGCTACCGGGCGCCGCGGGAGCGACGCGCCGAACGCCGCGTCCCGCGCCAGCGGGTAAGACCGGAGATCGTCGCCGCCGGCGTGGACGCGGCGGCGCTCCAGCGCATCCGCGACGCCGGCTTCCGGGTGCTGGCCGAGCGAAGGCTTGCGATCCTGCCGGAGGCGACGGTCCGGCTCGCGCCGCCGCGCAATCTCTCGGACGCGCGCGCCAGGGCTCGGGTGGCGGAGCTCGCGAGCGGCGCGATCGTCGACGTCAACGCGATCTACCGGCCGAACGCGCGCGCGGCCTGCACGCCGGGCGCCTGCTTCCCCTACAGCCGCGACGAATGGACGGTCGCGGCCTGCGGGGCGCGCGGGACGGTCGGCATGATCGACACGCGGGTCGACGCCGGCCACGGCGCGCTCTCAGGACGTTCCGTCGAGACGCTGGTGTCGCGCGGCGACGGCCGCGACCCGTCATCGCCGGCTCACGGCACCGAGGTCGCGATCCTGCTGGCCGGCGGCGAGCGGCCGGCGGACGACCTGAAGGTCGTGGCGGTCGACGCCTTCCACCGCGCCGGCGGCGCCGACCGGGCCGATGTGTTCGACCTCGTCAGCGCGATCGACATGCTGGCGTCGCGCAAGGTCCCGGTGGTGAACCTCAGCCTCGCGGGCCCCGCCAACGCGCTGCTCGATCGCGCAGGCCGGACGGCTGCGGAAGGCGGCATGCTGCTGGTGGCCGCGGTCGGCAACGAGGGGCCGAAGTCAAAGCCGCGCTTCCCCTCGGCCTACCCCTGGGCCATCGCCGTGACCGCGATCGACGCGAAGGGCGAGCCCTATGCGCGCGCCGGCCGCGGCGAGCATGTCGCCTTCGCGGCCCCCGGCGTCAGGCTGGAGCTGCCGGACGCCTCGCTGAAGCCCGGCAAGACGCGGTCCGGCACCTCCTACGCCGCCCCGCTGGTCGCGGCCGCGCTGTCGGCGATCCGCGCGCAGGGCGGCGAGATCTCGACCCGCGCGGCGGTCGAGGCGCTCGCTGCCCATGTCGAGGACAGGGGCGCGCCGGGCCGCGATCCCGTGTTCGGCTGGGGCGCGCTGACAGGCGCCAAGGGTTGCCCGAAGACGGCGGCCGCAGGGCGCTGAGCGCGCACGCGCCGACCAAACGCCACCGTCTTCCTAAACCTGCGGAATAACCTTCCGCCGCCCTCGTTCTTCTTCCCGCACCGAACGGGAGGACGCCGATGCCGGCGATCGTTTTCGACCAGGATGGGAACGGCGCTGCAGCCAAGGCCCGCAGCCCGGCCGCCAGCATGGTGGCCGCGCTGCGCGCCCGGCCTGCGATCGTGGTCGCCGCGCTTGCCCTAGCCCTGGTCGAGATCGCGGGCGGCGGGCTTGAAACCGAGGCCCGGCGCGCCCTCCAGATCTTCCTGCTCGCGCTCGTCGGCTGGACGCTGACGCGGCTCGACGACGCCTTCGTGGCCCTTCTTGCCGCGCTCGGCATGGCGCTGCTCGTGCTGGACGAGCCCGACGAGATGTTCGGCGCGCTCGGCGACGAGATCGTCTGGCTGATGCTCGCCGCTTTCGTGCTCGCCGCGGCCGTGCGCGAGACGGGCCTCGCCGACCGGCTCGCCCGCTTCGCGCTCGGCCGTGCCAGAACCAAGCGCGGCGCCTTCCATGCGCTTGCGGGCGTGATGCTGGCGAGCGCCTTCCTCGCGTCCTCGACCTCCGGCCGCGCCGCCATGATGGTCCCGGTATTCGAACAGGCGGCAGTGGGGCAGGGGGCGCCGGCCCGCAAGGCGCTCGCGCTGCTGTTCCCGACCGTGATCCTGCTTTCCGCCTTCGCCTCGCTCACGGGCGCCGGCGCCCATGCGCTGGCGGCCGAACTGCTCGACGAGATCGGCGGTGACGAGATCGGGTTTCTGGAATGGGCGTTCTACGGCCTGCCCTTCGCGGCCGCCTGCACCTTCCTCGCAGCCGAAGCCATTCTTCTTCTCTTCGTGCCGCGCGACAGCCGCTCGGCCAGTTTCACGGCGCCCGCCGCGGCCGACGTCCCGGCAGACCGGCGCGCCGGTCCGGTCGCGCTCATCCTCGCGGCCGTGCTGGCCGGCTGGCTGTCGAAGCCCCTGCACGGCGTCGACGAGACGGTCGTGGCGCTCGCCGGCGCCTGCGCGGTCGCGGCGCCCGGCCTCGGCGGCGTCGACTTCCGCGCCGCCGTAAAGGGCGTCGAGTGGCCGCTCATCCTGTTCATGGCCGCGACCGTCGTCATCGCCGAAGGCCTCGACGAGTCCGGCCTCGTGAAGGAGATGGCCAAGGGCGCGCTCAAGCCGCTCGGAGACCTTGGCCTGCCGCCGCTCGCCTGGCTGCTCGCGATCGGGCTCGTCGGGCTGCTGTCCCACCTCGTGATCCACAGCCGCACGGCGCGCGTCGCGGTGCTTTTGCCGCCGACGCTGGTCGCAGCGAAGGCCGCCGACGTCGAGCCCCTCGCGGCGATGCTGACGCTCGTCGCGGCGACCGGCTTTTGCCAGCTGCTGATGGTGAGCGCCAAGCCCGTGGCGCTGTTCGGGCAGCTGCCCGGCGGAACCTTCGGCCCCCGCGACCTGCTGCGCCTCGGCGCCGTGCTCATGCCCCTGCAGCTCGCGCTGATCGCGCTGTTCGCAGGACTCGTCTGGCCGCTCCTCGGCCTCGACCTCGCCGACTGACCCTCAACCCGGAACTGAAGGAGACCTGCAATGTCGATCCGGCCAATCAGCGTTCTGCTCGCGCCCTCCGGCTTCAAGGAGAGCCTCGGCGTCACCGAGGTGATCGAGGCCATGGCGGGCGGCGTCGCCGGCGCCGCGCCCGCCGCCCGCATCCTGCGCGCGCCGATGGTGGACGGCGGTGAAGGCTTTACGGAGACCCTGGTCCAACTGACCGGCGGGAGGCTCGAGCCGGTCGTCGTGACCGGTCCGATAGGCCGCCCCGTGGAGGCCTTCGTCGGCTTCATGGGCGGCGCGGGCAAGCGCACCGCGGTGATCGAAATGGCGGCGGCCGCTGGCCTGCGCCTCGTGCCGCGCGACATGCGCGATCCGACCGCCACCACGAGCTACGGCGTCGGCGAGCTGATCCGCGCCGCGCTCGACCGGGGGGCGAAAAAGATCCTGATCGGCTGCGGCGACAGCGGCATCAACGACGCCGGCGCCGGCATGGCGCAGGCGCTCGGCGTCCGGCTCACCGACGCCGACGGCCGCGACATCGGCCGCGGCGGATCTGCGCTCGGCGCGCTCGCCCGCGTCGACCTCTCGGGCCGCGACCCGAGGCTCGACCACGTAACCATCGACGTCGCGGTGAACTGGCACAACGTCCTGCTCGGCGAGCGCGGCGTCGCGCGTGTGTTCGGGCCGCAGAAGGGCGCGACGCCGGCCCAGGTCGAGGCGCTCTCGGCCGGGCTCGAGACTTTCGCCGCGGTCGTTCGGCGCGACCTCGGCGTCGAATTCGACGGCATGGCGGGATCTGGCGCCTCGGGCGGCCTCGGAGCCGGCCTGCACGCGCTGATCGGCGCGCGGCTGCATCCGCGCTGGGACGTGGTGATGAAATACATCGACCTCGACGACAATCTCGCGCGAGCCGACCTCGTCATCACCGCCGAGGGCAGCCTCGACGGCCAGACGCCCTACGGCAAGGCGCCGGCCGAGATCGCACGCCGGGCCAAGGCCTGGGGCCTGCCGGTGATCGCGCTCGCCGGCACGGTCGGCCACGGCGCCGCCTCGACGCTCTCGGTCGGGGTCGACGCCTACTTCTCGATCCTGACCCGGCCGTGCTCGCTGGACGAAGCGCTGGCGGACGCGCGTCGTCTGGTGGGCGACGCGACCGAGCAGGCTGTGCGCCTGTTCGCGCTCGGCCGCGGCCTCGACGCCCGGGGCCGTATCGCGGCCTGAAGCCATTGAGGAAAGCAGAGCGTTCGCGACGCGCTCCGGCGGAAGCCGGGGCGCGTTTCGCCTCGGAAATGAACGCTTAGTCCGGACCTCCGCGCAGCCCGCGAAATTCGTGGCCACAACGCGGTGATCGACGGAATAGACCCGCTCGCGCGCCCGTTATGGCGGGGCTCCCGGCGCCGTCGCGCGCCTCGAACCCTGGCCGGGGGAGACGTCGTTCCGACCGGCCGCCAAGCAACGAAGGAACGCATCATGCAGCGCTATACTTACCTGTCGCTCGCCGCGGGCGTCGCGATGGCCTTCCCCGTGACCGCGCTCGCCGAGGAGCGCGTCTGCCGCGGCGCGATCGGCGCCGTCACGCTCGACAATGTGCGGGTGCCCCAGGGCGCCCGATGCACGCTCGACGGCACGCGCGTGAAGGGCAACATCGTCGTCCAGAGGGACGCGACGCTTCTCGCAGGGGACGTCGTGGTGGTCGGCAACGTGCAAGCCGAGAACCACCGCAGCGTGACGGTCGAGGACGGCAGCCGCATCGGCGGCTCGGTCCAGATCAAGCAGGGCCGCGCCGCGACCGTCGCGGACGCGCGCGTCACCGGCGACGTCCAGTACGAGAGCAACACCGGCGAGCTCAGGATCGTGCGCAACCGCGTGGGCGGAAACGTCCAGGCCTTCCAGAACGCCGGCGAATTCCAGATCCAGCGGAACACGATCGACGGCAATCTGCAGTGCAAGGAGAACCGTCCCGCCCCGGTCGGCGGCCGGAACGCGGTCGGCGGCAACAAGGAGGACCAGTGCCGCCGGCTCTGATCGCCCTCGTCGAATGTGATGCGCGTCGCGGCCCCGTCCCTGAAGACGGGGCCGCTCTTTTTGAACCGCCACGATCGCCGATCGACGCGGCCGCCAGACCGCCTTGCGGAATGTCAAGTTCGCGATGCTGGCGCTTGGCTGGAGCGCCACCCGACACTCACCGCGTCGGGCTGAAGGCTACCGAAACACTTTCTGTAAGTCCTACACTTTCTTGGTGCGCTGACTGACTGAGGCGCGAAAAATCGACAGTCGGCGCAGCTTTTTTCGGCTCGTCGGGAATAAGCCTCCCGGTGTCCCGTTCTTCGATGCAGGCCGGCGCACTCGCCATCCAGGCGGGCGCCGGAGCCTCAAGACCCGAAGAAGGAGACGTCACATGCGTGACCTCACAGTCGAAGAACTCGGCCACGTCTACGGCGCCGGCGGCAAGGGCCGCGGCAGCGAAGGCGGCCGCGACCGGTCCCGCGGCAGCCGCAAGAGCCGCAAGTCCCGCAAGAGCCGCCGCAGCCGCCGCAGCCGTGGCAGCCGCAGGTCCCGCGACTGACGTGAGTGAGCGGGCGGCGGCTTCGGGACCACGCCTGACCGGCCGGTCCTGATCGCCGCCCGCCCTGTCTCTTATACACATCTCCGAGCCCACGAGACTAGGCATGATCTCGTATGCCGTCTTCTGCTT
>CABHPB010000074.1 GCA_902168115.1 uncultured Methylopila sp. | reverse complement strand
CCTCCGCCGGCGGCTTCGGGGCGAGCGTGCTGCAGCTGCTGGCCGCCGAAGGCGCGCTCGACCGGGGCCTGAAAATCCGCACCCTCGCGCTGCCCGACCGCTTCATCGAGCAGGACAAGCCCGAAAACCAGATCGTCGAGGCCGGCCTCGATGCAGCGTCAATCACAGCGGCGGCGCTCCACGCCCTCGGGCGGGAGACGAAGGCGGCGCTGAGGGCGTAAGCCTACTTCGGCAGCGTCACGCCCTGGGCCAGCTGGCGGAACTCGGCGCGGCGCTGGTCAAAATCCTTCTTCTCCCCGACGCAGACGACGCTGGCGCGGCCCTTCGGCGTCTCGAGGATGATCATCATGTTGCGGATCTCCTGCGCGCGTGGCGGAAAGCCCTCGCGCGGCTTGATGTCGGAGATCATCTCGATGCCCGTCACCTCGCCATGGTCGAAGGCCTCGACGGAGTTCGTCTGATAGAGGCTCGCGATCGCGGTCTTCGCCACCTCCTGATGCTCCTTCGACTTCATCAGCGTGTTGATGTCGGCCTGCGCGAGGCCTGCGTTCTGCGGCGCCTCGGCGTAGCCGACCTGGCAGCCGGTGTCGGCGTCGCTCGGCTTCTTGACCTGGAAGATCACGGAGTTCGCGCCGCGCGCCGGCAGCGGCTTGGCCTCGTAGCCTGCGGGTGGGTCGATCCTGAGGCCGCTCTTGGCGTCGGAGGCGGGCTCGGCGGAGGCGGACTGGGCGAGGACGGCGGCAGCCGCCGCGAGGGTGAGCGTGAAGCGGGCCATTGGAACGTTCTCTCGATTGGCGGCCGCGCGAGGGGAGATCGCGGAGCGGGAGACGTCGGGACCGGCGAGCATACCGGCGCGCGCGCGACCCTCTCGTGACGAGGGGACAGCGGCTCCACGCTGCCTACCGGGTTCGCCCGCGGGCGGCAACGACCGGGCCGCAGCCTCAGCCCGCGAGGCGCGTCTCGGGAAGGACGACCGTGGTCTCGGCGCCGGCCGGGCACCGGGACCTTGACATTGAAGGCTCGAAGCTGCGGAAGGCGCCGCGGCCCGCGCTCTTGGCGGCGTAGAGCGCGAGGTCGGCGCGGGCGATCCAGTCGCGCGCGCCGGCGGGCCCGGACAGGGCGAGCCCGACGGAGGCTCCGAGCTCGAGCTGGAAATCCGCCCGGCGGACCGGGAAGCGCAGCGCGTCCGCCGCGTCCTGGCCGCGCCGTTCGAGCTCGTCGCGCGACAGGCCGGGCGCGAACAGCGCCGCGAACTCATCGCCGCCGAGGCGGGCCACGAGCGCCGCGCCGCGGCAAGCCGCCGTCAGCCGCTGCGCCGCCTCCTTGAGGCAGTCGTCGCCGGTGAGATGGCCGAGACTGTCATTGACCTGCTTGAAGCCGTCGAGGTCGAGCAGCAGCAGGGCCGCGCCCGAAGTCCCTGAAAGCCGCTGCAGCTCCGCCTCGAAGCGGCGGCGGTTGGAAAGGCCCGTCAGCGCGTCGACCTCGGACAGCCGCCAGGCGTCCTCCAGCACGCCGCGCTCATCGGTGACGTCCTGCTTCAGGCCGTAGAGCCGGATTGGCGCGCCGGCGCTCCGTTCCACGACAGCGCTCACGCGGATCCAGCGCTTCTCGCCCCGCGGCGTCTCGATTTCGGCGTCCAGCCGGAAATTGCCGCCGCGCCGAAGCGCCTCGTCCCGCACCTGATCAAGCGTCGCGAGCGATCCGGGGGCGTAGCTGTCGAGCATGTCGCCCCTGCGCATGCGCGCGCCCTTCGGCAGGCCGAACATATCGTAGACCCCGGCGCTCCAGTCGAGGCGCTCATCCTGGAGCCGGCATTCCCAGAGCCCGGCGCCGGCGGCCGCCAGAGAGCGTTCGACGTCGGAGCGCCCCTGCTCCAGCATGCGGCGCAGCCGGCCGATCTCGGCGCTGCGCTTGTCGAGCTCGGCGATCATGGCTCGGCGCTCTGCGCGCTCGCGCCGTCGGCGGATCAGCCATGCGGCCTTCTCCGCGAGCGCGGCGAGGCGGCGCGCCTTCTCGGCGGAGAGCGCAGGATCGGCGAAGGCGAGCTCGATGCATGCCACGAGACGATCGACCTGCGCGTCGGCCCGGTCGCTGGCGCGGCCCGGTTCCGGAAAAGCGATGGTCGGGGAGACATCGAGCATGCGGCCGCGCGTGGTCCAACGAGGCGAGGACTGAGATTTTATGCCTCAAACCTTTACGGTTTGGAGCTGATTCCGCATGCGCTAGAAGCCGAGCAGCTTCGCAATTTCGTCAGCCGCCACGGTCGGCGCGAGATCTCCCTTCGCGACCTCGGCCTCGAGGCCCGGCACGCGGCTGGCGAGGCGGTCGTCCTCGACGATGCGTTCGCGGAAGCGCGCCTCGACCATGTCCCACATCCAGCGCACCTGCTGCTTCGCCCGGCGCTCGGCGAATTCGCCGGACTTCTCGCGCGCCGCGCGGCAAGCCTCGACGCGGCCCCAGAGCGTGTCGAGGCGAAGGTCCTCGCGGCCCGAGATGGTCAGCACCTCCGGCGTCCAGGCGCCGGTCTCGGCGTTGAGGATGCGGAGCGCCGCCTTGTAGTCGGAGGCCGCGTCGCGGGCGCGCGCCTCGCCGTCGCCGTCAGCCTTGTTGACGGCGATGATGTCGGCGATCTCCAGCACGCCCTTCTTGATGCCCTGCAGTTCGTCGCCGGCGCCCGGCAACATCAGCACGACGAAGACGTCAGTCATGTCGGCGACGGTGATCTCGGACTGCCCGATGCCGACCGTCTCGACGAGGATCACGTCGAAGCCGGCTGCCTCCACCAGCAGCATGGTCTCGCGCGTCTTGGCCGCGACGCCGCCGAGCGTGCCGGCGGAGGGGGAGGGGCGGATATAGGCGGCCGGATCATGCGCGAGGCGGCGCATCCGCGTCTTGTCGCCGAGGATCGATCCGCCGGTGCGCTTCGACGACGGGTCGACGGCGAGCACCGCCACCTTGTGGCCCTCGCTCGTAAGTCGGCTACCGAGCGCGTCGATCGTCGTGGATTTGCCGACGCCCGGCACGCCGGTGATCCCGACTCGGATCGCGCCGCCGGTCCGGTCCAGCAACTCCTGCACCAGCTCGCGCGCGGCGGCGCGATGGTCGGCGCGGCGCGATTCCGCGAATGTGATGGCGCGCGCGAGCGCCGCGCGTTCGCCGGCGCGGATGCGCTCGGCGAGCGACGCCACGTCTATCCGCTTCGGGCCGGAAGGCTCCTCGCTCACGCCGCGACGCCTCGCCGTCGCAGAGAAGTGGTAGCGTGATCTTGCGCAGCGACCCGACCCGCGGGCGCGGACTGAGCGTTTAGGCTTAAGACGAAAATTTTTGCCTTCGGTCCCCGAACTGTCATCCGACGTTCAGCGTTCTCATGCCATAGTGTTGCAGATTGTTTCAGGCGGCTTTGCAGGCAGCTTGGGAGGACGTCATGAACGTGGACCGACTGGAAGGCGTGTATCGCCAGTTGAAGGGTGGGTTTCTGCAGCTCTGGGGCCGCCTGACCGGCGACCGCGCTCTGGTTCTGCGCGGCAAGGCGACGGCTTTCTCCGGCGCGGCGCAGGCGAGCTTCGGGCGCGCGATGGGCGCCGGCAAGCTGCTCGGCTTCCGTCGCCGCTTCGGCGTGTGAAGCTGCACATTTGAACTGCAGCGCCTCCGCCTGGAGACGCTTTCGGCGCGCGTCCGCCTCCCCAGTCATGGTTTCGGGTCGAGCAGCATTTCGTGCGCGCGCCGGCGGTAGTCGTCCTTCAGTGACGCGTCCGCGACCTTGAGCCCTTCCGTCGACCGCCCCATCCGCTCGAAAAGCGCCGTATCCCACAGCATGTCGGCCGGGTTCTCCGAGCGGAACAGCTGCTTTGCGAACGCCTCGACGATCTCCGGGCTCGGCTCTTCCGGAACAGCTTCCGTCACCTCGGCGTCGGTCATTCGGCCGCCTGCTGCGCCGGGCCGTAGCCGTATTTCTCGTTGAGCATCCCGACCAGCTCCTTGGCGGCGTTGGCCACCACCGTGCCGGGCGGGAAGATCAGGCTGGCGCCGGAGTCGCGCAGCGCCGGATAGTCGACCGGCGGAATGACGCCGCCCACGACGATCATGATGTCCTCGCCGCCTTCGGCCTTGAGCGCGTCACGCAGCGCCGGGACGAGAGTCAGGTGGCCGGCCGTCATGGTCGAGATGCCGACGACATGGACGTCGTTCTCGATCGCCTGCCGCGCGCATTCCTCGGGGGTCGCGAACAGCGGGCCGATGTCGACGTCGAAGCCGAGATCGGCGAAGGCCGAGGCGATGATCTTCTGGCCGCGGTCATGGCCGTCCTGGCCGACCTTGGCGACGAGGATGCGGGGCCGCCGTCCGTCCGCCCGCTCGAACGCCTCGACCATCTTCTGCACCTCGGCGATCTGGCCCATGGCCTTGCCCTCGCGCTTGTAGACGCCCGAGATCGACTTGATCTCGGCGCGGTGGCGATCGAACACCTTCTCCATCGCCTGGGTGATCTCGCCGACGGTCGCCATCGCGCGCGCCGCGTCGATCGAGAGCGCCAGCAGGTTGCCGTTTCCGCGCGCGCCGTCCTCCAGCGCCTTGAGCGCCGCCTCGACGCGGGCCGGGTCGCGCTCCTCGCGCAGGCGCTTGAGCTTGGCCTCCTGCGCGGCGCGCACCTCCGCGTTCTTGATCTGGCGGACGTCGAGCGTCTCGTTCTTCAGGACCTTGTAAGCGTTGACGCCGACCACGACCTGCTCGCCGCTGTCGATGCGGGCCTGCGTGGTGGCGGCCGCCTCCTCGATGCGCAGCTTCGGAACGCCGGCCTCGATGGCCTTCGCCATGCCGCCGAGCCGGTCGATCTCGGCGATGTGTTCCAGCGCCTTCCTGGCGAGGTCGTGGGTCAGCTTTTCGACATAGGCCGAGCCGCCCCACGGATCGATGAAGCGGGTGGTGCCGCTCTCCATCTGCAGGACCAGCTGGGTATTGCGGGCGATGCGGGCCGAATGGTCGGTCGGCAGCGCCAGCGCCTCGTCGAAGGAGTTGGTGTGCAGCGACTGGGTGCCGCCCTGCGTCGCCGCGATCGCCTCGAGCGTGGTGCGGACCACGTTGTTGTAGACGTCCTGCGCGGTCAGCGACCAGCCGGAGGTCTGGGAGTGGGTGCGCAAGGGGAGCGACTTCGGGTTCTTGGCGCCGAGGTCGGTCATCAACTTCGTCCAGATGAGGCGCGCGGCCCGCATCTTGGCGATCTCCATGAACACGTTCATGCCGATCGCCCAGAAGAACGACAGGCGCGGCGCGAACTTGTCGATGTCGAGGCCGGCCTCCATGCCCGCCTTCACGTATTCCGCGCCGTCGGCGAGCGTGTAGGCGAGCTCGAGGTCGGCCGTCGCCCCGGCCTCCTGCATGTGGTAGCCGGAGATCGAGATCGAGTTGAACTTCGGCATATGCTGCGAAGTATGCGCGAAGATGTCGGCCACGATCCGCATCGAGGGCCGCGGCGGGTAGATGTATGTGTTGCGGACCATGAACTCCTTCAGAATGTCGTTCTGAATGGTCCCGGCCAGCTTCTCCTGCGGCACGCCCTGTTCTTCCGCCGCCGCGATGAACAGCGCCAGCACCGGCAGCACCGCGCCGTTCATCGTCATCGACACGGTCATCTTGTCGAGCGGAATGCCGGCGAACAGCGTGCGCATGTCGTAGATCGAGTCGATCGCGACGCCCGCCATGCCGACGTCGCCGGCGACGCGCGGATGATCGCTGTCGTAGCCGCGATGGGTCGCGAGGTCGAAGGCGACCGACAGGCCCATCTGCCCCGCCGCGAGGTTCGCCCGGTAGAACTCGTTGGAGTCCTCGGCCGTCGAGAAGCCGGCGTACTGCCGGATCGTCCAGGGCTGGGCGGCGTACATGGTCGGGTAGGGGCCGCGGATGAACGGCGCGAGCCCCGGCCAGGTGTCTAGGCCCTTGAGCCCGTCGAGGTCGCTTTCGCCATAGACCGGCTTGACCGGAATGCCTTCCGGCGTCGTCCAGGGCTCGGCCGCGGCTTCCGGCGCGGCGGTCTCGGGCCGCGTCCAGGCGATCTTCGAGAAGTCGGGCAGGGTCGCGCTCATACTGCGCCTCCGTTCGCCTGCGAGGCTGCGATCAGGATCTCCAGCGCGTCGTCGCCAGCCGCGACGAAGCGGCTGACGCCCGCGCCCTCGAGCTCCGACGCGCCGTCCTTCGGCCGGCCCGCGAGCCAGACCGTCGCGCCGGCCGACGCCAGCGCCTTCGCCACCGCGGCTCCGGTCTCAGCATAGTCCCCATCCGCGCCGGTGACGACGGCGATCGTTGCGCCGGACTTGCCGAAGCCGTCGGCGAGCGCGGCGGCGTCGCCCTCGATCGGGCCGTCGACCACGCCGAGACCGCCGGCCTCGAGCAGGTTGCGCATGAAGCCGGCGCGCGCGGAATGCCGCGCGATCGGGCCGAGCAGCGCGAGATAGACGGCAGGCCGCGGGCTCTTCGCCTCGTTCGCCGCGCGCAGCGTCTCGAACGCCTCGGCGTTGCGGACGGGCTCGACGGTCTCGACCTTCATGTCGACGACGGCGGCCGCCTTGGGCGCGGCGTCGCCGGCGCCGAGAACCTCGGAAGCCTTCGGAAACTGACTGACGCCGACGATCGGGCTCTTGCGCGTCGCGACGTTTTTGGCGCGGCTGTCGCGGCTCTTGCGGACCATGTCGCGCCAGGCGCCGGACTTCGCCGCAGCGAGCAGGCCGCCGGCGGCCTCGATCTCCTGGAACAGGGTCCAGGCGCGCTCGGCGAGGGCGTCGGTGAGGGCCTCGATCGCGCCTGCGCCGGCGGCAGGGTCGGCGACGCGATAGGCGTTGGTCTCCTCCAGCACGATCGACTGCGCGTTGCGCGCGATCCGCCGCGCGTCGGCGTCCGTTCCGCCGAGCGCGACGTCGTGGGGCAGGGCGACGATGGAGTCCGCGCCGCCGACGCCGGCCGCAAAAGCCGCGATGGTGGTTCGGACCATGTTCGTCTGCGCGTCGTTGCGCGTCATCATCCGGAGCGACGTCTGCGCGTGGATGTGGACCGGCTTGTCGCCGAGGCCAAGCTCGCGCCGCAGCGCCGCCCAGACGAGCCGCGCGGCGCGCAGCTTGGCGATGCCGGCGAACTGGTCGGCGTCGACGGAGAAGGCGAGCCCGAAGGCGTCGAGCGAAGCGTTCGGGAGCAGCCGCAGATGCTCGACCGCCGAGGCGAGGGCGGTGGCGAGCTCCAGCGCCTCGCTCGCGCCGGCGTCATGCGTCAGTCGCTGGTCTATCAGCAGGATCGGCGAGAAAAAACCTTTGTCCGTCAGCTCGTCGACGAGCGCCGCGGTCTCGGCGACCGCCTCCGGCCACGGCTTCGGGCTGCCGCCGAGGGCGAGAAGGTCGCGCAGCAGGTCGAGGCCGAACAGCACGGAGACGTCGGACGGCTTCAGCCCGCGCGCCTCGACCAGCGCGGCCATGTTCCGCGCGGCGTCGACGCCCTCGAAGGGCGCGGCGTCGAGATGGACGGGGGCGAGGTCGAGCAGGACGCCGTCGAGCGTAGGGTCCAGGCGCGAGGCGTTGACGCCCTCGCGGCCGGAACCGGCGAGGATCAGCGACAATCCCGAGGCGCCGTTGTTGAGGTCTTCCAGCGCCTGCGCGCTGGCGGCGGCGGAATCGGCGATGTCGAGACGCGTCATCGCGGTCCAGCGCGCGCCGGCGGGGCGGCCGGCGATGGGCCTCGCCTCGGCGCGCGGCAGGATCGCGTCGAAGGCGACGTCGTCGAGCAGCTTGCCGCGGATGACCGGATCGAGCGGCCGGCCCTTGAGCGCAGCCTCGGCGGCCTTGCGCCACTCCGCCTCGCTCGCCGGGAAGTCGGCGGCGAAATCGGTCGTGAATCCGGATGCGTCGGTCGTCATCTGTCTCTCTTGTGCGCTGCGGCGCGACCCTGCCACAGCCGGGCGCCCGCGCCATCTTGGACGTTCGACGCATCGGCCGCGCGCCGGGGCGCGTGGGAGGAGAAAGAGCGATGTCCGCGAAAGTCTATGTCTTCGACGCCTACGGTACGCTGTTCGACGTCCATTCCGCGGTCGCGCGCAGCCGCGACGCGATCGGGCCGGCAGCCGACCGGCTGTCCGAGCTCTGGCGTGTAAAGCAGCTCGAATACAGCTGGACGCGCTCGCTGATGGGCCACTACGCCGACTTCTGGGCCCTGACGGAGCAGGCGCTGGACTACGCCATTGCCGCGACGGGCGGCGCGATAGAGCCCTCGACCCGCGCTGCGCTGCTCGACGCCTATCGCACGCTCGACGCCTATCCCGAGGTCGCCGCGACGCTGACGCGGCTGCGGGCCGCAGGCGCCGGAACCGCGATCCTTTCGAACGGGTCCGAGGCCATGCTGGCGAGCGCGGTCGACGCGGCGGGCCTCGCGGGCTCCTTCGATGCGGTCCTGTCCGTCCACGCGGCCGGGATCTTCAAGACTGCGCCGCGCGCCTACGAACTGGTGGGCGCCCGCTTCGGGGCGCAGCCGCATGAGGTCTCGTTCCAGTCCTCGAACCGCTGGGACATCGCAGGCGCGAAGGCCTTTGGCTTCCGCGCGGTCTGGATCAACCGGTCCGGCGCGCCCGACGAATACGCCGATCTCGCGCCGGACGATGTCTTGGCAGACCTGTCTGGCCTGCGCTGAGGCGCAATCGCCTCAGAAGGCCAGGCCGATCTTGGCGCGGCCGGTCTGGGTCGCGACGCCGTCGCGACGGCCGTAGTCGTAGTCGACCTTGAACGTCATGCCGTTGTCGAGCGCGGTTCCGATCCCGAGGCCGCCGACCAGCCCGCGGCCGTTCGGGGCGGCGAGCGACTCGGAGGTCGACCCGGCCGCCGCGGATCGCGCTTTGAGGGCGCTCGCGGCGTAGGCGACGACCTCGTCGGCGCCGACGAAGCCGGACAGGGTGACGGTGTGGCTCGGGTCGACGCGCACCGCCTTCGTGCCGCCGAGCCGCACGGTCGCGGTCGCGGCCATGGCCTGGCGTGCGGCGAACTGCGCAGCCGCCTGTCCCGACTCCCGGAAGCCGTTCAGCGCGTGGCCGGTCGCGGTCAGGGCGACGGTCGGCGTCCACTTGATCCCGCCGAGATCGGCCGTCGCGCCGAACTGTCCGCCGGCGCGCAGCGCCTGACCGGTGGCTATGGCGGTGCTCCCCTCGCGCGAAAGACCCTCGAAGGTGAAGCTCGACACGCCGAGATCCGTTTTGGCGAAGGCCGCGCCTTCGTCGAAGCGCGCATAGATGTCGGCGTGGCCCGCGACGATCCGGCTCTTCAGGTCCGCCGAGCCCACGCCGCCGATCGAGGCCGCGGCGGACGCGCCGGCGATCATGCCGGCCCGAAGCTCCCGGTCGACGCCGATCCGCATCTGGGTCGCGTCGCCGCTCCAGCCGAGCCGGCCGGCCCGCTCCGACTGGCCGAGCCCCACCGCGCCGGACTCCCAGTAGGCAGCCGTGCCGGGGATCGGCCGGTCGGTCGTCGGGCGCGGGGCGTCGAGCCGCGCATAGACCGCGTCGGCTTCGGCCTGGCTGATGAAAAGGCCCGACTCGATAAGAGCCTGGGCAGGGCGGAAATCGTCGGCCTGCGCGTTGCTGGCGCAAACGATCCCGAGCGCGCCGAGCAGGAGCCCGGCGCGTCTGAAGATGGTCGACACGAGATTCGACCCCTCGCACTTGGTCAGTCAGTCGGCGCCCGCACGCGCCGCCGTTGCGATGCAGTATGAACGGCCGTTCAGAAAATGCGACCTTTGTCGATCACGAGCGCGTGATAATCGGGCTCACAAATGCGCGGGTGTGGCCTGAAAGACTCCTTACGTAAGTAAGGAAATTTCAATGAAATAGGCAGGACCGTGGCGCAGCTGCGGCTGGCCCGCGACGCAGCCCGATGCCGCGCCAGATCGCCCGTCGATTGTGCGCTGCACAAAGATGCGGCTCATGCCGCAAGCGCCGCGAGGATTCGGATCCAGGAGCGCGTGCCGCGCCGAAAGCTCTCCAGATCGTACTTCTCGTTCGGGGAGTGGATGCGGTCGTCGTCGAGCGCGAAGCCGACCAGCAGCGTGTCGAGGCCGAGCGTCTTCTTGAAGTCGCCGACGACAGGAATCGAGCCGCCGAGACCGATCGTGATCGGCTCGACGCTCCATTCGTCGCGAAGCGCCGCGCGGGTCTTGGCGAGGGCCGGGCTGTCGACCGGCACCTGGATCGCGCGCGAGCCCTTGTGACCGGAGAACTCGACGTCGCAGTCGACCGGCAGCCGTTCCCGCACATAGGCGCGAAAAGCCTGGCGGATGGCGGCCGGGTCCTGCTCGCCGACGAGGCGGAACGATATCTTGGCGTTGGCCTCGGCGGGGATCACGGTCTTGGCGCCGGCGCCGGTGTAGCCGCCCCACATGCCGTTGACGTCGCAGGTCGGCCGGGACTGGACCTGCTCGATGATCATGCGGTCGGCCTCGCCGGCCGGCGCGGAAAGCCCGATCGGGCCGAGGAACGTCTCGGCGTCAAGCCCGAGCGCGCGCCACTGCTCGCGGATCGGCTCGGGCGTCTCCGGCACGCCGTCATAGAAGCCGGGCAGGGTGACCTTGCCGGTCTCGTCGTGCAGGCCGGCCACGATCTCGGCCAGCACGTGCAGCGGGTTGCGCGCCGCGCCGCCATACATGCCCGAATGCAGGTCGCGATTGGCGGCCCGGATCGTCAGCTCCTCGTAGATTAGGCCGCGCAGCGCCGAGGTGATGGCGGGCTTGCCCTCGCCCCACATGGTCGTGTCGCAGACGAGCGCTGCGTCTGCGGCGAGCTCCTCCTTAGCCTCCTCGAGGAAGCCCGGGAGATTGGTCGAGCCGCACTCCTCCTCGCCCTCGACCATCATGGTGACGCCGACCGGGAGCGAGCCCGTCGCCGCCTTCCAGGCGCGGCAGGCCTCGACGAAGGTCATCACCTGGCCCTTGTCGTCGCTCGAGCCGCGGCCGAGGATCATCTTCTTGCCCCCGGCCTCGGCGATCTTCGGCTCGAAGGGCGGGGTGTCCCACTTCTCCAGCGGATCGACCGGCTGCACGTCGTAGTGGCCGTAGAACAGGACGTGCGGCGCGCCGGGCTTCGGCTGTTTGGCGAGCACGATCGGGTGGCCCGGCGTCTCGCGCAGCGCGGCGTCGAAGCCGAGCGAGGCGAGGTCGCGCTTCAGCCAGTCCGCCGCCTCGCGGCAGCCGTGGCGATAGGCCGGATCGGTCGAGATCGACGGGATCTTCAGCAGCGCGAACAGGCGTTCGAGGCTCTTGTCGAGGCCGTCGTCGGCGGCTTTGAGCGCGCGGTCGAGGTCGGACACGGGGGCGTCCTCCTGCGGTTGGGGGTAAGTCAGGCGAGGTCGGTCTTGGCGAAATCGTTCCCCTTGTAAAGCAGGGGCGCGGATAAGGCCTGAGCGCAGGCGTAGGCGAAACAGTCGCCGAGGTTGAGTTTCGCAGGATGTCCGGTCCCCTTGCCGAATTTGGCTCTCGCAGCGAGGGCCTGCCGGCCGATCTGGGGCGTGACGTCGATGACCGCGATCCCTGCAGCTTCGAGATAGGTCAGGACCCGCGTTTCGGACTGACTGAGCGACAGTCCACGACGGGTCGAAATCGCGAGCGCCGTCTCGAAAATCGCGATCGGCGACGTCGTCCGGCCCGAGGTCGCGGTCATAAGCCGCGCCTCGAGCTCATCTCCGTCGCTTTCGGAAATGAGGATGGCGGTCAGGGCGGACGCGTCGACGAACACGATCTATTCGTCGTTCAGCGCATCGAAAAACGCCTTGTCGGTCTTCACGCCGGTGTCCGGCAGCCGCGCCAACTCCTCCCGAATGGCGCGCATCCGGGCGTGGCGTTCCTCCTTCGTCATGGTCTTCGCGGCGGTCTTCAGCGCCTCGTCGCAAGCGGCGCGGATCGCTTCGGTGATCGACGTGCCCTTCGTCGCGGCGAGCTGCCTCACGATCCGATCGGTTTCAGGATCCCGGACGTGGAAGGCCATCGATCTACACTCCGAAGCGCTTTCGTCTAGATTGGCCCGAATGCGGCCGGGCGCAAGCCCGCGAGACCGTTACCGCCGCATCAGGCTGCCCAGCACCCCCCGCACCACCGCGCGGCCGACCGAGCTTCCGACCGAGCCCGCCACCGACTTGCCGATGGACGCCGCGACGTCGCCGGCCGTGCGCTGGACGATGGTGCGGGTGACCTCGCGCGCGACGCGCTGGCCTGGGTTCAGCGGCCCCTTCCGCTCGCCGGACGAGCCGCCGAAGATGGTCTTGAAGAAACCGCCGAAGCCGCCTTCGCCAGCGGCGTCCGCCTCGACCACCGCCTTGTCGTCCGCTTTCTTCACCAGCAGCTCATAGGCGGACTCGCGGTCGATCGTCTGGTCGTACTGGCCGGCGAGCGGCGAGTTCTGGATGGCGGCCTTGCGCTCCTCCGCGGTGAGCGGTCCGATCCGCGCCGCGGGCGGCCGGATCAGCGTGCGCTGGACCATCGACGGCACGCCCTTGCCTTCCAGCGTCGAGACGAGCGCCTCGCCGACGGCGAGCTCGGTGATCACCTGCGCGGTGTCGAGCTTCGGGTTGGGGCGAAAAGTCTCCGCCGCGGCGCGCACCGCCTTCTGCTCGCGCGGGGTGTAGGCGCGCAGCGCATGCTGGACGCGGTTGCCGAGCTGGCCGGCGACGGTCTCCGGCACGTCGAGCGGGTTCTGCGTCACGAAATAGACGCCGACGCCCTTGGAACGGATCAGCCGCACCACCTGCTCGACCTTCTCAAGAAGCGCTTTCGGCGCCTCGTCGAACAGCAGGTGCGCCTCGTCGAAGAAGAAGACGAGCTTGGGCTTTTCGGGGTCGCCGACCTCCGGCAGCTCCTCGAATAGCTCCGACAGCAGCCAGAGCAGGAAGGTCGCGTAGAGCCGCGGGCTCGACATCAGCTTGTCAGCCGCGAGCACGTTGATCACGCCGCGGCCGTCGCGGGTGGTGCGGATGAGGTCGGCCAGCGCGAGCGCCGGCTCGCCGAAGAACTTGTCGCCGCCCTGGTTCTCCAGCACCAGCAGTTGGCGCTGCACCGCGCCGACGGTCGCCTTGGCGACGTTGCCGTACTGGGTCGTGAGCTCCGCCGCGTTCTCGGCGACGTAGGACAGCAGCGCCTGAAGGTCCTTCAGGTCGAGCAGCAGCAGGCCTTCCTTGTCGGCGACGCGGAAGACGATGTTGAGCACGCCCTCCTGCGTGTCGTTGAGGTTCATCAGCCGCGCGAGCAGCAGCGGCCCCATCTCGGAGACGGTCGCCCGGATCGGATGGCCCTGCTCGCCGAACATGTCCCAGAACACCACCGGGAACTTGTCGTTGACGTAAGGGTTAAGTCCGACCTCCTCGGCGCGCTTGACCAGGAAATCCTTCGGCTCGCCCTTGGCGGCGACGCCTGACAGGTCGCCCTTGATGTCGGCCGCGAACACCGAGACGCCGGCGTCCGAAAAGGCTTCCGCCAGAACCTGCAGCGTGACGGTCTTGCCGGTGCCGGTCGCGCCTGTGACGAGGCCGTGGCGGTTGGCGAGCTTCAGCTCGAGGTACTCGCCCTTCACCTTCTCGCCCTTGGCGTCGAAGCTCGTGCCGATGAAAAGCTTGCCGTCCTGCAGCATTTCGCGCCCTTCGGGGAATCCTCTCGCCGGCCGCTCCGGCGCCCGCGAAACTGCCGCGCCGCGCCGTCCGACACAAGCGCGCGGCATCGCCTTCCGTCGGCTTGTCATGACGGTCGCGGGACCTACTATGCGCCGCCAATCAAGAAACCGAAGACAGGGGCGGAGACGTCGATGGAAGAACTCGTCAATCGGCTTTCGGCGGCCGCCGACATCGATCGCTCCAAGGCGGAAACCGCGGTCAAGACGATTCTCGTGTTCCTCGACAAGGAAGCGCCGGCGGACGCCGTGAAGGAGCTGGTCGACGCCATGCCCGGCGCCGAGCCGGTTCTGGCGGAGGGACGAAAAGAGCACGAAGGCGACGCCGGCTATGTGGGATTCGGCGCGATGGCCGCCTATCATGCGCTGACGGCCGCCGGGCTTTCCGGCGGCGAGGTGCAGATCGTCACAAAGGAACTGCTCGCCTTCTCGCGCGACGCGGTGGGCGATGAGACGACCGGGCGGATCGTCGGGTCCGTGCCGGGGCTGGAGGCGTTCGTCTGAAATTTTCTCGTGCCCGGCGTTTCCGCCGGGCGCTTCTCCCAACTGCCGGGTGTCGTGTTTCACCGCCCCGCGTGCCTTGGGGCTCGTTCGACAACTGCGTTCGAACGCCAGGAGGCGGCGCATGTCCTATCCGATCGCGAGCGTCGGAGTGGAGTACGCGGACAAGTTGAAGTCAGTAGGGGTCCGGACGACGGCGAGGCTGCTCGACCGGGCGAAGACGCCGAAGGGGCGCAAGACGCTCGCGGCGGCCTCCGGGATCGCCGAGCCCAAGATCCTCAGATTCGCCAACATGGCGGACCTGATGCGCCTGCGCGGCGTTGGCGAGGAATATGCGACGCTGCTCGAGGCCGCGGGCGTCGACACCGTCAAAGAGCTCAGGAACCGCAACGTCGCGAACCTGACCAAGGCGCTCGCCGAAGCCAACGCCCGCAGCAAGCGCGTCCAGTTGCTGCCGTCGGAGAAAGTGGTGGGGAAGTGGATCGCGCAGGCGAAGTCGATGCCGCCGATGATGACGTATTGAGGACCAGCGCTTCGATGTCGCCGAGCTCGAAACCTTGAGCGTTATGCGAGACAGCGAGCCGAAAATTCGTCGGGCGATCGAAGATGACGACGTGTGCAAGACGCCCGAGGACTTTTCGCCCGAGCACGCGGTTTGCCTGATGCTGCTGAACGGGGCGTTGAGGTTCCGGTACGAGCTCGGGGGCGAGGTTCCTGATACCCGGCTGGTCGTCGATTGCTCCGACGTCTTCATTTGGGGATGTTCGGAGGAAGAGGAACTTCCATTCTCTGAGATCGAGAAGCTTTATCGCTTGTGGCGGAAGGACCTAGCTTGGGGGCACGCGGTCTGGTGCATGATCCAGCGGCGCGAAATGCCACAGCAGCCGGTCGAAGAAGCGATCCGGGATGACGCGATCTGGGATATCGATGCTCTTCGCAGGGAGCACGACCTAAGACCGAACAGCTACGATGGGCTGAACCTTGTTTCGGCCCAGCGCAAGTACGGTGTGTACGCTGCTTGGGCAACTGAGTGCGGTCGCTGCCCTCGTCCTTTCGCTGCTCATTGGTGGGATGGCTGGGACGAGTTCGTCGCGCAGCACCCCGAGTGGCACGTTAAGGCCTGGCGTGCCGAGGACGATCGATTGAGCAACGAATGGCTGCGGAAAAACGGTTTCCCATGGACTGTCGTGCCCAGCGATTGAGGGCTCGTGATCTGATCTCTGGATCCACAACGCGTCATTCCGTCCGCAAATCCGTGTTCGCTTTGCCGCTCAGTCGTGCTCTTTCGGGACGTCCGATCCGCAAGAGTTCCAGATGCAGCCTCCGTCATCCGCCCCCTTCGCCGCCGCCGCGCTTTTCGATCGCGCCGGTGGTCCGCGCATCATGGGCATCCTCAACGTCACGCCGGATTCGTTCTCCGACGGTGGGCGGTTCGAGGCCGTCGAGATCGCCATGGCTCATGCGAAAGCCATGGTCGCGGAGGGCGCGGACGTCGTCGACGTCGGCGGCGAATCCACCCGGCCCGGCCACACGCCGGTCGACGCTGAGGAAGAGATCCGCCGTGTCGTCCCTGCGATCGAGGCGCTGAAGCGCGAGATTTCCGCGCCGATTTCGATCGACACCATGAAGGCGAGCGTCGCCGAGGCGGCGCTCAAGGCCGGGGCGACCATCGTCAACGACGTCTGGGGGCTTCAGCGCGATCCCGACATCGCGCGGGTCGCCGCCGAGCACGGCGCGCCGGTCTGCGTGATGCACCACCGCACGGAGGTCGACGCCTCGCTCGACATCGTCGAGGACATGAAGCGCTTCTTAAGCCGCTCAATCGAGATCGCGCAGAAGGCTGGGATTCCGGACCGCGCCATCGCGCTCGATCCGGGGGTGGGCTTCGGCAAGACGATCGACCAGAACCTCACCGCCATCCGCCGGGTCGACGCGCTCGCCGCGATGGGATTTCCGGTGTTGCTCGGCACGTCGCGGAAGTCGCTGATTGGCCACATCCTCGACCGCACGCCGGAAGAGCGCGTGTTCGGGACGGTCGCGACCTCGGTCACCGGCTGGGCTGCGGGCGCGACAATGTTCCGCGTCCATGACGTGCGCGCCAACCGCGACGCGCTGCTGGTCGCGCAGGCGGTCCTCAGCGCGCCGTAGTTCGATCGGGCGTCAAAGTCGGATCAAGTCCGGGCGACGATGGGGCGGCCACGTGCGTGCTTCCGAGACGCCCGCCGATGGCGGGCTCCTCAGCATGAGACGGGACTGTGCTCGCCATCCTCGACATCCCTCATGCTGAGGAGCCGTCCGTCAGGGCGGCGTCTCGAAGCACGCAGATCGTGTCCGCGAGGCGATGCGGCGGCGTCAGAGCTTCGCCTTCAGCGCCTCGAGGCCAGAGGTGAAGATTCCGGTGATCACGTCCTTCGCGGCCGCCTCGTCCCCGACCGGGTCGAATTCGGCGGTCCAGGTCACGGTCGAGCCCGACCCCGCATCCGCGACGGAGAAGGTCGCGGAATAGTTCGCGACCGGCAGCGGGCTGTCGGTGATGTCGTACGAATAGCTGTGCGCCGCGTCGTCCCAGGCGGTCTGCTTCTCGACGATTTTGGCGCCGTCGCCGAGCGTCAGTGTGCGGATCGACCTGTCGCCCGAAAGCTCGCAGGCGGCGATCGCGGGATGGAACCCGCCGATGCCGCAGAAGTCGGGCGAGGCCTCCTTCCACACGGCGTCGGCGGAAGCGGGCATGTCGGCGGTGACGGTGACGGTGGTCATCGGGCTTGTCCTCCGGCGCCGGAGGCTTGATCGCCCCGGTCGTTCGCTGATGGCGCGGGAGATAAAGGCGGCCGGCCCGCCGGCAAGTCCGCGCCCGCCGCCGAAAGGCGGACGGGCGCGAAAGACGGAGCTTACTTCGCTTCGCCGTAGAGCTTCTCGACGTATTCCCAGTTCACGAGGTTCTCGATGAACGCCTTGAGATAGTCGGGACGCTTGTTGCGGTAGTCGATGTAGTAGGAGTGCTCCCAGACATCGACGCCGAGCAGCGGCACGCCGCCATGGACCAGCGGGTTCTCGCCGTTCGGGGTCTTCATCACCTCGAGCTTGCCGCCCTTGAGCGCGAGCCAGGCCCAGCCGGAGCCGAACTGGCCCTTGCCGGCCTCGATGAAGTCTTCCTTGAACTTGTCGACGCCGCCGAGGTCTTCCTTGATCTTGGTCTCGAGCGCGCCGGGGATCGAACCGCCGCCGTTCGGCTTCATCCAGCTCCAGAAGTGCAGGTGGTTGTAGTGCTGGCTGGCGTTGTTGAAGAGCGCCTGATTCTTGCCGTGAGACTGCTTCACCACCTCCTCGAGCGACTTGCCCTCGAGACCGGAGCCCTCGATCAGCTTGTTCGCCGTCTCGACATAGGTGTTGTGGTGCTTGTCGTGGTGGAACTCCAAGGTCTCCTTGGACATGTACGGCTGAAGCGCGTCATAGGCGTAGGGCAGTTCGGGAAGCTTGAAGGCCATTGAAAATCTCCGTCCCTGAAAAGCTGTTCCGGTTCCGGCGCGTCGGACGCCCGCACGGCGTCCCGCGCGCCGGGTTCGTCGCGGTACATAGGCTTGCGGCCAAGGGGCGGCAATGTGGTTCAAGCGATCAAACAGGCGCGGCGCGGGCTTTACGCGCCCCTAACCATGGCGCCATGACAACCGCTATGAAACGTCAAGTCCTGCGAGGTTCTCGCGCGTGATGCCCTTCGTGCTCTATGCGCTCGGCGCCGCCCTGATGGCTTGGGCGGGCTATCTGATGCTCGCCGGGGAGAGCTACGCGGCGATCGACATCGCCGCGAGCCTCGCCGGCTGGGGCGCCTTCACGATCGGGCTCGGCGCGGTGACCGCGGCGCTGCAGCGCCTGACGAAGGCGGTCGGGCGCTCCCGTCCGGTCGCGCAGCCGTCCGCCGACCGCAAGAAGCCGGCCCGCGGCGAGCGGCGCGGCGGCAAGGCCGATCCCGCCCCTGCGTCCGCGGCCGCCCGCCGGCCCGAAGACCGCCGGCCCGAAGACCGCCGGCGCGACAGGCCGCGGCCGACCGACCCGGTCCCGGCGCCGAAGCCGGCGCCGGCGGCCGCGAAGCCGGCTCCGACGCCGCCCGCGCCGCCTTCGCCTCAGCCCGCCGCGGAGACGGCCTCCGTCGAAAAGCAGGTCGCCGCGCTCGTGACGGCCGGCTTCGGCGCGGATGAGGCTCCGCCTGTGACGCCTGTAACGCCTGTAACGCCCGAGACGGGCGACGGGGCGGCCGCAGGTCGGGACAAACGTTCGATCCGTGTGGCGCTGCGCCGGCCGAACCGCGCCGCGGACGAGCCCAAGGTCGAGCCGCCGCCGGTCGCCGTTCCGGAGCTCGGCGGCGGCATGTCGCTGCGCCGGAAGCGGCCGGAGCCGCCGGCCGAGCAGCCGGAGGACGCCGCTCCTGCCGCCGTCGCACAGTTCGCCCCCCCGGAGCAGCGGCGGGAGCCGGGCGCCCGCCCGATCATGCCGCTGCGTGCGGCCCCTGTCGCAGAGGCGCCCGTCGCGGACGCTCCTGCCGTCGAGCCGGCGCCCGATCCCGAGCCGGCGCCCGCCGCCGACACGCGCGAGCCGGATCCCTCGCCCGAAGACGGCGCGACTTCGCCCGCGACGCCGCCGGCGAACGAGGCCTCGGAAGCTCCGTCCGACGCAGCGCCGTCTCCTGTCGCGACCGAGCCCGAGGCCGCGCCGGCCCCCGTCGAGCCGGTCCGGGACGCGGAGCCCGAAAGCCCTGCGGAACCTGTCGCCGCTGACGAGACTCCGCCTGCGGAGCCCGCGCCCGTCGAACCGGCTCCGGTCGAACCCAAGCCGGTCGCAGCCGCGGCGCCTGCGTCTCAGCCCGCGCCGGCCGCGCAGCCGCAGGTCCCGGAATGGCTCGCCCGGGCCCGCGCCCGCCGCGAGGCGCGCCTGCGCACCGATCCGACGGGAACGCCCGAGCGCCCGCGCTTCCTCCGCGCGCCGGAGCCGGCGGTCGCGACGCCTCCGGAACCGGCGCCCGCCGCCGCCGAGCCCGCCGCTGAGCCCGCCGTCGAGCCCGCGGCCACGCCCGGACCGGAAGCGCCCGAGCCCGCCGCCCCCGTCGAGACGCAGCAGCCGGTCGCCGAAAAGGCCCCGGCGGAGACGGCGCCCGCCGACGAGCCTGCTCCCGAGGCCGAGCGGCGCATCGTGAGCGAGGGCGAGCACAACGGCGTCATGTATCGCTTCTTCGACGACGGCTCGGTCGAGGCCCAGTCGGCGCATGGCGTGCGGCGCTTCGCGAGCGTCGACGACCTGCGCCGCGCGGTGATGAACGCGCGGGGACCGGAACAGCTGGAGGCCGATCCGGCGCCGTCGTCGTCCGCCGCCGCGCCCGCCGAGACCGACCCGCTCGACGCGGCGCTGGCCGAACTCGAGAGCGGCAAGCCGGCCCCGGAGCTGCGGATCGACCCTGAGGACCGGCTCGGCCGGCGCTAGGCCGCCGGATCCGGCGACGCGGTGGCCGCGAGCGCGAAGGCGTAGGCGATCGCCACCTCCTCGAGCCGGTCGAAGCGTCCGGCCGCGCCGCCGTGGCCGGCCTCCATGTTGACCCGGAGCGCGATCGGCCTGTCCGAGGTCGTCGCCTCCCTGAGGCGCGCGACCCATTTGGCCGGCTCCCAGTAGGTGACGCGCGGGTCGGTCAGGCCGGCGAGCGACAGGATCGCCGGATAGGCCTGCGACGCGACGTTGTCGACGGGACTGTAGCTGCGGATCCGGTCGAACGCCGCGGCGTCGCGGATCGGGTCGCCCCATTCCGGCCATTCGGGCGGCGTGAGCGGCAGCGTCTCGTCCAGCATCGTGGTCAGCACGTCGACGAACGGGACCTCGGCGAGGACCGCGGCGAACAGGTCCGGCCGCAGGTTCGCGGCCGCGCCCATCAGCATGCCGCCGGCCGAGCCGCCATGCGCGACGATCCGGCCGGGCGAGGCGTAGCCCTCGGCGCACAGGTGCGCGGCGACGGCGATGAAATCGCTGAAGGTGTTGGGCTTCCGGTCGAGCTTGCCGTCGAGATACCAGCCCCAGCCCTTCTCGGTGCCGCCGCGGATATGCGCGATGGCGTAGACGAAGCCGCGGTCGACCAGCGACAGCCGCCCGCCCGAAAAGCTCGCCGGCATCGCGATGCCGTAGGCGCCGTAGCCGTAGAGCAGGCAGGGCGCCGAACCGTCGGGCCGGACGTCGACATGGTGCAGGATCGTCACCGGCACCCGCTCGCCGTCCGGCGCGAGCGCCTGCGAGCGGCGCACGACGTAGTTCGCCGGGTCGTGGCCCGACGGGATCTCCTGCCGCTTGCGGAGCGTCCGCTCGCGCGACGGGACGTCGTAGTCCCAGGTCTCGGTCGGGGTCGCGGGAGAGGAGTAGGAGAAGCGCAGCATGTCGCTGTCGAACTCGCGTCCGGCCTCGAAGCCGAGCGCATAGGCTTCTTCCGCGAAGGCGATCTCGTGTTCGGCGCCGTCGGCGAGCGAGCGCACGACGATGCGGGGCAGCGCATCGACCCGCTCCAGCCGGTACAGCCAGCGCCGGGTGACCGCGTGGTCGAGCACATAGACGCCGGGCCGATGCGGCAGGAGCTCGCGCCGCCCCGCGGACGGATCGGCCGCGTCCACGGCGATCAGGCGGAAGTCGATGGCGTCGTCGTCATTGGTGCGGACGATCAGGGTCGACCGCCCGTCGAGGTCGGGATGATGGTCGAGGTCGTACTGGACGCCCGCCTTGCGCGGAAAGACGAGCCGGGGCTCGGCTTCGGGCGTCGTGCGGTCGATGAGTCGGGATTCGCTGGTGTCGTGGTCGGAGACCGTGATCACCGCATAGGTCCCGGAGCGCGTCTGCTCGACGCGCACGAACCAGCCCGGCTCCGGCTCGCGATAGACCAGGACGTCGCCGGCCGGGTCGGTCCCGAGGACATGGCGATAGACCTCGAGCGCGCGATGGTCCTCGTCGATCCGGACGTACCAGAAGCTTTGCCCATCGGCGGCCCAAACCGCTCCGCCGGCGGTGTCCGGAACCACGTCGTTCGCGTCCCTTCCGCTTGCGAGGTCGCGGACGCGCATCGCGTAGTATTCCGAGCCGGCCTCGTCCGCGCTCCAGGCGAGCAGGCGGTGGTCCGGCGATGGCGCCCAGCCGCCGAACTGGAAATAGGCGCGGCCCTCCGCCAGCGCGTCGCCGTCGAGCAGGAGCTGGTCGGGCGCGTTATCGGCGGCGTCCGCCTCGCGCCGGACCACGAGCGGATGCTGGCCGCCCTCGCGATGGCGCACCGCATAGGCGAACGGCCCGTCGCGCTGCGGCACGCTCGAGTCGTCTTCCTTGATGCGC
This sequence comes from uncultured Methylopila sp., assembly GCA_902168115.1. GTDB lineage: Bacteria > Pseudomonadota > Alphaproteobacteria > Rhizobiales > Methylopilaceae > Methylopila. Next base: position 21,964 of record CABHPB010000074.1, on the reverse strand, counting down.
CCGCGCATCTCGCCGATCAGCGCCGCCTTCAGCGGCTCGAGCGGTCCGAGCAGCGCGGCGGCGTAAGCGTTCTCCGCCTCCAGATGAGCCCGGATGTCGGCCGGCAGGACTTCGGGGCGACGAATCGCCTCACGCCAGTTCTGCGCCTTCAGCCAGGAATAAGGATCCTCGATCGTCGTTCCGTGGATGACCGTCGAATGCGAGCGGCGTTCGGCGCGCGGAGGGTGGGAGGCCGGCATGGCGAGAACGGGGATCGGCGACCGGTCGACGGTTTTCCGCATGGAGCGATGACTTCCGAATTCTGCTGGTTTCTGTTGGGAGATCGGCAGGCTAGCCGAGGCGTCCCGGTCCTGCCGGAGCGCGCAACGTCAAGCGTTCCGGTTCTTCGAGGTGGTCGGGCTATTGCAACACAAAGCCTCGGACATAGCCGGAACGATAGATCAGCCAGTCATTAATTCCGTTTGTCAAAGAAAAGCTGTTCGAAACGTTTTTGAGAACTTGCGCAAGAGCCGGCCCTCGTCTATCTAGCGAACAGTCATGCGGGCCACGAGTCGAAAGGTGGCGTAATCGCGGCGCGTGCGTTCGACAGGCCCAAGGACAACCCCCGGAGGACGTAGGGATTCTTCAGCAATCCGCTCGTCCCAAATCATCTTACGGAACCCGATTTCATGAGCGATACCGCCTCCTCGTCCAACTATATCGAGCTCGCCGCCGATATCGTATCGGCCTATGTGAGCAACAACTCGGTCGCCGCGGCGGATCTTCCCTCGCTGATCAATGAGGTCCATGGCGCGCTGACCCGCGTCTCGACCGGCGTCGTCGAGACCGTCACGGAAGCGCCGAAGCCGGCTGTTCCGCTGAAGAAGTCGGTCACGTCCGACTACATCATCTGCCTCGAGGACGGGAAGAAGTTTAAGTCGCTCAAGCGCCACCTGCGCACGCAGTACAACATGTCGCCCGAGGAATATCGTGAGAAGTGGGGTCTTGCGCCCGACTATCCGATGGTGGCGCCGAATTACGCGGCCGCCCGCTCGGAGCTCGCGAAGAAGATGGGCCTCGGCCAGCAGCGCGGCAAGCGCGGCCGCTGAGCCATTCGGCCGCGCCGCGCGGTCGACGACATCACGCAGACGCCGTCCGGCTTTCCCAGCCGGGCGGCTTTTTTTATCCGCGGCGCGGCGCTCCCGGCCGGGACGGGCGCCGGCTCTCGGCATCCAGCGCCTGCATCAGCGCAAGGTGACGGTTGAGGTCGTAGGTCCAGTGGCCGGCGACGCCGCGCTGGCGCTCGGAGCGGAGCGCCCGCTCCAGCTTCGCGCGGATCGCCGCGTCCAGCGCCGGACCCGGTTTCTTCAACTCGCGCAGGTCGAATCCGACCAGCCGCGGCAGCATGCGAGCGCGATCGTAATCCCTGGCGCCTGACGACGTCGCCGCGGCCGAAGCCCCGTCCGCCGCCGGCCGCCAGCTCCTGATCGCCGCGCGATCGGGCCCCGTCGCCATCCGCCCCGCCGAAGTCCTCGGGCCTGTCCTGTCCTGCATATCGCCTCCAGCCGTCCACTTGACCGAGCGTCGGAAGCATGCGCGCGCTGCCCGTCCTGTACAAGATAAAAATCCTAATATAGGATCAAAGGCATCGGGCGGGTCGCAGGGAGGATGTCGATGACCGCAGACGGTCGCCGCAAATCGGGCGCGCAGGGCGCCGGCCGAAAAGCGAAGGCGGGCAGGCAGGCGCAGGCGGTGCCCGTGGCGCAGGATGTGCCGCCGTTCCTTGCGCAGCACACGACCCTCGAGCGTCGCACGGTGCTGACAGACGAGGGTCGCCGAAGCCTTCTCGTCGATCTCGACGAGAGCCCGCTGGCGTGGCTCGCGCGACGCAAGGGCAAGGACGGCAAGCCGCTGCTGTCGATCGCCGAGGTCGCCGCGGGGGAGAAGCTTCGCGCGGATTTCACCCGCGGGCAGATGGCGCCGCGCGTGACCGCCAACTGGGAGGCGGCCGTCGCGAGCGGCCGGCGCGGGGGAGGGGGCGGCGTCGCCGATCTCGCGGACGCCGCGATCGCGGCTCGCATGCGCGTCAACCGCGCGATCGAGGCGGTCGGCCCGGAGCTTTCCGGCGCGCTGCTGGATGTGTGCTGCTTCCTGAAGGGCGTGGAGGAGGTCGAGCGCGACCGCGGCTGGCCCGCGCGGGGCGCCAAGCTGGTGCTCGGCCTCGCGCTCAGCCGCCTTGCGCGCCATTACGGGCTGACGGCGGAGGGTCGCGGCGGCGGCCGCATCCTCGCGTGGAGCGCGCCAGACAGCCGTCCGACGATCGACGGCGCGTGAGGAAAGCGCGAGCGCTCCCAAACGCCTCCGTCATGCGCGGACTTGATCCGCGCATCCATCACAGGGAACTCGGATGTTTCCCAGTTCCCTATCAAGATGGCGAAGTCGGAAACATCCGAGTTCGCTGGCGCGTCCGCGCCCGATGGACCGCCGGGTCAAGCCCGGGGGTGACGGGTCATTTCGATCAGGCGCCGCTCCGCCGTCTCACGACGCCGCTCCGGCGGCGGCGTCCGCGCCGAGGGCTCCCGCGGCTTCGCGCTTGATGCGCTCGACCATCGAGCGCAGGCCGTTGGAGCGCTGGGGGGTCAGGTGCTCGCGCAGATGGATGCGGTCGAAGGTCTGGCCGGCGTCGGTCGAGAGGATCTCGCGCGCGGTGCGGCCCGAATAGAGCGCGATCGTCACGGCGACGAGGCCCTTGACCAGATGCGCGTCGCTGTCGCCCCGGAAGGTGAGGATCGGATCGTCGCCGCCGCCGACCTCGGTCTTCAGCCAGACCTGGCTGGCGCAGCCCTGAACCTTGTTCGCGGCGCTGTGGTCCTCGTCCGGCAGAGGCTCGAGGTCGCGGCCGAGCTCGATGAGGAAGCGGATGCGCTCCTCCCAGTCGTCGATGAACTCGAAGCCGTCTATGATCTCTTCGATCGTCATCACAGTCCCGCCAGTTTCGTTCTCCGGAGGTAGGGCGGAAGACGGTCGCGCGCAAAGAAAAAAGCGCCGCGATCCGCCGGCCCGAAGGCTTGGCGACGTCGCGGCGCGAGGTTCCGGCGGAGGCAGGACCGCCGGGTCTCGGAAGGATCCGCGCCGTGACGCGGGTCCTGAACTCAGGCGCCCGGCGCGCGCCAGGCGGGCTTGCGGTCGGCCGGCGTCAGCGTCTGGCGGCCGGTCGCCACGGGCGCAGCGGAGGCGGAGCGCGCCGCGGTTCCGGTCCTGACCGGCTCGGCGGACTTCGCGGCTTCACGCTCCGGCGACTGCGACAGGTAGTCGGAAATCGCGCTCGCGCCTTCGCGCGCCCGCTCGCCGACCATCTTGATGGCCTGGCCGCCGACCGCGCAGGCGTCCGGCTGGCGCGAGCAGAAGCCGGTGACGTCGGAGATCGTGGCGCCGGCGGCGGCGAGCGCCGACATCGCGTCGATCGAGGCCTTGTCCTGGGCCGTCGGTCCGTCGCCCTTCGTCGCGCCGCCGAACGGCAGCACGAGGAGCAGCAGCGAAATCCAGAACGCCGTGCGGATGAGAAAGAACATGGGCTACACCTGCCGTCTCGGTGTCATCGTCGCCTCCGCGCTCATGGTCGGCGCGGTTCGGCTGATCGAGGATGACGCTAGCAGGGCCGGCCTAATTCGCGTTCAAGGCGAGCGGCGCAATTTGAATGCGCGCGTTCAGGTCTCGTAAGGTTTTTCGAAAGTTTTCGGAAAGCTTTCGGACTTCACGACGACGACATGCGAAGTCGCGACTTCGTTAGGCTCAATTGTTCGTATTTTAGCGTTCGCTTAAGCCGGTCCTGACAGTGTGGGCTTGCGCGGAAGGCCCCGCATCGCAATCGCGAAGGCCGCTTGCGCCGGCGTGACCACGCCGGGTTCGGAGTCAGGCGTCTTGCTTCAGATCGCAGGTATCAAGGCGCTCGCGGAGCACGTCGCCCAGAGGGTTCATCCCCTCGCGGCGGACGACGCTACCCTCGCCCTGCGCCACCGCGATACGATTCTCACCCATCTTGCCGTCGGCGCCGTCCCGTTCGCGGGCCTGCCCGCGCTGCTCGCCTTCGGACATCCGCCGACCGGCCTCGGCGTCGCGGCCTTCGCCTGGGCCACCGCGCCCATCGTCACCGCCCTTGGCCTGTCGCGCTCGGGCGCGCTCGACCGCGCACTCATCGGCTTCGCGATCGCGTTCTGCGCCATGGCGGCGGGCGCGGCCGCCCTGACCGGCGGCCTCGGCTCGCCCGCGCTGGCGCTCCTGCTGCTGCCGGTGATCGAGGCGGCGCTCGCCGGATCGCGCGTCGCCCTCCGTGGCGCGATCGTGGCCGCCGCGGCGGCGATCGCCGGCGTTGGCTGGCTCGCGGTCGCGGGCGCCCCCACCATCCCCTTCGAGCCGGCCTTCGCGATCGTCTGCGGGGCGGCGTCCGCCGTCTATGCGCTGGCGCTCGCCGCGCGCGCGGCGGCGCTCGGCGCCGCGCTGGAGCGCGCCGGCGAGCCCAGCGACGCCCGCTTCGAGCTGTTCGCCGGCTCGGTCGGCGACCTGGTCACGCGGCATTCGGCGAACGGCGCCGTCGTGTTCGCCTCCCCGGCGGCGCGCGACCTCCTCGGCCTGTCGCCGCGCGAGCTGCTCGACGGCGGCCTGTTCCAGCGCGTCCACATCGCCGATCGCCCGTCGCTGCTGCAGACGCTCGCCGCAGCGGCCGACGGCGAGGCGACCGTGACCGCGGAGATTCGCCTGAAGCGCGAGACGACCAGCGGCGGCGCGCCCGATTTCCTCTGGGTCGAGGCGCAGGCGCGGCGCGTGCGGCCGCACGAGGCCGACGCGGCCTCCGCCGCGTGTCATCCGGTGATCGCAATGTTCCGCGACGTCGGCGCCCGCAAGGCGCATGAGGACGAGCTCGTCGCCGCCCGCGAGGAGGCCGAGCGCGCGAGCCTCGCCAAGACGCGCTTCCTCGCGCATATGAGCCACGAGCTGCGTACCCCGCTCAACGCGATCATCGGCTTTTCCGAGGCGCTGTCGGACGACGCCCTGATGCGCCCGACCCCCGAGCGCCGCGCCGAATACGCGGCCCTGATCCGCGGCTCTGGTGAACACCTCCTCGAGATCGTCAGCTCGATCCTCGACGCGGCCCGCATCGAGAGCGGCGCCTTCGCGGTCACGCGGCGGACCTGCGCGCTGGCGCCGATCGTCGACACCTGCGTCAACCTCCTCGCGATGAAGTCGCAGGCCGGGGGCGTGACGGTTTCGATCGAGGCCGCGGCGGACACGCCCGACGTCGACGCCGACCCGCGCGCCATGACGCAGGTCGCGCTGAACCTGCTCGCCAACGCGGTGAAGTTCACCCCGCGCGGCGGCCGCGTCGCGGTCACGCTCGGCCGAAGCCGCGGCGGCGTGGCGCTGAGCGTTCGCGACACCGGCTGCGGCATCGCGCCCGAGCACATCGCCCGCCTCGGCGAGGCTTTCTTCCGCGCCGAGGACGGCGTGGTGCGCGAGGGCACCGGGCTCGGCCTGTCGGTCGTACGCGGCCTGGTCGCCCTGCACGGCGGCGAGCTCGACGTCCAGAGCGCGCTCGGACAGGGCACGACCGTCACCGTCTTCCTGCCGCCCGCCGAGGCCGCGGCGCCGATCCCGATCGGACGCGCGCCGGCGAACGACGTCTCCGATGAAAGGGCCAAGCGCCGTGCCTAGGGTCTCCGTCAGCCGTCAGCAGTTCGACGACGAGCCGAACGGCCTCATCGGGTCGGCGCTCGCCGTGGTCGCCCGGCGCCCGCTCGACTCGCTCGCGGCCTTCCTCGCCGCCGCCTGCACGGTCATGATCTTCGTGAACGCGCTGGTGATCCAGCAGGGCCGGCCGTCCCCCGACAAGCCGCGCGCGGCCGTCTCGGTCGCCCAGCCCGCGCAGCCGTCGCCGGCGGCGCATCGCGCGGAGGCGCCCAAACGCAGCGACCTCGTCGAGCAGGTCCAGACGGCGCTCGCCGAGCGCGGCCTCTATGACGGCGTCGTCGACGGCCTTCCAGGCGGCGGCACGACCGCGGCGATCAAGGCGTTCGAGAAGTCGCAGGGTCTCGCCCAGACCGGCGAGGCGAGCGAGCGCATCCTCGCGGCGCTTCTCACCGCCCCGATGAAGCGCGCGGACGCCGCGCCGTCCTCGCCCAGGCCCGCCAAGCCGGCCGTGGCCGCCCCGGCCCCTGCGCCCACGCCCGCCCCGGCCTCGACCGGTTCGACCGCCGCGGCCAATCCGACGCTGATGGCCGCGCAGCGCGCCCTCGCCAAGATCGGCTACGGCCCGGTCTCGATCGACGGCAAGCTCGGGGCCGAGACCCGCAACGCCATCCGCGCCTTCGAGCGCGACCGCGGCCTGCCGGAGACCGGCGAACTCACCCCGCCGGTGATGCGCGCGCTGCAGGCGATGACCGGAACGCCGCTCCAGTGAGCGGCGGCGCGCAGGCGTGAGCGCGCGCCTGACCTCGGACTTCTGGGTCTCGGCCTATGTCCGCCGCTGCCAGATCGAGGGCGCCTACGCCCTCGTCCGCAAGCGCGGGTCGGCGGAGGCCGGCGCGATCTTCATCGTCCTCGACCGGCTCGACGGAACCAACGATCTCTACGGCCCCGCGCCCCAGAGCGAGACGGGGCAGGGCGACAGCCGCGCCTTCGAGCGGATCGCCGAGGCCGTCGACGGGCTGACCGTCGAGGAACGCCTCAAGCGCGAGGCGCGCTTCGATCCGGATCTGTGGATCGTCGTGGTCGAGGACCGCGCGGGCGAGCCGCACCTGTCCGTCTGATCAGCCGCGCCGGCGGGCCGCATCCTGTCGTTCGACCGGGCGGCGGGTCGCGGCGGGCCTTGCGGCGCCGGCGCGCTCGGGCACGCCCAGCGGCTCGAACACCGGCTCGCGGCGGACCTGCGCCGGCCGTGGCGCAGGCCGGGCGAGGGCGTAGACCAGTTCGGCGGCGACGCCGCGCGGCGTCGTCTCGGCGATCTCCACCAATTCGAAGAACCGCTGCACCGACCGCGCGATCTCGGGCTGGCCGATCAGCATCGCCCGGACGATCTGCTCGTCGGAGGCGCCGGCCGCGCGCAGCATCATCACGAAGGGCTCGCCGCTCGGATCGGTCGCGAGCCGGGCCGCATCGTCGGGCTTCAGGTCAAGCGTCTCGGCGAGCGCCTCCGCGATCCCGGACGGATCGTCGGCGCCGACGGCCGTATCGAGAAGCGTGCGCGCGTCCTTGGACCGGGCAGGCCGGACGGGTGTGGAGAAGCGGCCGGCGCGGGCCGAAAGCGCCGCGCGGATCGCGGAGCGGCGGGCAGGCTCCGCAAAACGGTAGAGCGGCGCAAGCGCCGCAGGATCGAGGTCCATGCGCCGCAGCAGCGTGGCCGCGAGCGCCGGCGCGTCGATGGCGCGCTCGACCAGGGTCCGGAGCGGCCCGTCTGCCAGCCTCGCCGCGTCGTTGGCCGCAAGCGTCTCGAGCACGAGATCGTCCGGGTGATGGACGAGCGTGCGGATGAGCTCGTCGTCGATGTCGGCGCGGGAGGCGACCGCGGAGGCCTCGACCGGGCCGCCGTCGAGGGCGAGCGCGAGCAGCCTGCCCTTCGGGGCGTCGCCGAAGCGGGCGAGGATGGGCGCGGAGACGGCGGCGTCGTCGGCGAGCAGGCGATCGATGACCGACCGGGGCGCGCGGCTGTCCGGAGCGAGCTTGCGGGCGACCGCTGCGCGAGACTCGATGTCCACCACGTCGAGCAGCTTGCCGACGAGCTCCTCGTAGCGGGCGATGTCTTCCCTCGAATGCTCCGGCTGCTGCACGAACAGGTCCGTGAGCACGCGCACCAGGATCGGACGCGTGTCGACGCCGTCCTGTCGATCGAGCCGCTCGAGCGCTTCCACCGGAAGCAGGTTCGGTGTCATCGCGAGGTTCCGGAGAGGGGTCGCCGGCCGAACGCCGTGAGCAGAGTCTCGGACCCGTATGGTTAGCGATCGGTTAACGCGCCTGATCGCGGCCTGATCATTGACCGGAGTCGCGGGAGAAGGGGACCCCTGACTTGGTCTGCCATGTGATGTTCCGGACACAATCCCGGCCTTCACGCGGCTTGCCTTCGGGCGCTTACGTCTCGTTAACCATTTGCGCTCCTCAATTGCTGTCAGACACGGCCCGCAGTCGGGCTTGAAACCGGCCGGGCCATTCGCTCTCAGCCCCACTTGGGGGAGGATCAGATGGGCCTCGTGCTCGCTTTCGAAACCGCGCCTCGGCCGGCTGCTCGCCAGCCGCAGAAGCGCGCGGCGCCCGCCCAGAGCGCCGATATCCTGTTCTTCACCGGCGTGCGCTACCAGCGGGATCCGCAGCAGGCGTCGGCCAATCCCGCGCCTGCGCGGGAACGCGACGAACCGACGCCGGTCTCGTGATCCCTTCGGTCGGCTGGACGGCCGGTCGGCCGTCCGGGCCGGCCGCGTGGCTCGGCCTCCTTGCGATCGCCGCGACCCTGTCCGGCTGCGCCCAGACGGGCGACTTCGGGCGCAAGAACCCGAACGTCGTCAACGACCGGATCCTGCCCGCCATGGGCGACGCGCTCGCCCGGTCCCGGTCCGAACCCGTGTCGCCGTTCCGCGGCACGGACAACGAGCAGGAGATGCGCGACCTCGCCTGGGCCGTGGTGATGCCGCCGCTCCACGAGCAGTATCGCGGCCGGGTGATCGCCGAACTCAGGCGGACCCGTATCCTGCCCGCGGACCGGCTCAGGCTTGAAAAGGCGAACTACGTCCGCACGCTGCTCGCGATCGACTTCAGGTCGAGCTCGGCCCGCTATGCCCGCCTGATCGACGACGTCGTGGCGGACACGGCGCGCGTCGAGCCGTTCTTCCAGTCGGCGGCGCGCGTCGACGTCGACGACCGGGCCCGCCGGCGCACGCTCGAAACCGCGCCGGAAGTGACGCCGGAGGAACGCGAGAACGCCCTGGCCCGTATCGACGAGAACGGGCTGTTCATCGCCTGGACGCGCGAGTCGTTCGAGGAGAGGCTCGTCGCCTACCGCTACGCGCTCGACCGGCTGATGATCGAGACGCCAGATCCCAGGGCCGACGTCGCGCTCGCCGCCCTCGACGCCTTCGCGATGGTTCTGAAGAGCCTGCGGCCGCTCGGACCGCAGCGCGGCGTCTTCAAGGGTTGACCTTCGAGGCGGACGCTTGCGAGCAGGCCGCCTTCGAGGCGGCCGCGCGGACGCCTTCGCGCGCGCTTTCCCCGGGCGTGAACAGCCGCACCAGCGCAAATCCCGTCGGGGTCGGGGAGACGATCCGAAGCTGCGGCGCGTCGTCCGGCGCCGCCTCCTCCTCGGCGGTCGCCTGCTCCTCGCTCGCGAAGATCTTCACCTCGACGCGCCCCTCGCGCGCGGCCTTGTCGGTCAGCAGGTAGAAGGGCTGGCCAAGCCTGTTATGCACCGTCAGGGCGCCGTAGGTCGGCGGCAGCTCCGCGCGCAGCACGACCGGACCTTTCGCGAGATCATAGCGGCAGGCGGCGGTGACGAAGGCCGGGTCGCGGAAAGGCAGCAGGTCCGCCTTCTCGCCCGTGTCCGGCAGCAGCGCGAAGCGGCCGTCGGCGTCGAGCCTGGCGAGCCGCTCATAGGGCCCCTGCGTCGCAACGCGCGGCACGCCGAGCAGCGAGCCGACATGGACGAGGCCGGCGACGACGAGGCCGAGCGCCAGCACATAGGCGGCGCGCATCAGCCACATGCGCCCCTCCTCAGGCTGAGCAGGGCGGTGGGATTGGCGCGTTCGAGCGGCGTGCCGAGGGTGGTGTCGTAGAGCGTGAGCCGGAGCACGAAGCGGCCGTCGCCCTCGAGCGGCAGCCAGTTGCCCGGCCGCGCGCGCGGCGAGACCACGATCGACAGCGGCGCGCCGGCGCGGCGCACGGCGTCCGCGCTCGTCAGGGCGACGTCTGGCCGGGCGGCGTTGCGCCGGCGGCCGTCCGGCCGGAAGGCCGAAAGCGTCCAGAGCCGGACCGGCGGGATGTCGCCCCGAAGCTCGTAGTCGCAGGCGCTTTTCAGCGTGCGCCCCTGATCGTCGGTCGTGGCGGTGAAGGCGAGGCCGTCGCCATAGGAGATCGGAGCCTCGCCTGAGCGTGCGGTCTGCGCGACCTCGTAGGGGTCGGCGTCGAGCGTGCCGATGTCCGGCTCCGCCTTCCAGACGCCGATCCGGAGTCCGCTGACCGGCAGCCCGTTGGCGACCGTCCACCAGGTCGCTCCCAGTCCGAGCGAGGCCGCGAGCGCGAGCGCGACGATCGCGCCGATGACGAGACGCATGAGCGGCCTACCGGGCGATCGCGCGCGGGCGGATGATTTCAGGTCCTCCGAGCGAGGCCCGGTCCTGCGGCCGGCCGCCGGCGGTCGAGGCGTCGAGAGCGATGTCGGTCAAAACCTTGGCGGCGCCCTCGGTGAGGTTGCGCGAGCGCGGCGCTCCGGACTCGCCGTCGGCAGGGGCCTGCGCCACCGCCGCGCCGTTCGCGGGCTGCGGCAGTCCGAGCAGCGGGCGCGGGGTCAGGCCCTGATGCGCGAAGGTCATGATCTCCTTCCACGTCATTGCGGGGAGGGAGCCGCCGGTCATCTCGTTGGTCGCGGTGAAGTCGTCGTTGCCGAACCAGATCCCGCCGACGAGCGAGCTGGTGAAGCCGACGAACCAGCCGTCGCGGTAGGACTGCGATGTGCCGGTCTTGCCGAGCACCTGCCAGCCGTCCATGCGGGCGCGCCCGCCGGTGCCGGCTTCCGTCACGGCGAGCATGATCTTGTTCATGTCGGCGACGACATGCGCGCCGAGGATCTGGTCGCCCGGCTTCATGTCGCGGTCCTGCCGCCACAGGATGTCGCCCTTCGAGTCGAGCACCTCGACGGCCGCATGGGGCTGCGATTTCCGCCCGCCATTGGCGATCGTGGCGTAGGCCGAGGTGTGGTCCATGACGGAAACCTCCTCGACGCCAAGCGCGAAGGCGCGGCCGACGTCGAGCTTCGAGCGGATCCCCATCGCGTGGGCGAGCTGGATGATCGGCCGCTGCCCGACGGCGAGCGCGAGTCGAACCGGAACGGTGTTGATCGACCGGGCGTAGGCGTTGACGAGCTGGACCTTGCCGGAAAATTTCTTGGCGTAGTTCTGCGGGCACCAGTTGCCGACGCAGATGCCGGTGTCGACGACGACCGAATCCGGCGTGTATTTCCCCGAGGCGAAGGCGGCCGCGTAGACGTAGGTCTTGAACGACGAGCCCGGCTGGCGATAGGCGTCGACCGCGCGGTTGAACTGGCTGACGCCGTAGTCGCGCCCGCCGACCATCGCCCGGACCGCGCCGCCCGGCTCCATGATCACCGCCGCCGCCTGGTCGACGTCGTACTGCTCGCCGTACTGGCGCAGCATCTGCTCGACCGAGGCCTCCGCATGGCGCTGCACCGCCGGGTCGAGCGCCGTGCGCACGACCAGCACGCGCTGGCCGTTGAAGGCGCCGGCCTTGGCCATGTTGCGGATCTCGCCGAAGGCCCAGTCGAGGAAATAGTCCGGGCTCGTCACCTGCTGAACGGGCTTGGGCGTCGCCGGGTTGAACCGTGCGACCTGCACCTGCCCCTCGGTCATCATCCCGGCGTCGACGAGGTTATCGAGTACGACCGAAGCTCTCGCGCGCGCCGCCGCAAGATTGATGTGCGGCGCGAACTTGGTCGGCGCCTTGAACAGCCCCGCCAGCATTGCGGATTCGGCAAGAGTGACTTCGCGGGCGGACTTTCCGAAGTAGAACTGGGCCGCCGCGTCGACGCCGAAGGCGCCGCCGCCCATATAGGCGCGGTCGAGATAGAGTTTTAGGATCTCGTCCTTGGTGATGTGGTGCTCGAGCCAGAGCGCCAGAAAGGCCTCGTTGATCTTGCGCTCCAGCGTGCGCTCGTTCGACAGGAAGATGTTCTTCGCCAGCTGCTGCGTGATCGACGAGCCGCCCTGCTTCACGCCCTGGTGCCGCGCGTTCTGCACGACGGCGCGGAGCGTGCCCATCACGTCGATGCCGAAATGGCCGTAGAACCGCCGGTCCTCGGTCGCGAGCGCCGCCATGATCAGGTGCGGCGGCAGCTCCGACAAGGGAACGCCGTCGTTCTGCATCACGCCGCGCTTGCCGATCTCGTTTCCGTGCCGGTCGAGGAAGGTGACGGAGATGTCGCCGCGGTTCAGCCAGTCGTCGCCCGTCTCGCGGAAGGCGGGCTGCGCCAACGCCAGCATCAGCACGGTTCCGGCGACGCCGAGCGTCGCCATCTCGCCGAGTCCCTCGGCGAGCCAGCGCCGCCAGCCCCGCACGCGGAACCGGTCGAAGGCGGCGCAGACCGCGTCCCACTTGCGCGTCGAGCCGGGCAGGACGCTCGCGACGGCGTCGTCGATATAGGCGTCGACGGCGAGAAGCCGGCGCTTCAGCGCCGCCCGCTTGCGCCCCGTGAACCAATCGCCCAAACCGGCCGTCCTCTTCCGCCGAAGGCCTTTACGCCGTCACCTCGGCCCGCATCCGTCCCCGCCCAAGGACGACGGCGCGCCGCATCGTTCCGGGACACGACTTGACCCGTTCGCCCGCGCCGCGCAAGAGCCGTGCCGGACCTGTCGATCCTTACCCCGAAAGCGCCCCGCGCGCGAGGCGGCGAAGATGGCCAGGCCGATGGCCAGCCATGCCATGCTGACCATGACCACCGGCTTTACGCGCCGGCCCGAACTGCGCGCGACGCGCCGAACGAGCGACCATTTCGATGCCACGACCGCCGGCCAAGGCCGCAAGCGAGCCGCCCTTCTGGCGCACGAAGACGCTGCAAGAAATGTCGGACGCCGAATGGGAGAGCCTGTGCGACGGCTGCGGCCGCTGCTGCCTGCTGAAGCTGCAGGACGAAGACACCGACCGGATCGCCTACACCGACGTCGCCTGCCGCCTGCTCGACTGCCAGAGCTGCCGCTGCACCAACTATGCCGAGCGCAAGAAACACGTTCCCGACTGCGTGTGCCTTACGCCCGAGACGGTGGAGGAGATCGGCTGGCTCCCGAAGACGTGCGCCTACCGCATCATCCGCGACGGTGAGGAGCTCCGCTGGTGGCACCCGCTGGTCTCAGGGTCTCCCGAGACAGTGCACGAGGCCGGCGTCTCGGTCCGGGACAGGGTGTTCTGTTCCGAGACCGAGATCGCCGAGGAGGACCTGGAGGACCGCATGGTCAGCTGGCCCGCGAAATGGGCGGGGCGGCGGAGGGGATAAGGGAAGGTTGAGGTTGAGGTTGAGGGTCCGTGATTATTCGGTCTGCCGGACTTGACCCACATGCGACGTTGGCGTCGTCCGCTTTGGAAGGTTGCCTCGGGTCATTTCCGCGATCTTCCTAGCGGGAGCTGCTCTCCGTTTCGCCGCGGACACCCTTGTAATGATCACGCCCTTGCGGGCGCATCGGTACTCTCTCGGTTCTAGGAGGCGTTATCAGCATGTTGAGAAGGTAGTACCCCGCGGGCCTTGCTCGCTTCGTAGAGCCGCTGCAATGCCGACATAAAAGGCTCCACCGGCTTCTTGCCGAAGTGTTTCTCAATAAAAGGTCTGTTGTCCTCGTCCTTTGTATAGACAAATTTCACGGCGCGCTGGACGCAGCCTTTGTTGATGTCTCGAAAGAATTGGGAGCCTTTGTTGACAAGGTTTAAGTGTGTTTTCCAGCTGCGGGCGGCCACATAGACCCAGTCTTCGCTCACTGGAAGCACAATGTGATAGTCCGGATCCATGAGATGCGACGATACATAGATTGGTCGATCGGACGTCACTAAGCGGAGCTGACCCGGTTCGAGTTGAACGAAGAACTGCAGCATCTTGCTGATTTCCTCGACCATTTTGTCGCTGTCGAGCAGTCTCTTGAACAGTTTCAGCGCAACCTGATCCAGATATTCTGGCGTCGTTCTTGCGAGAAAATCATCGAAAGTCGGCCAGTCGCCGAGGGGGAACTCCTTCTCGTACTTTGCACGGCGCTCTGGAGATTCCTGTCGCCACGCTTTGGCGACTCCGGCTTTGATGGCCGCAACGTCTTCCGGACTGCGCATCATCATTGTCACCAGAAAGCGCGCCCATTTGAGCCGGTCTTCCCGCTCGGAAGGGACCTGTCCTTTCGTTAAGTCTAGCTTGTTCATGACGGTAGCAGCGTCGGAATCGATCGGTCCGAAGAATTCCAGTTCCAGATGCTGTGCCTCTGTCGGGGCGAGCCCAGGCGATGTGTAACCATCCATCTCAAAGGCAGTCGCCCGAGGAAACTTAGGTTTCACGGACAGCTTGCCTGTTGGCAGCTTCTGGAACTCGGTCAGCTGTCCGGTCGAATTGGCCCACCGCTGCAGGTAGAACTCCGGCAGGTAATGGTGGCGCCGGGGCGGGTTTTGCTTTCGTTTGCATATCATCGACGGTTGGCTCAGTGACAACTGGGGCTGCCTGCCGAAAGGCAAGACAGGAGAGCTCTCGCAAGACCGGCAAGTTGTCGGATGATGCCGAGGGCCTTTTTTGTGTAGGATTAAAGCGAAAGTTCCACTTCGGCGACGGAGCCGTCAGCTTTGTTGGAGCGCGTCTGAAACAGGCGAGCGCCGGGATAACCCTGAAGTTCGGCTCTGATTGACGCGACTAGGTTGTCCGACGCGCGGTGACCAACAATCACTCTGTCAACGGCATTTCGCGAAAAATTTTTTAGAAAAATGTCGTCCGGCTGCGCCGCAATTGTGAAATCAGCTTGATCAGGACGAATTATTTTTCTCCACTCCCGTTCATAGCTCCAACCTGGTTGCTTAGAAAAGAGCGCGCCAATTGGATCGTCAAATAGCTCCTCTTGCATATCTTGCCTGTATTGGATGGGAATAAACATGCTCCCATTCTCTTTACTCGGAGTAAGGCTGGCATCGTCAGTTTTGAAAGCAATTACAAATCCGGACCAATTGGCTGCATAGTGAGTCCACATCTGGGAGACATAAGGGTCATCCGATAAGGAAAGAGCCGCAGTCTGGCTAGCAAATTGATCGAGAACATGCATGACCGCCTCTGGCGTAGATGAGGCTCGCGCCATATCTCCGAGAAAGTTTTCGAGCAAAGATGGGGCATTCGATACCACTTGGCTGACCTTGGGGTCATCCTTATTCTCATCATACCAACGTCGCGCGTCGTCCAACGACATTCCAGTGTGTTCTGAAACTGTGTTAATGATCATTTCTTCGATGTTTACAGATTGAAGCTGATGTCGAATAATGCCCTGCATCTTCGGGCCAAGCATTGTCGCAAAGGTCCTCCGGATCTCGAATTCATCATTAGTCCCGTTGAGCTGCGTGTACCGGATGCGAGCATGCTGAAGGACATCGATCCTCTCAGGTGCAAGATACTTGTAGAGAATTGCAGGAGGATCAGGCGGTTCTCTAAATTCCGCTACAAGCTGCTCTAGAGGATCTAGTTCTGTGTCTGACATATCATTTTACCAACGGCATTATTTCGAATTTGCAATTTGTCACTTCCACCTTATAAGAAGCCGTCGCTAGCGAGTCAGCGTGGTTGCATCGTTTGTCAGGTTCTCCGCATGGTTTTTTAAGCCTAGCTCTTGATGCAGTACATCCTCAGGCTGGCTTTGTTGGTGATCTCAGCTCGATCGCTCAAAGCGGGTCGGCGGCGCGCCCGCAGGGCGTCGACGTCGCGACCAAGAATCTGACGGCTCAGGCGATATACGACTGCTTAAGTCAGCTGAGACACTTCTGCAGCTAGGCGTTCGCTCGCTCCAGCCTTCTTTGCTTTCCGCCTATCGCGCGCGGCAGTCGCGGCGAAGGCATGAACCCTCGCTTGCAATCTAAGAAAAAAATCCTATAATAGGGTCTTCTGTCACGGAGGCCCGACCTTGCCGCGTTCGCGTCCCTTCGTCGCCGCCGACCCGAAGGCCGTCGCCAGGGCGCGGCGGCTTTACGAGCGGGGGCATGCGCCGGTCGAGGAGATCGCGGCGGGGCTCGGCATGTCGGCGAGGACCTTCTACCAGCGGATCCGCGTCTGGGGCTGGACGCGGCGACGGCGCAGGCGCGGAGGTCCGAACCGGGCGGCCGGGACTGGCAGGGGGCCTGCCGTGGCCTGGTCGCCGGCGGAGGACCAGTCGCTCTGGCTCGGGGCGCGCTGGACGGTCGACGGCAAGGTGTCCGACCGGGAGCGGCGGTTCGTGCGAAGCGTCGAGGCCAATCTCGCGGCGCTCGCCGACGCCCGGGCCGGGAGCGTCGAGCGCTGGGCGAGGGCGGTCCGCGCGCTGGCGCAGGCCAAGCGCGAACTGCTGGCGCTTGAGGATGAGAGGGCTCGCGAGGGCGGCGGCGACGAGCCCGAGGAGGACCTCGAGGAGATGCGCCGCCGGCTGGCGCGGCGGATGGAGGCGCTGCGCGAGGGGCGGCTCGCAGGGCATGGGGACGCGTCCGGCTGAGCTGATGCAGCTCGCCTTCGCTTGATTGGACGCTGCGGTCCGATATGGATCTGCTGGCGTCGCGAGGGACCGGATTATTGATGAGCGCAAAAACTCCGATTGTCGGCGTGGTCAGGTTTTCATGCCGGTTTCCGCTCGTCGTCGCGCTGTTTTCGATCGTATTGGCAGCCTTGTCCGTCGCCTATACTGCGGCACATTTTGCGATGGACACGAATACGGGCGCGCTGTTCTCGGCCGACGTCGGCTGGCGCAAGGACGAGGCCGATCTGGTCAGGACGTTTCCGCAGAACGCCGACGCGACGCTCGTGATCGTCGACGGCGCGACGCCCGAACTCGCCCAGTCCGCCGCCGCGCGGCTGGCCGAAAAGCTCTCCACGAACAAGCGCTGGATCGAGGCGGTGCGCCGGCCGGACGGGGGGGCGTTCTTCGACAAGAACGCGCTTCTGTTCGGATCGGCCGGGGAGGCGAAGGCGGCGGGCGCGGCGCTTGCCGAGGCGCAGCCGCTGCTCGATCCGCTGGCGCGCGACCCGTCGCTGCGGGGCGTCGCGGGCGCCTTCGGGACGGCGATGATGGGCGTCCAGATGGGCGCGGTGCCGCTTGGCGATCTGGCGCCGATCCTCGGCGCGTCGGCGGACGCGCTCGACCGGCTCGTCGCGGGCGAGCCCGCCCGGTTCTCTTGGACGCGCGCCTTCGAGGGCGGCGCGGCGAAGGCGCCGACGCGGCAGCTGCTGCTGGTGCAGCCGGCGCTGGACTTCGGCGCGCTGACGCCGGGCGAGTCCGCCAGTCAGGCGATCCACGCGGCGGCGAAGGAGCTCGGGCTCGACGCGGCGCATGGGGTCAGCGTGCGGCTGACCGGCGCGATCCCGCTCGCCGACGAAGAGTTTTCGACGCTGGCCGAGAACATGTCGGTGGTGGGCCTCGTGATGCTGGGCGCGATGGTGGTCACGCTGTGGCTCGCGGTGGGGTCCGTCAGGATCGTCGCCGCGATCGTCGTCAACATCCTTCTGAGCCTTGCGGTCACGACCGCGCTCGGGCTCTTCGCGGTGTCGTCGTTCAACCTGATCTCGGTCGCCTTCATCCCGCTGTTCGTCGGGCTCGGGGTCGATTTCGGCATCCAGCTGTCGGTGCGGTTCAACGCCGAGCGGCTTGAGGCGGCAGGCGCGAGCGACGCCATGGCGCGCGCGGCCGACGCGCTCGGCGGGCCGCTGCTGCTCGCGGCGGGCGCGGTGTTCCTCGGCTTCGGCGCCTTCCTGCCGACGGCCTATGTCGGGATCGCGGAGCTCGGGGTGGTCGCGGGCCTCGGCATGGTGATCGCGCTCGCCTTCAGCCTGACGCTGCTGCCCGCGCTGCTGGTGCTCCTGAAGCCCGGGCGACCGCGCGGCGACGTCGGCTTCGCCTTCGCGGCGCCGGCCGACAGGTGGCTGGAGCGGCGGCGCGCATGGGTGCTGTGGGCGTTCGCCATCGCGATGGTCGCGAGCGTCGCCAGCCTTCCGCTGGTCCGGTTCGACTTCAACCCGATGCACCTGCGCGATCCGGAGACGCCCGGCATGGTCGCGCTTGCCGACCTCGTCCGGGACCCCTTGCGCACGCCGAACGCGATCAGCGTCGTCGCCCCGGACGCGGCCGCAGCCGCCGCCCTCGCCGAAAAGGCGCGGGCGCTGCCGACGGTCGCGCAGGCGATCACGGTCGACAGTTTCGTTCCGGATGACCAGCCGGAAAAACTCGCGGCGATCGGGCAGGCGAGGGCGGCGCTCGGCCAGACGCTCGCGGCGCCCGCGCCGCCGGACGACGCGGAAAACGTCAAGATCCTGCGCGGCATGGCGGAGCAGCTCACTCGCGTCGCGGGGACCGCTTCGGGACCGGCGAAGGCGAGCGCGGAGCGCCTCGCGGCGGCGCTGACGCGCGTCGCGGACGGCGACCCCGAGACGCGCGCGAAGGCCGTCGTCGCCTTCGTCGATCCGCTGAAGGTCACGCTCGGCCAGCTGCGCGCCTCGCTCGAGGCGGGCCCGGTCTCGCGCGAGACCCTGCCGGGCGAGATCGCCCGCGACTGGCTGGCGCCGGACGGCCGCGCGCTGGTCCAAATCTTCCCGAAGGGCGACGCCGAGAACAACGAGACGCTGACCCGCTTCACCAACGACGTTCGGGCGCTCGCGCCCAACGCCTCAGGGCTCGCGGTGACGACGCAGGAGGCGGCGCGGACTGTCTCATGGGCGTTCGTGCAGGCGGGCGTGCTGGCGCTCGCGCTGGTGACGATCCTGCTGTTCGCGGTGCTGCGCGACATCCGCGAGGTCGCGTTCACGCTCGCGCCGGTCGTGCTGTCGGGCTTCCTGACGCTCGGGACATGCGTCGTCATCGGCCAGCCGCTCAACTTCGCCAACATCATCGCGTTCCCGCTGCTGTTCGGCGTCGGCGTCGCGTTCCACATCTACTTCGTCATGGCGTGGCGCGGCGGGGCGACCGACCTGCTGCAGTCGAGCCTCGCGCGCGCCGTGCTGTTCAGCGCGCTCGCGACCGGCACGGCCTTCGGGAGCCTCTGGCTGTCGAGCCATCCGGGAACCGCCAGCATGGGCAAGATACTGATGCTGTCGCTCGCCTGGACGCTGGTCTGCGCGCTGATCTTCGAGCCGGCGCTGCTCGGGCCCCCGCGCAAGGAGGCGCGGAAGGCGGAGAAGGTCCGCTAGGCCTTGCGCCTGTGCGCTTCAACCTCGCCGCAGGCGCAAGCCGTCATGCTGGCGCGGCGGAAGTGGCGCTATTAGGGTGTGTTACGACGACGGGCGGTCGGGTCTGGTTCGAGGTCCTCGCGAACCGCCGGGACAGCATTAAGGGAGCGCGATGCAGGTCATCCTTGCTCAGCCGCGCGGACTTTGCGCGGGCGTGGTCCGTGCGATCGAGATCGTCGAACGCGCGCTCGTCATGTACGGCGCGCCGGTCTATGTCCGCCATGAGATCGTCCACAACAAGCATGTCGTGGACTCACTCAGGAAGAAGGGCGCGGTGTTCGTCGACGAGCTGGACGAGATCCCAGACGGCGCGACGACGATCTTCAGCGCGCATGGCGTCTCGAAGAAGGTCCAGAGCGACGCCGGCGCCCGCGGGCTGCCGGTGATCGACGCCACCTGTCCGCTCGTCACCAAGGTCCATCGCCAGGGCAACCGCTACGCCCAGTCGGGACGCGCGGTCGTGCTGATCGGGCACGCCGGCCATGCCGAGGTCGAGGGCACGATCGGGCAGATCGACGCGCCGGTTCATCTCGTCGCGACCGCGGCCGACGTCGCGGCGCTTGATCTTCCGGACGACACGCCGGTCTCCTACGTCACGCAGACGACGCTCAGCGTCGACGACACCCGCGCCGTCATTGCGGCGCTTGAGGCGCGGTTCAGCGACGTGACGGGCCCCGATGTCAACGACATCTGCTACGCGACGCAGAACCGCCAGAGCGCGGTGCGGGACCTTTGCCGCGTGGCGGACGTTCTCCTCGTGGTCGGCGCCAGCAACAGCTCCAACTCGAACCGCCTGCGCGAAATCGGCGTCGAGGAGGGGCTCGACAGCTATCTCGTCGCCGACGGCGACGCGCTCGACCCGGCCTGGGTCGCTGGACGCCAGCGCATCGGCATTACGGCCGGCGCCTCGGCGCCTGACGCGGTGGTGCTCTCGGTCATCGACGCGCTGCGCGAGCTCGGGCCGGTGGACGTCACCCATCTCGAAGGCGTCAAGGAAACGATCGAATTCCGGCTGCCGGCCCAGCTGCGCAATTCGGCGCCCGCCGCGACGCCAGCGGAGTAAAGCATTTTGGGAATTCCTTTTTCGCAAGCCGCGCGTATCGGCTCCTACGTCGTCGGCAACCATCTGCGGGGCGTCAAGCGCTACCCGCTGGTGCTGATGCTCGAGCCGCTGTTCCGCTGCAACCTCGCCTGCAAGGGCTGTGGCAAGATCGACTATCCGAGCGACATCCTGAACCAGCGCCTATCCTACGAGCAGTGCATGGAGGCGATCGACGAATGCGGCGCGCCCGCCGTCTCGATCGCCGGCGGCGAGCCGCTCATCCATCGCGACATGCCCCGCATCGTCGAGGGCTTCATCGCGAAGAAGAAGTTCGTCATCCTCTGCACCAACGCGCTGCTGCTCGAGAAGAAGATCGACCAGTACAAGCCGTCTCCGTACTTCACGTGGTCGATCCATCTCGACGGCGACCGGGACATGCACGACAAGTCGGTCTGCCAGGACGGCGTCTACGACGTCGCGCGCGACGCCATCCTGCTCGCCAAGTCGAAGGGGTTCCGCGCGCAGGTGAACTGCACCGTGTTCGACGGCGCCGACCCGGCGCGCACCGCCGCCTTCCTCGACGACATGGAGGCGGTCGGCTGCGACGGCGTCACCATCTCGCCGGGCTACGCCTATGAGCGCGCGCCCGACCAGGAGCACTTCCTCAGCCGTCAGCGCACCAAGCAGTTCTTCCGCGACGTGCTGAAGCGTGGCCGTGGCGGCAAGGCGTGGAGCTTCACCAACTCCTCGCTGTTCATGAATTTTCTCGCCGGCAACGAGCGCTACGAGTGCTCGCCCTGGTCGATGCCGGCGCGCACCGTCTTCGGCTGGCAAAAACCCTGCTACCTGATCGGCGAGGGCTACACCAAGACCTTCGCCGAGCTGATGGAGACGACCGACTGGGACGCCTACGGGGTCGGCAAATACGAGAAGTGCTCGAACTGCATGGTGCATTGCGGCTTCGAGGGCACCGCGACCACGGACGCGATCCGCAGTCCGCTGAAGCTCATGAAGCTCGCGCTCTGGGGCATCCGCACCGACGGCGCGATGGCGAAGGACATCGACATTTCGAACGCCCGGCCGGCGCAGTACGTGTTCTCAGACCACGTCGAGAAGATGCGCGTCGAGATCACCCGCTCCCGCGGCGCGAAGACGCTCGAACCCGCGGAGTAGCGCGCGGAAAGCCTTTTCGGCGTCGCGCCCGGTCGCGATCAGCGCGGGCAGCTGCGCCGGATTTTTCGCGAGCGACCTGAAGACCGCGCCGAGATGGACCCCGCCGTCCGGCCGCATGCCGACGAGCGCGGCCGGCGGGAGCGAGCGCTGCGCGTCGTCCGAGACGGCACGGACGATCGCGAACGGCAATCCATGGCGACGCGCGACGCGCTCTGCGACGTGGCTCTCCATGTCGGCCGCGATCGCGCCGGTCTGGGCGCGCAGCGCGGCCTTTTCAGTCGCCGTGGCGACGATCCGTTCGACGCCCGCGAAGGCGCCGGAGCGGGCGTCCGGCAGACGCGCGCGCAGGACGGCGAGCAGCCGCTCCTGTCGACTTGAGGAAGAGCTGAGGTCTTCACCTCCGGCCAATGGGTAAAGGGCCGCCGCATCCGGCGCGTCTTCCCCTAATCCCTCCCCTTGCAAAGAGGAGGGTGGCCCTTGGGCGTCGCGCCCAAGGGTCGGGTGGGGATCGGTCAGGACTGAGCTCGATCCTGACCGATCCCCACCCTGCCCTCCCTTTTGCAAGGGCTGTCTCTTATACACATCTCCGAGCCCACGAGACT
>CABHPB010000073.1 GCA_902168115.1 uncultured Methylopila sp. | reverse complement strand
CGCCAAAGGCGGCGCCAGAGCTGATCCCGAGCACTTCAGGGCTTGCCATCGGGTTGCCGGTCAGACGCTGAATAATGCACCCCGCCACCGCCAGCATCACCCCTGCGATCAGCGCGGAGAAGATACGCGGCCAGCGCCACTGCACCAGTTCATTGAGTAAATCACCCGTTGCCCAGTGCCAGCCCATGGCATCGCGTCCGAATGAGAGCGCCGCGAACGAGGCGATCATCAGCACCGCCAGACCGGCAAGGCTAAACCACAGCACCGACTGACGTTCCGCGTAGACTTTATCGCCGGCGTCCATCGCCGGTGCGCTCATGCTGCGCAGGCGCGGCAGCAGCCACAGCAGCAGCGGCGCCCCGATGAAGGCCGTGGCGGCGCCGGTCGGGAT
Organism: uncultured Methylopila sp.; assembly: GCA_902168115.1. Lineage (GTDB taxonomy): Bacteria > Pseudomonadota > Alphaproteobacteria > Rhizobiales > Methylopilaceae > Methylopila. Next base: position 77,862 of record CABHPB010000073.1, on the reverse strand, counting down.
CGTCTCGCCGGACCCGATCTGCTGGACGAGGCCGTCGGCGAGCCACAGCAGGATCGCGCCGATCGCCGGCGAGGCCGCGAGCACGCGATGGGCGCCGCGCGCGCCGCCGAGGCGCGCCAGCGTCGGCGCCGCCAGCCCCACGAAGGCGATCAGCCCGATCTCGGCCGCGACCGTCGTCGCGAGCAGCACGCCCACGGACAGCGCCGCGATCCGGATGGCCGGGGCGGGCGCGCCGAGGCTGCGGGCGCTCGCCTCGCCGGCGACGAGCACGGACAGCGGCCGGGCGAGGGCGACGGAGGCGAGCGCCCCGAAGGCGAGGGCGGCGGTGATCGCGGCGCTCGGGCGCCAGCCCTCCTGCGTCAGCGAGCCGCCGCCCCAGATCAGCAGCGCGAACAGATAGTCGCCGCGCGCCAGGATCAGCGCGGCGGTCAGCGAACTCGCGACCATCGCCACGACCATCCCGCACAGCACGACCGTCACGGGATCGAGCTTGCGTCGCCAGCCGAGCGCGAGCACCAGCGCCGCGGCGCCGGCCCCGCCGAGGAAGGCGACCCCCTCGCGCGCGAGGCCTCCGATCCCGGGAGCGAACGCCGCCGCGACGCCGAGCGCGAGCTGGGCGCCGGCGAAGACGCCGAGCGTCGACGGCTCGGCCAGCGGATTGTCGAGCGCCTGCTGCAGCAGCGCGCCCGACAGCCCGAGCGCCGCGCCGGCGAGCAGCGCGACGACGCTTCTCGGCAGCACGCTGTAGACCAGCAGCGCCTGGTCGACGGGCCCGCCCGGAATGCGGGAGACGATCCCGCCGAGCGAGAGCGCCGCGGCGATCCCGGCGAGCATAGCCCAGATCAGCCAGGACCGGTTTCGGCGGATGATGGCCTCAGGCATCGCGCAGGGCCGAGAGGCCGTCGCTCACGAGCCGGGCGAAGCGGACCGCCGCCGGCAGCGCGCCATAAGGGTTGACCGGCGGGATCGAGACGAAGCGGTTTTCCGCGATCGGCGGCATGGCGCGCCAGAGCGGGCTCGCCCGCATCTCCGCGAGCGCCGCCGGCGGCGTCGGCCCGACATTGACGACGATGGCGTCGGGCATCTTGGCGAGCGCCTCGACGCCGACGGTCGGATAGGCGCCGAAGCGCGTCGGCTCTGCCCATGCCGGCGCAAGCCCGAGCCGCGAGATCACGTCGCCGAACATGCTGTCGGCGCCGAAGGCGCGGAAGTGCCGGGCGTCGCCGAGATTCATGACGAGGACCTGCCGCCCCTTGAGGTCCGCGAGCGCGCGGCCCGCGGCGTCGAGCGCGGTCTGCGCCTCGCGGATCGCCTGTGCGGCGGCTTCCGTGCGGCCGAGCCGCGCGCCGAGCCGCGTCGTCGCCTCGACGGCTGCCTCGTAGGGAGGCCGGCCGGCGTCGTAGATCCGGTGGCTTTCGACCGGCGCGATGCGGGACAGGGCGGCCCGCCGCGCCTCGTACCAGGGCGAGATCAGGATCAGGTCGGGCCTTGCCGCAAGCAGCCGCTCGTAGCTGACCGAGCCGCGCAGCCCGAGATCGGCGACCTCGTCCGGGACGGCCGGCTCGACGGCGGCCTTGCGGAACAGCATGAGCTCCGTCGCGGCGACCGGGACGACGCCGAGCGCAAGCGCCGTCTCCAGCATCGCCCAGTCGACAGCGGCGAGCCGGGCGGGCGGCGCATCGTCAGCGCGCGCCGGCGGCAGGGCTGCAGAAACGCCGAACGCCGCGGCTCCGAGAAGGAGGCCGCGGCGCGAGGCATCGAAGTTCTGGCGGGCGGCGGGGGGACCCGCCGCCCGACGTTTCGTCACCACGTATAGCTCACCTTGGCCAGCGCCCGTCGACCCTCGCCATAGGAGCACACGTTGATGCCCTGGCAACCCGAGACGAAGCGCTTGTCGAACACGTTGGTCACGTTGACGCTGGCCTTCAGGTTGTCGGTGAACTGGTAGCGCACGGCGGCGTCGAACAGCGTGGCGGAAGGGACCTTCGGGTTGATCGTCGTGCCGCTCGGCGTCGTGAACGTGTTCGGCTGCGAGACCTGCGACTTGCCCAGATAGCGCACGCCGCCGCCAAGGCTCAGTCCTTTCAGGCCGCCGGTGGTGAAGGTGTAGTCGAGGAAGGCCGAGCTGATCACCTCGGGGACGAGGAAGGGCTGGTCGCCGTTGAGCGAGACGGGAGTTCCCGGGAAACCGCTGCCGGGAATGGGCGCCGTGCCCTTGAGGATCTTGAGGTTGTAGGCCGTGAAGGCGGCGATCAGCTTCCAGTTCTCGGTGAGCTCGGCCTGCGCCTCGAGTTCGACGCCGCGCGAGCGCACCTTGCCGAGCTGGGACTGGACGGTCGTCGGCGAGGTGAACCCGGTCACCACGTTCTTCTTGGTGAGGTCGAAGATCGAGGCGGTGAAGATGGCCGGGAACGCCTTCGGGGCATATTTGACGCCGGCCTCGTACTGCTCGCCGACCTCGGGCTTGAAGACTTTGGTGCCGATGGCGCCGAGCAGCGGGTTGAACGTCCGCGCGACGCTGACATAGGGCGTCAGGCCGTTCTCGAACTCGTAGCCGAGGCCGGCGCGGCCGCTGAACGCGCCCCGCTCGTCCTCGAGATCGGCGCCGAGGCGGTTCTTGGTGTCGAGCCAGATGCGGTCATAGCGGCCGTTCAGGGTCGCGATGAAGCCGCCGCCGAAGCGCGCCTGGTCCTGGACGAACACGCCGGCCTGGTGCAGCGAGGTGCGCTCGTCCACGTAGCGGAACGGCGCTCCGAGGTTCCCGGCGCGGTCCGGGTTGTTGAGATTGACGGAGGTCGCCGGGAAGTAGCTCTCCTGCCACTCGTCGATGCCGTAATACTTGTAGTCGAGGCCCATCAGCAGCGTGTGGTCGATCCCGCCCGTCGAGAACTTGCCGACGAGGTTGTTGTCGGAGTTGAAGCTGTACGACTGCGTGTCGTGGGCGAAGCCGTAGCGCGCCAGCTGGGACGTTCCGTCGGTCGGACGGAAGGGATCGGCGCCGGTCCAGCCGTTCACGAGAACCTGCTGTTCCTGGAGGTGGCTGTAGGCCGCGCGCGCGCGGGTGTTCACCGTCCAGATGTCGTTGATGTCATGGTTGAACTCGTAGCCCACCATGGCCTGACGACGCTCGTAGTCGTCGAAGTCCGGGTCCGAATACTGCTCCTTGCGGTCGATGCGGCCGAAATCGACCGCGCCGTTGGCGGACGTCGCGCGCTTCACCGTGCCATAATAGGGCAGGAAGTCGCTGCCGCCGTGCTTCTGGTCCTGGTGCGTGTAGTTGGCGTAGACGGTGATGTCCGTGCCGGCGTCCGGCGCATAGGTCACCGAGCCCTGGATAACGCCGCGCAGGCCGTCCTCGTGCTTGGAATAGCCGTCGCCGCCTTCGAGCTTGCCGGTGACGCGGTACTTCCAGACGGACGGCAGCGGGCCGCTCTTGGAGATCAGGTCGTTCGGGATCGCCTTGTTGACGTCGAAGGCCGCATAGGCGGTCGGGTAGTTGTCGATCCCGACCTCGATCTTGGTGAAGTCGGCGTCGAGCGGGCGCTTCGACACGTAGTTGATGATGCCGCCGATGTTGCCGCCGCCGTAGAGCGCCGAGGAGGCGCCGCGCAGAACCTCGACGCGCTCCAGCAGCCAGCTGTCCTGGTAGAAGTTGCCGAAGGCGAATGAGTAGAGCTGCATGCCGTCGCGATAGACGCCGGTCTGCGTCGCGTCGAAGCCGCGGATGTAGAACCAGTTGGTGTCGGCGTCGTCGCCGAAGGGCTGTGAGAACACGCCCGCTGAATAGCGCGTCGCCTCGTCGGTCTTCTGGGCGCCGAGGTCGTCCATCTGCTGGCGGCCGACCACGCCGACGGACTGCGGAAGCAGCACGAGCGGCGTGTCGGTCTTGGCGCCCGTGGTGGTCGCGGCGGGAACCCAGCCCTCGACCGGTTTGACGCCGGACCCGTCGAACGCGATGGCGCCCCCGGCGCGGCCCTGCACTTCGATCTCTTCAAGCTGGGTCACTCCAGCTTCCTGCGCTGCAACATGAGCGGTCTGCGCCAGTGCAGCCGCCGCAACGCCCGCGAGCAACGTCGCGCGCAATCCTGTCCTGTAGATCACTTGAGTTCTCGCTTGCCCCGAAAGCACCAAAACAAGGCGGATCAGCTTAGTTTAGAATGAATACAATCTAATCTAACCCATTGAGTCTTGACCGCCTTTGATTGGCCACTAAGAGTTCATGGCGAGACGTGGTCTTGCATAATTTTGGCTTTGCAATACTCGCCGCCAAAACTGTGCTTTCGAGGCATCAGCAGGCGGATTGCGCGTCGCAACAGGAGAGAGCCGGTTGGCCGGGTTCCGACCGCGAATGACCGCGCAACGACACGGCGTCGCCGTCGTGGGCGAGCCCTGCGCGCACGCGTCGGACGTCGGCCTCGTCGAGGTGTGGCGCGCGCGGTGCGAGGCCGGCGCCACTGGAGACTACGTCTCGCTGGACCCGCGGCTCTTCATCGTGCTCGAGCCGCTCGACGCCGAGATGGCGCTCACCGGCCGCGCCGGCGATCCGGCGCCGTCGCGCGCCCGCTCGGCGAGCTTCGTGCCGGCGGGCGAGCCCGTCCGCCTCACCGTGCAGGGGACGACGGAGATCCGGCACCTCGACCTGCATTTCGACGCAAGCCGCATTGGCCCGATCGACGGCGCGCGCGAGGTCTCCGTCGCCGTCCCGCGCCTGATGTTCGTCGACGAGCGGGTGCAGCGGATGGCGCGCCTGCTCGAGGCCGCCTGCGCGAGGACGGGCGAGGGGCCGGGCCTCTATGGCGACGACCTCGTGATGGCGCTGATCGCCGCGGCGCTGTCGTCCGGCGGCGAGGGCGGACGCCGGAGCCCGCTATCGGACCGGCAGCTCGCGATGTCGGTGGACTTCATCGAGGCGAACTGCGCCCGCGGCATCCGCCTGCAGGAGCTCGCCGAGCTGACGGGACTGACCGAGAGCTACTTCAGCCACGCCTTCAAGGCCGCCACCGGCACGCCGCCGCATCGCTGGCAGCTGCAGGCGCAGGTGCGCCGCGCCAAGGACATGCTGAGCCGAAGCGCCGTCTCGCTGACCGAGGTCGCCTTTGCGGCCGGCTTTTCCGACCAGCCGCATTTCACCCGCGTCTTCAAGTCCGCCACCGGCAAGACGCCGGCCGCCTGGCGCGCCGCGCAGAAGTGAGGACGGGCCGCGCGCTCAGCGCGCGAAGGCGAGCCGCGCCTTCGTTTCGGGGTGCGTGACGACGTCCATCGCGACGCCGTAGATCTGCTCGAGCCGGTCGGGCGCGATGACGTCGTCGGGACCGCCGCGGGCGATCAGGCGGCCGCCATGCAGCGCGACGAGGTCGTCGCAGAAGCGCGCCGCCATGTTGACGTCGTGCAGCACAACGACGACGCCGAGGCCGCGCGTTTCCGACAGGCTCTCGACGAGGCCCAGCACCTCGATCTGGTGCGCGATGTCGAGCGCGGAGGTGGGCTCGTCGAGCAGCAGCCATTTCGCCTGCTGCGCGACCAGCATGGCGAGCCAGACGCGCTGGCGCTCGCCGCCGGACAGCTCGTCCGCGAGCCGGTCGGCGAACGGCTCCACGTCGGTCAGCGCCATCGCCTCCGAGACGGCGTCCGCGTCGGCCGTGCTGAAGCGGCCGAGCGCGCCGTGCCACGGATAGCGGCCGAGCGCGACGAGCTCCTTCACCTTCAGTCCCGTCGCGAGCGGCGGATGCTGCGGCAGATAGGCGACCTCCCGGGCGAACGCCCGCGCGGCCCACTGGCCGACCGGGCGGCCGTCGAGCCGGACCGAGCCGCCCGTCGCCGTCTCCTGCCGGGCGAGCAGCTTGAGCAGCGTCGACTTGCCGGAGCCGTTGTGCCCGATCAGGCCGACGACCCTGCCGGGCCGGAAACTGACCGCGATCGGCTGCAGCAGGGTTCGGCCCGCGACGGCGAAGGTCGCGCCGTCGAGGTCGAAACCGGTTCTGGCCGAGGGGGATTCGGCTTCCGCCATGCGTTCACCGCCGTCGCGCGTTTGACGTCGGTGGGACGCATAGAGCATTTCGTGGGACGACAGGAAGCGTCCGCGTCCGTTCCGGCCCGACGGAGGCGCAGTTTACAACGCTTCCAAAACATTGAGATTGAATACGTTTCCTGTCTCGTCCAACTGAGGGCCGACGCGGCGGGCGGCGTTCATGGGCGAGCGGGCCGGCGCCATGCGAAAGATCGGAAAGCTCCGACACGAGCCATGCTGAAGCGGTTCTTCGCCTATTACCGGCCGCACACCGGCCTGTTCCTGCTCGACTTCTCCTGCGCCGTCGCGTCGGGCCTGCTCGAGCTCGGCTTCCCGATCGCCGTAAAGGTGTTCGTCGACACGCTGCTGCCGACCGGCCAGTGGGGCCTCGTGATCCTCGCGACGCTCGGGCTTGTCGCGGTCTATGCGGTGAACACCGGGCTGATGGCTGTCGTCACCTATTGGGGCCACATGCTCGGGATCAACATCGAGACCGAGATGCGCCGCAAGGCGTTCGACCACCTCCAGAAGCTCTCCTTCGGCTATTTCGACAACCAGAAGACCGGCCACCTGATCGGGCGCCTCACCAAGGATCTCGAGGAGATCGGCGAGGTCGCCCATCACGGCCCGGAGGACCTGTTCATCGCGGTGATGACGCTGATCGGCGCCTTCGTCCTGATGTTCACGGTCAACGCCCAGCTCGCCTTCATCACCGCCGCGGTGGTGCCGCTGACCGCCTGGCTGACCAGCCGCTACGGCGCGCGCATGACGCGGAACTGGCAGGACCTCTACCGCCGCGTCGGCGACTTCAACGCGCGCATCGAGGAGAACGTCGGCGGCATCCGCGTGGTGCAGGCCTTCGCCAACGAGGACCACGAGCGTCGGCTGTTCGCCGAGGACAACTCGCGCTACCGCGCCACCAAGCTGATGGCCTACCGCATCATGGCGGCCTCCACCTCGCTCAGCTACATGAGCATGCGGCTGATCCAGGTCGTGGTGATGGTGGCGGGCAGCTATCTCGTCATCGCCGGGGAGCTGAGTCACGGCGGCTTCGTCGGCTTCCTGCTGCTGATCGGCGTGTTCTTCCGCCCGGTCGAGAAGATCAACGCCGTCATCGAGACCTATCCGAAGGGCGTCGCAGGCTTCAGGCGCTACATGGAGTTCCTCGACACCCGTCCCGACATCGTCGACCGGACCGGCGCTAAGGAGGTCGGGACGCTGCGCGGCGAGATCGCCTATGAGGGCGTCGACTTCGCCTATGTCGAGGGCCGCCCGGTTCTCTCCGGGCTCGACCTCAGGATCCGGGCCGGCGAGACCGTCGCCTTCGTCGGGCCCTCGGGCGCGGGCAAGACGACGATCTGCGCGCTGCTGCCGCGGTTCTACGAGGTCGGCGCGGGCCGTATCACGATCGACGGGATCGACGTGCGCGACATGACGCTCGCCTCGCTGCGACGGCAGATCGGCGTGGTCCAGCAGGACGTGTTCCTGTTCGGCGGCACGATCCGCGAGAACATCGCCTACGGAAAGCTCGACGCTGCCGACGAGGAGATCTCCGAGGCCGCCCGCCGCGCTCGGCTCGACGAGATGATCGCGAGCCTGCCGGACGGGCTCGACACCATCGTCGGCGAGCGCGGCGTGAAGCTCTCCGGCGGGCAGAAGCAGCGGCTGTCGATCGCCCGGATGTTCCTGAAGAACCCGCCGATCCTGATCCTCGACGAGGCGACCTCGGCGCTCGATTCCGAGACCGAGGCGGCGATCCAGCGCTCGCTGGCGGAGCTGTCGAAGGGCCGGACGACGCTCGTCATCGCCCATCGCCTCACCACCATCCGCGACGCCGACCGCATCGTCGTGGTCGACGCTTCGGGCATCGCCGAGCAGGGCAGCCACCGCGAACTGGTCGGCGCCGGCGGGCGCTACAGCCAGCTCCAGACCGCCTACCGTCCGGGCTGAGCTGAGAGCCTCAGGCGACCGCCGTCTTCTCCAGGCATTCGCCGAGATGCTCGACGGCCGGATCGCCTGATCCAGGCGTCACGTAGCCGATCTCGCGGTGGAATGTGCCATCCCCCAGCGGGACGACGCGGACCGACGGCGACAGCGGCTGGCAGACCTCGGTTGAGGGCACGAGCGCGACGCCCGAGCCTTCGGCGACCATGGCGAGGATCGCGGTGACGTCGTCGGCCTCGATCGATTCCCGGACCGCTACGCGGTTCGCCCGCAGGAACCGCTCCACCTGCCGGCCGCCGGGCGAGACGCGCTCGTAGCGGATGAACGGATGCTCGGCGAGCACCGCGGCCCAGTCGTCGCCCGGAGCGTCCCGCGGCGCGACGAGCATGTAGGGCTCCCGGATCAGCGGTCGCCAGTTCAGCGACTTCGGCAGTCCGTAGGACGGGCGCAGCACGATCGCGATGTCGAGTTCGTCGCCGTCGGTCATGTCGATGAGCTTGAGCGAGACGCCGGACTCGATGGTCACGCGATGGGCCGCATGTTTCCTGCGGAACAGCGCCACCCCCCGGGGAAGGATCGTCGACTGCACCGAGGCGATGGCGCCGACCCGCACATGGCCGGCCGCGAGCTCCGCCGGATCCTTCAGCGCCTCGTAGCGCGCGACCAAGTCCCTGGCGCGTTCGAGCGTCCTGAGGCCCGCGGCGTTCAGGGTCGCCGATCGCCCGGTGCGGTCGAACAGGGCGAAGCCGAGCTCTTCCTCGAGGCGCTTGATGTGACCGCTGACGGCCGCTTGCGTCAGCCCGATCCGGTCACCCGCGGCGGCGAAGGCGCCAAAGCGCGCGACCGCGATCAGCGTGCGCAGCTCGGTGATCATGATTCATAACGTTTCGCGTATGTCAGCATTAAAAAACTCAGTTATTAAAAACGATCTGTGATGAGTACATAGGGCGCGTCACCACTGCAACAGGGAGACGCACCGATGACGTTCTGGCTCCTCCTCCTGGCGCGGCATCGCGCTGGAAAGCGCTACCGCGAGACCTTCGCGGCCCTCCGGGCGCTCGACGTCGACGCGCGCCGCGACATTGGCGTGAGCTGGCTCGAGATCGACGACGTCGCGCGCCGGACCGCGCTTCGGCCGGTCGGCTGACGCATCAGGCCGGCGTCGCCGCGCCGAGATCCTCGCGCACCAGCGCGAGCCAGGCGCGGGCGGCGGGAGACAGTTCGGCGGAGGATCGCCAGACGAACCCCGCGGTCCAGCGCAGGTCCGACTCGTCGAGCAGGCTCGCGCCGACGCTCGCCATGCCGCCGCGGTTGCTGACGACGATGGCCGGCAGCAGCGCGACGCCGAGCCCGGCGGCGACGAGGGCGACGATCATGTCGGCCTGGCCGCTGCGGGCCGCTTCCTTCAGGACGAGCCCGCGCCGCGCGCAGGCCTCGAGAATGATGTCGTTCAGCGCGAAGCCCGAGTCGAACAGCACGAACGGGCTGTCTCCGAGCTCGGCGAGCCGCACCCTGTCGCGGCCCAAGAGCGCGTGGCCGGCCGGAAGCAGCACCACCAGCGGATCGTCCCTCACCTCGAGCCATGCGAGCTCGGCCGGGATCGGCTGAAGCGAGACAGCGAGATCGAGTTCGCCTTCCAGCACAAGGCGCTGGAGAGCGCGGCTGCCGTGCTCTCTGAGCTCGATTTCGACGCCCGGATGCAGCGCCCGGAACCGCGCGATCAGCGGCGCGAACAAGGCGGAGCTGCCGAGTGGCGGGAGGCCGAGCCGCAGCCGCCCGGTGACGAGGCCCTTCAGCGCGTCGATCTCCGCCTTGAGCGCGTCGCGCTCCGCCAGCATCGCATTGGCGCGGCGCAAGACCGTCTCGCCGAGTTCGGTCGTGCGCGCGCCGGAGCTCGACCGGACGAGCACCGCGCCGCCGATCTCCTCCTCGATCAGACGGATCGCCTTGCTGAGCGCCGGCTGGGTGAGGCCGACGGCGCGCGCGGCCGCGCTGAAGCCGCCATGGCGGACGACAGAGACGAAGGCGTGAAGGCCGCGCAGATCCATGTGTATAGCCATTGGCTATGCCGGATATGAAATCAATTCATTTCAGTTATGTCGCGGTCGCGGCGTATCAACAACACGACGCGCTCCCCCGCGAAGGCGACTTCCTGTGACCGGCTTCCCGTTGCGGCGTCTCGCCGTCATGCTCATTGCGATCTTCGAGATCGGCTGCCTCGGCCTCATCGGCTGGGCGGGCGACTGGCTCGCCCGCGCGTTGGCGTGGCCTCTGCCGGGCTCGGTGCTTGGCCTTTGCCTGCTGCTGGCGCTGCTCGCCTCCGGGGTGATGCCGGCGAGGGCCTTCCGCTCGGGCGCGGAGCTGCTGATGTCCAACCTTCTGCTGTTCTTCGTTCCGCCGATGCTAGCGCTGGTCGAGCGACCGGAGCTCCTGAGCGCAACCGGCGCGAAGCTGGTCGCGGCGGTGCTGATCGGGACGGTGGTCGTGATGGGCGGCACGGCGCTCGCGGTCGAGCTGAGCCTGCGGCGCGACGCCCATGCCGCCTGACCTCGCAGCGATTCCGCCGGCTGTCTGGCCGGCGGTGACGATCGGCGTCTATCTCGTCGCGCGCTGGCTGCACGCGCGGTTCGGCGCGTGGTGGAGCTCGCCCTTGCTCCTGACCTGGGGCGTCTGCCTCGCCCTGCTGCTCGCGCTTCACGTCAGCTATCAGGACTATCTGCGCGGGACCGGCTGGCTGATGGCGCTGCTTGGCCCGGCGACGATCGCCTTCGCCGTTCCGATCTACGAGGCGCGCGAGCTGATCCGGCGCAACTGGCGCGTCCTCGCCGTCGGCGTCGCGACCGGCTCGCTGCTGTCGGTCGCGTGCTCGTTCGCGATGGCGAAGCTGATGGGCTTTCCGCCGGACCTGTTCGCGAGCCTGCTGCCGCGCTCGATCTCGACTCCCTTCGCGCTGATGGTCTCGCAGGAGCTCGGCGGCGCGCCGGGCCTGACGGCGAGCTTCACCGCGATCACCGGCCTGTTCGGCGTGATGATCGTCGGGCCGCTGATCCGGCTTCTGGGCGTGCGGACCAGCTTCGCCCGCGGGGCGCTGCTCGGCGCCGGGGCGCACGGGGCTGGCGTCGCGCGGGCCTATCAGTTCGGCGTCGACGACGGCTCGATCGCGAGCATGGTGATGATTCTGACCGGCCTGCTCAACGTCTTCGCGGCCAGCCTCTATGTGGGGCTCGCCGCCGGCTTCTCCTAAAGGTCCGGACGGCGAGTTTTCGGTCCTATGCGACGGGAAAAGCGCGACTTTTCGCTTGGCGTGCGTTGCGCGCCTTGAAGCCGCCCAGATCGGACGGCTTGATCCTCGGCGGGGCCCTGAAGGTTTGGTTCGTCAACCGATGCGCATTTTGATCGCGACGCTCGCCGCAGCGTCTCTCGCGAGCGGGCTCGGACTTGCGACGGCGCGGGCCGCCGACGCCCCCGAGGGCTATTACGAAGAGCGCGAGACCTATGTTGAGCCGCGCGTCGAGAGGCGCGTGGAGCATCGTGTGGTGGTCGAGGAGCCGAGCTGGCGCCGCGTCGAGATCGAGGAGCCGCTCGTCGAGGAGCGCGTCGTCGTGCGCCGCCGCTACGTCGAGGACGCCGGGCCGCGCTGGCGCCGTGTCCACATGCGCGACGAGCGCCGCTGGGGCGGGCCCTATCGCGGCGGGCGCGACCGTTACGTCGACGAGGACTACGGCTGGTAGGCCTGTCGCTTCCGCGATCTGGAGATTCAAGGGCCGGGCGGCTTCAGTCGCCCGGCCCTTTGCTTTTTCCTTGCCGTTCTATCGGCCCAACATGTCGTCATGCCGGGCGAGCCCGACGATGACGGTTCAGCCCGAACAAGCGGCGCCGTTACAATCGCCCGAGCAGGGCGAGCACGATCAGCACGATCAGCACGACGCCCAGCAGGCCGCCGGGGCCGTAGCCGTAGCCGCGCGAATGCGGCCAGACCGGCAAGACGCCGATCAGGATCAGGATCAGGATGACGATCAGAATCGTCGACATGACGCTTTGCTCCTTGGTCCCCGGCCGCTGACGGCCGGAAGGTTTCACGCCCTCTGCGGAAGAAACATTCCGGCGATCCAACCGGTTCCAGACGCAACGTCATGGAACCTTCTCCGTCGAAGACGGTTTTTGGCGTGGCATGGCGCGGCGGCGTCGTGGTTTGACTTCGCGGCCGCCGACGCCAGTTCAAAGACGAGGGCTTTTTTGGCCGCGCCGGCTGTTCTTCGCCGCGCCGCCGGATCTTTCTGGAGGTTTCGACATGCGCATCGCGCTTGCAGCCTGCGCCTTTTCCGTCCTGTCCATCGCCGCGCCGACGCTCGCGTCCGCACAGGGCGTCGTCATCGAGGAGCGGCGGTCGCCGGACGTCGTCGTCCGTGAACGCGAGGAGCGCGTCATCGTGCGCGAGCCGCGCGCCCGCGTGGTCGTGCCGGACACAGTGCGCCGCTACGTGGTCGAGGAGCGCCGCCCGTCGGTGCGCTACGAGCGCCGCGTCGTCGTCGGAGACACGCTGCCGCAGGACGTCGACGTCTATGACGTGCCGGACTCCGACTACGAATACGCCGTCATCAACGACCGCCGCGTGATCGTCGACGGGGACCGCCGCGTGATCGACGAGTTCGACTGAGCCTCCCAGCCGAAGACGCTGCGCCCGCCATAGTCCGGCGAGGCGCGGCGCTCTTCCTCGAGAACGGCCTCGACGGGCGGTCCATCGACCGCCCGTTCCAGTTTGCGCTGTTCGGCGTCGAGGCGCCGGATCGCCCCGAGCTTCTCGTCCTGCCCAAGCTTCGCGGCGTCGACCGCCGCTTTCATCACGCGGATGGTCTCGTCATAGACGCGGGTCGGCACCGGGAAGGGATTTCGGTCCTTGCCGCCATGCGCGAATGAGAAGCGCGCCGGATCGCTGAAGCGGCAGGGCGCGCCGTGCACCACCTCCGCGACCATCGCGAGCGCGCGCACCGTCCGCGCCCCGACGCCAGGCGTCGCCAGAAGATCCGAAAAATCCTTCGGGCCGCGCTCGGCCGCCGCCGCGATCGCGCCCTGCAGCCGCCGCGCCACGAGGTTCTCGGGCCGCACGTCGTGATGGCCGGGCATGACGAGATGCGGCAGCGAGAGCTGCGGCGCGGGCGGGGCAGGGCGATCGCCCCCGGTGATCGCGAGCGCCTGCGCGGCGATCGCGTCGGGCGCCATCGCGCCGAGCAGGTCGAGCTGCGCGCGGCGCGAGGCCTCGGCGCGCCGGTCGGTCAGGTTGACGATCTCGCCGGCGCCGCGGCCCTCGATCGCGGCATGCGGCGCGTCGACGAAGTTTTCGAGCCCTTCGGACAGCCAGTGGTAGCGGCGGGCCTGCCGCCGCTCGCCGTTCATCCCCTGCTGGACCACCGCCCATTTGCCGTCTTCGGCGACGACGAAGCCATGCAGGTAGAGCTCGAAGCCGTCCTGTACGGCGGCGCTGTCGACCTTGGCGATCAGCCGGCTGGCGGCCCCGAGCGCCGCGCCGTCGAGGCCGGCGCGCTCGCCGAAGTCCAGCAACTCGCCGGGCGTCTTGCGCGACTGCGCGCCCCGTCCGCCGCAGACGGTGAGGCCGAGCTCGCCCGACAGCGGCGCGAGCCCGCGCTTCAGCGCGCCGACGACGCTGGTGGTGATTCCGGAGGAGTGCCAGTCCATGCCCATGACGGCGCCGAAGGACTGGAACCAGAACGGGTTCGACAGCCGCCGCAAAAACTCGTCGCGGCCGTAGTGGTGGACGATCGCCTGCGTCATCACCGCGCCGAGCCGCGCCATGCGGCCCGCGAGCCATGCCGGCACGCGGCCGCCATGAAGCGGAAGATCGGCGCTGCCGGAGCGGTTGGCCATCGGGATCGGTTAAGGGATGTTCGCGCTGTGTTCTAGCATCGGCGCGGCGCCGCCGCCAGCGATCGCGGCTTTGATGTCGTCACGCTTTCTAGGCAAGGTCAGGACGACATCCGACTCCTTCAAGGTCGAGGCGAGCCTTTCGCCAGTTCCTTTGCGAGAAAAAACTTTGCGAACGCTTCCTTTTTTGGTGGAAGCGCCGTGATCAAGAGCTTTCCGTCTGAAACAATAAAAGCGACCAGGTTCGAGCCGTTTGGCAGATAGATTCCGTAGACGGTCGTGCCTCTGGCTTCGTCTGCGCATATTGCGACCGCGCGCTTGCGGCGGATCTGCTTCATGATCTTGCTGTAGCCGCCGGGGCCTAGAACGACGCCGTGCGCTGCCAAAGGCGGCGGTGAAAGTGGAACGTGCTGGAGTCGATAACCGCGCCATCCCAGCGTTTGTCGAAGCCGGTCTCGAATTTGTCCAGCCAATCCATGCGGTAAGGCTAGCCGACAGGAGCCAAAAATACCTCTGGCTTCTCGGAGTTCCTGCTACCTAGTGTCGGATTCTCCCTAAGCCTCGTTCAGAACGTCACGATCGTCGTCACGCCGAACACCGTCGCGTTGGGGATGCGCTTGCCGCCATCTTCCGGTGGGCCGCCGCCGGGGCGGATGATGTGCTGGAAGGTGGGGGCGACGGTCAGGCCCGGGACCACCTGCGCCTTGTAGGTGACCTCGATCGCCGTCTCGTGGCGGCGGATCGCGCCGGTCCCAGCCGCGCGGTCAACGTCGGCGAGGTCGGGGGAGAAGTCGGCATAGGCCACCGCGATCCCCGCGACGTCGTCGGGCCGGCCGGGGACGAGGCCCTTCGCGGTCAGTCCGCCGTCGAGATAGGTCGAGATGGTGTTGCGGTCCTTCGGGCCCCAGACGGCGCGCAGGAACAGACCGATCCCGCGCTCCGGATCCTCGCCCGGAGCGCGCCACAGCTGCTGGTCGAGCACCGCGTAGAGGTTGATGTCGCCGCGGTGGCGCAGCGGATCGCCGTTCGAGCCGGGGGCGCCGAGGATCAGCCCGTCGGTCCCGCGCTTCAAATCGTCGAACTTGCCGAAATGGCCGTAGCCGCCGAGCTTCACCCGCGCGGGCAGGCCGAACAGGCCTTCATACCGGTAGCGGCCCTCCATGATCATGAACGGCGGGTCGCCGACGCGGAAGTTCAGCCCGTGCGGATTGTTCTTCTCCGGGTCGCGCGCGTCCGGCCGGGCGGCGTAGCCGTTGTAGATTGCGCCGATCACGGTGAGGCGGTCGGAAAAATCGTACTGCGCCTGCGCGCCCATCACGGCGAGCGGATAGGCCGGCCCTTCCTGCGGCAGGTTCAGCGAGGGCGCGGCGGCCCAGCCGAGCGTCGCGCCGATGAAGACGTCCTCGGCGTAGTCGGAGATGAAATACTCCTCGTCCGAGGCGAGCTGGCCGAACTTCAGCGTCAGCCTGTCGATCTTCTGCTGGTAGTAGGCCTCGAACAGCCGCGTCGTCGGGCGTGCGCCGATGTCGTTCACCGACAGGATGTTGCCGATGTACTCCTCGGAAAGATCCCGCCCGTGGATCTGCTCCAGGTCGGCGTGGATCGAGGCGCCCTCGAGCCCGGCGATCTTCTCGAGGTCGGCGTCGAGCTTCAGTTTCAGAAGGCCGCTGTAGGTCGTCCCCTCGCGCATGCCGCCGTGGAGGTTGGCGCGCGGGTCGGAGAAGTAGAAACCGGAGAAGGTCAGCCCCTTGTCGGCCAGCGCGTCGCGCGCGCCCCTGATCGGGGCGAGGGCGGGCACGCTATCGAGGATCGACGGATCGCGCTCCTCGACCTCCTCGGGCGCGTTCGGCTTGTCGTCGGCGTCGTCGGCGAGAAGGGGCGTCGGCGCGATCACGGCCATGACGGCCGCCGCCAGTCCCGCCTTCCGAAAGCGCCCCATGCGAATCTCCCGGCGCGTCTTCTCGCACGCTGCGGCGGCAAGATGCCGGGCCGTCGGCTCGCCGCGCAATGCGACGGGAAGATGAAACTTTCTGAGTGGTTTCTAAGCGACAGCCGTGATCCTCCCCTGTGCGCAGCACGGGGGACCGTGAAGCGGTGGAGGGGGCCGGGCGTGGAGCGCGGCGTCTCCGATCCCCTCTCCCCTTGAGGGAGAGGGTAGGGTGAGGGGTAACGGCGGCGCCATCGCAAGACAGGGCGCCGCCCGCACCCCTCATCCGGCCGCTCCGCGGCCACCTTCTCCCTCAGAAGGAGAAGGGAAAAGCGCTCCGCCGTTCGCGGCCCCAATCTTTGCCGCATCGCAAAAACTTCCGCTTCGCGCGGCTTGACAATGACGGCCGCGGGAACCATACCTAGCGGTACGATACCAGTCGGTACAAATTCGGGACGCATTCCAATGTCCAGTCGGTTTTCACGCCTCGGCCGAGTGGCCGCGGGCACAGTGGCGCTCGCTCTGGCGGGGGTCGCGGTGGTTTCCGTCGAACTCGAGACGGACGGCGCGCCGGCCAAGGCCGCCGCCACCGAGCAGGCGACGCCCGCCTCGGTGGCCAAGGTCGAGAAGCGGCCGGTCACCAACTGGTCGGCCTTTTCGGGCCGGCTCGAGGCGGTCGACCGCGTCGAGATCCGACCGCGCGTCGCGGGCGAGATCGTCGCGGCCCGGTTCCGCGAGGGCGCGATCGTCAGACGGGGCGACGTGCTGTTCTCGATCGACCGCGAGCCGTACCAGGCCGCCGTCGACCGGGCGCGCGCCGAGGTCGCGGCGAGCGAGGCCCGCGTGAAGCTCGCGAGCTCCGACGTCGACCGGGCGCGCAAGATGACCTCCATCGCGATCTCCGGCCGCGACATCGACCAGCGCGAGAGCGAGCTGCGCTCCGCCGAGGCCGCACGGCAGGGCGCGCAGGCGGCGCTCCGCTCGGCCGAACTCGACCTCGGCTACACCGAGATCCGCGCGCCGGTCGCCGGCCGCGTCGGCCGCATCGAGGTCACCCCCGGCAACCTCGTCGCCTCTGGCCCCGGCGCGCCGGTTCTGACGCGCCTTGTCTCGGTCGATCCGATCTACGCGACCTTCGACGCCGACGAGCGCGCGATGCTCAGAGCGCTCGACACGCTCCCCGCGGGCGTCGAGCGTAGCTCGGCCGTCAACGCGATCCCGGTCGAGATGTCGACCTCGACGCGCGAGGCGGTCGCCCGCGGTCGCCTGCAATATGTCGATCCGAGCGTCCAGGCGGCGGCCGGCACGGTGCGGGTGCGCGCCGAGTTCCCGAACCCGGACGGGCGCCTGTTCCCCGGCCAGTTCGCGCGCCTGAAGATGGGCGAGGCGAAGGACGCCGAGGCCGTGCTCGTCAGCGAGCGGGCGGTCGGCACTGACCAGGACAAGAGTTTTGTTCTGGTCGTCGGCGACGACGACCGCGCGGCCTATCGCGAGGTCCGTCTCGGCGCCTCGGCCGACGGCCTCAAGGTCGTGCTCGAGGGCCTTCAGGGCGGCGAGCGCGTCGTGGTCGAGGGCATGCAGAAGCTGCGGCCGGGCGCGCTGGTCGCGCCCCAGCCGGTCGCCATGAATGGCGCGCCGCTCGACCAGCGGCAGGCCTCTGCGAAGTAACGCGTCACTTGGAACGATCCCGTCCGGAGCTTCGGTCCGGACGGGCAGACCGTCCTGTCGCCCAGAAGGGGACCGGCAATGAACATCTCGAAGTTCTTCATCGATCGGCCGGTCTTCGCCGGCGTCCTGTCGGCGGTGATCTTTCTCGCCGGCCTGCTCTCCATCCGGGCGCTGCCGATTTCGGAGTACCCGGACGTCGTGCCGCCGCAGATCGTGGTGCGGGCGACCTATCCGGGCGCGAACCCGAAGGTGATCTCCGAGACGGTGGCGACGCCGATCGAGGAGCAGATCAACGGCGTCGAGGACATGCTCTACATGTCCAGCCAAGCGACGACCGACGGCGTGATGACGCTGACGGTGACCTTCGCGCTCGGCACGGACCCGGACAAGGCTCAGCAGCTTGTCCAGAACCGCGTGTCACAGGCCGAGCCGCGCCTGCCCGAGGAGGTGAGGGCGCTCGGCGTGACGACGGTGAAGTCGTCGCCGGACCTGACGCTCGTCGTGCATCTTACCTCGCCCAACGGGCGCTACGACTCCAAGTATCTGCGCAACTACGCCGTGCTGAACGTGAAGGACCGGCTCGCCCGCATTCCGGGCGTGGGCCAGGTCCAGCTGTTCGGCTCGGGCGACTATTCGATGCGCGTCTGGCTCGACCCCCAGCGGGTCGCCGAGCACGGCCTCTCGGCCTCCGACGTCGTCGCCGAGATCCGGGCGCAGAACGTGCAGGCGGCGGCCGGCGTCGTCGGCGGCTCGCCGACCCCGAACGGCGTCGAGCTGCAGCTCTCGCTCAACGCGCAGGGCAGATTGGCGAGCGAAGAAGAGTTCGGCGACATCATCGTGAAGTCGGGCGCCAACGGCGAGATCGTGCGCCTGCGCGACGTCGCCCGCATCGAGATGGGCGCCTCAGACTACGCGCTGCGCTCGCTGCTCGACAACAAGTCGGCGGTGGCGGTGCCGGTGTTCCAGGCGCCGGGCTCGAACGCGATCGACATCGCCGACCGCGTGCAGGCCGAGATGCGCGACATCAAGGCCAACATGCCGGACGGCGTCGACTACTCGATCGTCTACGACACCACCCAGTTCGTCCGCTCCTCGATCGAGGCCGTGGTCCACACGCTGCTTGAGGCGGTGGCGCTCGTCGTTCTGGTGGTGATCCTGTTCCTGCAGACCTGGCGGGCGTCGATCATCCCGCTGATCGCCGTGCCGGTGTCGATCGTCGGCACCTTCGCGGTGATGCATGTCTTCGGCTTCTCGATCAACGCGCTGAGCCTCTTCGGCCTGGTGCTCGCGATCGGCATCGTCGTCGACGACGCGATCGTCGTGGTCGAGAACGTCGAGCGCAACATCGAGGAGGGGCTGAAGCCCCGCGAGGCCGCGCTGAAGGCGATGCAGGAGGTCTCCGGCCCGATCGTCGCGATCGCGCTGGTGCTGATCGCCGTGTTCGTGCCGCTCGCCTTCATCTCGGGCCTGACCGGCCAGTTCTACAAGCAGTTCGCGCTGACGATCGCGATCTCGACAGTGATCTCGGCGGTCAACTCGCTGACCCTCTCGCCGGCGCTCGCCGCGCTGCTGCTGAAGGGGCACGACGCCAAGAAGGATTGGCTGACGCGCGGCATGGACTTCGCCTTCGGCTGGTTCTTCCGCCGCTTCAACGCCGCCTTCTCATGGGGCTCGCGCGCCTACGGCAAGGGCGTGACGGTCGCGATCGGCCGCAAGGCGGTGATGCTCGTGCTCTATGTCGGCCTGATCGCGGTGACGGGCCAGCTGTTCAAGACGATCCCCGGCGGCTTCGTGCCGGCGCAGGACAAGCAGTATCTCGTCGGCTTTGCGCAGTTGCCGGACGCGGCGACGCTCGACCGCACCGAGGACGTCATCAAGCGGATGGGCGACATCGCTCTGAAGCAGGAAGGCGTGCAGAGCGCCGTCTCCTTCCCGGGCCTGTCGATCAACGGCTTCACCAACTCGTCCAACGCCGGCATCGTCTTCGTGACGCTGAAGCCGTTCGACGAGCGCAAGGATCCGCATCTGTCGGCGATGGCGATCGCGCAG
Organism: uncultured Methylopila sp.; assembly: GCA_902168115.1. Lineage (GTDB taxonomy): Bacteria > Pseudomonadota > Alphaproteobacteria > Rhizobiales > Methylopilaceae > Methylopila. The sequence continues at coordinate 58,387 of CABHPB010000073.1, read as the reverse complement.
AAGCTGAACGGCGAGTACGCCGGCATCAAGGAAGCCGTGATCGCCATGTTCCCGCCGCCGCCCGTGCAGGGCCTCGGCACGATCGGCGGCTTCAAGCTGCAGATCGAGGACAAGGCGGGTCTCGGCTATCAGGCGCTCGACCAGGCCACCAAGGCGTTCCTCGCCAAGGCGGCGCAGGCGCCCGAGCTCGCCGGCCTGTTCTCCTCCTACCAGGTGAACGTGCCGCAGCTTTACGCCGACATCGACCGCACCAAGGCGCGCCAGCTTTCCGTGCCGATCTCGGACGTGTTCAACACGCTGCAGATCTATTTCGGCTCGCTCTACGTCAACGACTTCAACAAGTTCGGCCGCACCTATTCGGTGCGCGTGCAGGCGGATAGCGCCTTCCGGGCACGGCCCGAGGACGTCGGCTTCCTGAAGGTCCGCTCGCAGACCGGCGAGATGATCCCGCTGTCGGCGCTGATGACCGTAAAGCCCGCCTCGGGGCCCGAGCGCGCCATGCGCTACAACGGCTTCCTCTCGGCCGACATCAACGGCGGCGCGGCGCCCGGTTACTCGACCGGCCAGGCGCAGGCGGCGGTCGCCAAGATCGCGGCCGAGACGCTGCCGAAGGGCATGTCCTTCGAGTGGACCGAGCTGACCTATCAGGAGATCATCGCGGGCAATTCGGGGCTGATCGTTTTCCCCGTCGCGATCCTGCTGGTGTTCTTGGTGCTCGCCGCCCAGTATGAGAGCCTGACCCTGCCGATCGCGATCATCCTGATCGTGCCGATGGGCATCCTGGCGGCGCTGGCGGGCGTCTGGCTCACGGGCGGGGACAACAACGTCTTCACCCAGATCGGCCTCATCGTCCTTGTCGGACTGTCGGCGAAGAACGCCATCCTGATCGTCGAGTTCGCCCGCGAGCTGGAGCATCTCGGCCGCTCGCCGCTTGCAGCCGCGGTGGAGGCGAGTCGGCTGCGCCTGCGGCCGATCCTGATGACCTCGCTCGCCTTCATCATGGGCGTTCTGCCGCTCGCGACGGCGACCGGCGCAGGCTCGGAGATGCGGACCGCCATGGGCGTCGCGGTGTTCGCCGGCATGATCGGCGTCACGATCTTCGGACTGTTCCTGACGCCGGTGTTCTACGTCGTGGTCCGGCGTCTCGCCGGAGCGAAAGAGCCGAAGACGCCGGCGCCGGCCGCGCCCGAGGCGGCGCAGTCGACGTCCTCGGAGCCCGAAGCGAAAGCGGGGCTCTCGATCGGTTGAGTTGCAGGTGAGGTCGGCGGGGGGTTCTAAGCGTCCCCACGCTCTCCGCCGCCTCGGCGCGGCGGCCGCCAGGGGGCTCAATCCCGGCGGCCGCCGCGCCAAGTCTTTTCGCGGAGGTCAGAAAACCATCCGTCGACGAGGCCATGCATGACCGATCCCGCCGCCTTTTCCCGCCGCGCCGTCGTTCGCGTCGGCCTCGCCGGCGCCGCCGTGGCGGCCATGCCTGGCCTAGCTGTCCGGGCCCAGACGAAACTGAAGATCGGGACGATCGGGGCGGGCAGCCTCGGCGGCGCGGTCGGGGCGCTGTGGGTCAAGGCCGGCCACGAGGTGAAGTTCTCTTCGCGCCACCCGGACGAGCTGAAGGAGTTCGTCGCGGGGCTCGGCCCGAAAGCGAGCGCGGGAAGCATCGCCGACGCGATCGCCTTCGGCGACGTCGTGCTGCTCGCCGCTCCTTACGCCGCCTATCCGCAGATCGGCCGCGACTTCGGCCCCTCGCTCAAGGGCAAGGTCGTGATCGACGCCGGCAACGCCAACCGCAGCGATCTCTACGAGGAGACCAAGCGCAACGGCATCGGCGTCACGACGCAGAAGCTCTTCCCCGAGGCGCGGATCGTGCGGGCGTTCAACGCGGCCAACAACCGGCTGTTCACCCAGAACGCCGGCAAGGATCCGAAGATGGCGATCCCTATCGCCGGCGACGACGCGGCGGCGGTCGAGATCGTGAAGGCGCTGGTGGTTTCGGCCGGCTTCGAGCCGCTGGTCGTCGGCGGCCTCAAGGACGCCGACAGGTTCGCCATGGGCACCGAAGGTTTCGGGCATGTGATGCCCGCCAAGGAGCTGGCGGTGAAGCTCGGGGTGAAGTGAGGCTGATCCTCCTCGCCCGCTTCGCAGGGGAGGATCAAGGGAGCGCGCTCTTTCCTTCTCCCCTTGAGGGAGAAGGTGGCCTCGGCGCAGCCGAGGTCGGATGAGGGGTGGCGGCTGCGCGGGATCCGGAGAGGGCGCCGCCCGCACCCCTCACCCTGACCCTCTCCCTCAAGGGGAGAGGGAAAATCTCAGGCCTCGACGCCTTCCAACTGTCGGCTGGCGGCCTGCGCCGCCGGCAGCGCCCTCAGTGCGATCTGGGCGACGCGGTAGAGCTCCTCGCGGGTCGCGCCGGAGGCGGCACGGACCGCCATGCCGAGGCCGACGGACATCACGTAGCGCGCCCAGTCGGCCGGGTCCTCGCCGGCGCCGAGCTCGCCCTCGGCCGAGGCGCGCTCCAGCCGTTTGCGCAGCGTCTCTTCGCTTAAAGAGCGGCGGGCGATCAGCTCCTGCCGGATCGGCTCGCTCTCGGCGCCGCCGCAGACGGCGCTGTTGAGGCCGAGGCAGCCCGGCGGATGCAGCGGATTGGTGAGGACGTCGGCGTAGCCCTTGAGCAGGCGGTCGATCGTCTCGCGTGCGGTCGGCTCGTCCAGCGCCTCGGCCACGAAGCAGAGATGGCTCTGCTCGTAGCGGTCCAGCACCTTGCGGAAGAGGTCTTCCTTGTTGCCGTAGGTGGCGTAGAGGCTGGGGCGGGTGATGCCCATGGCCTCGGTCAGGTCGGTCATCGAGGCGCCGTCGAAACCGCGCTTCCAGAACACCTGAAGCGCCGCGCACAGCGCCTGGTCGGGGTCGAACTCTTTGGGCCTGCCCATGGCTACGCCAGTCCCGATAATTTCATACCGATCGATATAATGCGTCCGTCCCGGCGCGTCGAGCCCTGATGACCACGCTTTTGGCACGGCGCCAAGTTTTTCACGCGCTTTCGTCCTGGCCCGTCCAAGATTTGACGATCGCGCGAGCGCCTCTGGTCCAAGTCTTGGGGTTGGATTATTCTCCTTCATCGGAGAAATCGCCATGGACGCATCGCATACGCGTACAGTGGTGCGGAGGCTGTGCTACGGGGCGTTCCCCCTCGCGGCCGTCCTGATCGTGCCGAGCTTCGCGCTGATGCCGAACCGCAAGCACGACGTCCCGCTGGCGGAGGCTGACCTCGCGTTCCAGATCGGCTTCGGCATGGCGCTCGCGGGGGTCGCGCTGGCCGGCCTCGCCATGCTCATCCTCGTGCTCGAGGCCGAGGACACGGGCTGAGCGTCGCCGGTCGGGTCAGCACTTCACCGTCAGGCTGAACGGATAGTCGGTGTACTTGCCCGTCGGGTCGACGATGGAGACATAGACCGCGTCGCCGAGCGTGCTGACGCCGACGATCTTCGGCGAGGTCGCCCCCGACGACGCGGTGGCGGCGCAGGCCGCGACCGACCTGTCGAAGACGATCCTGTAGTAGCCGGTGTCCGCCCTGACCGCCGACGTGACGCGACCGGTCGAGGCGACCAGCGTGCCGTTGGCCGCGAACGAGCCCCACAGCTGCGGCTCGAAATAGCCCGTCACGGCTCCGCCGACGCGCGTCGGCGAGCTCGCGAACACCGAAATCCCGCCGCCGTCTCCCAGCTGGACGATCACGCCCGTGGTGGCGGCGTTCGTCTTGTAGCTGAGCGAGGCCATGTTCGGGCGGCGCCCGCCCGCGGCGTAGGCCGTCAAATAGCCCGCCAGCGAAGACGCGCCGGCCGACAGATTAAGCGACACCGCCTTCGCCGAGGCCGGAACGCCGCAGCCGGCGGCCGCACCGCCCTGGCCAGTCATGTCGACGGCCCCGGCGATCGCGAAGTCCCGGATCTGCGACGGGACGACCGGCTGGCCTCCGAAGGCCCGGCAGGGCGCGACGGGCGTGAAGACCATGTCGTTCGGCGGGCTCGTCTCGGCCGACCGGGCCGCAGAGACCACGCCGAGCATGAGGGCGAAAACTACAGGAAAAGTCAGGTAGTTACGCATCGACGCCTCCGACAGCGGAGCCGCACATTGCGCAGGATTTGTCGCCTCGCGCATGCGTAAAACTACGGAATGGGCAGTTTTGGCTAAGCCCCTGGAAGCGGGGTCGTCGGACTCAGACCGCCGGGTCGGCGCCGGCGAGCTGGAACCGCGAGAAACGATCCAGCTCCTGCTCGATCAGGCGCGTCAGCTCGGGGCTCTCCTCGGCGATCCACGTCCAGTTCCGGATCACGAGCCGGCCCGCCTGACGATCGGCCTTGAGGTCGAGCGCGGCGACGAAGCGGTCGCCGACCAGCACGGGCAGCGCGAAATAGCCGAGCCGGCGCTGCGCCTCCGGCAGATAGGCCTCGAAGCGGTGGGCGTAGCCGAAAAAGGCCTCGGTCCGCTTGCGCTGGATCACCAGCGGATCGAAGGGCGACAGGATGTGCACCCGGGCCCCGGTTTCCACCGCCGAGTCATCGAGCGCCTCCGGCGTCGCCCAGAGCCGCTTCCGCTCGAGCCCCGCGAGCGCGACCGGAACGAGGCGCCTCCGCCTGACAGCCTTGTCGATCAGTTCGGCGAGGGCGGACTTTGCAGCGGCGTCGCCGCGGCTCGCCGACTCCAGGCTGAAGATCGCCTGCGAGCGCATGGCGCGGGCGAGCAGATAGGCGGCGTGGTCGGCGTCGCCGGCAGGCGCCGGACGCCGCTTCCAGCCGAAATGACGGCTCGCGAGATCGTATGTCTTCAGCATGCCGTCGCGGCGGCTGATCACGAGGTCGCCTACGAAGAAGCCGTAGCGCAGCGCCGCCCTGGAGGGTTTCCTGCTGCCCCATGGATGGGTCTTCTCGACCCTCTCCTCATCGTCGAAGTCGCGCATGGTCACCGGCCCGTCGCGCCGGATGCGATTGATCAGCTTCGCATAGGCCCCCGGCTCGGTCTCGGCGGCGAACAGGCGGCTCGGATCGGCGCGCGCCGCCGCCATGCCGCGGGCGAAGACGCGAAAATCCGTGGCGGGCACATAGGCGAGGGCGTGCGTCCAGTATTCGAAGACGGAGCGGTCGTCCGACTGCGCCTGTTCGAGGTCTTCCCGGCGATAGGCCGGCATCCGGTTGAACAGGATGTGGTGGTGGCTGCGCTCAACGACGTTGATGGTGTCGATCTGCACATAGCCAAGATGGTCGACGGCGCGGCGCACCGCTTCGGCCCCTTCGCCGAAGGGCGCCGCCTCGTCGAGCCGCTGCGCCCGCAGCCACGCCGCGCGGGCGGCGCGAGGGTCGATCGTGACGGGCTTTCCGGGCATCTGCGGACCTCGGGCGACTCGGCGCAGCGGGCCGCGATCAGGCCGACGCGCGCGCCGGAGCGCAACCCCCCCGCTCAGCCGGTCGCCGGTAGGTCGACCGTGGCGATGAGGCCCGGCGGGTCGGCGGCGTTCTCGAGACGCACCGTCATCGCGGAGCGTTCCGCGGCCGCCTTGACGATGGCGAGGCCCAGCCCCGCGCCGCCCGAAGGCGAGCGCGCGCCGCGCGCGAAGCGGTCGAACATGCGGTCGAGCTCGGACGGGTCGACGCCCGGGCCGGTGTCGCGCACCACGACGCGGACGACGTCGCCGAGCCGTTCGCTGGAGACGTCGACGCGGCCGCCGCCCGGGGTGTAGCGAACGGCGTTGTCGACGAGGTTCATCAGCGTCGCGGCGAGGTCCTGCTCGCGGCAGGCGACGCGCGCCTCGACCTGCGCCGTCACGCCGAGATCTATCCCGCGCTGCTCGGCGAGCGGCAACAGGGTCTCGATCGTCTGCCTCAGCATCGGGCCGAGCTCGGCGCCCGGAGTCGCCTCCGCGTCGTCGGGCGCCTCGGCGCGGGCGAGATCGAGCAGCTGCGTGGTGAGACGCGCCATCCGGGCGACCCCGCGCCGGATTTCCGCGATCTCCGCCGTCACGCCGCCGGCCCCGGGCGCGCGCGCAAGATTTCCGATCTGCAGCTGGAGGGCGGTCAGCGGGGTGCGGAACTGGTGGGCGGCGTCGGAGACGAAACGCTTTCGCATTTCCAGCAGATCGTTCTGGCGCTTCAGCAGCGCGTTCACTTCCGCGACCAGCGGCGCGACCTCGCTTGGCAGGTCTTCGGTCGAGAGCGGCCGGGCGCGCTCGGCGGGCGTCGCCCGCAGCTCCTCCGTCAGCCGGTCGAGCGGCCGGAACAGGCGGGTGATCACCACGCCCAGCACGATCCACGACAGCGGGATCAGCACCGCGATCGGCGCGACCGCCTGCAGCGCGGCTTCGGCGGCGAGCTCGTCGCGCGTCTCCTGACGCTGGGCGGCCTGGATGAGACGGTCCCCCGTGACGATGGCGTAGGAGCGCCACTGCTCGCCCTTCACCACCGGATCGCTGAAGCCCGTTGCCGTCGCGGGCGGCAGATCGACCGTGTCGTCGGAGCGCCGGATGATCGCGCCGGAGGCGTCGCGGATGACGATGAGAATCGCGTCCTCGGCCTCGATCGGCGGGTCGGGCGGCGGCAGGTCGCGCTCGCGGTCGCCGACGTTCATCGCAATCTGGCGCAGCTGGTCGTCGAGCAGCTCGTCGGGTTCGCTCTCGACGACGAAATAGGCGCCGACGACGGAGGCGACGCCGACCGCGCCGAGCAGCAGGAACAGCGCGACCGCGATCCTCGCGCGAAGCGAACGCATCGAGCCGAGACGATGCGGCGCGCGCCGCGACAGCGGACTCACCATCCGGTCGTGTCTTTCGGAGCGCTCGCCGCGAGTTCGGCGGCGCGTCCGCGCAGCGCCTGCGGCAGCGACTGGAGCGCGGCGTCGTCGAACCGGAGCGCCGGCAGGTGTTCGGCTACGAGATCGGCGACCGCCTTCGCCTGGGCACGGTCGCGGCGACGTCTGACGGGCTCGCGATCCTCCAGACCCGACAGCCAGAGCTTGTGGATGGCGTAGAAGCGCGGATCGACGCAGGTCAGCGAGACGGGAAGTCCGCGCATGTCGATGGCCATGGCCCGGACCTTCGGACCATTCACAAGCCATTGGAGACCCCGAATTTCGGCGGCGACGAGATCGTCTTCGGCGCTTGTCAGGCTCTGGGGCTTCGAACGCGCGAAGTCCTTGGGGGTCGGAGCGATGAGGTCGACGAGGTAGTTGTCGCGGTTCACCATCCGGAAGCCGCCGGACAGTTTCTGGAAGGAGCCGTCGACCGACTGCAGAAGGCCGGCGAGGCCCGACGTCGAAAGCGAGTCTGAAACGATCTGCAGCCGGGCGCGCGAGTCGAGCAGGAGGTCGATGTCCTCCGTCGAGGCGAGCTCTGTCGCGAAATGGCCGCCAGCCATCGCCTCGTAGCAGTAGAGCGAGTTTGTCCCGACGATCGTCACGGCGCCGCCGAGCAGTCTCTGTTCGTCGAGCTTGCGGATGATCCGGGCCGCGATGTGGGGCACGCGCGCAAGACCCAAGGCGCGATTGACCGGCGCCATCTCCTCGATCCGCCGTTTGGCGCTGTCGTGGAGCGCCTGCGCCCGCGCCTTGCCTTCGTCGAAGGCCGTCTTGGCGGTCTCCGTCTCCGGCGAGCGGAGCCCAAGGGAAGAGTCCTTCGCGCCGACCCGGCGATAGAGGTAGCTGCGGTCCTTGATCGTCTTCCAGCGCATCGTGCCACGATAGTGACCCAGCCGGTCCCGGGCCTCGCGCAGGACACCGAAAACCTGTTCCAGATCGGCGGTTTGGCGCGATTGATCTATCCGTAAATGACTGAAAGACAAGCGGTTACCCCAACAGAGAACAAAATCGATCCAGATTGGGGTAACACATCGTCGACTGAGACGGAAATCGTGAGGCCAGCGAGATGGGCGCCCGCATCACTCCGTCCGCGCCGGCGATTTCGGGATCACCCAGCCGACGCCGCGCACGTTGCGGACGATGTCCTTGTCGAACTTGCGCCGGACGTAGTGGATCAGGACGTCGACCGCGTTGCTCTCGACCTCCTCGCCCCAGCCGTAGATCCGGTCCTCGATCTGGGAGCGGGACAGGATCGCGCCCGGCCGCTCGGCGAGAACCTGGATCAGCGCGAACTCGCGCGCCGAGAGCGCGTGTCGCGCGCCGCGATAGGCCACCTCCCGGGTCGCCGGATCGAGCGTGAGCTCGCCGCATTCGACGAGCGCCGAGGCGCGCCCGCCGCTGCGGCGCACGGCGGCGCGGATCCGCGCCTTCAGCTCGTCGAGATCGAAGGGCTTGACCAGAAAGTCGTCGGCGCCGCGGTCGAGGCCGTCGACCCGGCTCTCGACGTCGTCGCGCGCGGTCAGGATCACGATCGGGGTCCCGTCCTGCCGGCGGCGCAACCGATCGAGCAGCTGCAGGCCGTCGCCGTCGGGCAGGCCGAGGTCGAGCAGGATCACCGCGTAGCTCGCGGTGTCGAGCGCGGCCAGGCCGGACGCGCCGTCCTCGGCCCAGTCCACCGTGACGCCCGCGTCGCCGAGCCCGCGCTTCAGGCTCGGTCCGATCATCGGGTCGTCTTCGATCAGCAGCGCGCGCATCGCTTTCCCGAGAGGGCCGGAGGATCGCCCGGCGTGAGACGAGCGCCCGTCTTCCTCGCCAGTCAAGAATTAGCTGTCGCTTAGGGCGCTGCGGCGCGCGCGTCTCCGCTTCTAATTCAGACCTAATTCGCGGGGGACACCGTCCGCGGCGTCGAAGCGTGGACGCGGCCCGGAATGCATCGAGACATGAGCGTGAAGCCTGCGTGGGTCCGTGGCCTGTGCGCCGTGATCTGCGGGCTCGCGCTGGCCGCCGTTCTCGGAGCGCTCGTCGGCCACGGCCTCTCCTCGGCAAGCCGCGGGACCGCCCGCGACCTCCAAAACCCGTTCGAGCATTCGAGGATCGGTCAGTGAAGGATTTCGCAAATCAGGTCCGCAGCGCGGCCAGCACGCTGCTGCATTCGGGCTACGCGGTGATCCGCACCGGCCCGCTCCTGAAGCTGGCGCTGGACGAGGCGTTCGGCGGGGCGGACGCCTTCTTCGCCCGTGGCCTTGCGGACAAGACCCGCTACGCCCGGCCCGAGATCCTCGAGGGCTATCGCGGCTATGGCGCGGAGTTCTCCGGATCCGCCGACCGGCCGGACCTCAACGAGACCTTCTCGCTCGTCCTGCGCAACATGGCGCGGCCGGAGGTCGCCGACTGGGCGCAGACCAATCCGCTGCGCCGGGCGCTCGCCACGGTCGCCCCGATCTACGCCGAGCTCGCCGACGCGATCCTCGACGACCTTCGCCGTCATTTCGCGCCGGAGGGCGACCGCATCGCCTCGGCCGACTTCTCCTATCTCCAGCTGAACTATTATCGGCCGGGCCGCGAGGAGCGCGAACTGCTGCAGGACGCGCATGAGGACGGCCACCTGCTGACCTTCGTGACCTCGCGCCAGCCGGGTCTGGAGTTCGAGGTCGACGGGCGCTTCGAGCCGGCGCGGCTGGCCCCCGACGAGATCCTCGTCATGCCGGGCGGAATCCTTTCGCTGATGACCGGCTGCGAGATGGCGCCGCTGGTCCACCGGGTCCGCAAGGTCCCGGGGCTGCCCCGCCGCGCCTCGCTGATGTTCTTCGTCAACGCCGACGTCATGAAGCCGCCGCGCGCCTGGCTGCCGAGCGGCGACGGCTCCTATCCGGACATCCGGCAGGCGACGATCGAGAGCTCGCAGATGTTCGGCTTGGCCTCGATCGGGGCGCTGGTCGGATGATCGCGGCACGTCCCAGTCGTCTCGCCCAGGTCGGGCCGTTCGTCCTCGCCTGCGGCCTTGCGATCCCGCTCGCGATCCTCGCGGGCCGGGTCGCGCCGATCCGGCACTCCAGCGTCGAGGTCGGCAACGCCTTCGTGGCGACGCTCGGGATGAGCTGGGCGCTCGTCCAGCTGGTCGCGAACCATCGCTCGGAGGGCCTGCGCCGCGCCTGGACCTTCGGCGCGCTGGCCTGCCTGCTGATCCTCGTCGAGGACCATCTGGAGCCGCTGCTGATCTCGGCGGCCCCGCGGCTGTTCGAGACGGGCCTGTCTGCGGCGCTCTGGGTCGCGGCGGCCGCTCTGCTGCTCGCCTGCGGGCGCGCCTTCGCCATGCGCCGCTTCGTGATGGTCGCGATGCGCAGCGCCGCCGGCGTCGCGGTCGCCGCCGCCAGCCTCAACCTCGCGCTCGGCCTGTCCGGCGCCGGGGAGGGCCACCACGGGCTCGGCAAGGTCGAGGACGTCGCCGAACTGGCGGCGAGCCTGATGTTCCTCGCAAGCCTCGTCCTCGCAAGGGCTGCGCCGATGAAGGCTTACGCCTTCGAGCCCTACGAGATCGGCCGGCGCGCGCGCGCCCTGTTCTACGACTTCGGCCTCGAGACCCGCCGCCGATACCCCACCCCGTTCCCGGTCCTCGCGCTGCCGGGCTTCCGGCACCTGCTGACGCTCGCCATCGCGCTCTACTACCTGCCGCGCGCGGCGGCGGGCGTGCGGCGCGCGACGGGACGCGGCGCGCTCTTGCAGTTCGTCGACCTGATGAGGGTCGGCTACGTCCACGGGATCGACGGCAAGAGCTACTACGTCCACGACCTCTATCGGGACAAAGACCTTGTCGCCGGGACGATGACGCGGGTCGAGACCAAGAACGGTCTCAACAAGGCGCTGCAGGACCTGCGCGCCCACCGGCCGGGCCCGCGCGACATGAACGATAAGCTGGCGTTCTGGCGCGCCTGCGAGGCGAACGGCGTCCCGTCGGCGCCCATCCTCGCCACCGTGGAGGGCGGCGCCGTGACGTGGCTCGCCTTGCGCGAGGCGTTCGACCGCGACCTGTTCGTCAAGGAGCGCAAGGGACGGGGAGGGCGCCTCACCCGCAACTTCGAGCGGATCGGCCCGCGCCTCTATCGCGACGACCAAGGGGCGACGGTCTCTCTCGACGCGCTTCTCCGCGACCTGCAGGCGCTTTCCGAAGGGCGGCGGCTGATTGTCCAGCCCAAGCTGAAGAACCATCCGGCGATCGCCTCGCTCGCCGACCGGGCGCTGATCGTGTTCCGCGTCATGACCTGTATGGACCTGCGCGGCGAACCGCATGTCACTCACGGCGTGCTGCGGCTGCTGCGCCGGTTCGAGCCAAACTGGACGAAGACCGCCGACGCCGACTGGGGCTGCGCCATCGACGTCGAGACGGGCGTCTTCGGGCTCATGACGGGCGATGCGCCCGAGACCTGCACGCTCTGGTTCGAGGATCACCCGATGACCGGCGAGCGCGTGACGGGCCGCGTGCTCGAGGGTTGGCCGGAGATCGCCGAGGCGGCGCTCGCCGGGCACCGCGCCTTCTCCGCGCGCACGCTGGTCGGCTGGGACATCGGCTGGACGGAAGCGGGGCCGGTGATCCTCGAGGGCAACTCGAACCCCGACTTCTCCTACTTCCAGCGCGTCTCCCGCACGCCCGTCGGCCGCTCGCCGCTCGGCCCGTTGCTCAACGCCCATCTCGACATGCTGACCGCAAAGCTCCTGGCGCAGCACGCGGGCTAAAACACTGGGGGCAGGCTCGGTCCACGCGTCTGACTGGTTCTAAGCTCCCCGCCGGTCTCTCTTCGATTGAGCTCGTCGGCGCATGGCGGTTAAGGAGCAATTCGCAGGAGAACCAAAAGCAGGACGACTAACCAGTTGGTTCTAGAAAGCGACTTCTCTAGCAAACGCTGAACAGGTTATATCCTTCCGAGCAAGACGATCGGAGGAAGAACTATGGAAAGAGGTTTTTCTCACTACAGTCCTGATATAATGATGATTGAAGTAATGAATTGGGTAATGGTAGGAGAAGTATCGCAAGATACTGTTCCGCCTTACATTTTTGCTTTTAAAATGCCCGATCAAGAAGCGGAGGCGCAAGTTCTTGTAAACAAACAAGCAGAATATTGGGCCATCATTGCAGAAATGCTAAAGGACGTAGGAAACATTTCGTACATCATTCGCAAGAAGCTCGGCGAGCCAGGCCCGATCGCAAAATTCTCCATTATAAGCCAATCAGAAGCTGCAGTTTGCAAGCTACCGCTAATCGGCGAAAATCCAAACGATGCCCTGTCGCAGGTGAAGGCAGAGATATATCCCGAAGAATTCAGCAAAAAGATTTATTCGATAGTTGCAATGCGTTTGGTTTCTTATATGCAATTTGATCAAGATCTCAGAAACATCGAGATACCGTTTAGCGCGCTGGAGCATATTTGTAATATATACGAACCGGCATCCAAAATTACAAATCCTAACGGGTTATCAAGTTTTCTACTTCTTGGGACGATGAGCGTAGTACGGCTACGAAATACTGAAGCCGAAATACTGAAAATAAGAATTGATGAAATTGGATCGCAGATCGATGAGGCTCGTTCTGGAGCAGAAAAGAATATTGATAATTTCGTCGCGGCATACGAGACCAAGATAAATACTCAGTCAATTGTTAATTTATGGGATCAGAAGGCGAAAAATAGTCTCAAATCATTATGGATATCGGGTGTTTTATTTATTATTTTGCTTGGGACTGCAGTTTATTATTTTCTCCGTGTGGCAGGTTATGTTGTAGGTGATCTTACTAAGATGGGCGACAATCAGCGATACATAATCACGCTAGAGTTAATCATACCCGTACTTGCTGCAATTTGGGTTCTTCGACATATTAGTCGGATATTTGTGCATAGCTATGCGAGTTATGCAGACGCTGTGCACAGGGGAGCTGTTGCCCAGACATATTTGGGGCTTTTGGCGGAAACTCCGCCCGGCGTGTCTAAAGATGAAAGGCATATTGCTCTTCAGGCTTTGTTTAGGCCAGGTGCTGGAGAGGCGCCCGACAACGATCCCTCGCTACCGTCATTATTGGACGCTCTAAGAAGTAAAGCCTAGTATGATTAATTGGCGTTAAGTGCCTAGATCGTGATCGAAACTGAGGTGGCGCTTTTATATTGGTCCAATAGAGGCTAGTATGTGACGCCGCCCAGTAGTGTAGCGTCCCCAAGACTGCCGCGCTCTTGGCGCGGCTGCCGGGGGCAATAGCTACAGGGCCAAATCAAGAGCTTTTCGTCATAAAGACGGCGTCAGCAGTCGCGGGTCGCGGAGGGCGTGCGTCCGTCGGGGCAGGTCGGATTGCCGTCGCCGGACGATCCGCTGGTCGATCCGCTGGCCCGGCCTGCGCCGCCGCCGCCCGAACCAGCCCCGGCGCCCGAACTCGCGCCGCCCGAACCGGCTCCGCCCGAGCCGCCGCCGTCGCCGCCTGAGCCGCCGCCGGCTCCTCCGCTCGACGCGCCGCCGCTTCCGCCGCCCGAGCCGCCGCCGTCGCCGCCTCCTCCTCCGTTTCCGCCTCCGCCGCCCCCACCCCCACCGCCGCCGCCGGCGAGCGCGAGCCCGACGCTCGCCAGCAGCGCGATCGCGGCGAGCGACGGCACGGTCGTGGTTTTCCTGTTCAGCATGAGTCCGGCCTCCCTTGCGCGGTCCATGACAGGCAAGGGATCGACGCTGCCGTTGGTTCCGGCGGGCGAGCGGGGGAAGGTGAAAAGCGCTGGAAGGACTGGTGGGCCCGGCAGGACTTGAACCTGCAACCAGACCGTTATGAGCGGTCGGCTCTAACCATTGAGCTACAGGCCCGAGCTCGTGAGGCTTCGGGCGAAGCCATACGACGGGAAGGGCGGCCGTGTCATCCGGGCCGTGTCATCCGGCCCTTGCGAAGGTAGCGGTCGGCGCTGGCTTGACCGTGCGTCAGGGCGCCCGATGTCGGCGGCAGCGCGAAGACACCATGAATGACTGCGACGGCGGCGCTCGATTCGATCGCCGCCCGCGTCATCGCCCAAAAGGAGCGCCCGTGAACGACACAACGGACAAGGTCGGCGTCGTCGCCCGGCTGCTCGCCGCGGCGCGCACGCCCGGCGCTGCGATCGAGACGCCCCCGGCTGACGTCGCGCCGGCCGACGCCGCCGAGGCGTGGGCCATGCACCAGGCCGGCGTCGCGGCGATCGGCCCGGTCGTCGGCTGGAAGATCGGCGCGCCGACGCCCGTCGCCGACATCATCCGCGGCGAGATCACCGCCTCCACCATCTTTTCCACCCCCGCGACGGTCCCGGCGACCGCGCTCCGGCTCTGGGCCGTCGAGGCCGAGATCGCGGTGACCTTCGGGCGCGAGCTCTCGGGCGGCCCGTTCGACGCCGACCAGGTGGTCGCCGCAATCGCGACCTGGCACGCGGCGATCGAGGTTCTCGACACAGCCTTCGCCGACTGGCAGGCGACGCCGCAGCTCTGGAAGGTCGCCGACCGCCAGAGTCACGGCCTGCTGGTGCTCGGGGAGGGGACGTCCGCAAAGCCTCAAGGCCCGCTCGACCGGCTGGCGGTGCGGATGCTGATCGACGGCGAGACGGCCTACGCCCATGAGGGCGGCAACACCGGCGGCGACCCGCTCAGGCTGCTGGTCGCGCTCGCCGACATGCTCGCGGCGTCAGGCCGCCCGATCCGCGCCGGCGACATCGTCACGACCGGCTCGACCACGCCGTTCCGGCGGGTCGAGGCGGGTCAGCGCGTCCGCGCGGAGTTCGACGGGCTCGCGCCGGCGGAGCTCGTGGTCGCCGCCTGAGCCGGGGCCTGCGAGGCCTGCGGGGCGACAGCGCGCCGCCGGACGCCGAGGTCGAGCGAACCGGCGGCGTCTCCTAATCCGGAGCCGATCTGGTCGAACTGCTCGCCGTAGCTGCGCCGCGTGCGCGGATCGACGATGGCGAGCGGCGCGGACACCACCGCGCCGGCCGCGGCCCCCGCGCCGGCGGCGACGCCGCCCGCGAGCTGGCCGACGCGCTGGCCAAGGCTCAGCTGGTCGTCGGTGATCTTCTGCCCGGCGACGAGCCGCTGCCCGATCGCCGAGACCACGGTCGCGCTGGCGTAGCGGCCGTGGCGCAGCTGGTCCGGCGTGTCGATCGCGGTGAGGTCGAAGGCGTCGATGTTCCCCTCCTTGAACTCCGAGAGGTAGGGCTCGGCCTTGGGGTCGACGGCGCCGAGCCGCGGCACCTTGCCGGCGATGCGGCTCGACACCAGCAGCGCGCGGTCGTCGGTCGAGGTGAAGACGGTGAAGTGCGGGCGCTTGTCGGGCGGGCCCATCTCGCCGAGCTGGCGGCGGAACACGTCGACGTCGACGTCGGGCGCTGCGAGGATGACGTTGCGGATCTTTGGGGCGATGCGGCCGTCGCGGATCGCCATCTGGCGCAGCGATTCGAGCGTCAGGAACGAGCCCATCGAGTGGGCGAGCACGGAGACGTCGTCGATCGACGGCTCCTTCGCCAGCGCCTGCAGCGTCTGCTCCAGCGCGTCGCGCGAATAGACGGTGCTCTCGCGGTCATAGGCGTAGGCGAGCACGCTGCCGCGCGAGGGCCAGGTGAACAGGATCGGCACAGCCTGCGCGCGGCTGTCATGGACGATCTGCGCGAAGCGGTAGACCGCGTCCTCGTAGGTGTTGTTGAAGCCGTGCACGAACAGCAGCACGTGGCGGCGGCCCTTCGCCCGCGAGCGGAACCAGGTCCGCGCCTGGTCGAGCGTCAGCTCGTTCGCGGAGATGGTGGCGAAGTCGGTCGCCGGGTTCGGCGGCAGCTTCTTCGGCCACTGCACGTCGCCGACCTGCCGGGCGCCGTCCGGCGGGATCGAGATGCGGATGTCGGTGAGCGACACGCTCGGGTCGCGCTCGCCGGAGAACAGGACGCCGGGCTGCTGGGTCGGCCTGCGGGTCGTGACCGCGAGCAGGTCAACGCGGTTGGTCGAGGCGGCGGCGGATGGCGTCGGCGTCAGGACGCCTTCGGGACGGCCGCCGCAGCCGGCCAGCGCGAGGCAGACGAGCAGCGTGGCGAAACGCGATGCGGTCACGGCTCGATTTGCCCCCGTCCGACGCTACATGCCCCACCGGCTCGAGCGGCTTCGATGTCCGGCGAGACTCCATAGACGGGACCACGCGCGCCGTCGAGCGCGCGGAAGACGGCTGGCGGTTTAAAATACCTCCCAAGTCGTTACGAACCGATGCGACGCGCTGCGACTAATGTTTAAACGCACGTGAAGTCGTCGCATCGTTCGTTCATCCTGCAGTCAAGAAAGAAAGGCTACGACGTCATTGACGGATCGTGATTCGTCGCCAGGTAGCGACCGGGGTTGGAACGGCGGTCGTGGTCCTGACCACGAAAAAGCCTGAAACGCGACAAGGTTGATCATGCGAAAGACAAAATTACTCCTTCTTGCAGGAACCGTCGTGCCGGCCATCGCGCTGGCCGCCCCGACATTCGCCGAGGTCGCGCGTCCCAGCGCAGACGCCCCGATCGTTCTCGCCCAGCGCGCCGACGACGAAGGCGGCGGCGGAGGCGGCAAGCGTGAGCGCGGCGAGCGCCCGGAGAGGGCCGAGCGTCCCGAGCGCGCAGAGCGCCCGGAGAGAGCTGAACGGCCGGAACGTGCGGAGCGCCCGGAACGCGCCGAACGTCCCGAGCGCGCTGAACGTCCTGAGAGGCAGGAGCGTCCCGAGCGGCAGGAGCGCCCGCAGCGGCAGGAGCGTCCGGCCGACGCCCCGCGCGGCGGAGGCGGCGCTCTCGACAACGGAGCGAGCGGCGGCGGCCGCGCGGAACGTCCCGACCGTCAGGAGCGTCCGGACCGCGCGGAGCGTCCCGATCGCGGCGAGCGGCAGGAAGGCCCGCGCGGCGGCGGCGGAGCGCTGGACAATGGCGCGAGCGGCGGCGGTCGCGACCGGCCTGACCGTCAGGAGCGTCCGGATCGCGGCGAGCGTCAGCAGCCCCCGCGCAGCGGCGGCGGCGCTCTCGACAACGGCGCGAGCGGCGGCGGTCGCGACGTCGAGAAGCCCGGCCGCGAGGGCGGCTCGCTTCGCGACAAGATGGATCGTGACGGCGCCGGCAAGGATCGCGGCGACAAGGATCGCGGCGACAAGGCCCGTGACGACGCGACCTCGCCGCGCGGCGGCGGCGGCGCGCTGGACAACGGCGCAAGCGGAGGCGCCAACCGCGACGCCGACAAGCCCGGCCGCGACGGCGGCTCGCTGAAGGACCGCATGGACCGCGACCGTGACGGCGGCAAGGGCCGCGGCGACGACGCGACCTCTCCGCGCGGCGGCGGCGGCGCGCTCGACAACGGCGCGAGCGGCGGCGCGAACCGTGACGCCGACAAGCCGGGCCGCGACGGCGACTCGCTCAAGGACCGCATGAAGGGCGGCGACAAGGCCGACGACCGTCAGGACCGTCAGGATCGCCGCGACGACGCCCGCGAGGAGCGTCGCGACGATCGCCAGCAGGAGAAGATCGACCGGCTGCGCGACAAGAACCAGAGCCTCCAGGACCGGATCCGCGAGAACCGCAAGGACGGCGGCGACCGCGACCGTAACGGCGGGCTCGACGTCAACATCCGGCTCGACAACCTGAAGGACCAGCGCCGCGAGCGTCGCGACGGCGACCGGGTCATCATCACCGAGCCCGGCGGGCGCACGATCATCCGCGACGGCAACCGGACCATCATCCGCCGCGACGAGACCGCGCGGTTCCGCTTCGGGATCGACAGCCGCAACATCCGTGAGGAGCGCCGCGGCGGCGAGATCCGCACGGTCATCACCCGGCCGGACGGATCGCGCGTCATCACCGTCACGGACGAGGACGGCCGGCTGCTCCGCCGCATCCGCGAGCAGGGCGGACGCGAGTACATCCTGATCGACAACAGCCCGCGCGGCGGTCGTGGACGGGACGGCTACTTCGTCGACCTCGACATTGCGCCGCCGCGGATCTCGATCCCGCGCGAGCGCTACATCGTCGACGCCGACCGGGCGTCGGAGGATGACATCTACGAGGCGTTCGACGCCGAGCCGGTGGCCCGTCCCGAGCGGTCCTACTCGCTCGACGAGATCCGGCAGAGCGAGCCGCTGCGCCAGTACGTGCGCTCGGTCGACCTCGACGCGATCACCTTCGACACCGGTTCGTGGGAGGTCCGCGACGACCAGATCTCGAAGCTCGAGAACGTCGGCAAGGCGATGGAGCAGGCGATCAAGAAGAACCCGCGCACGGTCTTCATGATCGAGGGCCACACCGACGCCGTCGGCTCGGACGAGGACAACCTGTCCCTGTCCGACCGCCGCGCGGAGTCGGTCGCCGAGGTCATCACCAAATACTTCGACGTGCCCGCGGAGAACCTGACGACGCAGGGCTACGGCGAGAAGTACCTCAAGGTGCAGACCGACGGAGCCGAGGAGCGCAACCGTCGCGTGACGATGCGCAACATCACCTCGCTGCTCTCGACCGAGAACAGGTAAGCCCGGCCGTCACGTCGGCCGTGTCCGCGGCTGACGGATCGCCGGGTCAGGCCCGGCGATGACGGCGCCGGAAGCGGAAGACGCAAGCAATTCAAGCGGCGCGCGGGCGATCCCCGCGCGCCGCTTTACGTTTGGTTCACGAAAACTTGCGCGGGGCGACGCCCCATTCTCGCCCTAAACCGCCAAAGGTAGGCCGATGATGACGGGCTCGTGAGCGGAGGCGAAAAAAGATGGCGGCGACAGACACTGGCGCGGGCGGCGAGCCCAAACTCGAACGATCCGTAACGCTCTGGCAGATAACGCTCTACGGCCTTGGCTCGATGCTGGGCGCCGGCATCTACGGCCTAATCGGTCAGGCGGCCGGCCAGCTCGGCTCGGCGGTGTGGATGGCCTTCATCGTCTCGATGATCGCGGCGATGCTCACGGGCCTCAGCTACGCCAACATCGTCTCGCGCTACCCCAAGGCCGGCGGCGCGGCCTACGTCACCCAGCGGGCCTACATGATCCCGCTCTTGTCCTACGTGGTCGGCCTCACGGTCGTCTGCTCGGGCCTCACCTCGATCGCCACGCAGTCCAACGTGGTGGCGGAGAGCATCATCAAGCTCTTCGGCCTGACGTCGATCCCGGTCTGGGCCCTGGCGATCGGCTTCCTGATGTTCATCGGCGGCATCCTGCTGCGCGGCATCAAGGAGTGCATGTGGTTCAACGCGCTCTGCACGGTCATCGAGGCGTCCGGCCTGCTGATCGTGATCGTGTCGGGCATGTCCTTCTGGGGCTCGCAGAACCTGTTCGAGTTCCCGCCCGAGGCCAGCCACAACGGCGAGCTGGGCACGATCGCGATCCTCGTCATGCAGGGCGCGGTGCTGACCTTCTTCTCCTTCATCGGCTTCGAGGACATGCTCAACGTCGCCGAGGAGGTGAAGGAGCCCAAGCGCAACATGCCGCTCGCCATCATCCTCGCGATGGTGGCCGCGACGGTCATCTACATGGCGGTCGCCGTCACCGCGGTCTCGGTGATGCATTATTCCGAGCTGCCGAAGGCGCTGGCGCTGGTCGCGGTGGTGCAGAAGGCCTGGCCGTGGTTCCCGACCGTCATCCTGTCGGTCATCACGATCTTCGCGGTCTCCAACACCGCCCTCGTCAACTGGGTGATGGGCTCGCGGCTGCTCTACGGCATGTCGAAGCAGGGCCTGATGCCCGAGGCGCTCGGCAAGGTGAACGAGTCACGGCGCACGCCGCACGTCGCGATCTTCACGATCTTCGCGATCGTGGTCGTGCTCGCGCTGATCGGCGACATCAAGGCGCTCGCCTCCTCGACGGTGCTGCTGCTGCTCACCGTCTTCACGGTGGTGAACCTCGCGCTCGTCGTGCTGAAGAACCGCGAGGAGACGCCGGAAGGCACTTTCGAGGTGCCGGTGATCGTGCCGATCCTCGGCGCGGCGGTCTGCTCGGCGCTGATCGTGGTGCGGCTGTTCCAGGGCGGCGACTTCACCGCGCCTGCGATCGCCATCGGCCTCATCGCTCTGATCACGGTGCTCTACTTCGTGACCGGCGCCGGCCGGGACCAGGCGCGGCTGCAGCGCTTCATCGAGCAGGAGGAAGCGGCGAGCTGACAAGATCGTTCGCCGAGTGGCGGCCCCCGGGCTCCCGCGCCATATGAGGCGCGGGGGCCAAC
The DNA here is from genome assembly GCA_902168115.1 of uncultured Methylopila sp. Classification (GTDB taxonomy): domain Bacteria; phylum Pseudomonadota; class Alphaproteobacteria; order Rhizobiales; family Methylopilaceae; genus Methylopila. Next base: position 38,378 of record CABHPB010000073.1, on the reverse strand, counting down.
AGGGAGCCTAGCGTCAAAGCGTTGCGTGTCGCGCTCGTCGTCAATCGATCCTCGGGCTCTCTGCTCGGCAAGCCCGACGCGGCGGCCGATCTGGAGCGCAGGCTGCTCGCCGCCGGCCTCGACGTCGGCTCCGTTCTGGACGGCGACTCCACAGACATCGCGGCCCGCATGGCCCATGCGCGCGACCTGCCCGTCGACGCCGTCGTCACGGCCGGTGGAGACGGCACGATCGGCGCCGCCGCCGAAGCGCTGGTCGGGTCCGGCAAGGCGCTTGCGCCGCTGCCGCTCGGCACCATGAACCTGCTCGCAAAGGACCTCGGCATCCCGCTCGATCTCGACCTCGCGGCCGCCGCGTTCGCGAACGCCGAGGCCGTCGCGATCGACGTCGGCGAGGTCAACGGACACAAGTTCCTGTGCAATTCGATGCTCGGCGTGCCGGCCCGGCTGGCCGAAAGGCGGGAACGGAACCGCCAGCACATGGGTTTGGTCGGATGGTGGAGGCATGGCTTCGCCTCGCTGAAGGCGATGTATCGCTACCCGCCGATGCGCGTCGGCCTCGACCTCGGGGACGGCGCACCGCCCATGACGCTGCGGTCCAAGGCGATCGTCGTCGCCAACAACGCCTATGACGAAGGCTTCGGTCACGTGATGACCCGCTCCCGCCTTGATCGCGGCGAACTCACTGTCTACGCAACGAGGTGCCTCAGCATCTGGCCGCTGGTGCGCCTGTCCACCCGGATGGCGCTCGGCAGCTGGACCCACGATCCCGACCTCGAGACCCACAACGTCCGGGAGCTCATCGTGACAAGCCGACGCAAGCTCATCCGCGTGATGCTCGACGGCGAGACGCGGCTCGTGCCGCCGCCGCTGCGTTACAGCATCCTGCCGAAGGCTCTGCTCGTGCTCCGCCCGCGTCGCGAGGCGCCGGAGATCGCGCCGTGAGGGCGGCCCGAGGATCGAACCGTTCGGACGAGGTTGCATGACCCGGATCGTCCATCTCTCGGACCTGCATTTCGACCGGGTCGACCCCGTCATCGTCGCGGCGCTGAAGGCGGAGATCAACGAGGATCCGCCCGATCTCGTCGCGGTCTCCGGCGACCTCACCCAGCGGGCGCACCGGCACGAGTTCAAGCGCGCCGCCGAGTTCCTGAGGAGCCTGCGCGCGCCGGTGCTGGCCGTGCCCGGCAATCACGACATCAGCTACATCAACCTGCTGCAGCGCTTCGCCGACCCGTTCCAGCGCTGGCGCCGCTACGTCGCGCGGGAACTGGAGCCGACATGGCGGGACGACACCGTCGCCGTGATCGGGCTCAACACCGCGCGGCGCGCGGCGCTCTCGCTGGACTGGTCGAACGGCCGCTTCGGAATGCGGCAGCTGGTCAGGTTCCGAAAGCGCTGCGAGGTGCTGCCGGACCACCTGGTGCGGATCGTGGTCGCGCATCATGCGCTGCATCCGCCGGACGCAGAGCCGGACCTCGACGTCGTCGGACGCGCCGACATGGCGCTCGACGTCTTCCGGGAGCTCGGCGTCAATCTGGTGCTCGCGGGCCACCACCATCGCGGCTACATGCATGGCCACGCGCCGACCGCCTCATGGACGCACGGCCTGCTCGTGGTGCAGGCGTCGACCGCGACCTCGACGCGCCTGCGGGGCGAGCCGAACGCCTATCACCGGCTCACCGTGGAGCCGGACGGCCATGTCGAGATCGAGGTGAGGGCCTGGGACGGCCACCGCTGGCGCGAGGTGTCGGCGCGGGAGGAGGGCCAGCCGCGTCCGAAGCGGCTCAAGGCGCCGTTCGTCCAGCCGATGGTCGCGGAAGTCGCCCGCCGCGCGAGCGCGCCGGCGGGACTTGGGTAGAGGTTACGGCGGCGGGAGCGTACGCGCGACCGGAGCCGCTCCCGCCCGACCGTGGCGCGAGGCTCAGAGCCGCGCGATGCAGACGCTGCCGACGCCGCCCATGCCGATGGTGCGGGCCGCGCCCTTGGAAAGATCGAGGAACCGGCCCCTGATGAACGGTCCGCGATCGTTGATGCGGACGACGACGCTCTTGCCGGTGGTCTTGTTGCTGACGCGCAGCCGCGTGCCGAAGGGCAGCGAGCGGTGAGCGGCGGTCAGCGCGTAGGGCCGCATGCGTTCGCCGCTCGCGGTCTTGGAATGAAGCGCGTACCAGGAGGCCCGGCCGCACTGGGCGGAGGCGGTCTCGACGCCGAGAGTTGAAACGAGGCCGACGGCCAGCAGACCGGCGAGCGCCGGCTTTTTCCCAAAAGTCATGCGGGAAATCCCCCGAAAGTTGATGATGGGAGACCCGCTACCGGCGCAATGTGCGCCGTCCGTGATGATTATGCGGCCATTGTGCGGCGCAACAATTTTTCTGCGGAACCAAACGCGCCCGGCCGGCGTTTCAAAAATCGGCCCGCGCGGCGCGCGTCTGGGCGCTTGCCGAGCGCGCGGTTTTCCCTCACATCCCTCGCATCATGACCGACGCCGCTCTCGCCACGCCCGCCTCCGCGTCCTCTCCGCTCGCCCGCGAGGTGGAGCGGCGCCGGACCTTCGCGATCATCTCGCATCCGGACGCCGGCAAGACCACCCTGACCGAAAAGCTGCTGATGTTCGGCGGCGCGATCCAGCTCGCCGGGCAGGTCAAGGCCAAGGGCGAGCGCCGCCGCACCCGGTCCGACTGGATGAACATCGAGCGCGAGCGCGGCATCTCGGTGGTCACTTCGGTGATGACCTTCGAATATCGTGACTGCGTGTTCAACCTGCTCGACACGCCGGGCCACGAGGACTTTTCGGAAGACACCTATCGCACGCTGACCGCGGTCGACTCGGCCGTCATGGTGATCGACGCCGCCAAGGGTATCGAGGAGCGGACCCGAAAGCTGTTCGAGGTCTGCCGCCTGCGCGACATCCCGATCGTCACCTTCGTCAACAAGATGGATCGCGAGAGCCGGGAGGCGTTCGAGATCCTGGACGAGATCGAGAGCACGCTCGCGCTCGACGTCGCGCCGCTGACCTGGCCGATCGGCCGCGGCAAGGAGTTCGCAGGCACCTTCGAGCTGAAGAGCGGCCGCATCCGGCTCGTCGACGGCGGCGGCGAGACGGCGGGCGAGGGGCTCGGCGCGATCAAGGACCTCGTCTCCGAGCACCGCCTCGCCGAGGTGTCGGAGGAGCTCGAGCTCGCCCAGGGCGCGCTCAAGAGCTTCGAGATGGAGTCCTTCCGCGAGGGTCATCTGACGCCCGTCCTGTTCGGCTCGGCGCTCAGGAACTTCGGCGTCCGCGACCTGCTCGACACGCTGGCCGATCTCGCGCCGGCGCCGCAGGGGCTCGACAGCGACAAGCGCCCGGTGAAGCCCGAGGAGCCGCGCATGACGGCTTTCGTGTTCAAGGTCCAGGCCAACATGGACCCCAACCACCGCGACCGCATCGCCTTCGTGCGGCTCTGCTCCGGCAAGCTGACGCGCGGCATGAAGGTCAAGCAGACCCGCACCCAGAAGACGATCGGGCTGCACGCGCCGCAGTTCTTCTTCGCGCAGGACCGCGCGCTTGCGGAAGAGGCCTATGCGGGCGACGTGGTCGGGGTTCCGAACCACGGCGCGCTGCGGATCGGCGACACGCTGACCGAGGGCGAGGACATCGCCTTCCTCGGCGTGCCAAGCTTCGCGCCCGAAATCCTGCGTCGCGTGCGGCTCGAGGACGCGATGAAGGCCAAGAAGCTGAAGTCCGCGCTGCAGGAGCTGGCTGAGGAGGGGGTGGTGCAGGTGTTCCGCCCGTTCGACGGCTCGCCCGCGCTGGTCGGCGTCGTCGGCGCGCTGCAGCTCGACGTGCTGACCGGGCGGCTCGCGGCCGAATACGGCCTCGAGGTCGGCTTCGAGATGAGCCAGTACTCGATCGCGCGCTGGATCAACGCGCCGACGAAGCAGGCGCTGGACGAGTTCCTCGCCGGCAATGGCTCCAGCCTCGCCGAGGACCTCGACGGCGACCCCGTGCTGCTCGCGGGCTCCGCCTTCCAGATGACCCGCGCCAAGGAGCGCTGGGAGAAGATCGAGTTCACCGACGTCAAGGACCACCGCAAGGCGCCGTCGAGCTGACATTCTTGCGGTTTATGCTGGGCCGAAGCCTCCCTCATGCTGAGGAGCCCGCCGAATGGCGGGCGTCTCGAAGCACGCACTCGGCCGGCTGCATGACGCGAGGGCGAGGCTGAGCCGAACTGCGTGCTTCGAGACGCCGGCTGATGGCCGGCTCCTCAGCATGAGGAAGGTTTTGGCCGCCCTATCGTTCACGGTCCGCCGCGTTGTCGCAGCGCGCCTGCGCTGGACTCCGTGCTCTGGCGCACCAGCTTCCGTGGGCGCTAAGCTTCGGCTGAAGAATGCGCCGGAGCGGCGAAAACGCCGCCCGCGAGGGAAGGACGCCGCCACGTGAGCACCCTGCTGATTTCGCATCCCGCATTCGCCCAGCACCTCGTGCCGCCGGGGCATCCCGAGCGGCCGGAGCGGATGCGCGCGGTCGAGGAGGCGCTCAGCGCGGAGGCGTTCCAGACGCTGGTTCGCGAGGAGGCGCCGCTCGTCGAGGCCGAGGTCGCGGCGCTCGCCCATCCGCGCGCCTTCGTCGAGGCGCTGGAAGAGGTCCGCCCACGCGAGGGCATGGTGCGGATCGATGGCGACACCACCATGAGCCCCGGAACCTGGGAGGCGCTGCTGCGCGCGCTCGGCGGCGCGACGCACGCCGTCGACGAGGTGGTGAGCGGCGCGCACAAGAACGCCTTCTGCGCCATCCGGCCGCCCGGGCACCATGCCGAGGCGCAGGTCGCGATGGGGTTCTGCTTCTTCAACTTCGTGACGGTGGCGGCCAAGCACGCCCAGAAGAAGCACGGGCTGGAAAAGGTCGCGATCGTCGACTTCGACGTCCATCACGGCAACGGCACGCAGGCGCTGGTTTGGTCGGACCCGTCGATCTTCTACGCCTCGACCCACCAGATGCCGCTGTTCCCGGGCACCGGCGCGCGCTCGGAGACCGGCGTCGGCAACATCGTGAATTGCCCGATGCGCTCCGGCGACGGCGGCTCGAAGTTTCACGAGGCGTTCGAGCAGTCGATCCTGCCCTCGCTCAAAACCTTCTCGCCGGACCTCATCATCGTCTCGGCGGGCTTCGACGCCCATGAGCGCGATCCGCTCGGCGGGCTGATGCTCAAGGCCGAGGACTACGCCTGGATGACGCGCGCGCTGCTCGATGTCGCGGAGCAGACCGCGGGCGGGCGGGTGGTCTCCGTGCTCGAAGGGGGATACGACCTGAAGGGGCTCGGCGATTCCGCCGCGGCCCATGTGAAGGCCCTGATGGGCAGCTGACGCCGACGGCCGAAAGGTTCTGCGCCTTGACCGACGCCCCGCCCGACGTCTCCACGCTGTCCTTCGAGGCCGCGCTCTCCGAGCTCGAGAAGATCGTCGCGCGGCTGGAGCAGGGACAGGTCCCGCTGGAGGAGTCGATCGCGATCTACCAGCGGGGCGAGGCGCTCAAGGCGCGCTGCGACGAACTGCTGAAGCGCGCCGAGGCGCGTGTCGAGACCATCGCGGTCGGCGCCGACGGCGCGCCGACCGGCGTCCGGCCGCTCGATTCGCAATGACGCCGGGGCCGGCAGTCCCATGCTGATCGCCTATGCGGCGCGCGGCGCGGGCCTCGAGAAGATCGAGGCCGCGATCGACGCCCCGCTGCCGGACGACGTCGTCTGGATCGACCTGCTCAAGCCGACGCCCGAAGAGGACGCCTTCGTTGAGCAGACGATCGGCGCGAGCGTGCCGACCCGCGCGGAGATGGTCGAGATCGAGCCGTCGAGCCGCCTCTATGTCGAGGGGGCCGGGCGCTACATGACGGCGCTGCTGCTCTGCGTCGCCGACCATCCGACGCCGCGGCTCACCGCCGTGACCTTCATCCTCACGGCGCGCGCGCTCGTCACCGTGCGCTACGACACGCCGAAGCCGTTCGAGTGGTTCGCGTCCCGAGCCTGCAAGTCGCAGTCGGCGACGCCCTTCGGGCTGGCCCCGGAAGGCCTGCTGCTCGGCCTCTTCGACGCGGTGATCGACCGGGTCGCCGACATCCTTGAACAGGTCGGCGAGGAGGTCGATTCGCTCTCGCAGACGATCTTCCGCCGCGCGGGCGCGAACGCCTATCGCAAGCCCTATCAGGACCTGATGAAGCGGATCGGCGCGAAGAACGACCTGAACTCCAAGGCCCGCGAAAGCCTCGTCACGCTCCAGCGCGTGCTCCTCTACTTCTCCGCCGAGATCAACGGCGCCAAGCCGTCGAAGGAGGCGGTGAAGCAGATCAAACCGATGCAGCGCGACGTCTCTTCGCTCGTCGAGCACGCCAATTTCCTCAACGACAAGATCACCTTTTTGCTCGACGCAATGCTCGGACTGGTCGGATTGGCGCAGAACGACATCGTGAAGCTGTTCTCGGTGATGGCTGTCGTGTTCATGCCGCCGACCCTCGTGGCCTCGATCTACGGCATGAACTTCGAACACATGCCCGAACTTGGCTGGCGGTATGGTTATCCTTACGCGCTCGCATTGATGATTGTCAGTGCGATATTACCCTACGTAGTTTTCAAATGGCGACGTTGGCTATAGAGCGGCGCTTACCTTTTCTTATTGCGCATGCCGTATTGGTCGAGGCTGACATATCTTACGCGCCCGGCCTTCCAGGATGGAACAAGTCATACCCGCGATCAGCAGCCTGAGCCTGGACGGCTTCGGGTTTCTGGCCGCTTTCTGCCTGGCGGGCGGCGCGCTGGCCGCTCCGCTGCTGGAGCATTGTAGGTCCGCCTCGACCAGCCGCGCACGTTTGGCGGCGCTGATCGCCTCGGTTATCGCGCTCGGCGCGATGGCCTGGGGCGCCCATATCGCGGCGGTTGCGACCATCGATCCCGCGATCGACGTCCATGTCGATCTGCGCATGACGCTCGCCTCGCTCGCGGTCGCGCTCGTCATGGCGGCGATCGCCGAGGCGCTGCTGGGCGAAAACACCCAGCCGATGGTCGCGGGCCTCGCCGGGCTTGCGCTCGGCGCCGGCGCGGCGGCGGCTTTCTATGTCGGCGCGGCGGGTTTGCGCGGTCCCGGCCGCTTCATCGTCGATCCGGCGATGCTCGGCATAGCCGCGCTCGCCGCTGGCGCATTCGCCGGAGCGGGCCTTGCTTTCGGCGCGTCGAAGCGCAGCCAGGTTTCGCGGAGCGTCGTCGGCTTCGCCATCGCCGCCGGCATTATCGCTTTCCATACGGTCGCGGCCCAAGCGCTGCAGTTCTCCCCGGGGCTCAAGACCCCGGCCGCCTCCGCCTACGCGGCGCCGGCGGCGGCGCTCGTCGACATCGGTCTGATGATCGGCGGGGTCGCGCTGGCGCTCGCGGCCGGCGGGCTCGTGATGAGCGGAGACATGCTCGCCCTCCGGACCGCCGCGCGCGACAGGACCTTCGCGGACCTGACCGGCGAGGGCATCGTGATCTGCGACGGGCCGCGCATCGTCGACATGAACGCGGCCGCCGGGCGGCTGCTCGGGCTCGACCCGGCGGTCCTGCGCGGCCGCGCCTTCCGGGATTTCGTCGACGCTCCCGACCCGGACAGGGTGCTGTCCGCGAGCCTCGCCAAGTCGCAGGAGATCGGCCTGCGCTCGATGGGCGCGGAAGGCGGCTTCGTCGAGGTGTCGAGCCGCGACCTCGTCATGGACGGGCGCTCGAAACGCGTCTTCACCCTTCGCGATCTCTCCGAGCAGAGGCGCAAGGAACACCAGATCCGGCATCTGGCCTATCACGACCCGCTGACCGGCCTCGCCAACCGCGCGGCCTTCAACGAGGCGCTCGGCTCCGCGCTGAAGCGGGGCGGCGAGGTGGCGTTGTTCTGCGTCGACCTCGACCGCTTCAAGGAGGTCAACGACGTCTATGGCCACTCGGCCGGCGACGAGCTGCTGCGCACGGTGGCGGGCCGCATCATGGCGGCGGCGCCGAACGCGATGACGTTCCGGCTCGGCGGCGACGAGTTCGTGGTGATCGGCACCGGTCCCGACGCCGGCGACGCCGACAAGGTGGCGCTGCGGCTGACCGAGCGACTGAACGTCGAGACGGTGATCGCGGGCCGGACGATCCGCGCCGGCGCCAGCGTCGGCTACGCCGTGTACCCGCACCATGGCGGAAACGTCGACGCGCTGTTCTCGAACGCCGACGCTGCGCTCTATCGCGCCAAGGCAGACGGCCGGGGCCTCGCGCGCGGCTTCGAGCCCGACATGGACCTCGCGCTGCGCGAGAAGCGCGCGCTCCAGCAGGACCTCGCCACTGCGATCTCGCGCAACGAGATGTTTTTGCACTGGATGCCGCAGGCGCACACCCAGTCCGGCGAGATCGTCGGCTTCGAGGCGCTGATCCGCTGGAAGCATCCGACCCGCGGCGTCGTTCCCCCGGGCGTGTTCGTGCCGGTCGCCGAGGAGACGGCTGCGATCGTTCCGATCGGGGAATGGGTGCTGCGCACCGCCTGCCAGGCGGCGGTCCAGTGGTCCAAGGGCTGCAAGGTTGCGGTCAACCTGTCGCCGGTGCAGTTCCAGCACGGGGACATCTCCGAGCTGGTCCATTCGATCCTGCTGGAGACCGGCCTGCCGGCGCATAGGCTGGAGCTCGAGATCACCGAAGGCGTGCTGCTCGACGACCTCAACGGCGCGCTGAACGCGCTGCGCAAGCTGAAGGCGCTCGGCGTCCAGATCGCGATGGACGACTTCGGCACCGGCTACTCGTCGCTGTCCTACATCCAGTCGTTCCCGTTCGACCGGATCAAGATCGACGCCTCGTTTATCCGGCAGCTCTCGACCAGCCAGCAGGCCAAGGCGATCGTGCGGGCGATCGTGGCGCTCGGAGACGCGGTCGGTGTGCCGATCACCGCCGAGGGCGTCGAGACGCCGGAGCAGCGCGCCTTCCTCGCCGAGCTCGATTGCGACGAGATCCAGGGTTACCTGGTCGGCCGCCCGAGCCCGGTGGTGAGCTTCGAATCGCCGTTCGTGCGCCAGAGGATGCGCGCGGCGGGGTGATCCGCCTCAGACGTGCTGGCCGCCGTTGATGTGGATCTCGGAGCCCGTGACGTAGGCCGAGGTCTCGGTGCACAGGAAGTAGATCGTCTTGGCGACCTCGTCCGGCGTGCCGAGACGGCGCAGGGGAATCTGCGCGACCAGCTTCTCCGTGCCGGGCGACAGGATCGCCGTGTCGATCTCGCCCGGCGCGATGGCGTTGACGCGCACGCCGAGCGGGCCGAAGTCCGCCGCCATCTCGCGGGTCAGGGCGGCGAGCGCAGCCTTCGAGGTGGCGTAGGCGGCGCCGGCGAAGGGGTGAACCCGCCCGCCGGCGATCGAGGTCACGTTGACGATCGAGCCGTGCGCGGCGGTGAGCTCGGCGGCAAGTCCCCGCGCCAGCATGATCGGCGCGAAGAAGTTGACCTGAAACACCGTCTTCCAGTCGTCGAGCGCGGTGTCGATCGCATTCATCCGCGTGCGGTTCGGGCCCTTCGGCGAGATGCCTGCGTTGTTGACGAGCGCGTGCAGCGCGCCGCCTTCCAGCCGCTCGCGCACCTCGGCGATCGCCGCGACCGTGGAGTCGACGTCGGACAGGTCGACCTGGATGTGATCCTCCGGACCCGCGCCCCACGGGCACTGCTCCGGGAAGGCGTGGCGCGAGCAGGTGACGACGCGCCAGCCGGCCGCCTCGAAGCGCTTGACCGTCGCATGGCCGATGCCGCGGCTCGCGCCGGTCAGCAGCAGCGTCTTGCGCGGCTCGTTCGAGCCGGCCGCCTTCGGCCGCGGTGCAGGGCGAGCGGCGGGCGCGGCCGCAGTCGCGTCGACCGTCGCGGCGGGCGCCGCGGGCGTCTCCGGGACGCCCTCTCCGGCGCGCGCGCCGGTGAAGGGGCAGACGCCCGGCTCGGCGGCGGGCTTGTCCGTGGGCGTGCTCATATGCGTGAAGCCTTTACGGGTAGAGCCTCGTGCGGGTCCACGAGCCGTCTTCGGACGTGCGCTCGAACAGCGCGCGATCATGCAGCCGGAACGCGCCGTCCTGCCAGAACTCGATGGAGATGGGGACGATGCGGAAGCCCGACCACCATTTCGGCCGCGGCGGCTCCTGCCCCAGGAACTCCGTCTCGCGCTCCGCCACGGCGCGCTCCAGCGTCTCGCGGGAGTCGAGCGGCTGCGACTGGATCGACGCCCAGGCGCCGATGCGGCTGAGCCGGGGCCGCGTCGCGTAATAGGCGTCGGCCTCCTCCGCGGTCACCCGCTCGACCGCGCCGCGGACGCGCACCTGCCGGCGCAGGGACTTCCAGTGGAACAGCAGGCCAGCCTTCGGCGTCGCGTCGAGCTCACGCGCCTTGGCGCTGCCGAGGTTGGTGTAGAACACGAAGCCGCGGCGGTCGTAGCCGTTCATCAGCACCATGCGCACGTCCGGCAGGCCGGCGGCGTCGACGGTCGCGAGCGCCATGGCGGTCGGATCGTTCGGCTCGCTCGCGCTCGCCTCCTCGAGCCACGACTCGAAGACCGGGAACGGATCGTCGGCTTGTTGGAAGTCATAGGGCATTAACGGCTCCTCGCCTTTAATCGGCCGGCGATCGAGGGAATTTGTCGAGTGTGTTGATGCGTAGCCCGGATCGGAACGAGATGAGGCCCGCCACCTCTACACGAGCGCTCGCGTCGCCGCGAGCGGCGTCGCGCGCCGTCGCCGTCGTGGCGCTGGCCGTGGCGCAGAGCGCGTGCAGCGTCTCCTATCCGCTGTATTCCAAGTCCGACGAGATCAAGACCGGCAGCATCGCCGGCCCGAGCGCCGACGTGACGCCGCAGCCGAGGGCAGACGCCGTGGCGTCCGCGCCGCTCGCGCCGCCCGTCGGCGCGACGCAGGCCGAGCCGGTGCGGCTCGACACCACCAAGGCCGTCGCCTACGCGCCCCCGAAGACGCAGTCGGACGACCCGGCCATCACCCCGTCCGACTGGGTCTACGCCCGCGGCGCGCTCAGCCTCGCCATGGGCGCGGAAGCCGCCAACGCCTCCGTGCCGTGGGCCAACCCCGACAGCGGCGCCTATGGCAGCTTCGTCGCCTCCGCCGCGCCGACGACCGAAAACGGCGCGACCTGCAGACCGTTCGCGGCCAGCCACTCCGGCTCGGGCCGCGAGCAGCGCCTCGAAGGCACCGCGTGCCGCACCGCCGCCGGCTACTGGGAGGCGGTCTCGCTCAAGGCGAAGACCACGCGAATTCTCTGAGCGGGGCCGGCCGGCGACTGTTGCATAATTGCGACATTCGCCCACATTGAGGGGAGCGGCGGGGACGCCTAAGTTCGTCTCCGGCCCTCTCGAAAGGATGGATTCCAAATCGCGATGCGCGATCCCTACGACGTGCTCGGCGTTGCGCGGTCGGCGAGCGACGCCGAGGTCAAGAAGGCCTACCGCAAGCTCGCCAAGACCTGGCACCCCGACCAGAAGCCGGACGATCCCAAGGCGAAGGAGAAGTTCGCCGAGATCGGTCAGGCCTACGAGATCCTGTCCGACAAGGACAAGCGGGGGCAGTTCGACCGCGGCGAGATCGACGCCGAGGGCAAGCCGAAGTTCCAGGGTTTCGCAGGCGGCCCTTGGGGGCAGTCCGGCGCGGCCGGCGCCGGCGCGCGCGGCGCGCGGTTCGACTTCGGTTTCGGCGGCGGCGGCCCGAGGGGGCGCCAAGGCGCCGGCGCGCAGGAGGACATGATCGACGAGATCCTCGGCGCCTTCGGCGGCCGACGCCAGCGCGCATCCCAAAATCCCTTCGGCGGCGGCGAGCCCCCGAAGGGCGAGGACCTGCGCGCCGAGATCGTCGCGCCGTTTCGCGACTGGGCGCTCGGCGGCAAGTGCCGGGTCCGCCTGCAACCCGGCAAGGAGCTCGAGGTCTCGATCCCGGCCGGCATCGAGGACGGCAAGACCATCCGGCTTCGCGGGCAGGGCGTCGCGAGCGGCCTCGGCGGCGCGCCCGGCGACGCGCTCATCACGGTGCGCGTCGGCAAGGATCCGCAGTTCCGCGCCGACGGAAACGACGTCCGCGTCGAGGTCCCGATCTCGCTCTACGAGGCGGTGCTCGGGGCCAAGGTGCGCGTGCCGACGCTGACCGGCGCGGTCGAGATGACGGTGCCGCCGGGCTCGGACGGCGGCCGCACGCTGCGGCTGCGCGGCAAGGGCGTTCAGGCGAAGTCCGGCGCCGGCGACCTGCTGGTCGAACTGCGCATCGCGCTGCCCAAGGGCGGCGATCCGCGGCTCACCGAATACGCCGAGGCGATGAAGGCGAACGCGCCCTACGATCCCCGGGACTGACCGGCCCCGGGCCGCTTCCGCGCGCCGGCGCCGCTCGCGCGCCTGCCCCTGCAACCGCATTGGCGGGCGACGCGAGCTTTCCACACGGCCGTCGGCGCGCGCCTGTGCTCCCGATCGGGCGCCGCCCGGCGATTTTCTCGCGTTCCGAATGACTTAATCGGAAGCACATCGGCCGAAGCGGTTTTGGTTTCCCACACATCCATCAGTTGCTTAAAACTTGAGATGACGTGAGGTCTCCGGAGGGAGTTTATGGCCTCACCATGAGCCATGACCCCTTATCTATTTCCAACGCCGTTCTTGATCTCGCCGATGAGCGAGCCATCCGGTTGCGGTGTTACGATCTGCACAGGATCGTATACTTCGCACACGGACTCTATCTGACGAAGACGGGATTACCTCTTGTCAGCGGATGCTTCGAGGCATGGCGCAGTGGACCTGTTCATCCTGTCATATACTTGGCGTTCAGCCATGCAGGCGAGGGCCCGATCCGTTTTCGGGCGTCGCGAGGGCGCCACTTCTCAGGTCTGAGGACCGAGGTTCCGCCGGTCTCAGACCGGGCGGTGGTCGACCTTTTGATACAGGTCGTCTCGCCTGAAATTGGCGGGTCGGCGCTCCATCTGTCCCGTCTTGCGCGGGTCGAAAACGCGCCGTGGCGCCATGTCGTGTCTTGCGCGCGTGAGGCGAAGAGCGTCAGTCTTCGCATCACCAACAGTTGCATCATCGAGCGTTTCGCCTTTCACAAGGCGAGCGCCTCCTGCGAGAGCGACGAAGCGTTCCTGATCGACGTCCCGTTCTCCTTCCAGGATTTCGCGGACGAGATCGGCGTGCCGGCCTGAAGGCCGTTGGCGCGACCTTCTGGAGAGCGCGAAAGCGGGAGAGCGATTTGGGCTCGAACGACAGCGAAGACGACCACCGGCTTGCCGAGGCGCGTTCCCAGCTCGCCCATTGCGACGACCTGATCTCGGAGACGCGGCGGCAGCGCGACAGGCTGGACCAGCTCGGCCGGGATCCGGCCCACCTCGAGGAGAGGCTGTCGATGCTCAGGCGCATCCGCGTCGAGAGGGAGCGCTACCTCCGCTCCATCGCCGCGCGCGCGTGCGATGCGGACGCGCCGTCCGACGGATGTCCGCGAACCGGCCGAGGCGGCTCTGCGACGTCCTCGGGCGGCGACCGGGGCTGACCGGCGCGCGGCGCGGCCGATCGCGTCCGTAAATCCGATCGATCAGAAAGCGTCGTTTGAAGCCGCGCGCCGAAAGCGCTTCTGTGAGGGGCCCGCCGGAGACGCGCCATGCCTGAGCTGTCGACCCTTCTCGCCTTCGCCGCCGTGTCGATCGGCATGGTCCTGACGCCCGGGCCGAACATGATCTACCTCGTGTCGCGCTCGGTGGCGCAGGGTCGAAGGGCCGGACTGGTGTCTCTCGCCGGCGTCATCCTCGGCTTCTTCGTCTGGATGCTGCTCGCCGCCTTCGGCGTCACCGCCATGCTGCTCGTCGTGCCCTACGCCTATGACGCGCTCAGGATCGCCGGCGCGCTCTATCTTGGCTGGCTCGCCTGGGAGGCGCTGAGGCCCGGCGGCGCCTCGCCCTTCGCGACGGGGAGCCTCAGGCCCGACGGCCCGAGGAAGCTGTTCCTGATCGGGCTGGTGACGAACCTGCTCAACCCGAAGATCGCTCTGCTCTACCTCGCGCTGCTGCCGCAGTTCATCGACCCCGAGCGCGGCGCGGTGCTGACCCAGACGCTCGCGCTCGGCGGCGCGCAGATCCTCGTCGCGACGCTGGGCGACGCGATGTTCGTCTTCGCGGCGGGCGCGATCGCCGGTTTTCTGGCGCGGCGGCCGTTCTGGGCGCTGGCCCAGCGCTGGCTGATGGGCTGCGTCTTCGGCGCGCTCGCGATCCGCATGGCGCTCGACGCGCGTCGCTGAACCCGTCGTGCCCCGACTTGATCCGGGCATTCAGCAGGCAAAGACGTTCTCGGCGATGACGGTTGGTCCGACGTCTCAGCCGCCGCTGATCGCGGTCAGGATGAACACGTCGGCGCCGGGCCGGAGCATGGTGTCGAGCCGGCCGCGCCTGCCGTCGACGAAGACGTTCATATGCCGGCGGATGGCGGGGCGGCTGTCGCAGATGCGGTCGCGCATGCCGGGCCAGCGGGCGTCGAGCGCATCGACCAGCTCGCGCACGCTGCCGGCCTGAAGCTCGACCACCCGGTCCGCCTCGGGAAACAGCGTCACGAGCAACGGCGCGAGGCGCACCACCACAGGCCGCGTCTCGACAGCCTGAGCCGCGGCGCTCATGTCTCGATCACCATCGTCTCGACCGACGAGATCGACGGCAGGTGCTGGGCGATGCGCTCCCAGGTCTCGCCCTCGTCCCGGCTGGCGTAGACCTCGCCCGAGCCGGTGCCGAAATAGACCCCGGCAGGCTCCAGCCGGTCGACCGCGAGCGCTTGTCTGAGCACGTTGAAATAGGCGTTCTCCTGAGGCAGCCCGCTCCGCTTGTCGGCCCATGTCGCGCCGCCGTCCCGCGTCGCCCATGCGGCGGCCCTGGCGTCCGGCATGTAGCGGCCGTGGATGTCGCCGTTGAGCGGCAGCAGGTAGAGCGTCTCCGGGTCGCGCGGATGGACAGCCGCGGGGAAGCCGAAGGTCGAGGGCAGGCCGTTCTCGATCGAGGCCCAGGACCGGCCGCCGTCGTCGCTGCGATACATGCCGCAATGGTTCTGCTGATAGAGCCGCTTGCCTCTGCCCGGCGCCATGACGAGGCAGTGCACGCACTGGCCGAACTCGGGATATTTCTGGTCGTCCGGCAGGAAGTCGCAGCGCGTGCCGGAGTTGCGCGGCTCCCACGTCTCGCCGCCGTCCTCGGTCGCAAACACGCCGGCCGAGGAGATCCCGACCCAGATCTTGCCGGCGTCGTCGGAGTCGAGCACCAGCGAGTGCAGGATCAGGCCTGCGCCGCCCGGGTTCCATTCGGGCCGGGTCGGGTGGCGCTGCAGGCCCTCGACATGGCTCCAGCTGACGCCGCCGTCCTCGCTGGCGAATAGGCCCGCGGGCGCCACCCCGGCATAGAGCCGGCCATGTCCCGGCGCGAGGCTCCACACCGCTGAGATCGGGTCCTTGCCCTCTTCATAGGCCAGGCCCTCGCTCGAATGGCTCCAGCTCTTGCCGAGGTCGGTCGATTTCCAGACCGCAGGGCCGAACCACTCGTTGCCGCCGCCGCCATAGATCGCGCGGGTCTCCGGATCGCCGACGACGTGGTTCATCGGCCAGTGCTCGCAGAATGGCCCCTCGAGCGTCCACGAGGCGCGATTGTCCTCGCTTCTCAGGATGAAGGCGCCTTTCTTGGTGCCGAGCAGGGTGAGAACCGTCTTCGCCATGAGTCATGCTCCTTCTTCGCTCGCTTGAGCGAAGGACGGACCAGCGATCCGCGATCCGACAGCGAGCCGCATATTTTTTCAACCGTGTGACGGCCAGCGCCGTATTTCGCCTATGGCTTGCGCGCAACGTATGAGGGACTTCGGCGTCCCGCGGACGATCGCGACTGTGGAAACGATCGCGTCGCTCCGGACCCGAGCTGCTCCGCTTTCAGGGCCTGAAGGCCGTCGCCGACTGAAACCCGCTGTGATTTCCCCGACCAGAGGTCGTCTTGATGCCCGCACGTCGCCCGTGCGATAGCCACGACCCTGCGCGCGCCCGCGCGTCGTTTGCCGAGATAGGTGTTCCATGACCGATGTCCGTGGCCTGATGGCCGGAAAGCGGGGCCTTGTGATGGGCGTCGCAAACAACCGGTCGATCGCCTGGGGCATCGCCAAGGCCTGCGCGAACGCCGGGGCGAAGCTCGCCTTCACCTATCAGGGCGAGGCGCTGAAGAAGCGCGTCGAGCCGCTCGCCGCGGAGCTCGGCGGCGAGGTCGTCGGCCATTGCGACGTCACCGACGCCGCCTCGATCGACGCGGTGTTCGACAAGACCGGCGAGGTTCTCGGCGGACTCGATTTCCTGGTCCACTGCATCGCCTTCTCCGACAAGGACCAGCTCGACGGCCGCTACCTCGAGACGACGCCGGAGAACTTCAACAAGACGATGTTCATCTCGGCCTACTCGCTGACCGCCGTCGCGCAGCGCGCCGAAAAGCTGATGACTGACGGCGGCTCGATCCTGACGCTGACCTATTACGGCGCCGAGAAGTGGATGCCGCACTACAACGTCATGGGCGTCGCCAAGGCCGCGCTCGAAGCCAGCGTGCGCTACCTCGCGGCCGACCTTGGGCCCAACAACATTCGCGTCAACGCGATCTCGGCCGGCCCGATCAAGACGCTGGCCGCCTCCGGCATCGGTGACTTCCGCTACATCCTGAAGTGGAACGAGCTGAACTCGCCGCTGCGCCGCACCGTGACGATCGACGAGGTCGGCGACTCGGCGCTCTACTTCCTGTCCGACCTCGGCAGGGGCGTGACCGGCGAGGTGCACCACGTCGACGCCGGCTACCACATCGTCGGCATGAAGAACCCCGAGGCGCCCGACATCTCCGTGGTGTGACGCGACCTTGGCGCCGCCGCTGATCTTCGTCCGCCACGGCGAGACGGACTGGAACGTCGCGGGCCGCCTGCAGGGCCAGACCGACACGCCGCTCAATCCGAAGGGCCGCGACCAGGCCGACGCGGTGGGCCGGACGCTGGCGGGCGCCTTTCCCGATCTCTCGGGCCACGTCTTCTTCGCGAGCCCGCTGGAGCGGGCCGCTGAGACGATGCGCCGGGTGCGGCGGGGGCTCGGCCTGAAGCCGGAAGATTTCGCGCGCGACGACCGGTTGATGGAAATGACCTTCGGGCGCTGGGAGGGCTCGACCTTTACGGACATCCGCGCGCGCGAGCCGGCGGTCATGAAGGCGCGCGACGCCGACCGCTGGGGCCACCGCCCGCCGGACGGCGAAAGCTATCAGGACGTCGCCGACCGCTTCGCGGCCTTCATCGCCGAGCTGAAGGGGCCCGCCGTCGTGGTCTCCCATGGCGGCGTGGCGCGCGTCGCGCTGGCGCTGATCGGCGGCGGCGACCGCGAGGCCCTGCCGCGCATGCATGTCCAGCAGGGCAGGGCGATGCTGATCGAGGACGGAGGCTGGCGCTGGGTGTGAGGTCGGCCGCGCCGCTCACGTCATGCCCGGACTTGATCCGGGCATCCATCTTCAGGAACTCGGATGTTTCCGAGTTCCTTGCCAAAGTGGCGAAGTTGGAAGCATCCGACTTCGCTGCCGCGTCCGCGGCCGATGGATCGCCGGGTCAGGCCCGGCGATGACGGCGAAGCCTAATTGTAGCCCCGCTCACGCCATCTCCCGTTCCCGCGCGCCCTCGAACAGCGGCCGCCTGCGCGCGAGGTCCTGGCCGACATGGTCCATGAAGGCGCGGATGCGGGCGCTCGAGCGCAGGTCCGGGTGGGTGAGGATCCACAGGCCCGGCGGCGTCTGGCCGGGCGGGTCGTAGAGCCGCACGAGGCTCGGGAAGCGGTTGGCGATGTAGCAGGGCAGGGGGCCGATGCCGATGCCGGCGGCGATCGCCTCGGCCATGCCGAGCACCGTGTTCAGCCGGTAGACCATCTTGTGCTCGCCGACGACGTCGCGCAGCCAGCGCTGCAGATGGCCGAGCATGTCGCCGGGACCGATCCAGGGCAGGTGATCGAGCGCCTCGACGTTCTCGACCGGCCGCATCGGCGCGACGCCGTAGACCGCCCAATAGATCGAGGCGAGGCGGCGGCCGACCAGCGTCTCGGGCGGCGAGGAGGTGACGCGCAGCGCGATGTCAGCGTCGCGCTTCGACAGGTTCAGCACCGCGTTGCCGACCACGACGTCGAGCGTGATCTCCGGATAAGCCCGGCGGAAGCCGGCGAAGACGTCGGTCAGGCCGTGAATGAGCAGGCTGTCATTGGTGGTGACGCGCAGCTCGCCGGTGGGCGCGAGATCCTGCCCCATGATCCGTCGCTCGAAGGCGACGATGTCGTCTCCCATCCGGTCGGCGATCGCGGCCATCTCGTCGCCGGCGGGGGTCAGGCCGTAGCCGGCGCGTCCGCGCTCGAACAGCCGGGCGCCGAGCCGCTCCTCGAGCGCTCCGAGCCGCCGGAACACGGTCGAGGCGTTGACGCCCAGGATGTCGGCGGCGCCGGCCAGCGATCTCCGCTCGGCGATCGCCTTCACCAGGCGGAAGTCGTCCCATGCGAGCATGAATTGTACCGTGGCAGGACGCGAGTCATTGCGCGCGCGCAATGCCTGTAGCTGATTTTCGCCAAAGAGTCATGCCGAAGCCGCCTTCGGCATGAGCAGGCGCTGATAGACCAGTCCGACGCCGACCAGCACGCCGCCGAGCCCGATGAAGGACAGCGCGCGCCAGACCCCGTCGAGCCCCGCGAGGTCGAACAGGAAGACCTTCAGGATGACCGCCACGATCACCAGCGCGGAGCCCGCCCGCAGCATCTGCGAGCGCCTGACGACGCCTGCCGCGAGCAGGACGAGGCCGAAGACCAGCCAGACGACCGAGTAGGCGTACCACTCCGGATCGCTCGCCTCGGGACCCGAGACGTCCGGGCCCTGGAAATAGAGCCGCGTCGTGAGCGTCACCCAGGCGAAGGCGAGCGCGAGCGCCGCCGCGCCGAGCGCGCGGCGCATCCAGACTGGCCGGCCCTCGGCCGCGAAGCGCGCCGCCATGAAGGCCGCGATCGCCGGGACGAGGTAGCCGGGCAGCAGGTCGTTGAGCAGCAGGCCGCCCGAGACCGGCTCGCCGGTGAACACGGGGTTCGCGCCGACGAGAAGGCCTGCGAGCGAGGTCGCGACGCCGATCCCGCCGAGGACCAGCGCGCCCCACTTCAGCACCGGGCTTGCGCGGCCGAGGCCGAGCTTGCCGGCGACGGCCGCGAGCGCGAAGGCGACGGTGGCGTCGAGCCCCGCCTCGACGAGCTTCACGGCCGGCGCCGTCATGTCGCCGCCATGGGCGAGATGGCGCGCGTGGCAGAAGCCGAGCAGCAGCGCGAAAACCAGCGAGAGCGCCTCCAGCACGTTCGCCGCGAGGGTCTGCCTCGCCTTGTCGAACTGACGTGAGCCCAGCCAGAAGGCGACGGCCGGCGCGCCGTAGCCCCAAAGCAAAGCGTTGAAGATCGGCGTCGTCCCGAGAGTGTCGCCGACGATGCGCGGGTCGATCGCGATCCGCGCGAGGACGATCGTGGAGGCGGCGATCGCGAGCCAGCCGAGCGCGCGGATCGGCCGTTTCGCGGCGACGAAGCCGAGCGCCATGGCGAGGAAGGAGAGCGCGACGGTGAGCGCGCCCTCGCGCATCGCCATGGCGAGCGCGAGCCCAAGCGCGGCCGAGGCGCCGACGGCGTAGGACGCCGTGGCCATCGGGCTGCCCGCGCCCTTGGCCTCACGGCGCGCGGCCTCCTCGGTCAGCCAGGTGAAGGCGAGAGCGAGCAGCACGGTGAGGCCCGCGAAGCGCAGGTCCGGCGCGAAGGCCGAGACCCGCCAGTAAGCGATCGCCATCAGCAAGAGCGGCGCGGCGACGGAGGCGGCAGCGAGCAGGCCGGTGCGCCATGCGGGCGACGGCGGCTTGAGGCGCGCGGCGAAGGCGCCGCCGAGGAGATAGATCGCGCCGAGCGCGCCCGAGAAGCCGAGGAAGCTCTCGACGCCCGCCGTGCGGGCGGTCTCGCCCGGCGCGGGGAAGGCGGTGATTTCGGCGACGGCGGCGAGCGCCTGATCGTCGAAGGAGAGCGCGACGAGCGCCACGAGCCCTGCGCCGACCGCCGCGACCGGAGCGAGGCCCGGCGCCCAGATCGCGAGGGTCAGCATGGCGGCGAGGATCGCGCCCGTCGCGCCGAGCGAGGCCTGGCCAAAACCGTCGATCGCGGGGCAGACGGCTGCGATGAAGCCGAACAGGCCGATCAGCGCGCTCGAAATGACGTCGAGATCGACGAAGTCCGGCGCCTTCAGGCGCCCGCCCGTGTGCGTCAAAGCGGCGATGGCGATCAGCGCGCCGGAATAGACCAGCAGCACGGCCGGGTCCGCCGGCGCGACTCCGACCATCGCGAGGCCCGCCCACAGGAAGGCCGCGACGCCGGCCGCGACGGCGAGCCCTGGCCAGCCCCGCAGGCGCGCCACCGCGAAGGCGGCGGCGGTCGGCGCCAGCAGGTAGATGTAGAGCGCCCAGGCGTTGGGCTCCTCGCTCGAGATGAGCAGCGGCGCCGCATGGGCGCCGATCAGGCCGACGGCGCCGACGATGGGCCCGTGAAGCGCCGCAGCCACCAGCGTCGCGACCGCGACCAGTCCGAGCGCGACGAAGGCGACGGCGGGGCTGAGGAAGCCATAGAGGGCGTATGCCGCATAGACCGTTCCGAAGGCGCTGACGGCGCCGGCGGAGGTCAGCACGGCGGGGATGTCGATCGGCCGGCGCGGCGTGCCGCGCTTGGCCTCGGCGCGCCGCATGCGCTCGGCGAGGATGAGGAGGACGGCGGAGAACAGCGCGCCGAAGGTGACGCGCGCCGCCGGGCCGAGCCAGCCCTGCTCGATCGAGTAGCGGACGAGGAAGACGCCGCCGAGCGCGAGCGCGATCCCCCCGACGATCACGCTCCAGCGGGCGCCGATCAGCTCCTCGAGCGAGCGTCCCGGCGCCTTCGGCTGCGGCGGGACCGGTGCGCGGGCGGCCGCAGGCGGAAGCGCGGATTTCGGCGCGGCGGGCGCGGGCTGAGGCGAGGCGGGCGGCGTCGGGCGCGGAACGTCCGCCAGGACGGGAGCCGGCGCATGCTCCGTCGAGGGCCGCGGCGCTTCGGACGCTCGGCGGGCGAGCTCGCGCTCGACCGTCATGATCCGCTTCTCGAGCGTCTCGATCCTGCCGCGCGCCTGAAGCGCGAAGACGAGGCCGGCTACGCCCGCCAGCGGTACGGCGAGCACGATCAGCCCCAGGAAGACCCAGATATCCACGCCATGCCCCCGAATTCGGCCGCCAGTCTAAAACGCGGCGCGTCGATGCGAAATCGTCTTAGCGTAGTGGTCGCGGCGGCCGCTTCGGTTCAGCTCGGCGCCGCTTCTGCTACTGTGCCGCGATGTCCTCGCCCGTCCTGCGCCCCGGTCCACGCAACGCGATCACGGACGTCGCCGACGTTCTCGTCGGGCAGGCCGACGACGCCGCGCTTGCCTCGGGCGTCACCGCGGTCCTATTCGAGCATCCCGCCGTCGCGTCGGTCGACGTGCGTGGCGGCGGGCCGGGCACGCGCGAGACCGACCTGCTCTCTCCGGAAAAGACGGTCGAGAAGATCGACGCCCTGGCGTTTTCCGGCGGCTCCGCCTTCGGCCTCGACGCCGCGGCCGGCGTGATGGCGGCGCTCGCCGAGCAGGGCAGGGGATTCGCCGTCGGCCCCGCGCGCGTGCCGATCGTGCCGGGGGCGATCCTGTTCGACCTCACCAATGGCGGGGACAAGGACTGGGGCCGCTTCCCGCCCTACCGGGACCTCGGCTACCAGGCGGCGACGAGGGCCCGCCGGGAGGTCGCGCTCGGCTCGGTCGGGGCCGGCCTCGGCGCGCGCACCGCGACCCTGAAAGGCGGGCTCGGCACGGCCTCCGCTGTCTTGCCCGAGCACGGCCCGACGGTCGGCGCGCTTGCGATCGTCAACGCGCTCGGCTCCGCCACCGTCGGCGAGAGCGCTCGCTTCTGGGCGGCGCCCTTCGAGATGGAGGCCGAGTATGGCGGGCTCGGCGCGGAGCCGGAGCTCGATCCGAAGGACTGGTTTTCGCCGGCGAAACCTGTCGCCGGCGCGAACACCACGCTCGCGCTGGTCGCGACCGACGCCCGCCTCACCAAGACGGAGGCGAAGGCGCTCGCCGTGATGGCGCAGGACGGCCTGTCACGGGCGCTCATTCCCTGTCACACGCCGTTCGACGGCGACGTGGTCTTCGCCGCCGCGACCGGACATTTCGAGCTCGGCGAGGACCGCCTCGCCATGCTGGCGGTCCTTGGGCATGTCGCCGCCATGACGCTCGCCCGCGCCGTCGCGCGCGGCGTCTATGAGGCGAGCGCCCTGCCGTTTCCCGACGCGCAGCCCGCCTGGCGCGACCGGTTCGGCTGATCGGCGGTCCGCCGCCATCCATGCGCCGCAGTTCCGCGCGGATATCGCGCGCGAAGCTACGATTCGGTAACCATCCCAAGGCTTCAATCGACTGTCGGCTTCGGGGCGATGCACGAGAGGGTCATGGGCGTCGATCTGTTCGCGGGTCTGCATGGCGCGACCCTGCCCGCGCTCGGCCGCGCGCCAAGAATCCTCGTCTTCGATTCCGGTCTCGGCGGCCTCACCGTGCTGAGCGAGCTCGTCGCCGCGCTGCCGGGCGCCGCCTTCGTCTACGCCGCCGACGACGCCGCCTTCCCCTATGGCGCGCTCGACGAGGAGCGGCTGGTCGCGCGCGTCCTCGGCGTCATGGAACGGCTCGTCGCCCGGAAAAGCCCGGATCTCGTCGTTATCGCCTGCAACACCGCAGCGACCGGCGCATTGCCGGCGCTGCGCGCCCGCTTCGGGTTGCCCTTCGTCGGCACGGTGCCGGCGGTGAAGCCTGCGGTGAAGGCCTCCCGTTCAGGTCTGGTGACCATCCTCGCGACGCCCGGCACCGTCCGGCGCGAGCACACGCGCGCCATGATCGACGCCTTCGCGGGCGAGACCGAGGTGACGTTGGTCGGCTCGCCGAGGCTCGCCGGCTTCGCCGAGGCGGAGCTGCGCGGCGAGCCGGTCACGGACTCCGACGTCGCGGCCGAGATCGCGCCCTGCTTCGTCGCGAAGGACGGCCGGCGCACCGACGCGGTCGCGCTCGCCTGCACGCATTTTCCGTTGCTGACCCGGCGCTTCGAGGCGGTCGCGCCCTGGCCGGTCGCGTGGATCGATCCCGCGCCGGCGATCGCGCGCCGCGTGGTCGCGCTCGTCGCCGAGCCGGATCGTGCGCTCGCGAGCGGCGCGGAGCCGCGCGTGGTCTTCACATCCGACCGTCCGACGCCCGACGCTCTGGTGCTGGCGCTTGCAAAGCGTGGGTTGGCCTCGATCGAAAATGATCATTTTCCGCTAACCTGACGACGAAGATCGTACGTCGTCAGGTCTTCACATTGTCACGATCTTCGATTCTACTGGGTGAGTTCGGGGTTGGTCGCGTATCGGGAGACATTCGCGCTGACGGGAGGCCCCGCGATGCTGAGTCAACGTTACCCCACTATCATCGAAATCGACGGCGTGCTGGCCGACGTGCCGCATGACGGATACCTGCGCCCGGTCATTGAGGCGTTCGAGGATCCCGCCGTCATGGCGACGCTGGGCGGCGTCAGGAGCGCCGACGCGGCGGAGAGTTTCGTCTCCCGTTCCCGGGCGCACTGGCGCGACGCCGGCTTCGGCCTCTGGTTCCTGCGCGACATGAGCGACGGCGGCTTCGCCGGCTGGGCGGGCCTGCGCCGCTGCGAGGCCGACGGTGAGCGGACGGTCGAGCTCGCCTATGCGCTCACCCCGAAACTGCGCTGCAAGGGCCATGCGACGCGCATCGGTTCGCTCGCGCTGCAGCTCGGCTTCGACAACCTCGGCCTGCCGGAAGTGGTCGCCTTCACGACGCCCGAGAACACCCATTCGCTGTCCGTGATCGACCGGCTGGAGTTCCAGCGCGACCACGACTTCGAGCATGCCGGCCGGCCGCACGTGCTCTACCGCCGCACCGAGGCGATGCATCGCGCGCACTGAGGCTGGCCCTCAGACGTCCTCCCGCTCAGGCTCGGTCGTGGCCACCGGGCGCTCGGCCGGCTCTCCGGGCTGACGCAGGTGGAGGCGGGAGCCGGTCGCGCCTGCCCCGAGCCCGTCCTTCAGCACCTGACGCGCGTCATAGTGGCCGCCGTTCTGCCGGCGGAACGGGATCGTCTCATCGCTGAAGAGGCCCGAGAGCCTGCCCCGGAACGCGTCCGCCGCCGTCTCCCACGCCTCGGGCGGCAGCCGGTCGGCCTGATAGATCGTAAAGGGCGGCAGCACGGCCATGCCGGGATAGAACAGGGTTCCGTGCTGGATCGGCCAGAGCACGTCGTCGAGCGCGCCGTTGACGCCACGCTCGGAATATTGCGGCTCGCGACCGCCGAGGGTGATCGACAGCAAAGCGCGCCGTCCCAGCAGATTGCCCTCGCCGTAGCGGTCGCCCCAGCGCTCGCCCTCGTGCGGCCCGACGCCATAGGCGAAGCCGTAGGCGTAGACCCGCTCGACCCAGCCCTTCAGGATCGCCGGCGCCGAGAACCACCACAGCGGAAACTGGAAGATGACGGCGTCGGCCCAGAGCAGCTTTTCCTGCTCGGCCGCGACGTCGGCGGGCTGCGAGCCGCCGAGAAAGGCGTGCTTCGACTCGCCCCCGTATCGCAGGCGGTCGGGATAGGCCCGATCCGGAAAGTCGTCGGCGTCGGCGACTGCCTTCCAGCGCATCGCGTAGAGGTCCGAGACTTTCACCTCGTGACCCAGCGCCGTCAGCGTTTCGACCGCGAGGTCCTTGAGCGATCCGTTCAGCGATTGCGGTTCCGGGTGGGCGTAGACGATCAGCACGTTCATGGGGCGTCTCCGTTTCGAGGCGCGGGGACAGCTCCTTGCGCCGGCCACGCTTTCAGGACGGAGGTAGGCTGGTCTGTGCGATCATTGAAATCGTCAGTTTTCTTTGCTGCTATCCACTGAATGGATATCAGACGGCTCGATCTGAACCTGCTGATCGCGCTCGAAGCCCTGCTGGCCGAGCGAAACGTCACGCGCGCCGCGCGGCGGCTGCACATCAGCCAGCCGGCGCTGTCGGCCCAGCTCAATCGGCTGCGGGACCTATTCGGAGACCCGCTCCTGATCCCGGCGCAGCGCGGGGTGACGCCCACGGCGCGCGCGCTGGAACTGCAGGCGCCGCTGCATGCGGCGCTGGAGCAGGTCCGCGGCGTGCTCTCCGTCGGCGCGCGCTTCGATCCGGCCTCGGCGGAGCTGACCGTCTCGCTGATGGGCTCGGACGCGATCCAGTACGCCGTGCTGACGCCGCTCGCGCTCGCTCTTGCTCAGGAGGCGCCGGGCCTGCGGACCGCCTGGCGCACGGTCGACGCCGCCGCCTTTCCAGCGCTCGCCGAGCGCGGAGAAGTGGACCTCGCGTTCCTGACGCCCGATCCCGCCCACGAGGCGATGCACTCCCGGAAACTGCTGGAGGAGCGCTACGTGGTGATCGCGCGCAAGGGCCATCCTCGGGTCCATGGCGCGATCGACCTCGACGCCTTCTGCGCGCTCGACCACGTGATCTCATCGCCCGTCGGCGGCGGTTTCGCCGGGCCGACGGACGAGGCTCTGGCGGCTCACGGCAGGACGCGGCGCGTGAAGCTGTCGGTCCCGAATTTCCTGATGACGCCGGAGGTGGTCGCTCGCTCGGACATGATCGCGCTTGCGCCCGAGCGGGTGGCGCGCATCCAGGCCAACCGGCTGCAGATCATGGAGCCGCCGATCCCGGTTCCAGGCTTTGCGATCGCGATGGTCTGGCACGACCGCGTCGACGCCCACCCGGCCCAGCGATGGCTTCGGGAGCGGATCGTCAGGCAGGTCGAGGAGAGCGCTGTCGCCTCAGAATCCCTCCCCTCTCCGAGGGGACGGTAGGGTGGGAAGATCTGGGCGTGGAGCTCGATACTTGCGGCCGCGCTCGGCTCGGAACGATCCTCACCCTTACCCTCCCCTTTGCAAGGGGAGGGATCTGGAAATCGTCTCGCGAGGTTATTCCGCCGCGATCTTCTGGGCGCGGTTGGGGTCGTAGTTCAGCACCGGGGCAAGCCACTTCTCCATGGTCGCGAGGTCGTAGCCCTTGCGCGCGGCGTAGTCGGCGACCTGGTCGCGGTCGATCTTGCCGAGGCCGAAGTAGCGGCTCTCCGGGTGCGAGAAGTAGAGCCCGGACACCGCCGAGCCCGGCCACATGGCGTAGCTCTCGGTGAGCGTCAGCCCGATGGCGTTCGGCGCGTCGAGCAGGTCGAACAGCACGCCCTTCTCGGTGTGGTCCGGCTGCGCCGGATAACCCGGGGCGGGGCGGATGCCCTCATAGCCTTCAGCGATCAGCTCCTCGTTCGAGAGGTCTTCACCGGCGGCGTAGCCCCAGTGCTGCTTGCGGACCTGCTCGTGCAGCCACTCCGCGCCGGCCTCGGCGAGACGGTCGGCGAGCGCCTTGGCGAGGATGCCGCCGTAGTCGTCGTTGGCGCGGGCGAAGCGCTGGCTCATCGCCTCCTCGCCGATGCCGGCGGTCACCGCGAAGCCGCCGACATAGTCCTCGCCGTCCGGGGCGACGAAGTCGGCGAGCGCGAGGTTCGGGCGGTCCTTGCCGCGCGCCATCTGCTGGCGGAGTGTGTGGAGCGTCGCGAGCTTCTCGCGGCGGCCGTCATCCTTGTAGAGGTCGATGTCGTCGCCGCTCTGGTTCGCCGGCCAGAAGCCGATCACGGCCCTGGCCTGGAGCCACTTCTCGTCCGCCATCTGGCGCAGCATCGCGGTCGCGTCCTCGAACAGGTTGCGCGCGGCCTCGCCGAACTTCTCGTCCTTCAGGATGTCCGGGTAGCGGCCCTTGAGCTCCCAGGTCTGGAAGAACGGCGTCCAGTCGATATAGGGGATCAGCGTCTCGATCGGGATGTCGATGACCTTGGTCCCGAGGAAGCTCGGCTTCGGCTGGACCTTCGCGGCGTCGATGGCGAGCCGGTTCTCGCGCGCGGCGGCGATCGGCGCGCGGACCTTGTCCTCCTGCGCGCGGGCGTGCTGCTCGGCGAGCTTGACGTATTCGGCCTGCACGCCCTCGACGTAAGCCGCCTTGTTGTCGTTCGACAGCAGCTGCGAAACCACGCCGACCGCGCGGCTCGCGTCCAGCACATGCACCGCCTGGCCGCGGTCGTAGGCCGGGTGGATCTTCACGGCGGTGTGGATCTTCGAGGTCGTCGCGCCGCCGATCAGCAGCGGCACGTCAAAACCCTCGCGCTCCAGCTCGGAGGCGACCGTCACCATCTCGTCGAGCGAGGGGGTGATCAGACCGGACAGGCCGATGACGTCGACCTCCTCCTTGCGCGCGGTCTCCAGAATCTTCTGGACCGGGACCATCACGCCGAGGTCGATGACCTCGTAGTTGTTGCACTGGAGCACGACGCCGACGATGTTCTTGCCGATGTCGTGGACGTCGCCCTTCACGGTCGCCATCAGGATCTTGCCGGCGGCCTTGCGCTGGGTGAGGCCCTGCTCCTCCTTCTCCTTCTCCATGAAGGGCATGAGGTAGGCGACCGCCTGCTTCATGACGCGCGCCGACTTCACGACCTGCGGCAGGAACATCTTTCCGGAGCCGAACAGGTCGCCGACGACGTTCATGCCGTCCATCAGCGGACCTTCGATGACGTGCAGCGGGCGCGCGGCCTTGGCGCGCGCCTCCTCGGTGTCGGACTCGATGAACTCGGTGATGCCGTGGACGAGCGCGTGGGCGAGCCGCTTCTCGACCGGCTGCTCGCGCCACTTGGTGTCGACGACGCGGGCCTCCTGCTTGCCGCCCTTGAACTTGTCGGCGGCCGCCAGCAGCCGGTCGGTCGCGTCCGCTCGGCGGTTGAGAACCACGTCTTCGGCGAGTTCGCGCAGCTCGGCGTCGATGTCGTCATAGACGGGCAGGGCGCCGGCGTTGACGATGCCCATGTCCATGCCGGCGTTGATGGCGTGGAACAGGAACACCGAATGCATCGCGGCGCGCACCGGCTCGTTGCCTCGGAAGGCGAAGGAGAGGTTCGACACGCCTCCGGAAATGTGCGCGTGCGGCAGGTTCTCCCGGATCCAGCGCGTCGCCTCGATGAAGTCGACGCCGTAGTTCGAATGCTCCTCGATGCCGGTCGCGACCGCGAAGATGTTCGGGTCGAACACGATGTCCTGCGGCGGAAAACCGACCTGCTCGGTCAGGATCTTGTAGGCGCGCGCGCAAATCTCGGTCTTGCGCTTGAAGGTGTCGGCCTGGCCGGTCTCGTCGAAGGCCATCACGACCACGGCGGCGCCGTAGGCGCGAACCTTGCGGGCCTGAGCGAGGAAGCTCTCCTCGCCCTCCTTGAGCGAGATCGAGTTCACGATCGGCTTGCCCTGCACGCATTTGAGGCCCGCCTCGATCACCGACCACTTGGAGCTATCGATCATCAGCGGCACGCGCGCGATGTCGGGCTCGGAGGCGATGAGGTTCAGGAACTCGACCATCGCCTTCTCCGAGTCGAGAAGGCCCTCGTCCATGTTGACGTCGAGGATCTGCGCGCCGTTCTCGACCTGCTCGCGCGCGACGTCGAGCGCCGCGGCGTAGTCGCCGTTGGTGATCAGCTTCCTGAACTTTGCGGAGCCCGTGACGTTGGTGCGCTCACCGACATTGACGAAGCTCTGGGCGGCGGAAGTCATGAAAGATCCTGAGGTTGGCCGGACAGCTTAAGGTAAACGATCGGTTTAGGCGGCGGTCTCGAACGGCTCGAGGCCCGACAGCCGCATGCGCGGGGCGATCTCCGGGACCTTGCGCGGCGCCTTGCCCTTTACGGCTTCGGCGATGGCTGCGATGTGGTCCGGCGTCGTGCCGCAGCAGCCGCCGACGATGTTGACGAGGCCCGACGAGGCGAACTCGCCGACAAGCTCGCCCATCGCTTCCGGGCTCTCGTCGTAGAGGCCGAACTCGTTGGGAAGGCCGGCGTTCGGATAGGCGCAGATCAGCGTATCAGCCACGCGCGACAGCTCCGCGATATGGGCGCGCATCTCCTTGGCGCCGAGTGCGCAGTTGAGGCCGAACGAGATCGGCCGCGCATGGTTCAGCGCGTTCCAGAAAGCGGTCGGCGTCTGGCCCGAAAGGGTGCGGCCCGAAAGATCCGTGATGGTGCCGGAGATCATGACCGGCACGCGGATCTTGCGCTCGGCGAACAGCTCCTCGATCGCGAAGATCGCGGCCTTGGCGTTCAGCGTGTCGAAGATGGTCTCGACCAGCAGGATGTCGGCGCCGCCGTCGAGCAGGCCGCGCGCGGCCTCGCCATAGGCCTCCGCCAGCTGGTCGAATGTGACCGCGCGGAAGCCCGGATTGTTGACGTCCGGCGAGATCGAGGCGGTGCGGTTCGTCGGGCCAAGCGTGCCGGCGACGAAGCGGGGCTTGCCGTCTTCCTTCGCCGCGATGTCGCCGGCCTCGCGCGCAAGCCGCGCGCCCTCGAAATTCAGTTCGTAGGCGAGCTCCTCCATGCCGTAGTCGGCCTGGGCGATGGTCGTCGAGGAGAAGGTGTTGGTCTCGACGATGTCCGCGCCCGCGCAGAAATACTGCAGGTGGATGTCGCGGATCTTGTCGGCCTGGGTGAGGATCAGAAGGTCGTTGTTGCCCTTCAGGTCCCGCTTCCAGTCCTTGAAGCGCTCGGCGCGGAAGTCCTCCTCGGAGAACTTCTCGCGCTGGATCATCGTCCCCATCGCGCCGTCGAGGATGAGGATGCGCTTGGCGGCGAGCTCGCGGATGGTCTTTTCGGTGTCGGTCATGTCGCTACTCCGGGCGCAGCCAAGTCGTGTCTCGGACGCCGATGTTCAAGCCGCGGCCTTCTTGCCGACGCCTTCAGACGGCCTGAGGCCGAGCAGGTGGCAGATGGCGTAGACGAGGTCGGCCTTGTTCATCGTGTAGAAATGGAAATCGTTGACCCCGTGGTCCACGAGGTCGAACACCTGTTCGGCGGCGACCGCGGCGGCGATCAGCTGGCGGGTACCGGGATCGTTCTCCAGTCCCTCGAAGCGATGCGCGAACCAGTCCGGCACGCTGGCGCCGGCGCGGGTCGCGAAGCTCGCGGTCTGCCTGAAGTTCGAGACCGGCACGATGCCCGGGACGATCGGGATGTGGATGCCGCGCTTCCTCGCCTCGTCGACGTAGCGGAGGTAGTGCGTGTTGTCGAAGAAGAACTGGGTGATGGCCCGGTTGGCGCCGGCGTCCACCTTGGCCTTCAGCACGTCGAAGTCGGCCTCGACGCTCGGGCTCTCGGGGTGCTTTTCCGGGTAGGCGGAGACCGAGAGCTCGATCTCCGGCGCGCGCCTGCGGATGCCGGCGACGAGATCGGCCGTGGACTGGTAGCCCTCCGGATGGGCCTCGAACTGCGCCCCGACGCCCCCGGCGGGATCGCCGCGCAGCGCGACGATGTGACGGACGCCGGCCTCGCGGTAGCTGTCGACGACCGCGTCGACCTCGTCCCTGCTGGCCGAGACGCAGGTCAGGTGCGCGGCCGGCGGAATGTCGGTCTCGGTCACCATCCGCGCGACGGTCGCGTGCGTGCGCTCGCGGGTCGAGCCGCCGGCGCCATAGGTCACCGACATGAAGGTGGGGCCGAGGGGCGCGAGACGCTCCACGGAGCGCCAGAGCGAATCCTCCATCTCCGCGGACTTCGGCGGGAAGAACTCGAAGGAAACGCGGATCGGGCGGCGGGCGGAGCGGGAGAGGCGGGCGTTGGGCATCATGCGACCTCGAGGTTCGAGGGGGAGGGGAGCGCGTCGCCGGCGATGCGCGGGTCGCGCGCCAGCCAGAGCGACACGGTCAGCTTGTCGGCGTCGCCGCCCGGGGGCGGCAGGTCGCGGCGGAACAGATGGTCGAGCCCGGCCGCCGCAAGCCAGGCCTCGATCGTTTCGGGCGCGAAGCCGAGGCGCCGGTGCGCCTGATTCTCGCGCAGCGCCTCGATCTCGTGCGGGGCGAAATCGACGATCAGCAGCCGCCCGCCCGGCCGCAGCGCCCGCGCCGCCTCGCGCACGGCGCGGGCGCCGTCGTCGAGGAAGTGCAGCACCTGATGGACGATGACGAGATCGAACGAGCCGGCCGGGACCGGCGGCGCGAAGATGTCGCCGAGCCGCACCTGCGCGTTCTGGACGCCCGCCTTCGAGAGGTTGGCGCGGGCGAGCGCGAGCATGTCGCGGTTGGCGTCGACGCCGATCGCCCGCTCGACCTTGGGCGCGAGCAGTTCGAGCATGCGGCCGGTGCCTGTGCCGAGATCGAGCGCGGCGCCGATCGGCGTCTCGCCGAGCGCTTCGAGAATCGCATGCTCGACGGCGGATTCGGAGACCTGCAGGCCGCGCAGTTCGTCCCAGCGCTCGGCGTTGGCGGAAAAGTAGTCCGCGGCCGCGCGCTGATGGGCGTCGCGCACCTCGGCGAGCCGTTCGCGGTCTCGCGCCAGCGTAGGGTCGTTCTCGTCCAGCCGCTCGAGCGCCGCGCGCACCAGTCCGGCGCCGACCGAATGCTCGGACAGGCCGAAGAACGCCCAGGCGCCCTCCCGGCGACGCTCCACCAGATCGGCCTCGACGAGAAGCTTCAGGTGGCGCGAGATTCGCGGCTGGCTTTGCCCGACGATGTCGGTGATGTCGGAGACGGTGAGCTCGCCCTCGGCCAGAAGCGCGAGCAGCCTGAGCCGCGTCGGCTCGCCGGCCGCGCGAAGCGCGGCGAGGGCGGGCTCGAAGGCGATGGCGCCGGTCTCTGGCGATGAGAAAGACATAAAGATGTCTTTATATGCTTCCGTCGCTGATGGCAACGGTCGTCGGCCCGAAACCGTCGCTCCGGCCGTTCAATAGATCCACTGTTCTGGCAACCGCAGCGTGACGGTCTCGCCGGCGACGGCCTCGCCGGGATGCTCGACGCTCGCCACCAGCCCACGGACGCGCCGCGCGACCTTCGGGAAGGTGATCTCGTCGCCGGGCCGGCCGGTGTGTCTCGCCAGCGCGCGGCCGGCGTGGCGGCAGGGGGCGTTCTGGTCCTCGACGACGACCGAGCCGCCGCCGCCGAAAAAGATGCGTGAGCCGCGCGGCAGGAAGGACAGCCGGGGCACGCCCTCCAGCACGAGATTCGCGCCGATCCAGCCCGGCTCGATCGGCGGCAGGCCGATCGCGTAGCCGATCTCCCAGAGCTCTTCCGCCGACACGACCGACAGCTGCCGGCCGGAGCGGATCTCGGCGCCGCCGCGATACCAGGGCTCTCGCGCGCCGGCGGGCCGGGTGAAGCCGGCGTGCCGGTCGCCTGCGAGGCCTTCGAGCGTGAGGTCGAGCCGGTCGACGGCGGTCGTCTCGAAACTGTCCGGATCCGTCGTCGCGAGCGCCGCGACGAGCTTCGCCGTCAGGCGTCGGCCCGGATGGATGACGATCGGATCGAGCAGTTCGCGCGTCATGCCGGTCAGGCTATTTCCGGATCGCCACGATGAACAGCCTCGGAAACCGCAGCAGCGCCTTGCCGGTTGCTCGTTCCGGGTAGAAGGCGCGGATGCGCTCGGTGTAGAGCGCGAGGAACCGCTCGCGCTCGGTCTCGTCGAGCGGATCGAGGAATGGCCTCAGGCCCGTCGCCTTCAGCCAGGTCGCGATCGCCTCGGCGCCGTCGAGCGGGTGGAGATAGGTCGTGCGCCAGACGTCGACCGAAGACGCGTAGGGCGCGAGCAGGTCGAAATAGGCTTCGCCGGACAGGATCTCGGTGCGTGCGGTCGCGCCGCCGGCGAGCCGCTCCGCCCAGGCGCCGTCGCGCGCGACCTCGCGCATCGCGGCGTGCGAGGGCTCCGACAGATTGTCCGGCATCTGGATCGCCAGCGCGCCGCCCGGCGCGAGCAGCCTGAAGAGCCGCGGGAACAGGGTTTCGTGCGCGCCGAGCCATTGCAGGGTCGCGTTCGAGAACACGACGTCCGGCGCGCGGTCGGGGGTCCAGCCGGCGATGTCGGCCTGGACGAAGCTCAGGTCGGGCAGCCGCTTGCGAGCGGATGCGAGCATGTCGGGCGAGGAATCGACGCCCGCGATCTCGGCGTCGGGAAACCGCGCCGTCAGAAGTTCGGTCGAGTTGCCCGGCCCGCAGCCGAGGTCGAAGACGCGCCCGGCCGTCTCGAGCGGGATGCGGGCGAGCAGATCGGCGGCCGGCCGGGTCCGCTCGTCCTCGAAGCGCAGATAGGTCGAGGCTGACCAGTCTTCCTTCAGAGCCATGCCGGTCTCGCCCCGCTTCGCCGAAGGCGAGTCTAGCGCCCTGCGGCTAGCGCGTGAACTGCCGGTACTTGATGCGCTTGGGTTCGACCGCGTCCGGGCCGAGGCGGCGCTTCTTGTCTTCCTCGTAGTCCTGGAAGTTGCCCTCGAACCACTCGACGTGGCTGTCGCCCTCGAAGGCGAGCATGTGGGTCGCGACGCGGTCGAGGAACATGCGGTCATGGCTGATGATGACGGCGCAGCCGGCGTAGTCCTCGAGCGCCTCTTCCAGCGCGCGGAGCGTCTCGACGTCGAGGTCGTTGGTCGGTTCGTCGAGCAGCAGGACGTTCGCGCCCGACTTCAGCATCTTGGCGAGGTGAACGCGGTTGCGCTCGCCGCCGGAGAGGTCGCCGACCTTCTTCTGCTGCGCCGCGCCCTTGAAG
Organism: uncultured Methylopila sp.; assembly: GCA_902168115.1. Lineage (GTDB taxonomy): Bacteria > Pseudomonadota > Alphaproteobacteria > Rhizobiales > Methylopilaceae > Methylopila. The sequence continues at coordinate 4,678 of CABHPB010000073.1, read as the reverse complement.
TTGAAGGCGCCGACATAGGCGCGGGAGTTCACCTCGCGCTTGCCGAGGTGGATGATCTCGGTGCCGCCGGAGATCTCCTCCCAGACGTTCTTGTTGGCGTCGAGCGCGTCGCGGCTCTGGTCGACATAGCCGAGCTGCACCGTCTCGCCGATCTTGAGGCTGCCGCCGTCTGGCTGCTCCTGGCCGGTGATCATGCGGAACAGCGTGGTCTTGCCGGCGCCGTTCGGGCCGATGACGCCGACGATGCCGCCGGGCGGCAGCTTGAACGACAAGTCCTCGATCAGCAGCTTGTCGCCAAAACCCTTGTTGAGGCTCTCGAAGTCGACGACGTTCGCGCCGAGGCGCTCGGCGATCGGGATGACGATCTGCGCGGTCGTCGGGCCCTGCTCGGACGCACGCTTGACGAGGTCGTCATAGCGCTGGATGCGGGCCTTGTTCTTGGCCTGGCGGGCCTTCGGGCTGTTGCCCATCCACTCCTGCTCGCGCTTCAGGGTCCTCTGCAGGGACTCTTCCACGCGGCCTTCCTGGATCATGCGCTTCTGCTTCTGCACGAGCCAGGACGAGTAGTTGCCCTCGTAGGGAATGCCGCGGCCGCGGTCGATCTCGAGGATCCAGCCGGTGACGTTGTCGAGGAAGTAGCGGTCATGGGTGACGATCAGGATCGCGCCCGGGAAGTTCCGCAGGTGGTTTTCGAGCCAGTTCACCGTCTCGGCGTCGAGATGGTTGGTCGGCTCGTCGAGCAGCAGCAGGTCGGGCTCGGAGAGCAGCAGCTTGCAGAGCGCGACGCGGCGCTTCTCGCCGCCCGAGAGCTTGTCGACGCTCCAGTCGTCCGGCGGGCAGCCGAGGGCGTTCATCGCCTGCTCGACCTTGGAGTCCAGATCCCAGAGGCCGAGCGCCTCGATCTTGTCCTGGAGCTCCGTCATCTCGTCGGCGGTCTCCTCGGAGTAGTTCATCGCGAGCTCGTTGTACTTGTCGAGGATCGCCTGCTTCTCGGCGACGCCCTCCATGACGTTCTCGCGGACGTTCTTCTCCGGGTTGAGGGCGGGCTCCTGCTCAAGGTAGCCGATCTTGGCGCCCTTGGCGGCCCAGGCCTCGCCGGTGAACTCCTTGTCGATCCCGGCCATGATCTTGAGCAGCGTCGACTTGCCCGAGCCGTTGACGCCCAGGATGCCGATCTTGGCGTCCGGGTAGAAGGAGAGGTGGATGTTGTCGAGCGTCTTCTTGGGGCCGAACGCCTTCGAGACGCCGCTCATGTGATAGATGAATTCGCGGTTGGCCATGGAGGAGGGGCTCGCGTCGGAGGCGCGTGAAGGGCGCGGGATGTCGTGGGTCGCGCGGCTTGTAGCGCGTGCGCGGAGGGGGCGGCAAGGGCGTGCGCGGATCTGGATCACGCGCGCGTCGCTTCCCTCAGCGATCGCGTCGCTGTAGAGCGGCGCGATGGTCTCCTCCGTCACCCTTCCGGCCGTGTTCGGCGCCGGCGCGCTCTCGTTCCTGAGCCCCTGCGTGCTGCCGCTGGTGCCGCCGTATCTTTGCTTCCTCGCCGGCACGACGCTCGACAAGCTGACCGCCGAGGACGCGCCGCGCGCGGCGGCCGGGCGCACCCTCGCGGCCGCGGCCCTGTTCGTCGCGGGCTTCTCGACCGTCTTCGTCGCGCTCGGGGCGACGGCCTCGGCGATCGGCGGGCTCCTGCTGAAGAATGCGCCGTTGCTCGCGACGATCGCGGGCGTCGCGATCATCGTCATGGGGCTGCACTTCCTCGGCGCCTTCCGCATCCCGCTGCTGATGCGCGAGGCGCGGGTCGACGTCCAGAAGCCGGTCGGGCTCTGGGGCGCCTATGTGATGGGCCTCGCCTTCGCCTTCGGCTGGACGCCCTGCATCGGGCCGGTGCTCGCCGCCGTCCTGTCGGTCGCGGCCTCCGAGGCGACGGTCGCGAGCGGGGCGGGGCTGCTCGCGGTCTACGCGCTCGGCCTCGGCGTGCCGTTCCTGATTGCGGCGCTCGCGATGAAGCCCTTCGTCGCCTTCCTGAAGCGCTTCCGCGCCCATCTCGGTACTGTCGAGAAGGTGATGGGCGGCCTGCTGGTGCTGACTGGCATCGCCTTCCTGACGGGCTGGACCGCGACCGCGTCGTTCTGGCTGCTGGAGACCTTTCCAGCGCTGCAGAAGCTGGGGTGAGACGGTCGGCCGGGGCTAGCGTCTGGCGGCTATAATACGTCGGTGGTAAGCTTGCCTACCGATTGAGCCGGAGGCCGCATGAGGGGTGTTGAGAAGGTGAGCGTGGCCCTGACGCCAGAAATGGTCGCGACGGTCCGTAAGGCCGTCGACGCCGGCGAGTACGGCTCGGCGAGCGAAGTGATGCGCGAGGCCATGCGCGACTGGATGCTTCGGCGCGCCCAGCGTCACGAAGCCGTCGCCCAGATTGGACGGCTGTGGGACGAGGGAGTGGCGAGCGGCCCGTCGGTCGACGGCGAGGAGGCGTTCGAGCGTATCCGCGGCGGTCTCGATCGACGGATGAAGTCACGCAGGTCATGAGATGACGTTCCGGCTGCTGCCTGCGGCCGAGACCGACCTGGCCGAGATTTCCGGTCATATCGCGGACGACGACCCGGCCGCGGCGTTGCGATGGTTCGAGTCCATCTTGAGGCGGTGCCGCCAGCTCGGAGAGACGCCGGGCATGGGCGTCGCGCGGCCGGACGTGCGTCCGGAGCTGAGGCTTTTCCCGTTCGGGAAGTACCTGATCCTCTACCGTGAGGTCGACGGCGGCGCCGAGATCGTCCGCGTGATCCACGGCGCGCGGCAGTGGCGGGAGCTGTTCTGAGGCTCGCCTATGCCGGGAGGCCGAACCAAAAGGGCCCGCCGATCGCTCGGCGGGCCCTTCATTCGCGTCAGCCGGTCGCGCGCAGATCACATCTGCACGTAGCCGCCGTCCTTGAACTCGAAGAACACGAAGCCCGCGACGGTCGGGTCGCCCTTCTCGTTGAACTTGAAGTCGCCGGCGACCGTCTTGAAGGTCTGCTTGCCGATCTCGCCCGCGACCGCCTTGGCCTCTTCGGACTTCGCGGCCTTGGCGGCGTCCGCCCACACCTGCAGCGCGGCGTAGCTGTACAGCGTGAAGCCTTCCGGCTCGATCTTCTTCGCCTTGAGCTTGGAGACGACGTCGGCGGCCGAGGCGAGCTTGCGCTGGTCCGGCGGGAAGGTGAACATCGTGCCTTCGCCGCCCTTGCCCGTGATGCCGAGGAACTCGCTCGACTGCAGCGCGTCGCCGCCCATCAGCGTGGCGGAAACGCCCTGTTCGCGCATCTGGCGCACGATCAGGCCGGCCTGCTGGTAGTAGCCGCCGTAATAGACCACTTCCGCGCCGGACTGCTTGATCTTGGAGATCAGCGCCGAGTAGTCCTTCTCGCCCGCGGTGATGGACTCGACGAGAACCGGCTTCTGGCCGCCGGCCTCGAAGGTCTTCTGGGTCTCGTCGGCGAGGCCCTTCCCGTAGGACGACTTGTCGTTGACGATCGCAACCTTCTTGCCGGCCTGCTTCTCGAGCAGGTACTTGCCGGCGATGCCGCCTTGCTGGTCGTCGCGGCCGCAGACGCGGAAGGTGGTGCCGGTCGCCGGGCGGTTGTCTGTGTAGGCCGGGTTGGTCGAGGCCGGGGAGAGCTGGACGACGCCCTCTTCGGCGTAGACCGCCGAGGCCGGGATCGACGAGCCCGAGCAGTAGTGGCCGATCACGACCTTGGCCTTGGAGCTCGCGATCTGGTTGGCGACGTTCACCGCCTGCTTCGGATCGCACGCGTCGTCGCCGATCTTGGCGACGAGCTTCTTGCCGTTGACGCCGCCGGCCGCGTTGATGTCCTCGATCGCCTGCTCGACGCCGGCGCGGATCTGGCCGCCAAACACGGCGTTCTCGCCGGTCATGGGACCCGCGATGCCGACGACGATCTCGTTGCCCCCCTTATCCGAGCAGGCGGCGACGCCGGCCACGACCGCGAGGGCCGCCACGCCTGCGATGAACTTGTTCATGTCCGAAGTTCCCCTTCAGGTCCCGTAAAGTGCGGATGCGTCCGCCGCTCCGGACGCCATCGTGGCGCCTGATTCCCGCTCGTGCAAACGCTCAGCGGGCCCCTGACGCCGCCTCTCGAGCGGGCGACGGTCGGTCGGGCTCAGCCGCGCGCCTTCCAGCCGAACGGACCGGCGGTCTCGTAGAGCCAGGCGTATTGCCGCGTCATCATTTTCGTCAGCGTGCGCCGGTGCCCGAGTAGGGCGAAGGCGACGAGGAAAACGAGGTCGACCAGATAGTAGTGGACGGTCGTCCAGAACGCCGGCGCCGCCGCGCCCGTCGGATTGAGCTGCAGCGTGCCGGAAAACAGCGCGAAGTGGATGAAGCGCACCGCGAAGGACAGCGGGATCATCCAGATCGCGGACTTCCATAGCGGCTCCCAGGCGCTGGCGACGCCGCGGCCGGCGAGCCACGCCGCGCCGCAGCCGAGGATCAGCGTCGCCAGCAGGAACTCGCCGAGCGAGATCTCCCAGACCGTCCCGTGGCCGATCGCATTCAGCGTCTCGTAGAGCGAGCGGAGCACGTCCATGTTCAGCGCCCTCCCTCGAGATAGGCGGCGCGCACTTCCGGACGCTCCAGAAGCTCCCGGCCTTGGCCCGAGAGGGTGATCTTGCCGTTGACCATGAC